>NZ_JBIDBD010000002.1:160813-342943 GCF_043202815.1 Streptomyces sp. NPDC048111
CCCTCGGGGGGTGGGGTTTGGGGGGGGGGGGGGGCGGCCCCCCCCCCCCCCCCCCCCCCGCTCCCGTGCGGGCGCGCTGCGCTGCATGCTTGGGAAAACATGTTTCAGAGAACTAGAGAAGAGGCGCTCCGTAATAACGGCCGATGATGTCCCGATAGGTCGGGTCGTCCAGATGGGTGGCGGGCTCGAATTCGGGAGAGTGCTTCACCTGGTCCCGGGTGAGGGCGACATGGATCCGCTTGTCGTCGGGGTCGAGCCGGGTCACGGTGCCGGCCGGCAGCAGGACCCGCTTGCCGAAGATCCACGGCCCGGTGTCCACCACGAGGTGCGCGGAGCCCACCTCGTCCGAATGGTTGTCGACCTTGCCGATGTCGCCGTCCGCGGCCTCCACCTTCCAGCCGCGCAGATCAGCACCGGCCAGATGGCCGCTGGTGTCCTTGAAACCCCACAGGTCCTCGCTCATCGGGATGCCCCTTTCCGTTGCGGTGTCCGTCGTCCGGGTCGTCGCGGTCAGCGGTGGAAGGCGTCGTTGGCCTTCTGCTTCGCCTCGCGGGTCTCGCCCTTGACCTGGTCGATACGGCCCTCGGCGGCAAGCCGGTCGTTTCCGGTGACGCGGCCGATCATTTCCTTGGCCTTGCCCTTGGCCTGTTCGGCCTTCGCGCCGGTCTTCTTGTCGGCAGACATCGTCTCGCCTCCAGAATGGGTCTTTGTGCGTACGCCCTACGCCTGGCCGATTCGGCGGGCTTCAAACGGGCCTGCGGCCAAGGCGGTTGAATTCAGCCGGCGGCGAGGACCTCATGGAGGAAAGCGTCCACGTCGACCGTTTCCTCGCCCTCGGGTACGGCCTCGTAGGTCCGGTCGAGGAAATGGCGCAGGGCGGGCTCCCACGCGCAGAAGACGGCGCATCCCCAGGCGCCGTCGAGTCCGCACCCCGCGAGTTCGATGCGCGCCTCGCGCCGGCCATCGACGGTGCGCGGGGAGACGCGTACGTCTCCGTCACCGGCCTCTTCGGCCAGGCCCCGGGCCAGCAGATCGCGCTCGATGGTCCAGGTGACGGCCACGTCCTCCTGGATCTCGAAGCACACGCGGACGGCGAACGGATCGCCGGCGTCGTACTGGAGCCGTGTGACGAGCGGGATGCGTTCGGCCCCGTCGACTTCCAGGTTCATGAACACGGTCTCGGACAGGGACAACACGGATCGCCTCCAGCATCCGGGCTCGGGCAGCGGGCGACGGCCGGGTCCGGGTCGTTCGACCGCGACGGGGCTCCGGCCCGCCTCGGGGCCCCGTCGCGGTGTCGCCCGTGGTCAGGCGTGGGCGATCTGGTCCCCGGCCATCCCGGTGCGGAGCTTGGTCAGGATGCGTGACAGCAGGCGCGAGACCTGCATCTGCGAGACGCCAAGTTCGGCACCGATCTCGGCCTGGGTCAGCTCCTCCCCGAACCGCATGCTCACGATCCGGCGTTCGCGCTCGGTCAGCTCACCCATCAGGGGGGCCAGGGACTGGAGGTTCTCCACCTTCTCCATGCCCGGGTCCTCCTCGCCGATGAAGTCGACCAGGGTGCGGCTGCGGCCGCCCGCGGTGCCGCCCGCCTCTTCCGTGTCGGCGGACATGTCGAGGGAGCCCGCGGTGTAGCCGTTGGCGGCCACCAGGCCCTCGACGACCTCTTCCTCGTCCCGGTTCAGATGGGCGGCCAGTTCGCGCACCGTCGGATCGCGGTCCAGATCGCGGGCCAGGGACTCCTTGGCCTTCGCGATGTCGACCCGCAGCTCCTGGAGACGGCGCGGCACGTGCACGGCCCACGTGGTGTCACGGAAGAAGCGCTTGATCTCCCCGACGATGTACGGCACGGCGAAGGAGGTGAACTCGACTTCGCGCGACAGCTCGAACCGGTCGATCGCCTTGATGAGGCCGATCGTGCCGACCTGGATCACGTCCTCCATCTCACCGCTGCCGCGGTTGCGGAAGCGGCCGGCCGCGAAGCGCACCAGCGAGAGGTTCATCTCGATCAGCGTGTTCCGCGCGTACTGGTATTCGTGCGTACCTTCTTCGAGCACCTGGAGCCGCTCGAAGAAGACCTTCGAAAGCTCGCGGGCGTCCTTCGGCGCGACCTTCCCCGCGTCCTCGACCCAGGGCAACTCCCCCACCGCGGGCTCCATGGTCGTGGCCGCCGTCCGGTCCGCCAGCTCCGGTCCCGTCACCTGCGCCGCTGCCATGAGGACAACCTCCCTAGTCACCGTGCTTCACCTGTCGAAGCCCTCGGGTGCCCCCTTCACACCGGATCATGCATCACATCACCCGATCGGACGCGGCACGGCGAGGAAGGCCGGTTCCAGGAAGGTCCGGCGGCCTAGCGCGGGAGGGCCACGCAGACCCTTTTGCCACCGTCGCCGCACGGTTTGACCGCCACGCTGCGCGCGAGGTTGCGGACCAGGAGCCAGCCGAACCCGCCGTCGTGGCCCCGCATGTCGGGCCTGCGTTCGCACGGCGGTTCGGGGCTCGGGTCCTGAACGCTGATGTGCAGCGTGCTGGGATCGGCGGTGAAGCGCAGAGCCGTGGCGCCACCGGCGTGGCGCAGTGCGTTCGTGACCAGTTCGGAGACCACGAGCAGGACGTTCTCGACGCTCTCGCGGGACGGGATCGGCGCGAGGGCGGAGAGGAAGGTACGGGCCTCGTCACGAGCCTGAGCCGGGCTGGCCGGGCCGGTGGTCCGCTGGTCGGTGCCCGGCGAAGCGCCGGTGGTGGCAGGCGGGCGCGCCATGTGGAAACCTCCAGAGGTTTTGCCCTTGGTTGGATGTACTGAGGCTTCTGCCCAGCTTCCCCATGGCCGAACGTGTGCGTCCGGCCATGGCCCCGCCATCAGCCGGTCTCGGCCTCGGCGGCCCTCGCGATGTTGCGGGCCATCCCGCCGAACACGATGGCGTGGAACGGCGAGACGCTCCACCAGTAGGCGTGGCCGAACAGCCCGCGCGGATGGAACACCGCCCGCTGCCGGTAGCGGCTGCGCCCCGCGCCGGTCTCCTCGACGCGCATCTCCAGCCAGGCCAGACCCGGCAGCCGCATCTCGGCGCGCAGGCGCAGGAGCCGCCCCGGTTCGATCTCCTCGACCCGCCAGAAGTCCAGCGAGTCGCCGACCCGCAGCCGCGCCGCGTCACGCCGGCCCCGTCGCAGTCCGACGCCGCCCACCAGCCGGTCGAGCCAGCCGCGCAGCGCCCAGGCCACGGGGAGCGAGTACCAGCCGTTCTCGCCGCCGATGCCCTCGACCACCCGCCACAGGGCGCTCGCCGGGGCGTGCACGTCACGCTCGCGCACATCGGTGTAGAGGCTGCCGCCCGCCCAGTCCGGGTCGGTGGGCAGCGGATCGCTGGGGGCGCCGGGCACCGCGGCGTTGGACCAGCGGGTCATGACCTGGGCGTCGCGGACCCGCAGCAGGGCGAGCGCGAGTGCCTCGTCGAAGGCGAGGGGCGCGCCGGGCTCGTCGGGCACGTACCGCGCGATGTCGTGTTCGCCGCAGACCACCTCGTGGCGCAGCGACTCCGCGAGCGGACGGGCGATCGAGCGCGGCACCGGCGTGACGAGTCCGATCCAGTGGCTGGAGAGCCGGGGGCTGAGCATGGGCACCGGCAGGATCAGCCGGTGCGGCAGGCCCGCGACCTTGGCGTAACGCTCCATCATGTCGCGGTACGTCATGATGTCGGGCCCCGCGATGTCGAAGGCCCGGTCGACCTCGTCGGGCATCCGCGCCGATGCCACCAGATAGCGCAGCACGTCGCGGATGGCGATGGGCTGGATGCGGGTGCCGACCCAGCTGGGCGTCACCATGACGGGCAGGCGCTCGGTCAGATAGCGCAGCATCTCGAAGGAGGCCGAGCCCGAGCCGATGACCACGGCGGCCCGCAGCAATGTGGCCGGCACTGGGCCGGCCAGCAGGATCTCGCCCACCTCGGCGCGCGAGCGCAGATGCGGCGACAGCTGGGAGACCGGCACGTCGGACGGGGTCAGCCCGCCGAGGTAGACGATCCGGCGCACCTCGGCCCCGGCGGCCACGTCGGCGAAGAGGCGGGCGGCCTTGCGGTCGGTCTCCTCGAAGCCCGCTCCGGTGCCCAGGGCGTGCACGAGGTAGTAGGCGATGTCGACGTCGCGCATCGCGCCGATCATCGACGCGCGGTCGGTGACGTCACCGCGCACCACGTCCACCTGCCCGGCCCAGGGCTGGTCGCGCAGCTTCTCGGGCGAGCGGGCCAGGCAGCGCACCCGGTGGCCGGCCGCCAGGAGTTCGGGCACGAGCCGTCCTCCGACGTATCCGGTGGCGCCGGTCACCAGACAGGTGAGCGGGGCGCTGCCGTGCTGGGTCTCGTCTCCTGAAGCCACGGGGACTCGCTTCCTGTACGGGCGGGCCCGGGCGCTCCGGGCCGCACGCCGGAGGGGGGAACCGCTGTCGACCGGATACACGGTGTCATCCGGCGTCCGGAGATGGCCGCACCCACGCCCACGCGGGTGCGGCGCGGTCCTCCCGCTCGGCGCACGGCCTTTCCGCTCAGCTCACGACGGCCCGCTCCACCAGGAGGCGGACCGCGGCGGCGATCGACTCGGCGTCGATGCCCGCCAGGTGCAGCTGCTCCTCGGGAGTGGCCGACGTCGGCATGTTCCGCACGCCGAGCCGTACCAGGCGCGGCACCGGCCGGCCGTCGGCGAACGCCTCGGCGACCGCGTCGCCGAGGCCGCCCTCGACGCGGTGGTCCTCGACCGTGACCAGGCATCCGGTGGCCTCGGCCGCGGCGCGCAGGGTCTCGGCGTCGACCGGCTTCACCGAGTACAGGTCGATGACCCGTACGTCGATGTCCTGCGCCGAGAGGAGCTGCGCGGCACGCAGCGCCTCGTGGACGGTGCCGCCCGCGGCCACGATCGTCAGGCGGTCCTGGTCGCCGGAGCGCAGCACCTTGGAGCCGCCGATCGGGAACCGTTCGTCGGGGCCGTAGATGACCGGGGTGTCGCCGCGGCTGGTGCGCAGATAGCGCACGCCCGTCAACTCGGCCATGGAGGCGATGAGTTGGGCGGTCTGGTTGGCGTCGCAGGGGTAGAGGACGGTGCTGCCGTGCACGGACCGGAACATCGCCAGGTCCTCCAGGCCCATCTGCGAGGGTCCGTCCTCGCCGATGGCGACGCCCGCGTGCGAGCCGACGAGGTTGATGTCGGCGCGGCTGACGGCGGCCATCCGCACGAAGTCGTGGGCGCGGGTGAGGAACGCCGCGAACGATCCGGCGAAGGGCACGTAGCCGCGGGTCTGGAGGCCCACGGCGGCGGCTACCAGCTGCTGCTCGGCGATGTAGCACTCGAAGTACCGCTCGGGGTGGTCCTTGGCGAACAGCTCCGTACGGGTGGAGTCGCCCACCTCGCCGTCGAGCGCCACCACGTCCTCGCGGGCCGAGCCCAGTGCGGCGAGCGCCTTGCCGTAGGCGTCGCGGGTGGCGACCGAGTCGCCGATGTCGTAGCGCGGCAGCTCCAGGCCGTCGGTGCCGGAGGTGCCGGGCTTGCGGCGGGGTGGAGCGGCGGGCGGCGCGGTGACGTCCACCCGGACGAACCGGGGGCCGCCGAGTTCTTCGATGGCCGCGTCCGCGTCGGGCAGCGGCTTGCCGTGCTTGCCCTCCTGGTTGTCGACCGCCTCGACGCCCCGACCCTTGTGGGTGCGGGCGATGATCGCGGTGGGCTGTCCGGTCGTGGCCGTGGCCTCGGCGAACGCGGCGTCCACCGCTTCGACGTCGTGGCCGTCGATCTCGATGGTGTGCCAGCCGAACGCCGCCAGGCGGCGCGCGTAGGCGTCGAGGTCCCAGCCGTGCCGGGTGGGGCCGCGCTGGCCGAGCCGGTTCACGTCCACGATCAGCGTGAGGTTGTCCAGGTGCTCGTACGCCGCGTGCTCGGCGGCCTCCCACACCGATCCCTCGGCCATCTCGCTGTCGCCGGACAGCACCCACACCCGGTACGGCGCGTGTTCGAGACGCTTGCCCGCGAGGGCCATGCCGACGCCGACCGGCAGCCCCTGCCCGAGCGAGCCGGTGGCCACGTCGACCCAGGGCAGCCGCGGGGTGGGATGCCCCTCCAGGAGGCTGTCGCGTTGCCGGAAGGTCAGGAGCTGTTCGTCGTCGACCGCGCCGGCCGCCCGGTACATGGCGTAGAGCAGCGGGGAGGCGTGGCCCTTGGAGAAGATCAACCGGTCGTTGCCCGGGTGGTCGGGCTGGTCGAAGTCGTAGCGCAGATGGCGGGCGAGCAGCACGGCGGCCAGGTCCGCGGCGGACATGGAGGACGTCGGGTGGCCCGAGTTCGCCGCGTCGGCTGCGCGCACCGAGTCGACCCTCAACTGCTGTCCCAGTTCGGTGAGTTCGAGCGCGGCTTCGCGTTGCATGACACTCCTTGCGTTCGACGGCCCGGCGGGCGGGCCGATGGATGGGACGTCGGGCCAGGGCCACGGCGGGGCCGCGACCCACCCGCGCGTGCCCCTCGGGCCGCACGGACCCGAGGGCCGCCCCGCTTCGGGTATCCCCGGCTCCTGGGCCCAAACGGTCACATACTGTCGTCATCGGAACTCCTGCCCGGAACTCGCACCGAGCCTTCGCCACGCCCGCTCCGAATCACCTGAGTGGTGGCCGCGGTCCTGGAGGATCTGACCGGCGGCCGCCCGAGGGTGGCTGCCGCAGCCACCCGCCCCAGTCCGTGCCGCAAGCCCAGTCCGTGCCGTAAGCCCCGAGGAGTCCAGCCCGTGACGGTGTCCGTGGTCCTGTTCACGTCCGACCTGCGGTTGCACGACAACCCCGTACTGTCCGCCGCCGTGCGCGCCTCCGATCAGGTGGTGCCGCTGTTCGTGGCCGACGACGGGGTGCGGGCCGCCGGCTTCGACGCGCCCAACCGGCGGGCCTTCCTCGCCGACTGCCTTCGCGACCTGGACGCCGGGCTGCGCAAGCGCGGCGGGCACCTGGTGGTCCGCTCCGGCGCGGTGGTGGACGAGGTCTGCGCCGTCGTGCGGGCGGTGGGCGCCGACCGGGTGCACCTCGCGGGCGGGGTGAGCGGCTACGCGGCGGGCCGCGAGCGGCGGCTGCGGGAGGCGCTTGAGCCGATCGGCTGCGGGCTTTCGGTGCACGACGCGGTGGTGACCGCGCTCGCGCCCGGCACCGTCACCCCCACGGACCGCGATCACTACACCGTGTTCACGCCGTTCTTCCGGCGCTGGTCCGAGGAGGGCGTACGGGAGGTGGCGCCGACGCCGCGGAAGATCGCGGTGCCCGACATCACGGCCGGCTCGCTCCCGCGGCGCTCCCAGGTGGAGGGCGTCTCCCCCGGGCTCGTGGAGGGCGGCGAGACGGCGGGCCGCAGTCAGTTGCACAAGTGGCTGGCCGACGGTGTCACCGAGTACGAGGAGACCCACGACGATCTGGCGGGCGACGCCACCTCCCGCCTCTCGCCCTTCCTGCACTTCGGGGCGCTGTCCCCCGTCGAACTCGTCCAGCTGGCGCGGCGCGCCGGCTCGCCGGGCGCGGAGGCCTTCGTACGGCAGCTGGCCTGGCGGGACTTCCACTACCAGGTGCTCGCGGCGCGTCCCGCCGCCGCCCACGCGGACTACCGGCCGCGCGGCGACCGGTGGCGCGACGACGAGCACGAGGTCGCGGCCTGGCGGGCGGGCCGCACCGGCTATCCCCTGGTGGACGCGGCGATGCGCCAGCTCGCCCACGAGGGGTGGATGCACAACCGGGGCCGGATGCTGGTGGCGAGCTTCCTCACCAAGACCCTGTACGCCGACTGGCGGACCGGCGCCCGGCACTTCCTCGACCTGCTCGTCGACGGCGACGTGGCCAACAACCAGATGAACTGGCAGTGGGTGGCGGGGACCGGCACCGACACCCGCCCCAACCGCGTCCTCAACCCGGTGGTGCAGGGCAAGCGCTTCGATGCGGACGGCTCCTACGTACGCCGCTGGGTGCCCGAACTCGCCGACCTGGAGCGGAAGTTCATCCACGAACCGTGGAAGCTCGACGACGCCGCCCGGGCGGACCTCGACTACCCCGAGCCGATCGTGGACCTCGCCGAGGGACGCGCCCGCTTCGAACAGGCGCGCGGGGTCTGAAGTCCCGGAGCCCCACCCCTCCACGAAGTGGCGCGCGTCACACGCATGGGGCCGGGGATGGGGGGCATGAGGTGTTCAAGCCCCCTCGGGGCCAGGCGTCCCCCCGACCTGGCCCGGGCTTGCGGCCCCGCCATCCACTCCCCCCCCCGGATGCGCGGGGCCGCCCCTTGGGGCCCGGCGTACGCGACCGCCTCCCGGCGCTCCGCACTCGCCGGCACCCCAACACCTCAGCACCTCAGCGCCTCCGCACGACAGCACCTCAGCGGACGGTGACGCCGATCAGGCAGGTGTCGTCGTCGGTGTCGGCGTTGGTGTAGCGCAGCAGATGATCGAGCTGGTCCTCCAGCTGGCCTCCGCGCCCCAACTCCCTTGGTTTGCGGGCCACTTGGAGCAGACTCTCCAAAGAGTCCTGCACCGAGCGGTCCCGGCGCTCGATGAGTCCGTCGGTGTACATCAGCAGGGTGTCACCGGTCTCCAGCTGGGTGCGGCCCTCTTCGTACGTGGCCTGGCCGATGGCGCCGAGCAGGATGCCGCCGAGCTTCGGCAGCGCCTCCACCTTGCCGTCCCGCAGCAGCACCGGCGGCAGATGACCGGCCCTGGCCCAGCGCAGCAGGCGCGAGCCCGGATCGTAGAGGCCGCAGACCGCGGTCGCCGTGACGTGGTCGGTGAGGTGGTGGGTGACGGTGTTCAGCCAGGCGAGCAGCTGGGCGGGCCCGGCCCCGGTGGTGGCGAGGCCGCGCAGCGCGTTGCGCAGCGCGACCATGCCGGTCGCGGCCTCGATGCCGTGTCCGGCCACGTCGCCCACGCACAGCAGCACCTGTCCGGACGGCAGGGCCACGGCGTCGTACCAGTCGCCGCCGACGAGGTGGTCCTTCTCGGCCGGGCGGTAGCGCACCGCCACGCTCAGGTTGTGCAGCTCCACGGGGCCGTGGCTGGGCGGCATGATGGCGTGCTGGAGGCGCAGCGCGAGGCGGTTGCGTTCGGCCGTCTCCTGCTGGCTCTGGGCGAGCTGGTCGCGGGTGGCGGCCAGGGCGACCTCGGTCCAGTGCTGGGCCGAGACGTCCTGGTAGGCGCCGCGCACGGCGGTGACCCGGGCGTTCTCGTCCAGTACGGGCTCGGCGACGACCCGGATGTGCCGGGCCACGCTGTCGGCGCGCTGCAGCCGGAACGCGGTGGACGCCGGGCGCTGGTGGTGCAGGAGCGCCCGCAGGAACCGTCCGATGGAGTGGGCGTCGTCGGGGTGGACGTGCGCGGCCAGGTGTTCCAGGGGGATCGGTTCGGAGGTGGGCGGCAGGCCGTGGAGTTCGAAGAGGGTCTCGTTCCAGGCGATGTCACCGGTGAGGAAGTTCTCCTCGAACCCGCCGATGCGGCCCAGGCGTTGGGCGTGCTGGAGCAGACTGGCGACCTTCGGCGCCCCGTCGTCCAGCCGCCAGACCACCAGCACATGGGCTCCCTGGCGGCTGATGCTGACCTGCGCCTGGGTGGTCAGGGCGACGGTGTCCACGACGGCCGCGAGCCGCATGCTCTCGGCACGGAACGGCTCGCCGGTGGCGAGGACGTGTTCCACCTTGTCGAAGAGGCCGCCGGGTTCGGCCGCCAGCGGATAGGCGTCGAGCAGCAGGGCGCCGGCGATCTCGTTCCTGGGCCGTCCGGCGAAGTCGACGAACCGCGCGTTGACGTGCCGGATCAGGAAGTCGGCGGGGGTGTCCGCGGTGTCCAGGAGGGGTTGCAGCACCAGGCAGGGGTCGTTGAGGCCGTCGGTGAGGTCGAGCAGTTCGGTGAGCCGCGGGTCGGCGGGCTGCTTCGCGCGGGTGTCCTGTTCGCCGGAGGGATGGCTCTCCAGGGTGATCGCGCACAGCTCGGCCAGCACCTGCACCTGGCGCTCGACGGACTGCGACTGCGCGGGCAGCGGGTCGGCCCAGCAGATTTCGAGTACGCCGATGATGCGCCCGCCGGTACCGGCCGGAACGGCGATGCGTCCACCGCCCAACTCCCGCAGCCCGATGGACGGCAGGGCCGCTCCGGCCAGCGTGTCGTAGCTCGTGGTGGCCCGGTTGTCGAGGGCTTGCCGGGCCGGGGTCGGCACGCCCGGCGGCACATGGCGCCAGCGCGCCGGCTCCTCGTCACTGAACCCCGCGCTGCCGGCCAGGGACAGGGACTGGTCGGCGTGGGCGGCCCAGATGGCGACGGCGACCGCGCCGAGCGGGGCCAGCGCGTGCTGGAGGATCGACTGGGCGACGGCCTGTGCGTCGCCCGCCGAGAGGGCGCCCGCCTCGGCGCTGCGCAGGCGCAGCCCCACCGAGGCGCTGGCGGGCAGTCCGGCTTCGGCCACGAAGTCGCGGGCGACATCGGCGATCTTGTCCCGGGTCGCCTGGTTGACGAGGTCGGCCGCGAGTTCCAGGGTCGAGACGCCGGCCTGCTCGGCGAGTCCGTCCAGCTGTGCGGCGGCGACGATCGGGCTGCAGCTCAGCCGCTCGACGAGGATGCCGCTGGCCAGATCGACGAGGGCGCGCCCTTCCGACTCGGCCTGGGCGCGCTGGAGTTGGTGCTGCAACCGGTGCACGGTGTCGGCGAGCCGGCCGAAGGCGCCTTCCTGCGAGGCGGCCTCGGTCACCGCGGTCCCCTCCGTCACCGGGACGGCCTGCGGCCCCGGGACGGCCGTCGCCACCAGGGTGCGGCCGTGCTCGGCGCCGGCGCCGCCGGGTGCCTGGGCGGGCACCGGACGGTCCGGGTCCGGACGGCCGGAGCCGGTGCGCTCGTCCCCGGGCTGTTGGGGCTGGGACACGCTCTCTCCTTGCGAGGTGGACGGTCGTTGACGTGGCCGGTCGGCGTCAGGCGTTCAGCTGCCGCTTGATCCGAGCGACCAGCTCGTGCGCGTCCACGGGCTTGGTGACGTAGTCGCTGGCTCCCGAGGCCAGGCTCTTCTCCCGGTCACCGATCATCGCCTTGGCGGTCACCGCGATGATCGGCAGGTCGGCGTGTGCGGGCATGGCGCGGATGGCCGCGGTGGCCGTGTAGCCGTCCATCTCCGGCATCATCACGTCCATCAGGATGAGGTCGATCCCGGGGTGGGCGGCCAGGGTGTCGATGGCGACCCGCCCGTTCTCGGCCTGCAGGACCGACATGCCGTGCAGTTCGAGGATGCCGGTGATGGCGTACAGGTTGCGGTCGTCGTCGTCGACGACCAGCACCGTGCGCCCGGACAGCGACCGGTCGACGGAGTGACTCACCGCCACCGGCTCATCGGCCCGTACCAGCGGCAGGACGTCCCCGGGCTGGTCCGCGCTCAGGTGCAGGGCGATGCGCTCGCGCAGTTCGTCCAGGCTGGAGATCAGCTCCAACGGCTGGGAGGCGGCGCGCTGTTGGAGCAGCTGCTCCTGATCGGTGCCGAGCCGGCGGTTGTTGTGGGCGAGGACCGGCACCCCGCGCAGGGCGGCGTCGCGCGCCATGTCCTCCAGGAACCGCAGCGCCGCGTCGTCCGGCAGGTCGAGTTCGAGGACCACGCAGTGGCAGGGGGTCGCGGCGAGCGCCGCCGCGGCCTCGCTGACGCCGACGGCCGCGGTGATCTCGACGGGCCCGCGGGGATCGCCGAGGTCGGGGTGGGCGGCGAGATCGCCGACCGCGCTCTCGGCGACCAGCGAGAGCAGCCCGCGCGAGCGCTCCTCCACGACCAGGAGCCGCTTGGGCTGGACGACCTCCGGGGCGGGCGCCGCCGGGCGGTGCGGCTCGGGCTCGACGGCGGCCTCCTCCTGCGGCGCGGCGGCCAGCACCGGACGTCCGGCCTGCGTGCCCAGTTCGGCGTAGTCGGGACGGGCGACCGGCAGGTAGAAGGTGAAGGTGCTGCCCTGGCCGAGGGTGCTCTCGGCCGTGATGGCGCCGCCGAGCAGATAGGCGATCTCGCGGCTGATGGACAGACCGAGGCCGGTGCCGCCGTACTTGCGGCTGGTCGTGCCGTCGGCCTGCTGGAAGGCGCCGAAGACGGTTTCGAGGTGCTGCGACGCGATGCCGATCCCGGTGTCCATCACCTGGAAGGCGACCACCGGACCGCCGCGCCGGGCCGCCTCGGGGGCGAGGTGCTCGGCGAGCAGTTCGATGCGCAGCTCGACCCCGCCCTTCTCGGTGAACTTCACGGCATTGGACAGCAGGTTGCGCAGCACCTGGCGCAGCCGGTAGTCGTCGGTGAGCAGTTCGGCGGGCAGCGTCTCGGCGGTCCGGACGGTGAACGTCAGGCTCTTCTGGCTCGTCACCGGGCGGAAGGTGGCCTCGATGTAGTCGAGGAGCTTGCGCAGCGAGATCCGCTCGGGGCTGACGTCCATCTTGCCCGCCTCGACCTTGGACAGGTCGAGGATGTCGTTGATGAGCTGGAGCAGGTCGGAGCCCGCCGAGTGGATGATGCCGGCGTACTCGACCTGCTTGGGGGTGAGGTTGCGGCTCGGGTTCTGGGCGAGCAACTGGGCCAGGATGAGCAGGCTGTTGAGCGGGGTGCGCAGTTCGTGGCTCATGTTGGCCAGGAACTCGGACTTGTACTTGGAGGCGAGCGAGAGCTGGTGCGCCCGGTCCTCCAGCTCCTGACGGGCCTGTTCGATCTCCAGGTTCTTGGTCTCGATGTCGCGGTTCTGGGCGACCAGCAGCTCCGCCTTCTCCTCCAACTCGGCGTTGGAGGACTGGAGTTCCTCCTGCCGGGCCTGCAACTCCTGGGAGCGGGTCTGGAGTTCGGCGGTGAGACGCTGGGACTCGCCGAGCAGCTCGTCGGTGCGCGCGTTGGCGGTGATGGTGTTGACGTTGACGCCGATCGCTTCCATGAGCTGTTCGAGGAAGTCGCGGTGGATGGGCGTGAAGGCGTGCACGGTGGCGAGTTCGATGACGCCGAGCACCTGGTCCTCGACCACGATGGGCAGCACCATCAGGCCGACGGGTTCGGTGCTGCCCAGGCCCGAGGAGACCGAGACGTAGCCGGGCGGCAGGTCGTCGACGGCGATGGTGCGCCTGCTGCGGGCGGCCTGGCCGACGAAGGACTGGCCGAGTTTGAAGCGGGCGCCGAGCGTGGCCTCGGGCCGCGCGTACGAGCCGATCAGGTTGAGGTGGATCCCTTCGCGGGTCTCCTCGGCGAGGTAGAAGGCGCCGTACTGCGCGGAGACGAGCGGGGTGAGCTCGTCCATGATGAGCTCGGCGACCACGGCCAGGTCGCGCCGGCCCTGCATCAGGCCGGAGATCCGGGCCAGGTTGGACTTGAGCCAGTCCTGTTCCTCGTTGGCCCGGGTGGTCTCGCGCAGCGACTCCACCATGAAGTTGATGTTGTCCTTGAGGTCGGCGACCTCGCCGGAGGCGTCCACGGTGATGGACCGGGTCAGATCGCCCTCGGCCACGGCGCCGGTGACCTCCGCGATGGCGCGGACCTGGCGGGTGAGGTTGCCGGCCAGTTCGTTCACGTTCTCGGTGAGCCGCTTCCAGGTCCCGGAGACGCCTTCGACCTCCGCCTGGCCGCCGAGCCGGCCCTCGCTGCCGACCTCGCGCGCCACGCGCGTGACCTCGGCGGCGAAGGAGGAGAGCTGGTCGACCATCGTGTTGATGGTGGTCTTGAGTTCCAGGATCTCGCCGCGGGCGTCCACGTCGATCTTGCGGGTCAGATCGCCCTGGGCGACGGCCGTGGTCACCTGGGCGATGTTGCGCACCTGCGACGTCAGGTTGTGCGCCATGAAGTTGACGTTGTCGGTGAGGTCCTTCCAGGTGCCGGCGACGTTGGGCACCCTGGCCTGGCCCCCCAGCGTGCCCTCGGTGCCGACCTCGCGGGCCACCCGGGTCACCTCGTCGGCGAACGCGGACAGCGTGTCCACCATGGTGTTGATGACGCCGGCGAGGGCGGCGACCTCGCCCTTGGCCTCGACGTTGATCTTCTGCGAGAGGTCGCCCTTGGCGACCGCGGTGGCGACCTGGGCGATGGAACGGACCTGCCCGGTGAGGTTGGAGGCCATCACGTTGACGTTGTCGGTGAGGTCCTTCCAGGTGCCCGAGACACCCCGGACGGTGGCCTGCCCGCCGAGGTTGCCCTCGGTGCCGACCTCACGGGCCACCCGGGTCACCTCGTCGGCGAACGCGCCGAGCTGGTCGACCATCGTGTTGATGGTCTCCTTCAGCTCCAGGATCTCGCCGCGGGCGTCGACGCGGATCTTCTGCGACAGGTCGCCCTTGGCCACGGCCGTAGTGACCTCGGCGATGGAACGGACCTGCGCGGTGAGGTTGTCCGCCATGACGTTGACCGACTCGGTCAGGTCGCGCCACGTACCCGACACGTCCCGCACGTCGGCCTGCCCGCCCAGCCGCCCCTCGGTGCCCACCTCGCGTGCCACGCGGGTGACTTCGCCGGCGAACGACGAGAGCTGGTCGACCATCGTGTTGATGGTCTCCTTGAGTTCGAGGACCTCGCCCCGGGCGGTGACCGTGATCTTCTGCGACAGATCGCCCTTGGCCACGGCGGTGGCCACCTGGGCGATGGAACGGACCTGCGCGGTCAGGTTTCCGGCCATGAAGTTGACCGAGTCGGTGAGGTCGCGCCAGGTTCCCGAGACGCCCTTGACGTCGGCCTGACCGCCGAGGATGCCCTCGGTGCCCACCTCGCGGGCCATGCGGGTCACCTCGTCGGCGAATGCCGAGAGCTGGTCCACCATCGTGTTGACGGTGTTCTTCAGCTCCAGGATCTCGCCCCGGGCGTCCACAGTGATCTTCTGCGACAGGTCGCCCTGTGCCACGGCCGTGGTCACCTGGGCGATGTTGCGGACCTGGTCGGTGAGGTTTCCGGCCATGAAGTTGACCGAGTCGGTGAGGTCGCGCCACGTGCCGCCGACACCGGGCACCTGCGCCTGGCCGCCGAGCCGGCCCTCGCTGCCCACCTCGCGGGCCACCCGGGTCACCTCGTCGGCGAACGCCGAGAGCTGGTCCACCATCGTGTTGACGGTGTTCTTCAGCTCCAGGATCTCGCCCCGGGCCGCCACGTCGATCTTCTGCGACAGATCGCCCTTGGCCACCGCGGTGGCCACCTGGGCGATGTCACGGACCTGGGTCGTCAGGTTGCCGGCCATGGCGTTGACGGAGTCCGTCAGGTCCTTCCAGGTGCCGGAGACACCGGGCACCTCGGCCTGGCCGCCGAGCCGTCCCTCGGTGCCCACTTCACGGGCCACCCGGGTCACCTCGGAGGTGAACAGCGAGAGTTGGTCGACCATCCCGTTGAACACGGTGGCGATCTCACCGAGCAGCCCGTCGGTCTCACCGGGCAGCCGGGTACCGAAGTCGCCGTCGCGCACCGCGGTCAGACCCGCGAGGAGCTGGCGCAGTTCCGGTTCGCCGACCTGGGCCGGGACCGGTGCCCCGGCCGTCCGCTGCTGGGCGACGCCCGGTTTCGTCGAGCCTGCCATCGAACTTCGCCTCCGTCTTCCCCGGGCCAACGGCCCACCGGTCCCGACCACTTGGCCGGGCCGTTTCGAGGACCCCCACAAGATCCACACCGTGCGTCCACGCACCGAGGAGGTTATCCCACCAGTCCCACCTCCCGGACCCACCGGGAACGCGCTCCCCCGGGCACACACCGGGGGCGCCCGCGACACCCGTGCGCGCCGGCCTCCCGGGGTCCTGGCCGCCCTCACCGCCCCGGGGGCCGGGCCCCGAGCACCTCGAAGCCGGCCTGCCCGCGCCCAGGAAACGGGTCCCCCCGCACCGCCCGGCCCGCACCGGGTACGCCCGGGGCCGCACCCATGCACCGGCCCCGCCCGCAACTCGGCTCACCGCGCTCCCCGGGCCCCCTCGCGAAGCCGGGCGAATCTCCCGCCCTTCCTGCATCAAGACCGTTTCCCTGGGCACCTGATCGCCACGGTGCCGCAGCGGTCCGCCCGGCCGGCTCGCCTCCGCAAGACCGCAGTACACGCACCGTGACGCATCCGTGCACGCACCGTGACGACTCAAATGGACGTCGGGCAGAAAGCGAGGAACGCTGGTGGATGACCTCGATCCCCCAATCCGCTCGACCGCTCCTTCGGCCCCGAGCGCAGGGAGGCCCGTCATGGCACGTCTGATCACCCCGCAGGCGCCGCCGGAACGTCACGTCGCCGCGGACGGACTGTGGCGGCTGCCCGGGGTGTACGCCCCGCAGGAGGACACCCGTCTGCTGGCCGACGCGCTGCGCCGCGAAGGGTCCCTGTCCGGGCTCGACGTGCTCGACATCGGCACCGGCAGCGGCGCCCTCGCGGTGTACGCGGCGCACCTCGGCGCACGGGTCACCGCGCTGGACGTCTCGCGCCGGGCGGTGTGGAGCAGCCGCATCAACGCCTGGCGCGCGAGACGGCCGATCACCGCGCTGCGCGGCGCCATGGAAGACCTCGCGGACCGGCGCTTCGACCTGATCCTGAGCAACCCGCCCTACGTCCCGGCCCCCCACCCCGCGCCTCCCGGCCGGGGTGCGGCGCGCGCCTGGGACGCCGGGGTCGACGGACGGCACGTCCTTGACCGGCTGTGCGCGAGCGCCCCCGCGCTGCTCGGCCCGCACGGGGTGCTCCTCATGGTGCACTCCGCCCTCAGCGGCACCGAGCGGACCCTGGAGATGCTGGAGGACGCCGGCCTGCGCGCCAAGGTGGCCGACCGGGCCCTCATTCCGTTCGGGCCGGTCCTGCGCTCACGGGTCGAGTGGTTGCGGGAGCAGCACCTGCTCGGCCCCGACGACACCATGGAGGAGCTGGTGGTGATCCGTGCCGAACGCGCCTGAACAGCCGCAGCCCCCGGTTCCCGCGCGCCGCGTCACCGTCGACCAGGACGGGCCCGTCCTGGTCGAGGGCCCCGTCGAGGTGACGGCGGCCGACGGCACGGTCGCGCGCTCCGACCGCTTCGTGGTCGCCGTCTGCACCTGCCGCCGTACGCGCACCCCGCCCTGGTGCGACACCAGCCACCGCCGCCGCGTGCGCAACGCCGACGCCACGACCCACACCCCGAAGGACACGCCGTGACCGTCCTGCCGACCCCGCGCGGACCCCTGTCCGAGGCCGTGATCGCCGCCCTGCGCGACGGGCCGGCCGAAGAACTGCCCGACAGCCGGGCCGTCGGCGCCGCCGCTCCCTACGGCGACGATCTGCAGCTCGCCCTGTACGTGCTGTACGAGCTGCACTACCGCGGCTTCGACTCGGTGCCCGACGACCTCGAATGGCACCCGGGGCTGCTGGCCGTCCGCCGCGACCTGGAGCACGTCTTCCTGGCCGCCCTGCGCGCGGACACCCCTCGGGGCCGCAGCGCCGAGCGCGCCCTCGACGAGCTCCTCGTCGAGCCGGTCGACCACACCGGCAGCGTGAGCCACCACCTCGCCCAGGACGGGGAGTTGTGGCAGATGCGCGAGTACGTGATGCTGCGCTCGCTCTACCACCTCAAGGAGGCCGACCCCCATGTGTGGGTGGTGCCGCGGCTGCGCGGGCGGGCCAAGGCGGCGATGGTCGCCATCGAGTACGACGAGTTCGGCGCGGGGCGCGCCGACCGCATCCACGCCCAGCTCTTCGCCGACCTGATGAACGACCTGGATCTGGACACCGACTACGGCCGCTATCTGGACCGGGCACCGGCCGAGGCGCTGGTGATCGTCAACCTCATGTCGCTCTTCGGCCTGCACCGGTCCCTGCGCGGCGCGCTGGTGGGCCACTTCGCGGCCGTCGAGACCACCTCGTCCCCCGGCTCGCGCCGGCTCGCCGCCGCGATGCGCCGCCTGGAGGCGGGCGCCGCCGCCGAGCACTTCTACGCCGAGCACGTCGAGGCCGACGCGGTGCACGAACAGGTGGTGCGCCACGAGGTGGTGGCCGGGCTCCTGGCCGACGAGCCCTCCCTCGACGCCGACATCGCCTTCGGTGCCGACGCCACCGGCTTCGTCGAGGACCGCCTGGGCGAGCATCTCCTGGCCGCCTGGGGCGAGGGGCGCTCCGCCCTGTACGAAAGCGGCGTCGCCGCGGCCCGCAGCTCCGCCTGACGCGCCCTCCTCCGTCGTCCGGGACCCTCAACTCGCCGCAGCGGCAAGGGAGTCAGGAGCGGTACCGGTAGGAGGCGACGCGCGAGCGGGCCTCCTGCTCCGTCAGGCCGAGCGCCTGGCCGACCGACTCCCACGGCACCTCGTCCGCCCGGGTGTGGAACGCGGCCACCATGCCGACGCGGCCGGTGAGCCGCTCCAGGGCGCCCACGACCCGCAGCGCGGCGAGGGGCGCGTCGTCGGCCAGTGTGCTGAGGCGCACCTCCAACTGGCCGACCAGATCGTCCAGTTCGGCCGGTACGGGGACGGTACGTGCCTCGACGCGCTCGATGTGGTCCTGCCAGTCGTCGTACGGCCCCGGGGCCACGCTGTCGTAGGGGCGCTCGTCGTCCACCTGGGACCAGTCGATCGGGTGCAGGGCGCTACCGCGCCAGCCGCAGGCGCAGCAGCCCCGCAGATGGGTGGCGAGCGGCGCCCGTAAGGTGCCGTCGTAGACCCACCAGTCGCTGGTCGTGCAGCCGAACGAGCCGCTGCCGGCGTCGAAGTACAGCGGTTCGGGCTCACTGCCGTCGGCCAGGACCGCGCCCGCCCGGCCCGCGTGCGAGGCCCCGAATTCATCGCTCTCCCACTCCATGGCACTCCTCCCCAGCGTGCTCACGGCCGCGACGCGCGACCCACACCACCGAGGATGCCCGAAGCCCCCGACCGACAACCGACGAACGAACAGATCGGACAGGCGGGGACAGAAACCCCTCCCTGCCGCGCCGGAGCCGCCGGCACCGGGCGGGCGCCGGCGGAATCCGGCCGTGGCCGGCGGCGCCGGTGGGCGCGCCGGAGGCGGGCGGGTCCCGACGGCACCGCGCCGCAGGACACGGTCAGTTCATGGCCGCGTCGAACATGCCGACCTCGTACGAACCGCCCCGCTGGTGCGCGATCACGGCGAGCCGGTTGGCCGCGTTGATCAGGGCGACCAGCGCGAGCAGGGCCGCCACCTGGTTGTCGTCGTAGTGCTTGCGCACCCCGGCCCAGGTCTCGTCCGTCACCCCCTCGGCGGCGTCGGCGAGCCGGGTGCCCTCCTCGGCGAAGGCGAGGGCGGCCCGCTCGGCCTCGGTGAACACGGTTGCCTCCCGCCACGCGGCCACCAGGTGCAGGCGGACCGCGCTCTCCCCCGCCGCCGCGGCCTCCTTGGTGTGCATGTCGATGCACCAGCCGCAGCCGTTGATCTGGCTGGCCCGCAGCGACACCAGTTCCTGGGTGGTCCGGGACAGTGACGACCGCTGGACCACAAGGCCCGCGTTGGCGAACCGCTTGGCGAACTGCGCGCCGATCTCGTTCTCGAACAGGTTGAACCCGGCATCCATGATGTCGTCCTCACTGGGTTGCGATGCGCCGCGACGTGCGCTGAACGAACACAAGATGCCGACCGGCCGCCTTCTGTGACGGTTTTGGTTGTGACGTAGGCCACTGCTCGGGGCGGTCACACCGGCGGGTGCGCCGGCGTCTTGTGGGCGTGCGCACCCCAACAGGCAGGAGCAGCAGGTGAAGAGCGAGCAGAGCGGAATCGCGGAGGGCGTGGGCGGGCCCTCGTCCGGCGGTGATCCCGTGGACCCCGCCACCGAGGCGTTCGTCGCCCATCGCAATCTGCTGTTCACCGTCGCCTACGAGATGCTCGGCTCGGCCGCCGACGCGGAGGACGTTCTCCAGGAGACCTGGCTGCGCTGGGCGGGCGTCGACCTCGCCACGGTGCGCGACCGGCGCGCCTTCCTCGTCCGGATCACCACGCGCCAGGCGCTGACCCGGCTGCGCACGCTCGGCCGCCGCAGGGAGTCCTACGTCGGCACCTGGCTGCCCGAGCCGCTGCTCACCGCGCCGGACGTGGCCGAGGACGTGGAACTGGCCGACAGCGTCTCGATGGCGATGCTGCTGGTGATGGAGACGCTCGCACCGACCGAGCGCGCCGTGTTCGTGCTGCGCGAGGTGTTCGACGTCGGGTACGAGGAGATCGCTGCGGCCGTCGACAGGACCCCGGCCGCCGTGCGCCAGATCGCGCACCGGGCGCGGGCCCATGTCACCGCGCGCCGCCCGCGCGGACTCGTCTCCCCGGCCGAGACGCGGCACGCCCTGGACGCGTTCCGGCGCGCGGTCACCACGGGCGATCTGCAGACGCTGCTCGACGTCCTGGCGCCGGACGTCGTCCTGATGGGCGACGGCGGCGGCGTCAAACAGGCCATCCTGCGGCCCGTCCAGGGCGCGGACAAGGTGGGCCGGCTCCTCATCGGCGGACTCGCCCGGCTCACCGCGGCGTCCTGGCACGCGGCGCAGGTCAACGGATGCCCGGCACTGGTTCTGCACCTGGGGGGCGAGGTGGACACGGTGCTGGCGGTGCGCATCGAGGACGGCCGCATCCGCGGGCTGTACGCGGTGCGCAACCCCGAGAAGCTGTCCGGCATGCGGTCCGCGGCCGCCCTGAGCCGCTGAGGGCGGGTTGCCGCGGGAGGCGCGGACGGGCGGGGCGGGCACGCCTGCGGAGGGGGCTGGAGCGGGCGGGGCCGGCAGAGGCGCCCCGCCCGCTCCTGGGTCACGCCTCGCCGCGCGCCATGCGGATCAGCCGGTCGAGGACCTTGCCGCCGCTCACGCGCAGCCCGTCGTGCTCCCATTCGTTGGTCACCCAGGTCCGCAGTCCGCGTACCGCGTCGGCCGTGGCGAGGGAGTCGGCCGTGTCGACATACATGTCGTCGTGGTAGACGGCGGCGACCACCGGCACCTCATTGGCCGCCAGTACCTCGGGGGCGTACAGGTCGGGCCAGTCGGTGCGCCGGGCCAGCAGGTCGGCGGTCTCGCGCAGCGGGCGCAGCGCCGGGTCCGTCTCGAACATCCACGGGTAGATCATCTCGCCGGTGAGCTGGACCGGGGCGCCGTTCGCGAGCGCCTTGGCCGCGTCGAACCCGGGGAACTCCGAACGCACCCGCTCGGCCGCCCAGCCCGTCGGGCCCGGGTCCACCGACCGCTGTCCGTAGATCGATTCGTGCAGTACGGCATAGAGCGGGCCCTCCGCGAAGGAGAGCCTGGCCCGCACGCCGGACAGGAACGTGTCGGAGAGGACGGGACCGGCGCCGCCCCGGACCCAGGCGTCCTCCAGGAGGTAGTGCAGCAGGTGGGATCCGTCGCCGCTGCCGAGCAGCAGACCGAGCGACTGGAAGGCCTCGACGGTCAGCCGCCCGCCGTCGGGCAGTTCGGCGGGCGAGGCGAGCAGGTGCTCGGCGATCCGCCGCACGGCCTCGACGTCCTGCGGGTAGCGCGCGTAGTGGGCCTCGTTCTTGCGGGCCACGCGCGGATAGGCCGCCCGGTAGACGTCGTCCGCGCTGCTGCGCAGACCCGCGAGACCGCCGGTGACGAGTGCCTCGCGCAGGCCTTCGGGGGCCAGCGACAGATAGGTGAGGGTGCAGAAGCCGCCGAAGCTCTGGCCGAGCAGGCTCCAGCGCCCTTCGGCGCCGAGCAGTTCGCGCCGGATCAGTTCGGCGTCCCGGACGATGGAGTCGGCCCGGAAGTGGGCGAGGTAGTCGGCCTGCGCGGCGGCGTCACCGCGTGCGGGCAGGGTCTGGCGGGTGGCCGGAGTGGATCGCCCGGTGCCGCGCTGGTCCAGGAGCAGCACCCGGTAGTCCTCCAGCGCCCGGTCGAGCCAGGTGTCCCGGCCCACCGGCCGGCCCGCCCTGCCGCCGGGGCCGCCCTGGAGGTAGAGCAGCCACGGCAGTTCGGCCCGCTCCTTGCCCGCCGCGACCACCTCACGCGCGTACACCTCGATCCGCTCGCCCCCGGGGGCGGCGTGGTCCAGCGGAACCTGGAAGAGGTGGTCGGTCAGGACGACGCCCGGCTGTCGGATCACGACGGACATGGGACTCCTCGGTCGGTAGGGGCGCGAGGGACGCGCACGGGACGGTGCTCGGTGGAGCGGGGCACCCCCGCATGATCTCCCAGTCCTTCCCGGCCCTGGTCCGCGGATGGCCGAAGAGGGCCTGCGACCGGACGGGCGCGCGGTGGTGTACGAAGTGCTGTGTGAACGAACCGACGCAGCCCGCCACCGTCCGCGTGTTCATAGCGCTGGCCCCGCCCGACGACGCCAAGGACGAACTGGCCCGAGCACTGCGCCCCGCGTACGAGGCGTACCCGCGTCTGCGCTGGAACCGCATCGAGGACTGGCACATCACGCTGGCCTTCCTCGGCGAGCTGCCCGCCACCACCGCACCCCTGCTCAGGGAGCCCCTCGCGGAACTGGCCGCGGCGCGCCGCCCCCTCGGCCTGGCGCTGCGCGGCGGCGGCCACTTCGACGAGCGGGTCCTGTGGAGCGGCATCAAGGGCGAGCTGGACGCGCTGCACGCCCTCACGACGGACGTGCGCGCCGTGATCGCCCAGTGCCGGATCCCTTTCGAGGAGCGGCCGTTGCGCCCCCATCTGACCCTGGCCAGGGCGCGCCGCGACGATCCGTCCAGCGTGCCGAAGGTGGCCGCGGATCTCGCCGGCTTCAGCGGCCGTCCGTGGCGGACCGAGCGTCTGCACCTGGTCGCCAGCAACATCGGCCGCGGCCCCGGCCCGATCCACTACCGGGACATCGCCTCCTGGCCCCTGACCGGCGAGGCCCCCGCGGCCCGCCCCTGAGTCAGGCGGGGCGGGCACGGCAGGGACGCGGGTCACCGGCCGCCCCGGGCGCGGCGCCCGCTTGGCATACTGCGCCGATGGACCGTCCCCCGAGCCCTTGGCGCAATACGACGCACGACTGGTCGAGCACCGTGGACCACGCCCACCTCGCGGCCATCCGCCGCGACAGTGCCGCGTACGCGCCCGGCGGGATCCTCCATCTGATCCTGGAGGTCGTGGCCTACGCGGCCGACGAGGCGGAGTCCAGAGGGGCCGGCCGCTGCCTCGTCACGCTGGGCGCGGACGGTTCGGTGTCCGTGGCGGACGACGGGCGCGGTACGGACACCCGGTTCGACGCCGAGGGCCGCCCCGTCAAGAAGCCCGTCATGGCGACGAAGGACCTCCGCTTCTTCGACCACCCCGACGCCCAGCCGCTTCCGGACGGTCGTCCCCGCCGGGGCATGTCCACCGTCGCGGCGCTCAGCACCTGGCTCGTCCACACCAACCGCCGGGCGGACGGAGCGTGGGTCCAGCGCTATGAACACGGCGTGCCCGTCACCGATCTCACGCCGCTGGAAGGGGACGGCAACGGCGGCGACAGCGATCGGGGTGTCGGCTGCGGGGGCGGCTGTGGTCCCGGCACCACGGGCACCACCGTTCACTTCCGCGTCGGCGGCCAACTCCCGCTTCCTGCAACGGTGTTGGATGCCGACGAACTGTCGCGCCTCGCGGCGTCGTGGGATCACCTGGACGTGGAGGTGCGGGACCATCGGGCCCGTTGACCGGATGCTCAAAGATGGCCCGCAGCACGGTTCAGGGCGGGGTGGTCAGCTCGTGCCGGGTCTCAGCAGATCCTCGACCAGCGTGTTCACCAGACCGCGCGGAATGCTGGAGCCCGTCAGGGCGCAGTAGACGATCGGGCCGACGAGGGCGTCCATCGTGGCGTCCGGGCCCAGCTTCGGCGTGACCTCGCCCGCCTCGGTCGCCCGCTTCAGCATCTCGCGCTCCTGGGCGCGGCGCGGGCCGAGGTAACGGGCCCGGAAGGTCTTGGCCGTTTCGGCGTCGTGCTGGGCCTCGGCGATGAGCGCCAGCAGCACCTTGCCGGCGGGGTCACGCGTCACGAAGCGCGCGAAGCCGCGCAGATAGCGGCGGATGTGCTCCGCCGTCGGCTTGTCGGCCGGCACCGGGAAGCGCTTGTCGCTGTCCTCGATGAGCGTGTCGAGCAGGATCTCCACCTTCGACGGCCACCACCGGTAGATCGTCTGCTTCGACACCCCCGCCCGGCGCGCGATCGCCTCCACGGTGAGCGATCCGAAGCCGTTCTCGACGAGCAGATCGTCGGCGGCGTGGAGGACGGCCAGGCGCGCGGCCTCGTCACGCCGGTTGCCGGAGCGGGGCCTGCGGGGCTGGGAACGGTCGGCGGGCATGCGCACACGATACCCGCCCGACACCCAGGGTGGACTGCCCGAACGCGACCACCGAGACGCTCCGTCCAGACAGACCGGCCCCGGCCTGCGGTAGATCCTCGTTCACGGATGCGTCGCACTGAATGGACGCGGCGTCCAGACAGAGTGTCCAGACACATTGCCTGGACGCATCGTCTCATCTAAGCTCGGCCGCACCCAGGCCGCATCCAGGCCTCACCTCGCCCTCGCCCCACAGGAGTTCGGATGTCCGACGCAACGCACCCCTCCACCCCCGACCCCTCGTCCCCCCGCCGCGCCCTCGTGGTCGGCGCCTCGCGGGGCCTCGGGCTCGTACTCGTCGACGAGCTGGCCCGGCGCGGTTGGGAGGTCGTCGCCACCAGCCGCCGACCCGGCGGGCAACTCCAGGCGGACGCCGATCACTTGGACGGCCGGCTGCGCGTGGAGTCACTGGAGATGACGAGCCCCGAGCAGCTCGCCGCGCTGCGCGGACGCCTGGCCGGGTGCCGGCTCGATCTGCTCTTCGTGAACGCCGCCATCGACCGCGGCGACCTACCGATGACCGAAGTGTCCGCCGACATGTTCACCGAGGTGATGATCACCAACGCCCTGAGCCCGTTGCGCACGCTCGACGCGCTGCGCGAACTCGTGGTCCCCGGCGGCACGGTCGCGGTCATGTCCTCCGAGCAGGGCAGCATCTCACGGAACACCGAGGAGGGTTACGAGCTGTACAAGGCCAGCAAGGCCGCGCTCAACCAGCTCATGCGCAGCTACAGCACGCGGCACGGGGACGACGGGCACACCAAGCTCCTCATCGACCCCGGCCACAACCGGACCCGGCTCGGCGGGCCCGACGCCCCGCTCAGCCCCGACGAGAGCATCCCCGCGGTCGCCGACGTCCTGGAGGCGCAGGCGGGCGCGCCCGGCCTGCAGTTCCTCGACCGCCACGGCGAGAGCGTGCCCTGGTAGGGCCCGACGGCGGACCAGCCCCGGGCCGGCCCCGGGCCGGCCCCGGACCGACGCCCCGACCCACGTCCCCGGGCGTCAGCGGGCGCCGAGCAGGTGGTCCAGCGCCAGCTGGTCCAGGTGCTCGAAGGCCATGCCCCGGGCGCCCGCCGCCTCGACGTCGAAGTCCTCGAAGGCGGTCCGATCGGCGAGCAACCCGGCGAGACCGTCCTCGGCGGTGGGACGCGCCAGGTCGTCCAGGCGCGCCGCCCGCAGCGCCTCGCGCACCTCGGGGTCGGCGCGGAAGGCGGCCGAACGCTCCTTCAGGATCAGGTAGTTGCGCATGTTGCCGGCCGCCGACGCCCACACGCCGTCCATGTCCTCGGTGCGGGGCGGCTTGAAGTCGAAGTGCCGGGGCCCGGTGTAGTCGGAGGTTTCGAGCAGGTCCACGAGCCAGAACGCGTCGCGCAGATTGCCCGAGCCGAAGCGCAGGTCCTGGTCGTACTTGATGCCCGACTGGCCGTTCAGGTCGATGTGGAAGAGCTTGCCCGCCCACAGGGCCTGGGCGATGCCATGGGTGAAGTTGAGCCCGGCCATCTGCTCGTGCCCGGTCTCGGGGTTCACACCGACCAGGTCCGGACGTTCGAGGCGTTCGATGAAGGCAAGGGCGTGCCCGACGGTGGGCAGCAGGATGTCGCCGCGCGGCTCGTTGGGCTTGGGCTCGACCGCGAACCGCAGGTCGTAGCCCTGTTCCACGACGTACTGGCCCAGCAGGTCGAAGGCCTCCTTCATCCGGTCGAGCGCGACGCGGACGTCCTTGGCGGCGCCCGACTCGGCGCCCTCGCGCCCGCCCCAGGCGACATAGGTGCGGGCGCCCAGCTCCACGGCCAGATCGATGTTGCGCAGCGTCTTGCGCAGCGCGTAGCGCCGGATGTCGCGGTCGTTGGCCGTGAACGCCCCGTCCTTGAAGACCGGATGCGTGAACAGGTTCGTGGTGGCCATGGGCACGACGAGACCGGTGGCGTCGAGCGCCTCCCGGAACCGCTTGACGTGCGCGTCCCGTTCGGTGTCCGAGGAGCCGAAGGGGATGAGGTCGTCGTCGTGGAAGGTCACCCCGTACGCGCCCAGATCGGCGAGGCGCCGCACCGCTTCGGCCGGGTCGAGCGGCGCCCGGGTCGCGTTCCCGAAGGGATCACGCCCCTGCCAGCCGACCGTCCACAGCCCGAAGGAGAACTTGTCCTCGGGGGTCGGGGTGAAGCGTTCCGTCATCTCGTCCATCTCGTCGCCGCCTTCACGCGTTTCGCCCCGCACGCGCCCGGGGCCGGTATTTGTTCATTGCGTTACCAAATACTGCACGACCGTGGCGGCTTCCGTAACCCCGGCCTGTCACCTACTTTGGTCTTTCCTATTTGTTCCCCTGGAAGTCAAAAGGCTCACGGGCGGCTCGCGCCCCGCCGAACCGCAGGAAGGGTGCCCGGATGCCGCACAACCCGGTCGTCATCGGCGTGGACAGCTCGACCCAGTCCACCAAGGCCCTGTTCGCCGACGCCGCCACCGGCAGGACGCTCGCCGTCGGCCGCGCCCCGCACCGCGTGGACGGCTCGGGCGGCGCCCGCGAGAGCGACCCCGAGCAGTGGTGGCAGGCCCTGTGCGAAGCGGTCGCGGCCGGGCTCAAGGAGTCGGGAGTGGCGGCCTCCGCGGTGGCGGGGATCGCGGTCGCCGGGCAGCAGCACGGCCTGGTGGTCCTCGACCGGGACCGGCGCCCCCTGCGGCCGGCCCTGCTGTGGAACGACACCCGCTCGGCCCCGCAGGCCGCCGCCCTCACCGCGGAGCTCGGCGGGCCGATGGCCTGGGCCGCCCGCACCGGGTCCGTGCCGGTCGCCGCGGTGACCGCGGCGAAGTGGCGGTGGCTGGTGAAGAACGAGCCGTCAACGGCCGCGCGCTGTGCGGCGGTCCGGCTGCCGCACGACTTCCTCACCGAACGGCTCGCGGGCGTCGCCGTCACCGATCCGGGCGACGCCTCGGGCACGGGTTGGTACTCCACGGCCACGGGGGCGTACGACCCCGAGATCCTCCAGCTCCTCGGCCTCGACGCCTCGTCGCTGCCCGAACCGGCTCCGGCCGGCGGCAGCCGGGTGGGGACCCTCACCCCGTCCGCGGCCGAGGCGCTGGGACTGCCCGGCACGGTCGCCGTCGCCGCCGGCACCGGAGACAACATGAGCGCGGCCGTGGGCCTGGGGCTCGGCGGTGCCGGCCTCCTGGACCACCCGGTGCTGAGCCTCGGCACCTCGGGCACGGTGTTCGCGGCCACCCGCAACCGTCCGGCCGATCCCGCGCTCAGCGGCTTCGCCTCCGCGGACGGTTACTACCTGCCGCTGGCCTGCACGCTCAACTGCACGCTGGCCGTGGACCGGATCGCCGCCCTGCTCGGCCTCGACCGCGACGACGCCGCACCCGGCGGCGAAGCCGTACTCCTCCCCTATCTGGACGGCGAGCGCACGCCCGATCTGCCCAGCGCGTCCGGCCTGCTCACCGGTCTGCGGCACGCCACCACCCCGCAGCAGCTCCTCGGCGCCGCCTACGAGGGCGCCGCCGTCACCGTGCTGCGCGCCCTGGACGAGGTACTGCGCGCCTGCGGCCTCGACCCCGCGTCACCCCAGGCCCTCGCCAGACCCCTGCGCCTCATCGGCGGCGGCGCCCAGGGGCGCGCCTGGGTGCAGACCGTGCGCCGCCTGTCGGGGCGGCCGCTCGTGATTCCGGCGGCCACGGAGCTGGTGGCCGTCGGTGCCGCGGCCCTGGCCGCGTCGGCCGCCACCGGCACCGATCCGGTGGCACTCGCCGGCCACTGGGGTGCGGGACGAGGCCGGGAACTTCCGCCTCTGGAAAGGGACTTGGCGGCCTGGGAGCGCATCGGCGCGACCATCGACGCCGCCGGCGCCGCTCTGTTCGGCCGGGCGTGAAGCGGCGCACGCCCGTCCGAGAGGTTGTCCGAAACTCGTTCCATTACAGAACGTCACAGAGGTGAGATTCGCAGATCATCGGGGCATGAGCACTACCAGGGGGTTTGTGGTTGGTCCCCGCTCCGCGACTCGCTCGGAAGTCACGGAGAGTGAGATATTCCGGATGTCGGGGGCGGCATCCAGGGCACCGGCAACAAGAGACGGGCGGGCGCGACGTGAGCGCTGACGAATGCGGCTTCTGGCTGCGGCCCCGCACAGTGGGCGGGACCGTCATCATCGAACTCCACGGCGAGCTGGACATGCTGGCCCATCGCGAACTCGGGCCCAGAGCCCACGCGTTGGTCCACCTCTCCCCTGCCGATGTGGTGGTGGACCTGCGCGCGGTGACTTTCCTGGACGCCGGCGGCATCCGGCTGCTCCTCGCGATCCGCGACCATGTGGCCCACCGGGGCGGTGTGCTGCGCCTGATACGCGGCACGCCCCGGGTGTCCCACATCCTGCGGCTGGTCCACCTCGACACCGCGTTCACCGTGCTGGACGCACTCCCCCGCGCGCTGAGCGAGGACGGCGCCCTCGACGGCGGCAGTAGAGCCACGACCTAGAGGACCGTCCGGCCCGACGGGTCACCGCCGGGGCGCCACGGCCCTGTGCCGCCGTCGAGATTCGGACGGGATCCGGACGAGATCCGGACAGGCCCTGCGGCAGCCCTAGACGCCGTCGCGCCGCTGGGCGCTCCGCTCGTTCCGCAGGGCCGTCACCAGCCCGGTGACCAGGCCCGCCCGTTCGGCCATGGTGTCGACCACCACGTACTCGTGGTCGGCGTGGGCGCCGCCGCCGACCGCGCCGAGGCCGTCGAGCGTGGGCACGCCGAGAGCTGCCGTGAAGTTGCCGTCACTGCCGCCGCCGACCGCCACACCTTCGATACCGGGCACCAACTGCTGTGCCAGCGCGAACAGTTCGGCCGAGGCGGACTCAGCCATGGGGGGCCGTCCGACCGCGCCCTCGACCGTGATCACCGCCCCGTCCAGGTGCGGGGCCAGCCCCGCGAAAGCCGTTTCGATCCGGGCCTGCTCGTCCGCCGTCTCGACGCGGACGTCCACGACGATCGTCGCCCGGGCCGGCACCACGTTGTCGAGCGTTCCGGCCGCGGCCACGGTGGGCGTGACCGTGGTGCCGGCCCCGGGTCGGCCGAGCGCCGCGATGTCCAGGACCTGGTGGGCCGCCTCGATCAGGGCGTTGACCCCGGCCTCGGGTTCGAGCCCGGCGTGCGAGGCCCGGCCGGTGACGGTGACCCGGAAGGTGCCGCAGCCCTTGCGCCCGGTCTTCAGGCCGCCGCCGTCGGCCGCGCCCTCGAAGACGAGCACCGCGCCGCACGCCAGGGCGCGCTCCTCGATGAGCGCGCGCGAGGCGTGGGAGCCGACCTCCTCGTCACAGGTCACCAGGATCTCCACGCCCGACCGGTCCTCCAGGGCCGCGAGGCCGTGCACCGCCTGCACCAGACCGCCCAGCATGTCGAAGACGCCCGGGCCCGTCGCGTGCCCGTTCTCGACCGTGAACGGGCGGCGCCCGAGGGTGCCGAGCGGGAACACCGTGTCGTGGTGGCCGAGGATCAGCACCCGCGGCTCGCCCCCGCCCGACCAGTGGACATGCGGCCCGGCCGCGCTCTCGACGAGGACGGCGTGCCCGCCGAGACGGTTCTCGATGACGGCGGCGACCGCCTTGGCCGATGCGGCCAGGGCCTCCCGGTCGCGTGACGGCGACTCGACCTCCACCAGCGTCCTGAGATCCTCGATCATCGCGTCCACGTCCACCGGCACAGCCCCCCGCATCGTCATGCGGTCAGCCTAATCGGTGTGTGTCCGGCGCCTTCGCGGGCAGGCAGGCAGCACGCGGGCCGCGTCCCGAAAGGCGGAGCCGGCGTGCCGATCGCGCCGCCCAGTGGGTACCCGTCCCTGTAGACCCCCGAAAAGCGGCCACCAGCACAGAGGTGAGTGACGTGATGTCATCCAAGGACGCGACCACGCCCGAGGGCCGGGGCCCGCGGCAGGACCCGAAGGCGTTGGTGGGTGTCCGCCCGCGCGACGAGGTCGACCTGGCGCTCAGGCGTCTGACCGGCCGGTCCGACGCGCCGCCCCAGTTCGCCCTGGGGGTGGCCGCGGCCTATCGCTGGGCCATGGGCAGCGGTGTTCGCGCCCCGGTCACCGGCACCTCCGCCAAGTACGGTCCCGATCTGCGGCTGCTCACGGCCGAGGTGGACGCGGCCGTCGTCCAGCTGGAGGACCCCACCCCGCAGCCCGGGGTCCGCGAGTTCACGCGCGGGGTCCACGACGCGCTGTCCTGGGTGTGCGGCTACAGCGACATCAGGATCTGAGGGCCGCCCGGTCGGCGGCGCACGCCGTTCAGGACACGTCGGTACGGGAGAAGACGCGCTCGTCCAGGACGATGCCGATGGCGACGGCGGCCGGAATGGCCACCAGGGCGCCGACGATGCCGAGCAGCGCTCCGCCGAGCAGGACACCCACGACCGTGACCAGGGGATGGACGTCCACGGCGAACTTCATCACCCGGGGCACGATCAGATAGTCCTCGGCGACCCGGAACGCCACGTAGAAACCGGCTGTCGCCAGGGCCACCGGGAACGACACCGACAGCGCCACCAGGCTCACGACGAGGCCGCCGATCGTGGTGCCCACGATCGGGATCAGGTCCATGAGCGCGATGAAGACCCCCAGCGCGGCGGGATAGGGAACATCGGTGACCACGCACCAGATGAACGTGGCGAGTCCGGCGATCACCGAGGTCAGCACGTTGCCGAGCATGTAACGGCCGACCCGGTTGAGGATCTCGTCGGTGACGTCCTGGATGTGCGGGCGCTTGGAGGCCGCGACGAAGCGGAGGCAGAACGTCTTCAGGGAGGGCAGGAACGCCATCACGTAGATGGTGACGACGATGACGACGGCGGCCGACGTGACCGCCCCGACCACCACCCGGCCCGCCCCGAGCAGTCCCCCCGCGAGGCCCGCGGCACCGCCGTTGGAGAACTGGTCCTTGATCTTCTGCAGGACGTGGTAGCGGTCCTCGAACCTGCCCAGCGCCGAGTCGTGGTCCCGCAGCTCCTTGAGCCAGTCGGGCACCGCCTTGATCAGGGCGTCGACCTCGTCGGTGACCGGGGGCACGACCAGCGCCAGGAATCCCGCGAAGAACGCGAGCAGGACGACGAGCACGATGAGCACGGCCCAGCCCCGGCGGACGCGGTGCCGGGTGAGCCAGGCGACGACCGGTTCCAGCGCGAGCGCGATGAACACGGCGAGCAGCAGCAGGGTGAGGAGGCTGCCCACCTCAAGGACCGTCTGGACGGTGAGCCAGGCCAGCGTCGCGCCCAGACCGAGGGCGAAACCGACGGCGAGCCAGGACCTGCCGCCGACCGTCACCCGCGTTCCGCGCGGGCGCGCGCCCCGGGCGGCGGGGGCGACGGAGGACGTTTCGGCGACCGGTTCGTCACCGGCCCCCTCAGTCGGCGAGGACGTCATCACGGCCCCAGGTCCGGTCCGGTGCGGACGGGGCGCGGGCGGGCGAGGGATGCATCTGCCAGTACCTCTCTTCGAGGCCGGGACGGGATCTCCGTACGCCGCCACGCCGGGTGGGCGCTCCGCACGGCGAGCGCCGGAGCGCGCTTGCTTCCAGCTCCGACCCTAGCCAGGTATCCGGGCCCGGGCCTTGTGTGCCGGTGCGGCGGCGGCCATCCGGATGACGTGCGAGGCCGTCACGAGCGGGCCGGTGGGAGGGCGGCCTCGGAGGCGCACGCTCCTGTGCCACCCGGACGGGCGATTGACGCGGGGCGGCGCGGGTACTGGTGGGCCGCGCCCGGGACGGCCGGCGGGGGCGCTCCCCCGTGGCTCGGGCAGCGCGCCGTCGGGGGCACCTCCGTCGGCAGTGCTTGGATGAGGAATCCGGCCGAAACGGGCCGAAATGTTGATTCCGTCCGGACGTGGAGCGTGAAGGGGGAAGGGATGGGCCGAACCGCTGCCGCCGGCGCCGAAGTCCTGGTGTGGTGGCTTCTCCTGACGGGCTGTTGGCTCGTTCTGATCAGCACGGTCGACCCCCTCGAATGCCTCGTCGGCGCGGGCGCCGCCCTCCTGGCGGCCTTCGCCGGGCGGGCCGGGCGCAGGGCGATGAGCGGTCGGTGAACGGCTGGCTCGTGGCGGCGACCGCCCTGCTCGCCTGCGGGTTCGGGCCCGTGGTGTGGGGCGTCGCGACCGGCCCGCTCGAACGCCGGGTCATGGCCCAGAACTTCGGCACCTCCGTGGTGTGCCTGGTCCTGCTGCTGCTCGCGCGGGCGTACACCCGGCCCGCCTACAACGACCTCGCGCTGGTGCTCGCGGTGCTCGGCCCGGCGGGCACCCTGGTGTACGCGCGTCTGCTCGCCGACGACCTCCGGGGCCGTCCCCCGCACTCCGACCTCCTGACCGGGGTGGCCGCTTCGGCCGCCGCCGCCGTGGTCGTCGCCCTGTGCGCGGTCACCGACCCGGGCCGCGCCACCGTGAAACTCCTGCTGACCGGCGTGCTGCTCGTGTCCGGGAACGTGATCGCCTCGCGGGCGCTGTCGGGCGGCTACCCCGGAGCGGGGGCGGCGCAACGTGACTGACGCCCTGACGCTCGTCTCGCTGCTGCTGGTGGCGGCATCGGCAACCGCCGCCGTCGCGGTACGCGACCCGGCGCGCCAGGCCCTGGTGCTCGCGGTCCTCGGCCTCGCGCTCGCCGTCCTGTTCACCGTGCTGCAGGCGCCCGACGTGGGCCTGTCGCAGCTGGCGGTGGGCTCGGCCCTGACCCCGCTGCTCATCCTGCTGTCCGTGCGCAAGGTACGTCGCCGGGGGCGGCGCGAGGACGGTGACCGATGAGCCGGCGCCTGCGCCTGTGGGTCCTCGCGACCGGCGGCCTCGCGGTCGCCGTCCTGCTCGCCGCCGCCTTTCTGCGCCTGCCGCACTTCGGCGGCGCCCGGCACCCCTACGGCGACCGGGCCGTCACCGCGGCGCTCTCCCGGCACACCGCCAACGTGATCTCCTCCGTCAACTTCGACCTGCGCGCCTTCGACACCCTCGGCGAGGAGAGCATCCTGTTCGCCTCGGTGCTGGGGACCGTGGTCCTGCTGCGCCAGACCCGCGACGAGCGGAAGGTGCCGCCAGCCCCGGCCGACGTCGCCCCGGTGGTCCGCCGATACGCCCTCCTGATGCTGCCCGTCGCCCTGCTCTGCGGGCTGTACGTCGTGGCCCACGGGCAACTCAGCCCCGGCGGCGGCTTCCAGGGCGGAGTGGTCGTGGCGACCGGTCTGCACCTGCTCTACATCGGGGCCGACTACCGGGCCCTGGAGCGGATCCGCCCGGTCGGCCGGTACGAGATGGGCGACGCGGCGGGCGAGGCGGCCTATCTCGTCCTCGGCCTCGCCGGGCTGGTCGGCGGCTCTGCGTTCCTCGCCAACACGCTGCCGCTCGGCACGTTCAACACCCTCGCCTCGGGCGGCGTCGTACCGCTCCTGAACGCGGCGGTCGGCATGGAGGTCGCGTGCGCGGTGGTCGTCCTGCTCGCCCGCTTCCTCGATCAGGCCGTGGTGATCGAGGAAGGCGGCGGCGCGGGGCAGGGCAGGAGCGACGGCGCGGGGGAAGGAAAGGCATCGTGAGCGGGGGCGTCGAGCGAGCGTGATGAACGCGATTCCGTATCTCATCGCCGGATGGATCTTCCTGGTGGGCTGCTACGGCCTGGCCACCAGCCGTCATCTGGTGCACGCGGTGGGCTGCTTGACGGTGTGTCAGTCCTCCACCTATGTGCTGCTGCTGGCGGTGGGCTACCGCGACGGCGGCACGGCGCCGGTCTTCTCCGATGTGAAACCCGGGTCCCGGCCGCTCGTCGACCCGGTCGTCCAGGCCCTGACGCTCACCGATGTGGTGGTCGGCGCCACGGTCACCGCGCTGCTGCTCGCGCTGGTGGTGCAGGTCGCCAAGCGCCACGGCACGGTGGATCCCGACGAGCTGTCCGAGCTGCGCGGATGAACGACCTGCTCCCCCTGGTCGTGGCGCTGCCGCTGCTCGGCGCGGCCGCACTCGTGGCGGCCGGGCGGTGGCTGCCCCGGATCGTGGCCGAGTGGGTGGGCTGCGCCGTCGCCGCGGCCACCGCCGCACTCGCGCTCGTCCTGCTGGCCAACTCCGCTCCGGACGCGGTCACTTGGGTGGGCGGCTGGCGCCCGGTGGGCGGCGAGGGCGTGGGCATCGTGCTGGTCGGCGACGGGCCCGGCACGGGCCTCGCCGCACTGGTGTCCGTGCTGGTCGTCGCCGTCCTCGTCTACTCCTGGCACTACTTCGACGAGCCGCCGCGCCGCCACGCGGGGTCGTTCCCCGCGCTCGTCCTGCTCTTCCAGGCGGGCATGTGCGGCTTCGCCCTGACCGGGGACCTCTTCAACGCCTTCGTCTTCTTCGAGCTGATGAGCGTGGTGGCGTACGCCCTGACCGGCTACCGGGTCGAGGAGGCGAAGGCGGTCCAGGGCGCGCTCACCTTCGGGGTGCTCAACTCCCTCGGTGCGTACGCCACGTTGACCGGCGTGGTGCTCCTGTACGCGCGCACCGGGGAACTCGGCATGCGCCAGATCGGGCAGCACCTGGACTCCGGCGGGAGCCCCGACGCGCTGGTGCTCGCCGCCTTCGCCCTGGTCCTGACCGGCCTCCTCGTCAAGGCTGCGGCCCTGCCGTTCCACTTCTGGCTCCCCGACGCCCACGCGGTGGCCCCGACCCCGGTGTGCATGCTGCTGTCCGGTGTCATGGTCGAGCTGGGCCTGTACGGGACGTGGCGCGTCTGTACGACGGTGTTCGGCGGGCCGGGCGGTGTGCCGGCCGCCGACATCCAACGCGCCCTGGTGGTGCTCGGCACCCTGACGGCGCTGGTCGGCGCGCTGATGTGCTGGCAGCAGCGGCACATCAAACGCCTCCTCGCGTACTCGACCGTGGCGCACACCGGGCTCTTCCTGATCGGCATCGGGCTCCTGACGCCTGAAGCGACGGGCGGTGTGGCGCTGTACGTCATCGGCCACGCGGGGGCGAAGGCCGCCCTGTTCGCCTGTACCGGCATCCTGCTCGACCGCTACGGCAGCGTGGACGAACACGAACTGCACGGCAGGGCGCGGGAGTTGCCGGTGGTGGCATGGCTCTACCTGGCGGGCGCGCTGGCGCTCGCGGGGTTTCCGCCCTTCGGGACGGGCCTCGGCAAGTCGGCCACGGAGGAGGCGGGCGGCATCGGCTTCACGGTCCTGTTCGTGGCCGTCTCCGCGGTCACGGCGGGCGCGGTCCTCAGGGTGGCCGGCCGCGTCTTCCTCGGGCTCGGACCCCGGCCGCTCGGCGACCCGGGGCACGAGACGCGGGGCGGGGGCGAGGAGCCCGAGACCAAGGGCCGGCTCGGCCGGGTGCCGGCGACGATGGTCGCGGTCCCGGCCGCGCTGCTCGCCGGGTCGCTGACGGCGGGCCTGGTCCCCGCTCTGGCCACGGCGGTGGGGCGGGCGTTCGGCGCCGGGCCGCGGCACGCGCCGCACTGGACGCTGCCCGGTGTGCTCCTGGGTCTGGCGTCGGTGGCGCTGGGCGCGGCCCTCGCGGCCGCGGCGGTACGCGGCCCGGCACGGCGGGAACCGCAGGCGTGGACGGAGCCCGTGCGCCGGCTGCACTCGGGCCACATCGGCGACTACGTCGCCTGGCTCCTGGTGGGCACGGCGCTCCTCGGCGGCCTGGCCCTGCCGGGCGTACTGACCGGCTGATCGGTCGTCAACTCGGCCTGCACGAAGCCGCGTTGGCGCGAGGCCGGGAACGCGCGCGCGGGACGGCGGCCCCGCGCCACGCGAGGCGCCGCCGTCACGCCGCGGAGCCGGGACTCACATGGGGTCGATGCCCGTGCTGTCGCGCTGCATCGCACTCTGCTCCTTGAGACGTCGGGCCTTGTCCTTCAGACGCTGACGCTCGGCCGGGTCGGCCGTGTTCTCCGCGGCCTGCTCCAGCTGCTGCGCCTTCTCGCGCATCTGCTGGACACGGGCTCCGAACTCGTCTGCGACGCTCATGCTCACTCCTGGGCTTCCGGGGGGTGCGGACGCGTCCAGACAAGCAGGGCCGGGGAGCCGCCGCATCCCGAGTCGTCACACACGGTCATCGTCGCGTGGCCGGTGAGGCAGTCGGGCAAGTCGTGGAAGACTCCGTGTCAGGCCGGGCGCGGAGGGGGTAGGCGTTGCGGCATGACCAGTTTCGCTGCTTCGCAGACACTCGCCGCGGCCTCGACGTCCTGGATGTTCACCGGCGTGGGCGTGATCATCGTCGCCGTGCTGATCGGGGCTTTCTGGTTCGGCAGCCGCCGTACCGCCCGTAAGCCAACGCCTCCGCTGGAGTCCCAGCCCCGGTCGAATTCGTGGCAGCCCCCGGAGGCCTCGCAGCAGCCGGACCGATCCGAATCCGACGGCCGCCCGTAGGGCCGCCGCGTCCACCCGGTCAGCCCGATACGGACCTTCGGCCCCGAGCCGGAGTCCCCGAGGAGAGGAGAGATGCCATGCCGGCAGGTTCGAGCCCCAAGCGGGAGCGGCAGTACGAGCACATCAAGGAGGGCGCCCAGGAACACGGCGCCTCGGCGAAGCGCGCCAAGGAGATCGCCGCGCGGACCGTCAACAAGCAGCGCGCCCGGTCCGGCGAGTCCGCGACCGCGAGCAGGACGTCCACCCAGGACGACAAGTCCGCCTACCAGCGCGGCGGCGAGCGCTCGCACAGCGGCTCGCAGGGGCCGACCAGGGACCAGCTGTACGCAGAGGCCAGGAAACGCAACATCAAGGGCCGCTCGACGATGAACAAGCAGGAGCTGCGCAAGGCCCTCGGCCACTGAGCGCGCTTCAGCCCGTCTTCTGGGAATGGGCCGCCCGGTCGGTGAGGTCGCTGAGCCGCAGCGGGCGGGCCGGCGGGTCCGGCAGGACGAGGCGCCGCTCGGCCCGGCCGTCGGACGCGACGTGGAGCAGTTCGCCCGGCTCCATCAGGAGCCAGTCGGGGTGCTCGTCCATGCGCTCACTCGCGACCACGATCGCGGGCGCGTCGGCGAGGTCGCCCGAATGCACGCGCATCCGGCCCGCGGTTCCGCTGTGGTCCAGGTGGCGCGCCCCGTGCGGCCCGCCCGCCTCACGTTCCAGGACGTAGAGCTCGTGGGTGTCGGGGTAGCGCAGGGCCCAGAGTTCGTCCGGGGTGGTGAGGACGAAGTTCAGCGCGTAGAGCGGCAGTTGGGCGGCGATCCAGCGGGTGGCGCGCTCGATGCCGGTGGCGACGTCGCCACCGGCGGCCCGTGTCTCACGGGTGATCAGCGCGAAGACCCGCTCGGAGTCGGTGTCGCCCGCGACCAGCGACAGGTCCGGCCCGAGGTAGGCGTCGAGTTCCGGCAGGCCTTCCACGACACCGTTGTGCGCGAAGAGCCGTCCGTCCTGCTGGAACGGGTGGGTGTTGGAGGGGCTGAGGCCGCCGGTCGAGGCGAGCCGGATGTGGGCGAGGAACGTCATCGAGCAGACCTGATGGGCCTCCCGCGCGAAGTCGCGGTCCTCGTACGCGGCGTCCGGTGCCTTGCGGACCTCGGGCGTGCCGTCGGTGCCGAAGTACCCGAGGCCCGTGCCGTCCGGGTCGCGGTGGCTCTGCACGGCGAGGCTGTCGGGGGCGTCGAGCAGCCAGAAGGTGGCGTGGCTGCGGCGCGGGGCGCTGCTCAGTCCGAACAGTCGGCACATCGACGCCACCTCCGCGCTCAGTACGGCCCTTGGCCCGCCCGGGCATCGTGCCGCGTCGCGGGACGGGACGCAACGCGGCGGCCGGCGTCGGCCGCGCGACGGCGGTTCACACCCGTGAGCTCAGGGTGAAGGTGGCGCCGTCGGGGTCGCTGAGCCGGACCCAGGGACCGGTGGGCGAGACGCCGTCGCCGAGGACGGTGGCGCCGTGCGCCCGGGCCCGTTCGGCGCGCGCTCGCGGGTCGTCGACCGTGAAGTGGGTGTGCCAGTGCGGGCGCAGATTCGGATCGGGCGCCGCCTCGACCGCGCCGGAGGCCAGGCGCGCCACCACCAGGCCGCCGTGGCGCAGCACCACCTCGTCGTGCTCGTAGCGCACGTCGCAGCAGCCGGGCCGGTCGCAGCCCCAGTCGAGCACCTCACCGTAGAAGATCGCGGCGTCGAAGGCGTCCCGGGTGTGCAGGCGGGTCCAGGCGAGGGCGGCGTCGCGCCAGCCCTCCCAGTTCGCGACGAGCGGGCCCTGCCAGATACCGAAGACCGCTCCGTCGCGGTCGGCCGCCAGCGCGCCGCGACCCGTATACACGGCGACCGGTCCGACCGCCACCGTGGCGCCCCGCTCGCGGATGCGGGCCACGGTCACATCGGCGTCCTCGACCGCGAAGTACGGGGTCCAGGCGACGGCGACCTGGTACGCCGTGGCGAGCGCGGAGATCCCGGCGACCGGCACTCCGTCCGCCCGGGCGATGCGGAACTCCTCGCCGAGCCTGACCGGTCCGAACGTCCACCCCATCACGGCGCCGTAGAAGTCCGTGGCGGCACCGAGGTCGCGGGCCATCAGGCTCACCCAGCACGGCGCCCCGAACACCGGGGCCCCGGAGCCGAGTCGGGCGGTGGAGTCGGTCGATGGGGGCGTCACGAAGGCCCTCGCTTCCTCGTGTCGGGGTGTGCCGGATCCAGTGCCCGGGTGCCGGGCGCCGTGCCTCCCACTATCGCGCCGCACCGTCGCCGGTGCCCGCCGACCGCGCCGTGCCGGGCCCATGGCTCGGTGGCCGCGCTCTCGCCCGCTCGTGTTGCGGATGCCGCCGTACGGGTCATGCTGGAGGAATCCGCGCTGTGTCCAAACGACTACTTCTGGTAGCCGTCGCGTGGCTGCGGACGTGGGAGTGGCCGGCGCGCCGCTCCCGCCGACAAGGGAGTCGCAGTGTTCACCATCGACAGTCCCCGCCAGTACGCCCTGAGCCTCGACGCGACGCCGGCCCGTATACCGCAGGTCCGTCGCATCGTCGCCGCACATCTGCGCCACTGGCGGTTGGAGGGCATCATCCAGCCCGTGAGCCTCGGCGTGACCGAGCTCCTCACCAATGTCCACCGCCACACCCAGGGCGACCACGCGTGCGTCCTGGAATTGCGGTGGGCGAGGGGACAGCTCACGGCGTCCGTCGCCGACAGCGATCCCCGGCTGCCGCGCCTGCACGGACCGCGCCCGTTCGCCGAACGGGGCCGCGGCCTCGCGCTGGTCGCCCACCTCAGCGACAGCTGGGGCACCCAGACCACCCCCGGCGGCAAGGTCGTCTGGTTCACCCTCACCGCCCAGCCGCAGGCCCTGCGCCCGCTGCGCGCACTGCCTCCGCGCCCCGCCCTCGCCGCGGCGGCCGGCGTGCCCGTCCTGGCGGTGTTCGAGGCCCGGCCCCTCGCGCCGTCCGACCGGCCCGACGCACGGTGTCTCAGCGACGCCTGAGACGATGGACGCGCGCCCCGGTGATCCGACCGGCCGACGCGGCCTCCCGACGCTCCTCGACCTCATCAGGGCCTGGACCACGGCTCCCTGACGGTTCGTCAGGACAAGGGCGGCGCCGGCGGCTGATGGTCCCAACCGGTCCGGCGCCTTCGTTCCCTCGTACGCAAGGAACGCACTACCGGACTACCACGCAAAGGGAGGGGAAAACCTCCCCGCCCGGCGCGGAGGGCATCCCGGCGTGCGGGGCGCCCTCCGCGGGCCGGGATCAGCGGGCGAACTCCTCCAGGAACGTCTCGCAGAACGCCTTGAGGTCGTCCGGCTTGCGGCTGGTGACCAGGGTGTTCGGCCCGCCGGTGCACACCTTCACCTGCTCGTCGACCCAGGTGCCGCCCGCGTTGGTGATGTCGGTGCGCAGGCTCGGCCACGAGGTGAGGGTGCGGCCGCGCAGCACTCCGGCCTCGACGAGCGTCCAGGGTGCGTGGCAGATCGCCGCCACGGGCTTGCCCTGCTCGAAGAAGCCCTTCACGAACGCCACCGCGTCCTCGTCCATGCGCAGCGCGTCGGGGTTGGCGACGCCGCCGGGCAGCACCAGGGCGTCGTAGTCGGCCGGCCCGGTGTCACCGACGGTCCGGTCCACCGGGAAGGTGTCGGCCTTGTCGAGGTGGTTGAAGGCCTGGACGCGGCCGGACTCGGTGGAGACGAGTTCCGCGGTGTGGCCCGCGTCGGTCACCGCCTTCCACGGCTCGGTCAGCTCGACCTGCTCGATGCCTTCGGTCGCCACGAGGAATGCCACCTTCATGATGTCGCTCCTTTCTCGGTGCACCGCGCGGTTCGCGGTGCGGGTTCATGGGTCGGGCGGGTTCACGCCGATGCGCGGCGGCGGCGTACGGCCCAGACCGCCGCCGCCACGGCGCCGAGCCCGGCGCCCGCGGTCAGGACGGGCCGGCGGGCGGCGGCCGCCTGGTAGGACCGCGGATGCGCCTGGTCGTCGAAGATGCCGTGGGCGCCGTGGTCCTCGCCCGGCGCCTGGTCAAGGGGCCGCCACAGATTGCCCCGGGTGGACTCCGGCGCCTCGTCCTCGCGCTGCTGGGAGTCGTATCCGGTGCGGGCGAGGTAGCGGTCGAGGAGCCCCGGCAGGAAGCGGTTGGCCCACACCGTCGCGACGGTGGAGGCACCGGTGTAGTACTGCTTGCGCCGGGGGTGGTCCGCCGCGAACAGGACCGCCCGGGCGGCCACTTCGGGCTGGTAGATCGGCGCCACGGGCTGCGGGTGCCCGGCGAGCCGGGAGCGCACCCAGGAGAACTGGGGCGTGTTGACGGCCGGCATCTGCACCACGGTGATGCGGACGTGGCTCTTGTCGTGCAGCAGCTCGGTGCGCACCGACGAGGTGAACCCGTTGATGGCGTGCTTGGCCCCGCAGTACGCGGACTGGAGCGGGATCGAGCGCTCACCCAGCGCGGAACCCACTTGCACGATGGTGCCCCGGTCGCGCGGTGTCATGCGGGCGAGGGCGGCGCGGGTGCCGTTCACGAAGCCGAGGTAGGTGACGTCGGTGACGCGGCGGAACTCCTCGGCGGAGATCTCGGTGAAGGGCGCGAAGACGGAGGTGAAGGCCACGTTGACCCACACGTCGATGGGCCCGAAGGCCTCTTCGGCGGCGTCGGCGGCCTTCTCGACCTGGTCGGGGTGGGCGACGTCCACGGGGATCGCGAGGGCCCGGCCACCGAGCTCCTCGACCTCGGCGGCGGCCGTGTCGAGCCCGGCCTCGCCCCGGGCCAGCAGGACGACGTTGGCGCCGCGCCGCGCGAAGAGCCGGGCGGTGGCACGGCCGATTCCGGCACTGGCTCCGGTGATGACGACGGTCTCGGGCATGGACGTCCTTTCAGTGCTCGATCGGCGCGCGTTCGGTGCGCCGGGTGGTACGCCGCGGTGGCGGGACGCCGGGGCCGCGGCCGGCGCGGCCCGGTTCAGCCGGTGCGGCGGGGCTCGGCATCGGCGGTCTTGAAGGTCAGTCCGTGGCCCGGGGCGCCATCGGCACCGGGGGCGATGTGTCCGCCCGACGGGTCCAACGTGCCGTCGAACCACAGGGATTCGAGCCGGACGTGGTCGTGGAACCACTCCAGATGGCGCAGATTGGGCACGGCGGCGGCCACCGCCGCATGGGCGTGCGGGGCGCAGTGACCCGAGATGTCCACGCCGAACGCCTCGGCGAGGGCGGCGGCCCGCAGCCACACGGTGAGCCCGCCGCAGCGCGTGGCGTCCGCCTGGAGGCAGTCCACCGCACCGGCCCGCAGCAGCTGCCCGAAGTAGGGCAGCGTGTAGCCGTATTCACCGGCGGCCACCTCCACGGTGGTGGCCGACCTGATCCGGGCGAGCCCGTCCGGGTCGTCGGAGGAGACGGGCTCCTCGAACCAGCGGACGTCGTGGTCCTCCAGGCAACGGGCCATCCGGACGGCCTGTTTGACGGTGTAGGCGCCGTTGGCGTCGACGTACAGCTCGGTGGCGTCGCCGATCGAGGCGCGGGCCCGGGCGATCCGGTGCCGGTCGCGCTGCTCGGCGCTCCCCCAGGACTCGCCGATCTTGATCTTGACCCGGGGAATGCCCTGGCCCTCGGCCCAGTCCCGCAGCTGCCGGTCCTGCTGGGCGTCGTCGTACGTGGTGAACCCGCCGCTCCCGTACACCCTCACCCGCTCGCGGGCCCGGCCCAGCAGCTGGGTGAGCGGGAGGCCGAGGAGGCGGGCCTTGAGGTCCCACAGCGCGATGTCCACGGCGGAGACGGCACCGGCCACCAGGCCGGGCCGCCCGTCGTTGCGCACCGCCCGGGCCATCGCCCCGGCCGCGGCGGGCACGTCGAGGGCACAGCGGCCGGTGACCACCGGGGCCAGATGGCCCCGGACGTAGGCGGCGGTCTCCGGAGCGCCGTAGGTGTAGCCGAGCCCGGTGGTGGCCCCGGAGCGGGCGTGGACCACCACCAGGGTGGTCTCCTGCCACGCCAGCGTGCCGTCGGCCTCCGGGGTCGAGGTGGGCAGCGTGTAGGCCGCCGCCTCGATCCCGTCGACGGACGGCCCGCCGCGCGCACCGGGCTCCGCGGACCTCACTTGGTGTCGTCCCCGCCGTCCGGGTGGCGGTGGCGGGTGCCCGGCAGCATCTCCTGCACCTTGGCCTTGAGGCCCTGGCGGATCATGCCGGTGCGGTCGCTGTCGCCCTTGAGGACGGAGGCCGCGGCGGCCTCGATCTGGTCGAGCGAGGCGTGCGGCGGGATCGGCGGTACGGCCGGGTCGGTGCGGAAGTCGATGACGAACGGGCGGTCGGCGGCGAGCGCCTGCCGCCACGCCCCCTCGACCTCGTCCGGCTTCTCCACGCGTACGCCGCCGAGCCCGATCGAGCGGGCGAAATCGGCGTACGCGACATCGGGCAGCGACTGGGACGGCAGGAACTGGGGGGCGCCCGACATGGCCCGCATCTCCCAGGTCACCTGGTTGAGGTCCTGGTTGTTGAGGACCGCGACGATCAGCCGCGGGTCGCTCCACTCCGGCGCGTACTTGGCCGCGGTGATGAGTTCGGCGAGGCCGTTCATCTGCATGGCCCCGTCGCCCACGATCGCGATGGCCGGCCGGTCGGGATGGGCGAACTTGGCGCCGATCACATACGGGACGCCGGGGCCCATGGTGGCGAGGGTGCCCGAGAGCGAGCCCCGCATCGAACCGCGCATCCGCAGATGGCGCGCGTACCAGTTGGCGGCGGAGCCGGAGTCCGCGGCCAGGATCACGTTGTCGGGCAGCAGCGCGTCCAGGGCGTGCACGACGTACTCGGGGTTGACGGGTTCGGCGTCCACGGCGGCGCGCCGCTCCATGACCTCCCACCAGCGGGCGTTGTCCTTCTCGATCTTCTTGCGCCACTTGCCGTGCGACTTCTTGCGCAGCAGCGGAAGCAGCCGCCGCAGCGTGGTGGCCGAGTCGCCGACCAGGTTGACCTCGAAGGGGTAGCGCAGGCCGATCATCTGCGGATCGATGTCGATCTGGACGGCCCGCGCCTGGTCGAGTTCCGGCATGAACTGGGTGTACGGGAAGCTCGATCCGATGACGAGCAGGGTGTCGCAGTCCTGCATCATCTCGTAGCTGGGCCGGGTGCCGAGCAGGCCGATGGAGCCGGTCACATACGGCAGGTCGTCGGGCAGCGCATCCTTGCCGAGCAGGGCCTTGGCCACGCCGGCGCCCAGCACGTCGGCGATCTGCTCCACCTCGGCGCGGGCCCCGCGGGCGCCCTGGCCGATCAGGACGGCCACCTTCTCGCCGGCGTTGAGCACCTCGGCGGCGCGGGCGAGGTCGTCGTCCGCGGGAACCGGTGCGTAGGAGGCCATGCCGAGGCTGGAGGGCACCATCTTGAAGGCGTGCTGCGGCGGGGTGTAGTCGAGCTCCTGCACATCGGCGGGGATGATGACGGCGGTCACCGTGCGCTCGGCCCGGGCCACGCGCATGGCGCGGTCGATCACATTGGGCAGCTGCTCGGGAACGGTGACCATCTCGCAGTAGGCGCCGGCCACGTCCTTGTAGAGGCTCAGGAGGTCGACCTCCTGCTGGTAGGAGCCGCCCATGGCGGTGCGGTTGGTCTGCCCGACGATCGCGACGACCGGCACGTGGTCGAGCTTGGCGTCGTACAGGCCGTTGAGCAGGTGGATGGCGCCCGGGCCCGAGGTGGCCGCGCAGACGCCGACCCGGCCGGAGAACTTGGCGTAGCCGACCGCTTCGAAGGCGGCCATCTCCTCGTGCCGTGCCTGGATGAAGACGGGCTTGTTCTCGGCGCGTCCCCAGGCGGCGAGCAGGCCGTTGATGCCGTCGCCCGGGTAGGCGAAGACGTGCTCGACGTCCCACTCGCGCAGCCGCTGGAGGACGTAGTCGGAGACTTTGAGGGACACGGGATGCTGCCTTTCATTGGGGCGTTTTCGGTGGGGCGGTTCGTGGGGTGCGCTGCCTGGGGCGTTTCCTGGGGTGCGCTGTCCGGGTGGGGGCGGGCCGGGTCAGGTGCGGCGCCGACGGGTCCAGGCGTAAAGGGCCGTCGCGCCGCCGGCGAGTACGAGCCCGGCGGCCCCGGCGGCGAGCCGGGCGTCCTGGGCGGACGGCTCGGGCCGCGTGGTGAGTTTTTCGGGGCGGTCGGCGGGCAGTGGCCCGTCCAGGGCGAGCGCGAGCGCTTCGGCCAGGTGCATGGCGCGCCGGCCGGTGCCGCCCTGCTCGATCTGGGTGCGGCAGCTGAATCCGTCGGCCACCACCAGGGAGCTGGGCGCGGCGCCGCGCACGGCGGGCAGGACGCCCTGCTCGCCGATCTCCATGGACAGTTCGTAGTGGCCCTGCTCGAAGCCGAAGTTGCCCGCGAGGCCGCAGCAGCCCTCGTCCAGGACGTCGGCGTCCAGGCCCATGCGCCGCATGAGTTCACGGTCCGCGTCGTCCTTGAGGACGGCGTGCTGGTGGCAGTGGGTCTGAACGACCGCCGTCCGGGCGAGAGTCGGCGGCTTCCAGTCGGACGGGGCCCGCTGGATCAAGAACTCGGCGAGGGTCTTGAACTGCCCGGCCAGGCGCTGTACGTCCTGGTCGTCCGGCATCAGCTCGGGGGCGTCCGCGCGGAAGACGGCCGTGCAGGACGGTTCGAGGCCGATGACGGGCGTGCCCGCCTCGATCCAGGGCCGCAGGACGTCCAGCGTGCGGTGCAACACCCGCCGGGCGGTGGCCAGTTGACCGGTGGAGATCCAGGTGAGGCCGCAGCACACGGCTCGCGTCGGCACCGCGACGTTGAATCCGGCGCTCTCCAGGACCCTTACCGCCGCCTTGGCGACGGCGGGGTGGAAGGACGAGGAGAACGTGTCGGGCCACAGCACGACGGTGCGCTCGTCGGCCGGGTCGGGTTCGGGCAGGCCGCGCGCGGTCCACCACTGGACGAACGACTCCTCGGCGAAGGCGGGTGCCGTCCGCTCGGGGGCCACTCCGGCCACGCGCTTGCCCAGGGAGGACAGGACGGGCGCCCGCAGGGCCGCGTTGACGGCGCGCGGGGCGACGCGGGACAGCCGGGCCCACAGGGGCAGCCAGCCCATCGAGTAGTGCGCGGCCGGGCGCGGCCGGTTCGCGTAGTGGTGGGAGAGGAACTCGGCCTTGTAGGTGGCCATGTCCACACCGGTCGGGCAGTCGGACTTGCAGCCCTTGCAGGCCAGGCACAGGTCCAGGGCGTCGTTGACCTCGGCGGAGCGCCATCCGCCGGTCACCGGCGAGTCGGCGTGCCCGTCGAGCATCTCGAAGAGCAGCCGGGCGCGCCCGCGGGTGGAGTGTTCCTCCTCGCCGGTGGCCCGGTAGGAGGGGCACATGACGCCGCCGCTGTGGGTGCGGCAGTTGCCGATGCCTACGCAGCGCAGAACGGCCCGGCCGAAGGAGCCCTGGTCGTCCGGGTAGCCGAACTGCGTGTCGAAGTGGCGCGGCCGCCAGTGGGGGCCGAGCCGCAGGTTCTCGTCGGTGCGGTACGGCGCCACGATCTTCCCGGGGTTCATCCGGTCGTCCGGGTCGAACAGCGCCTTCATCTCGCCGAACGCCGCCACCAGCGGCTCGCCGAACATGCGGACCAGGAGTTCGCCGCGGGCCTGCCCGTCGCCGTGCTCGCCCGAGAGCGAGCCGCCGTGGGCGACCACCAGGTCGGCCGCCTTGAAGAGGAACCGGCGGAAGGTGGCGACACCCTCGGCGCTCTTCAGGCCGAACGGGATGCGGGTGTGCACACAGCCCTGCCCGAAGTGCCCGTACAGCGAGGGGTGGTCGTAGTCGAACTCCTCGAACAGCTCCCTGAGGCCGCGCAGGTAGTCGCCGAGCCGCTCCGGCGGAACGGCCGAGTCCTCCCAGCCCTCCCAGGTCTCGCGCTCGTCGGGCGGCCGGGCGGTCACCCCGAGGCCGGCCTCGCGCGCCTTGAGCAGCTCCTGTTCGCGCCGCGGGTCGTCGGAGAACGTCACCGACCCGTCCTTCTCGCTGCGGCCGAGCGCCCGCAGCAGCGCATGGGCCTGCTCGTCGACCTCGTCCTGGCTGTCACCGGTGAACTGCACGAGCAGCCAGCTGTCGCCGTCGGGGAAGCGGTCGAGGGATTCGAGGTGGGCGTGCTCCTCGCGCATGAGCTGCGCCATCCGCCCGTCGAGCGCCTCCAGCTGGGAGGGCGAGCAGTGCTCCAGCAGCCTCGGCACGTCGTCGGCGGCGGCGCAGATGTCGGGGTAACCGAGGACCAGCATCGCCTCGTGGGGCGGCACGGGTACGAGATCGAGCTCGGCGCGCAGGACGGTGACCAGGGTGCCTTCGCTGCCGACCAGGGCGCGGGCCACGTCGAAGCCGTTCTCCGGGAGCAGCGAGTCGAGGTTGTAGCCGGAGACGCGGCGCGGCAGCTTGGGGTAGCCGCGCCTGATCTCGGCGAGGTTGCGGTCGACGAGATCGCGCAGCCCCTGGTGGAGCTCGGCGCGCCGGCCGCCCTCGGCGACGATCGCGGCGAACTCCTCGTCGCTGGTGGGGCCGACCCACATCCGCGTCCCGTCGTACGTCAGCACGTCCAGGCGGCGTACGTTGTCGACGGTCTTGCCGTAGGCCTGCGCGGACGCGCCGCACGAGTTGTTGCCGATCATGCCGCCGAGCGCGCAGTGGCTGTGGGTGGAGGGCTTGGGTCCGAACTTGAGCCGGTGCGGGGCGAGTTGGCGGTTGAGTTCATCGAGGACGATCCCCGGCTCGACCACACAGGTGCGCCGCTCGGGATCGACGGAGACGAGCGCGTCGCAGTACTTCGTCCAGTCGATGACGACGGCCGTGTTGGTGCACTGGCCCGCCAGGCTGGTGCCGCCGCCGCGCGACAGGACGGGCGCGCCGTACTCGGCGCACACGGCGACCGCCTCGGCGCCGGCGGCGATGGTGCGGGGAACGACGACCCCGATGGGGACCTGACGGTAGTTGGATCCGTCGGTGCTGTAGGCGCCGCGGCTTCCGGCGTCGAACCGCACCTCGCCGTCGACGCGCTCGCCCAGGGCGCGTTCCAGGGCGTCCCGGTCCAGGTCGGCGGCCTGCCGTTCCGGATTCCGCCCGTGCAACGGCTCGGCGGCGCTGTCGGGCAGATCCATCGTTCCTCCTCGTAGATGACGCTCCCCGTCCGCGCTCCCGCCAGTACCCCGGACCGGGGCATCCACACGCATTCCTGGCTACCCGAGCCGGGCCCCTTCCGCCAGCGGGGGCGCGGCCCCGGCCGCGGGTGCGGGGGGCGTGGGCCGCGCTTAGGGTGACGGATGAGGGGGGCCGGTCCCGGTCGGCGAACTCGCGGCGCCGAGACCGTTTCGGGGCCCCGTTCGGCGGCCACCCGGACAGAGATTCCGTTTGCCCGCCACCCGTGAGGAGCCTTGGATGACGGAGTTCGGATACTTCCTGTCCAGCGAGGAACACACCCCGGACGAGCTGGTGGAGCAGGCCAGGATGGCCGAGCAGGCCGGGTTCACCTCGCTGTGGATCTCCGACCACTACCACCCGTGGAACGACAACCAGGGGCAGGCACCCTTCGTCTGGTCGGTGATCGGTGCGCTGTCCCAGGCGGTGTCGCTGCCGGTCGAGACCGCGGTGACCTGTCCCGTCATCCGCACCCACCCGGCGGTGATCGCCCAGGCCGCGGCCACCAGCGCGGTGCAGCTCGGCGGGCGCTTCCGGCTCGGGGTCGGCAGTGGTGAGGCGCTGAACGAGCACATCCTGGGCGACCCCTGGCCGGAGGCCGCCGTACGACTGGAGATGCTGGAGGAGGCCGTCCGGGTGATGCGCCAGCTCTTCACGGGCGAGCAGGTCAGCCACCACGGCAAGCACTACACGGTCGAGAACGCGCGCCTGTACACCGTGCCCGACGAGCCCGTGCCCATCGACGTCTCGGCGTTCGGCCCGCTGGCCGCCGAGGTCGCGGGGCGCATCGGGGACGGCTTCATCACCATGGCGCCGGACGAGTCCTCCATCGAGCGGTTCCGGCGCAGCGGCGGCGGCACGAAGCCGGTGTACGCGGGGCTCAAGGTGTGCTGGGGCGTCGACGAGGAGGAGGCGGTGCGCACGGCGCACCGCCTGTGGGCCAATGAGCAGCTCCCCGGCGAACTGCCGCAGATCCTTCCCACCCCGGCCCACTTCGAGCAGGCCTCGGAGCTGGTCACGCCCGAGCGGGTGCGGTCCAACGTCACCTGCGGGCCCGACCCGGACGCCCATGTGGCGGCGGTCAAGGAGTACGTGGACGCGGGCTTCGACACCGTCTACATCAACCAGATCGGCAAGGACCAGCAGGGCTTCTTCGACTTCTACCGCACCAAGGTGCTGCCGCAGCTCGGCTGAAAGTCCGTCAGCACCACATATTCGTCAACGCAGTTGGGAGCGACATGAACCACCCGCACCACCAGGACGCCTCGTCCGAGCCGCAGTCCGACTCGGCACTCGACGAGGTCCTCAAGGAGTTCGAGCACGCGGAGACACGCGGCACGCGAACGGGCCGCAAGGACCCGCACGACGGCGAGGCGGGCGATGCGCTCTCGCCGAACGAGGAGGCCCAGGAGGAGGCGTCCGACAGGTGACGCCCCGGGTCCCGCGCGGGACCGCGGGACATGAGTGACGGACCCCGGCACGGTTCAACCGGCCGGGGTCCGTCACGGCGGGGGGCCCGTCCCGCGGGGCCCGGTCCGGCTAGCCGGCGCGTTCCATCTGGGCGATCAGGCTCGTGTCGAGGTGGGAGAGCAGTTCGGCGGGGTCGCCGTAGACGGCCGAGGCCCCGGCCGCTTCGAGGTCGGCGCGGGCGATGCCGCCGGTGAGCACGGCGACGGCGCGCACGTCCGCGGCGCGGGCCGCCTTCATGTCCCAGACGGTGTCCCCCACGAACACCGCGTCCGAGGGCTCGGCCTCGGCCAGCTCCAGCGCCCGGTGGACCGGATCGGGCGCGGGCTTGCCCTCGCTGACGTCGTCGGCGCTGGCCACGCCCGCGATGACGTCGTCGGCGTCGATGGCGCGGCGCAGCGCGGTGAGTTCGGGACCGCCGGCCGAGGTGGCCAGCACGATGCGCCAGCCCCGCGAGGCCAGCTCGTGCAGCAGGTCCCGCGCCCCGTCGAGGGCGGGCAGCCGCTCGAAGTACGTGCCGTACAGCGCGGTGTGGGCGGCGCTGAGCTTCTCGTCCTGGTCGCGGTCGCGCTCCTTGCCGAGCAGATGCTCGATGAGATCGTCCGAACCGAGGCCGATGGCACGGTGGATGTCGTGCATCGTCACGTCGTGGCCGGCCTGGCGAAAGGCCTCCCACCAGGTCACGACATGCAGATGGTTGGTGTCGACGAGAGTGCCGTCGACGTCGAAGAGAACCGCACGTGCCATGCGCCCACGCCTTTCGTTCCGCGATGTAGTGCCGATCATGCCGCTCCCGGCGGGCCCGTGCCCCGCCGCGGATCACGCAGCGTGTCGCCGGGCGGGCGCCGGGGAGGCGTGCGAGGGCCTCGGATCCCGGTCCGCCGCCTCCTCGACGGGCGGCAGGTCCGGCACGGCGAACAGGTGCCGTTCCCGGCGCGGCTCAGCGCCGCCTTCGTCCACGCCGAGCATGAACTCTTCGTACCGGCCGAGCGCCAGAACGACGGCCAGCATCAGGTTGGGCAGCAGAACGGCTACGAGGACCACGACGACTCCTTGCCGGAAACATGCCTGCCAGGCACGGGTTGCCCCGTCGGCGCGCCCGAAACATGCGGCCGTACGGCCCACTCCCCCGAGGCGTCCTGGCCGCGTGACGGGCCGGGCTTCGGGTACCCGGTACGTCCACGACCGGGTGAGGGCGGAGGTTTCGGCCCGAGCCGTTCGGCAAAGGGTGACATATGGTGCAAATCGGCTACACAATGATGACCGAGCAAGCGGGCCCCCGCGCCCTCGTCGAGGACGTGGTCGCCGCCGAGCGTGCGGGCTTCGACTTCTCCGTGACGTCCGACCACTACTTCCCGTGGCTCAAGTCCCAGGGGCACGCCCCGTACGCGTGGAGCGTGCTCGGCGCCGCGGCCCAGGCCACCAGCCGGATCCCGCTGATGACGTACGTGACGTGCCCCACGGTGCGCTACCACCCGGCCGTCGTGGCGCAGAAGGCGGCGACGATGCAGTCGCTGTCCCAGGGGCGCTTCCGGCTCGGCCTCGGCTCCGGCGAGAACCTCAACGAGCATGTGACGGGCGGCGGTTGGCCCCCGGCCAAGGTGCGCGTGGACATGCTCGAAGAGGCGGTCGACATCATCCGCGCGCTCTTCGAGGGCGGTACGGTCAACCACCAGGGCGCCTACTTCGAGGTGGCCGACGCCCAACTGTGGGACCTGCCGGACGAGTTGCCGCCGATCGGGGTCGCGGTCTCCGGCGAGCGGTCCTGCTCGCTCGCGGGCCGGCTCGCGGACCTCGTCATCGCCACCGAGCCCAAGAAGGAGCTCATCGAATCCTTCGAGCGGCACGGCGGCAAGGGCAAGCCCCGCGTGGGGCAGCTGCCCGTCTGCTACGACCCCGACCGGGACGCGGCGGTGGCGCGGGCCCACGACCAGTTCCGCTGGGCCTTCTCCGGCTGGCCGGTGAACTCGGAGCTGCCCGGCCCGTCCGCGTTCGAGGGCGCCACGCAGTACGTCACCCCGCAGGACGTCGCGGAGGCGATCCCCTGCGGTGACGACGTCGACGCCTTCGTCGACGCGGTACGCCCCTACGCCGAGGCCGGCTTCACCGAGGTCGCCCTCGTCCAGGTCGGGGGCGGACACCAGCGTCCCTTCATCGACTGGGCCGAGAAGAACCTGCTCCCGGCCCTGCGCGAACTCTGAGCCGACGAACGACCCAAGGAGACCCCGGCATGGCCATCGCAACGTACTCCCTCGTGGCCCTGGACTGCCCCGACCCCGAGGCGCTGTCCGCCTTCTACGCCGCGGTCCTCGGCGGCGAGGTGAGGCACGACGACGAGGACTGGTACGACCTGTACGCCCCCGGCGGGCACCGCATCTCCTTCCAGCGGGCGCCCGGTTTCACCCCGCCGGAGTGGCCGCGCGGGGACCGCAACTCGCAACAGGCGCACCTGGACTTCGACGTCCCGGACATCGACACGGCCGAGCAGCAGGTGCTCTCCCTCGGCGCCACCCCGCTCGACCTCGACGACCGCGGCGGCGAACGCGACTTCCGGGTCTACGCGGATCCGGCGGGCCACCCCTTCTGCCTCTGCCGGGACTGACCGCACCGGCCCGCCCGCGGCGCACCACCTCCCACCGAACCCCGGCAAGTTCCACCGGACCACAACGACGGAGAACAGCGTGAACGACTCGACCCCCGCCACCCCTTCCGCCGCCGACTCCCCGGACCTCGTGCACGTCATGCTCGGCGAGTGCTCCGCGGCCGACGCGGACGCCGTCTTCGACGTCCTCGCGGCGCACTTCGACTCCGACCGCGCCGATGACGTGCCCGGCCGCCGCGAGGGGCCCCGGCCCGCCACCTGGACCGGCAGCTTCCGCGTCGACCACGCGCCGGACGAGGTCGACGGGGTGGTGCTGGCGGGCCAGGTCACCGCGGACCTCCAGGGCGGGCCGGTGGCCGTGGACCGCCTGCACCGCACGCTCGCCGCCGCCTTCGCCGTCGAAAAGGCGGGCAGCGCGGCGGGCGACCAGGAGGTCGACGTACAGCTGCGGCTGACCAACGCCTGACGGATGCCGACGGGCTCGCTGACGGGCTCACCACAGATTGGCGCTGCGCGACCGGTCCCTTGTGGGCGCCGCGGATCTACCCTGGTTACCAGGAGCTGGAATCCTTCCTGCCAGATCGGAGGGCATCATGATCGTCCTCGGCGTCATCCTGCTCGTCATCGGCTTCGTAGCCGGAATCTCCATCCTGTGGACCATCGGCATCATCCTCCTCGTCATCGGCGCGATCCTGTGGCTGCTCGGCGCGGTCGGCCACGCGGTCGGCGGTCGGCGGCACTACTGGTGACCGGCGGGCCGGTCCGGACGCACCCGGTGCTTCCGGACCGGTTCGCCGCACGTCAACTCCCTTGACCGCGCCCGCTGGTGAGGTGCGCGGCCGAGGGAGTACGTGTATGCGGCCCGGCAGCGGCGGCCCGTTCCGGCCGGTCGCCCGCGGCCCGGCTACAGACCGATGACGAGCAGTGCCGTGTCGTCGGTGGCTCCCCCGGCCGGCATCAGGTCGCTGAGGATGGCGTCCGCGAGGGCCTCGGGTCCGGCGCCGTGGTGGCGCGCGAGGGCGTCGGCGAGGCGGTGCAGGCCGGTGTCGATGGCCTCGTGACGCCGCTCGACCAGACCGTCGGTGTACAGGACGAGCGCCGCGCCCGTGGTGAAGGGCACCGCCGTCTGCGGGCGGCCCACGTGCTCGGGGCGGGCACCCAGCGGCGGATCGGTTGCCCCGTCGAGGAACTGCACCGTGCCGTCCACGTGCAGGAGCACCGCGGGCAGGTGCCCGGCGCTGCTGTACGTCAGCATCCCGGTGCTCCAGTCGACGAACGCCAGGAAGACCGTGGTGGACTCCGCGCCGTCCACCGAGCGCGCGTACAGGCCGAGCACTTCGAGTGCCTGGCCGGGCCCCTCGGCGACCCGGGAGGCGGCGCTCAGGGCGCTGCGCAACTGCCCCATCACCCCGGCCGCCGTGAGACCGTGCCCGACCACGTCGCCAACGGCGACCGCGAGCCGCTCCCCCGGCAGTTCGGCCAGGTCGTACCAGTCGCCGCACACGTTCAGGGACCCGACGGCCGGGCGGTACCGGACGGCCGCGCGGTGGTGTTCGAGCGGCCCGGGCATCGGCAGCATCGCCGCCTGCAGGGACAGGGCCACCTCGTGCTCCCGGTCGTGGGCCCGACGCAGTTCCTGGTTGGCCTCCTGGAGCTCCTTCGCCCGCGTGTACAGCTCGGCCTCCAGGACCCTGGCCCGGTCGCCCTCCACCGTGCCCGTCCTGCCCCGGGCCTTCATCAGCTCGGTGACCTCCTCGACCCGGTGCAGGATCAGCGCCACGTTGCCGTCCGCGTCGAGTACGGGGGTGTTGACCGGGCTCCAGTACCGCTCCTCCCACACCCCCGGCCGGTCCGGGACCTCGACGTCGTAGCGCTGGAGCGCCATCGCTTCCCGCTCGCCGGTGGCCGCGACCCGGCGCAGGGACGCCCCGAGGTTGCGGGCTCCGCTGGCGGCCGGGTCGTCGGGGTTGTCGGGGAAGACGTCGAAGAGGTAGCGGCCGATCAGCTGCTCGCGGGCGCGCCCCACCATGGTCGTGAAGGTCTCGTTCACGTCCACGTACACGAGGTCGGTGGTGAGCAGGGCCACCGGGGCGGGCAGCGCCCTGAACACCGCCTCATAGTCGATGCCGGACCCGTTCACGATGCACCTGCCCGCGCGACGCCTTCGATCTTGTGCCTTTCACGATAGGCGGCATCGGCGCGACGGGCCCGCCGGACGCAGCGCGCGAACCCGGAAGCGCCCGAGGGCGGCCGGGCGCCGAAGGGGCACCCGGCCGCCCTCGGGGCCGGCGAACGGTACGGGGTCAGACCACGGGCACCGGGTACGTCGGGTACTCGACGCCCGAGACGTGCTGGACGACGCGGATGACCTGGCAGGAGTAGCCGAACTCGTTGTCGTACCAGAGGTACAGGATCGCGTTGTCGCCGTCGACCTTGGTGGCGCCGGCGTCCACGATCGAGGCGTGGCGCGAGCCGATGAAGTCGCTGGAGACCGCGTCGGGCGCCGTGGTGAAGTCGATCTGCCGCTTGAGCGGCGAGGTCAGCGAGACACCCCGCAGGTAGTCGAGGACTTCCTCGCGGGTGGTCTCGCGGCCCAGCCGCAGGCTGAGGATCGCGATCGAGACGTCCGGCACCGGGACGCGGATCGAGCTGCCGCTGATCGGGGCCTTGAGGTCCGGCAGCGCCTTGGCCACGGCGGAGGCGGCGCCGGTCTCGGTCATGACCATGTTGAGCGGCGCGGAACGGCCACGGCGGTCGGCGCTGTGGTAGTTGTCGAGCAGGTTCTGGTCGTTGGTGAACGAGTGGACGGTCTCCACGTGGCCGCGCAGCACGCCGTACTCGTCGGCCATCGCCTTCAGCGGCGGGACGATCGCGTTGGTGGTGCAGGAGGCGCAGGACAGGATCTGCTCGTCCGGCTTGATGGTGTCGTGGTTGACGCCGTGCACGATGTTGGGCACGTCGCCCTTGCCGGGCGCGGTCAGGACGACCTTGTCGATACCGGGGCGCAGGTGCTTGGAGAGCCCCTCGCGGTCGCGCCACTTGCCGGTGTTGTCGATGAGGATGGCGTCCTTGATGCCGTACGCCGTGTAGTCGACCTCCGACGGGTCGCCCGCGTAGATCACCTTGATCTCGTTGCCGTTGGCGACGATCGTGCTGTTCGCCTCGTCCACGGTGATGGTGCCCTGGAACTGGCCGTGGATGGAGTCGCGGCGCAGCAGCGAGGCGCGCTTGACGATGTCCTGGTCGCCGCCCTGACGGACCACGATGGCCCGCAGGCGCAGGCCGTTGCCGGAACCGGCCTTCTCGATGAGCAGCCGGGCCACGAGCCGGCCGATGCGGCCGAAGCCGTACAGGACGACGTCCCGCGGCTCACGGCGCTCGATCTTGTTCTCCCCGGTGGCGCCGACGACGGCCCCGGCGGTGAACTCGGCGACCGACAGGCCCCGGTCGTCCGCCTTGTACGTCGCGGCGAGCATGCCGATGTCGATCTGGGAGGGGCCGAGATCGAGGGTGGTCAGAGCCTGCAGGAACGGCAGCGTCTCGGTGACCGAGAGCTCCTCGCCGGCTATCTGGCGGGCGAATCGGTGGGTCTTCAGAATGCTGACCACCGACTTGTTCACCAAGGAGCGGCTGTGCAGCAGGATCGTGACGTCCCGCTCGCGGTGCAGCTTCCCGATGATGGGGATCATCGACTCCGCGATTTCCTCGCGGTTCTTCCAGTTGGTGAACGAGTCGTCATTGACAGTCACGGGTTCATCTTTCGAGCTAGGCGGCGCTCATATGCTAACCCGCCGCCTTTTTGATCGTTCAAGCGGTGCCCTCCGGGCCGGGGCCCGCCCCCGTGGCCCGGCCGCGGGCGGGGGCCCGGTCGCCGCTCCCCTCCTGAGGCGGCGACCGGGCCCCGGCTCATCCGACGGCCCAGCGCTGGAGCGCGGAGCCCGTGGCGGCCTGCTGGGTGACCGCCGCGCCGTCGGCCGTGGAGGCCGTAGTGAGCAGCAGGCCGCTGGACTTGGACGCGATGGTGTAGCCGCCCCCGCTCGCGGCGCTCACCAGCCAGCTCTGGTTGGCTCCGCCGGTGCACGCCCACTGGATGACCTTGGCTCCGGCCGCCTGCGAGCTGCCGGTCACGTCCACGCAGAGTTTCGACTCGGCGTTCGCGATCCGGTAGCTGCCGTCGGGCTGCCGGGTGAGGATCCAGCTCTGGTTGGCGCCGCCGTTGGGGCTCCAGGTGACGAGCTGGGTGCCCTGCGCGGTGGAGTGCCCGGGGTCGTCGAGGGACTTGCCGGACGCGACCAGGGTGTGGGCGCCGTCGGCGGGGCCGGTCGGCGCGGGGCCGGCCGGGGTCAGGGCGAGGGTCTGTTCGGCCGCGGTACGGGCGCCGCCGACGGAGCTGCCCGTGGCGTCGGTCCAGGTGCGGGCGGGTGTGGTCTCGGCGAGCCGTCCGCTCTGCGCGGACAGGCCGAGGACGAGGCCGCTGTAGCGGTTGACCAGGCGGACGGAGCCGGGGCCGGCCACCGGGGTGACGAACCACTGCTGGCCGGCCGTGGGGCCGCCCGCCGGGGCAGCGGTCACGGTGGGCTTCGCACCCCACGCGCGCCCCGCCCTGGTCGTGTCCGGAACGCCGAGGAGCCCGCCGGTGGAGGCGTTGGCGATGCGGTACGAGCCGTCCCCGTTCGGCGTGAACACCCAGGAGGCGAGGGCGGATTGGGCGCCCGGGGCGGTCGAGGTGGTGGCCGCGCCGCCGGCCGCCTGGGCCAGGACGCGGCCGTCGCCGTTGCCGATCCGGTAGGCCTTGGTCACGTCCACGGGCGACGCGGCGGGCGCCGACGAGCCGATGGTGACGTCCACGTACTCGCCGTCGGCGCCGCCGTGGCAGTCGATGGAGCAGTACGAGCGGAAGGTCTTGCCGACGATGGTGGAGTTGGTGCGGTTCGCCCCGTCGAGGAACCAGCGGTACCAGGAGTTGTTGGTGTAGGCGCCGGTGTCGCCGATGAGGTGCCACTTCTGGCTCGCGAGGTCGTCGGTCGCGTAGAAGCGCTGGGGCGCCGTGCCGTTCACCGCCTCGGGCTCGCCGATGTAGAGGCCGAGATAGGCGTTGTAGGTGATGTTCATGACGAACAGCGGTGATTTCGGCGGGAGTTGACCGGCCGCTATCTGCTGGCTCACGGTGCCGGCGTGCGCCGGGTCGTAGTCACCGGAGACCGGGGTGTACCCGGTGGACCCGGCGCCGTCGACCGGCACCATGTTGCTCTCCAGGCCGCCCACACCCGGCTGCGACCAGTGGCCGTCGTACCACTTCTGCCAGGAGCCCCGGGCCATCTTGCCGGAGATCGGTGCCCGGGCGACGTGCGCGAGGCTGTCCTGCCAGTTGCCGCCCTTGGCCACGATCCGCGAGCCGTAGTAGACGTAGAAGTAGCCGGAGGCGGTGTCGACGAACAGCCGCTGGTCGCCGTCGCCGTAGGAGTAGGTCTCGTGCGGGAACTGCGCGGTGTCGCCGCGTTTGGTGCTGTACGGCGAGGTGATGGCGTGGTCCTTGATGGTCCACGTGCGGCCCTGGTCCTTCGAGACGGCGTAGTCGATGGCGTCGAAGTGGATGCCGTCGCCGAACGGCGCCGGGGTGAACTCGTTGTGCACCAGGCCGTACCAGTCGCCCGTGTCCGGGTCGACCCACACGCCCGACAGGTCGCAGTAGTTCTTCTGCGAGTAGCCCGCGTTGCCGACGGCGTACGAGGCTTCGAGGCCGGTCGGGCTGTTGTTGCAGCGCCACGTGGTGTCGTTGTTGCGGTCGTTGGCGTTGGCGGGGTTCACCGCGTCGCTGATCGCACCGGACCGGGTGGCGCTGTCCATGTCGGTGCCCGTGAAGAAGTCCCAGTACCGGGGGTCCTTCGCGCCGTAGAGGGCGGCGGACTGCTGGAAGTAGAACGTGCCGTCCTTGTCGACGTAGACCGAGGCGGGCGTGTCGGTCGGGTGCGCGTACGGCACCGGGGAGCCGACGGAGACCGTGTACGCGGGGTCCGGCGCGGCGGCCGCGGCGGGAGGCGCCGCCATGGCGGTCAGCGCCAGAGCTGCCGCGCCGACGGCCGCGGCGAGTGCTCTGAGAGTGGGGGAGGACACGGGCGCTCCTTCTCTGGGGCCCACGGGGCGTGGGGGCGGTGGACGGTGTGCGGGGAGCGGTGGACGGTGTGCGGGAAGCCGTGGGGTGCTGGCCGACGGCGTGGCCGTCCGCGTGCTGGGCAGTCTGCGCAGCGCGCGGACCACCGTCCACGGACATCCGTCGGCCGGGCTTGGACTTTTGTGCCGCCCGGCCGCGGCGGCGCGATGGAGCGGGGCGCCCTGCCCGCGACCGCCCCTCCCACCGTTCCTCCCGCATATGCCAGACGCATACCGCGAAGGCAGGCGCGCGAATGAGCCAACCAAAACTGACTCGGAGCCAATGAATTAAGGGGCAACGCCACGCTTCCCTAAAGGGCACGGAACCAGATATTCCGGGCGGCGAGTTTCGATACGCCTAAGGGATGAGTAAGGTGTGGGTCGCTGTCGGTGAACCTGCGTAAGCGCAGGGCTCCGGCAGAATTCCGCATGGCTGGAATGCGGTAGGGCGCAGGATGTGGTCTGCGGGGACGGGGAGAGGATCGTGGCTGCCGGCTCGTTCGAGGGACACTACGTGTGGCATCCGGCGGCCGACGATCGCGAGCTGGCCCGGGCCTGCACGGACGTACGCGCCGGGCGCTACCTCGGCGCCCACAACGTGCTCAAAGAGGCGCGCGGCGACTACGAGTTGAGGGCGCACCGCTCCCTGGTCCTGGCCTCCGAGGCGGCCGACTCCGACCTCGCCGAACGCTGGATGGCCGAGGAACCCGGCCCGGAGGCGGCGCTGTTGGGAGCGCGCGTCGCGATGATCCGCGCGCTGCGCATGGCCGACGCGGGCGACGCGCGGGCCGACACCCTGTTACGGATAGCGCAGGCGGCCTGCGTCCGCGCGGCACGCCTGCTGCCCCAGGATCCCACCCCCTGGGTGGCCCAACTCGCCCTGGCCCGCATCGACGGACCGCGCGACCCCGCCCCGCGGGGACTGCTCACCGCGCCGCCCGGGCCGTGGCAGATGTTCTCGCACGTCCTGCGGCTCGACCCCTGGCACCGCGAGGCCCACCACCGGTTCCTGGCGTGTTTCTTCACCCGCAACGGCGGTTCCGCGAGCGCGCGTTGGGACGTCGCCTCGTTCCTCAGCCACCGCGCCCCCGCCACCTCCGCACTGCGTCTGCTTCCCCTGGTCGCGCTCGTCGAGGACTACGATCCGAAGGCGCTCCTCGCCGATCAGACCTGGCAGCAGCCGCAATGGGCCACCACCACGATCGGGATTTACCACAACTGGTTTCCGCAGGCGGCGAGTTACCGCTTCACGCCCGTGCTCGACCTCGCTTATCTGGCGCACGCGCTGTTCATGGCGAAACGCGAATTCGAGGCGCGGGAAGTCCTGACGGCCATGGGCCCCTACGCCTCACGCATGCCCTGGAGCGTGTTCGGCGATCCCGGGGAACAGCTGACCAGGGCCAGGCGGTCCTGCGGACTCCCGATCCCCGCACCGGCCTGACCGCCGGCGGCCCCGGCACCACCGGGCGAACTTGGCCCGACCGCGAGACCCACGCGTCTTTTCACCCCGAGGAAAGGTTGCCACTGTGTCCGAGCAGAAGTCCCGCCCCCGCCCATCGAGCCGCCAGGAACCATCGGTGGCATTCGATGACGATGCCACGCTGCATGCGATGGGATACCCGCGGAAACTCACCCGCAGATTCCAGGGCTTCGACAATTTCGCCATATCCTTCACCATCATCAACATAATTTCCGGCATTTTCTCCGCATTCGGTTTCGGCATGGGGGCCGGCGGTCCCCGGATTCTCATCTTCGGCTGGATCGGCGTCTCCGTCATGGTGCTGTTCGTGGGCGCCGCGATGGGTGAAATCGCCTCCGCCTACCCGACCAGCGGCGCCCTGTACTTCTCGGCCGGCAAGCTGGCCAAGCGGCACCGCGGCGCCTGGTCCTGGTACACGGGATGGCTGAACTTCGTCGGTCAGGTCGGCGGCACGGCCGCCACCAACTACGCCGCGGCCACCTTCATCCAGGCCTTCATCTCGATGCAGTGGCCGTCCTACGAGGGCACGCCGCAGCAGACGGTCGCCATCGCCACCGCGATCCTGCTGGTCCAGGCCCTCGCGAACACCTACACCGTGCAGCTGGTCGCCCTGGTGAACCGGATCTCCGTGTGGTGGCTCCTGATCGGCATGGTGGTCATCGTGGCCGCCCTGACCGTGAAGCCGTCCTCGCACCAGCCGGTCTCGTTCGCGACGCACTTCGTCAACAGCACCGGCTTCGACAACGGCCTCTACGCGGCGATGCTCGGCCTGCTCGTCACGAGCTGGACGTTCACCGGGTTCGACGGCAGCTTCCACATGTCCGAGGAGACGGTGCAGGCGACCGTCAACACGCCCAAGGGCATCATGCGCGCGATCATCTACTCGGCGCTCGCCGGTCTCGTCCTGATGCTCGCCCTGGTCTACTCGATCCGGGACTACGCCGCCGAGCTCGGCGCCGCCGCGCCGCCCGTGCAGATCCTGGTCGACGCCCTCGGCATGGGCACCGCCAAGCTGCTCCTGCTCATCGTCATCGGCGCGATGCTGTTCTGCGGCCTGGCCAACATGACCAGCAACACCCGCCAGATATTCGCCTTCTCGCGCGACGGCGCCATGCCCGGCTCGCGCTGGTGGCACTCGGTCTCCCTGCGCACCCGCACGCCCGTGAAGGCCGTGTGGCTCGCCGCTGCCTGCGCGCTCGTGCTGATCATTCCGGGCTGGTGGTCGCACACCGCGTTCACCGCCATCGTCAGCGTCAACGTGGTCGGCCTCTACCTGGCGTACGGCGTGCCGATCTTCCTGCGGCTGCGCCTGAACGACTTCCAGGCCGGACCGTGGAACCTGGGCCGCTACGGCAGGCCGGTCGCGGCGATCGCCGTGATCTGGATCGTCCTCAGCAGCATCCTGTTCATGCTGCCGCAGGTCTCCCCCATCACCGCCGACTCGTTCAACTACGCGCCGATCGCGCTCGGTGTGGTCCTGCTGATCGCCACCGTCTGGTGGTTCGCCACGGCCCGCCGTCGCTTCCAGGGTCCGGTGAGCTACGGCAGCCCCGACGAGGTCGCCGCTATGGACCTCATCTGACCGTCGGCCGCTCGCCCTCCCGCACGCCGAGTGCCCAACTCCCCTACGGACCGGGGCACTCGGCAGCGCGGACCACTGCAACCCGCCCGCAACCCCGGGCATGGTGAAGTGGCGGCCGGACCGCGCAGAGGTGAGGGAGCAGCCATGCCGCAGGACCACCACCCGGGCCCCACCCGGCGGCCGGGCGAGGACCCGCCCCCGGAACCGCCCGCAGCGACAACCCCGCCTCCGGCCGTCGAACTGACCGCAGCGGCAGGCGAGTTGCTCCGCGCGTTGAGCGCGACCCACGGCCCCCTGATGTTCCATCAGTCCGGCGGCTGCTGCGACGGGAGCGCGCCCATGTGCTACCCGGCGGGAGAGTTCCGCACCGGAGGCTCCGACGTCCTGCTCGCGTCCCTCGCGGTGGAGGGCGTGGCGGAACCCGTGCCGTTCTGGATGTCGAGGAGCCAGTACGAACGGTGGCGGCACACCCGGCTGACGGTGGACGTGGTGCCGGGCCGGGGCAGCGGCTTCTCCCTGGAAGCCCCCGAAGGCGTCCGCTTCCTCATCCGCTCCCACCTACTCCGAGCCCCAGCCGCAGGGGGCCAGGGGCGCAAGGAACCGCGCGACCAACCACCCACAACCCGCACCCGAGGTTAGGGGCGCGGGGAACTGCGCGAGCAACCACCCACGGCGCGAGGCCGAAAGCGGGGTTAGGGGCGCGAGGAACTGCGCGAGCAACCCCCACCGCCCGCACCCGAAAACGGGGTTAGGGGCGCGAGGAACTGCGCGACAAGCCCCCACGGCCCGCAGCCAAAAACGGGGTTAGGGGCGCGGGGAACTGCGCGAGCAACCCCCACGGCCCGCAGCCGCAAACGGGGTTAGGGGCGCGGGGAACTGCGCGAGCAACCCCCACGGCCCGCACCCGAAAGCGGCGCTCGGCCAGGACACCAGGTCACCAGGGCACCAGGACACCAGGGGCACCAGGGCGCTAAGACGCGAGCCGCCGCTCCAAGGGCGTACGAAAGCTGGGCCGGATCCGCACATCCCCGAAGAACCCCCGAACCCGCTCCACCTCCCCCTCGATCGCCACCCGCGCCTCCCGCCCCACGCCGGCCCCGGACCGAGACCGAGCCCCCGCCAGGGGGAGCAGCTCCGTGACGATCTCCCCGTCGGCCCGCTGCCCCCACCCACCCACCACGCGCCCGTTCCACCACACCGTCGGCCCGATGTTCCCGTTGGTGTCGAAGAGTTGGGCCCTGTGGTCGGCGTCGACGTACCAGTCGCGGTGCCGCCACCCCATGGGCGTCGGGTCGAGCGCCGGCAGCAGGGCGGCCCAGGGCTCCGGCTCGGCGGGCGCGTCGAGATGGGCGGGCAGCGCGTACCCGGGCCCGGAGTCGAGGTCGACCTCGACCGCATCGGTCGCGGCGAGCGCCTTGCGGGTGTCGGTGAGCGTCCAGCCCGTCCACCACTTGACGTCCTCGGTGGCGACGGGCCCGAAGGACTCCAGGTACCGGGCCGCGAGCCGGGCCTTGGCCTCGTCCAGGGGCAGTTCGGGGTGCGGCTCGGCCGGGATCCAGCGGTACTGGCTGGAGGCCCACGTGCCGAGCGGCCGGCCCCGCCGGATGCGTCCCTCGGCGGCCATCACGCCGAGGAAGCGGCTGGTGATCCGGGGCCGGCTCTCGTACGGCTTGCCCGCCCCCGCCACGATCTTCGACTTCAGGTCGGGCACTTCGTCGGCGATCTGGGCGGCCGTGGCCTCACCGCGCCGGCCGAGCGCGGCGAGGACCGCCTTCTCGGTCGCGGCGAACCAGCGGTCGTCGAAGCCGAGCTGTCCCTGAATGTCCCTGATCAGGTTCCTGCGCTCGCGGGCCGCCACCGCACGAGCGGTCGACGCGTCCACGACGGGGGCCAGTTCACGCGGCACCACGAACATGGTGCGCCGCATGCACAGCATCCGGACCAGCGTGTGGTCCTCGTACAGCGCCCGCTCCAGGTCCGCGACGGACGGGCCCCGCAGCCGGGCGGCCACGGAAAGGTGCACGGAGGCCGGGTCGGTGGCGTGCAGGGCGAGCACGCCCTCGACCACCTCCTCCGAGCTGGCCGCCCGCGCCGTGGGGGCGAGCAGATGGCGGGCGCCGAGGCGGGCGCGCCGTTCCTCGGCGGTGATCTTCCGGCGGGCCTGGGTCATGGGTTGAGGCTACCGACCACTCCGGCCGTCGCGTTGAGCCCCTCCTGGATGGTCGCCGCCATGCTGGTACTGGCCAGGAAGAACCCGAGCAGCGCGCACACGACGGCGTGCGAGAGCTTCAGCCCGCCGCTCCGCAGGAAGACCGCCGCGAGAACCACCAGCAACAGGACCACCGAGATCGAAACAGCCATGACGAGCCTCCTCCACCGCGCCGGATTCCCGGCATTCGGGCGACAGTGTGGCGGAGCGGGCGCCGCCGACCGGCTCAAGACATGTCCGCCGTACGGGTGTTGACTGCGCGTGACCCCGTGACCCGGAGCCGACGGCGGCGCCGGCACACCCGCCGCGGGGGCGGCTGCGGGCTCTGGCGGGGCAGGGGCTCGGCAACTCCCCGCATCTGGTGGATCATGTGGCCATGCCCATGACCTCACGCCGCGGCCTGCTCGCGGTCCTCGCATCGTCCGCCGCGGCCCTGCCGCTCGGCGCACTCGGCGCCGCCCCTGCCCGGGCCGCCGCACAGACCGCGGTGCCCCCGTTCACGCCCGCGCCCGGCACCCCCGGCGGCCTGTCCTCGGTGACGACGGCCCCGCTCGACGCGTCCTTCTTCAGCCAGGTGTCGCTCGGTGCGCTCAGCGCCGCCGTGCTCCCGGGGACGCCCGAGCGCACCGAGGTGACCAGCGGGGGCACCCGGGTCGCCCTGCTCACCAAGGGGGCCCGCACCGTGCTGCTCCCGGGTCCCGGGCGCACCTTCCGCGAGGACAAGCAGGGCTTCACGGACGACTTCGCGCGGACGATACCCGACCCGGCCAAGCCCGAGGACCAGCAGGTCTGGGGCTGGGGCTCCACTCCGGGCGGCGGCTCCTGGGTCACCGTCAACGGCGCCGCCGGCGACTACCGGGTGGACCCCGCCGGGGGCGGCAGCGGGATCATCACCGTCACCGGCGAGAACTCCAGCCGCCATGTCACGGTGCGGGACGGCGAGATCGCCGATGTGGACGTGCGGGCGGTCGCCCGCTTCGACAAGGCGCCGGCCGGCGCCGCCCAGTCGTTCGCGCTGTCCTTCGGCTACCAGAACAGCGACAACTCCTACCGGGCCCGGCTCTACTTCCTGACGTCCGGCGCGGTGGAACTGCGCCTGGAGAAGGAACAGGCGAACGCCGTCACGGACCTCGCGGCGGCCGTGACCGTCAACGCCGCTGCCGGCGCGGGCAGTTCCTGGACCGTGCGGGTGCGCCGCGAAGGATCGCGGATGTGGGCGAAGGCCTGGCGCACCGATCTCGCCGAGCCCGCTTCCTGGATGGCCGAGGCCGACGACAGCACCTTCGCCAAGGGGCGGGTCGGCGTCCGGGCCATCGTCTCGAAGGGATCGGGCGCACTGCCGGTCCGGTGCTCGGTCGACCTGTTCCAGGTGGACGCGGCGAACTGGGCCGCACCGCCGTCGGTCACCCACCACGACTGGGTGCGGGTGCTGCCGGAGCCCTTCGACGGCGCCTGGACCCCGGACGTCGAGCAGCGGATCCGCGCGTGGGCCGGGTCCACCGCGCCCGATGTGCTCGCGTACGCCGCGATGTTCCTTGCGGGCGCGCCCGAGGTGCGCAGCGGATCCGGGGCGACCGCGGGCAGCCGGGTGCTCGGCGAGGCCGGCTACGGCTACCTCGACCCCCAGGGCTACCGCTACGAGGGCGCCGACTTCCACGAGTACATGAACCGCGCCTGGACCTTCCCCGACGGCACCACGGTCCCGGCCTCCTCCAAGCAGGTGGGCAACCTCGACTGCTCGGGTTATGTGCGCATGGTCTACGGCCACCACATGGGCGTACCGCTGTCGGCCCGGGCGGACGGCGCGGGCAGCCGGCTCCCGCGCAAGTCCCGCGACATGGTGGACGGCGCCCCCGGCGCCCGCATCGACCAGGCGGTGGCCAAGCCGTTCACCCCGCCCGCCGCGACCCTGCTCCAGCCCGGCGACCTGCTGCTCTTCAACGCGGACTCGACGGACGACGAGCCCAGGACCGACACCCTCACGATCGACCACGTGGGGATCTATCTCGGCCGGGACGACCGGGGCAACCGGCGCTTCCTCTCCAGCCGCAAGACCGGCAACGGGCCGACGATGTCCGACCTGGGCGGCGCGTCGGTCCTTGAGGGCTCGGGCGTCTACGCCAGGACCCTCCACACCGTGCACCGGCTCTGACGCGGCGGTGAGGCCGGATGCTGCCCGCCCGCGGACCGCGCGGGCAGCATCCGGCCCGCCGTCAGGGCGCCCGCAGATCGATGAGTTCGGCGAGTGCCGCGCGGTGCTCGCCGGCCGAACCCAGCGCGATCTGGGCCGACTTGGCGCGCTTGAGGTACAGGTGCGCCGGGTGCTCCCACGTCATGCCGATGCCGCCGTGCAGCTGGACGCACTCCTCGGCCGCGTGCACCGCGACCCGGGCGCAGTACGCCTGGGCGACCGCCACCGCGAGCGGCGCCTCGGGGCTTGCCGTCGCGAGCGCGTCGGCGGCGTTCCGCGCGGCGGCCCGGGCCGAGACGACCTCCAGCCACAGCTGCGCCATGCGGTGCTTGAGCGCCTGGAAGGAGCCGACCGGGCGGTTGAACTGCTTGCGGTCGCGGGTGTACGCCACCGTCTCGGTCAGACACCACTCGGCGACCCCGAGCTGTTCGGAGGCGAGCAGTCCGGCTCCGGCGAGCAGTCCGCGCCGCACCGCCGCGAGGGCGGCCTCCGGTCCGGCGAGGAGGGTGCCGGCGACGCCGTCCAGGGTGACGGCGGCGAGCGGGCGGGTCAGGTCGAGCGGGGTCAGCGGGACGACCGTGGCCTCGGCCGCGTCGATCATGTACAGGCCCTCGCCGGTGGGCACGAGCAGCACATCGGCGGTTGCCGCGTCGGCGACCGCCGAGACCGTCCCGGCGAGCGTGTCCGGCAGTCGCAGCGCGTGCGGGCCCGTCGAGAACGGCACGACGAGGGCCGCGGTCCGGTGCCCCGAGGCCAACTCCCGTACCAGCGCGGCCACTTCATCACGCTCGGCCAGCGCCAGCAGCGTTTCGGTGGCGATCACGGCGCTGGTGAGGAACGGCACCGGTGCGACCGCCCGGCCGATCTCCTCCAGGACCACCGCGGCCTCGCGGTGCGAGGCGCCCTGGCCGCCGAGCTTCTCGGGCACGAGCAGCCCGGCGAGCTCCATACCGGCCCCGAGCGAACGCCACAGCTCCGGGTCGTAGGGGGTGGCGGACTCGGCGCGGGCCAGCGCCGACGGGACGTCGGTGCGGTCGGCGAGCAGTGAGCGCACGGCCGACCTGAGGTCGTCCTCGGCCTCCGAGTACAACAGGTCGGGGGCGGCTTCCGTGGCGGTCTGCGCTGTCATCGGGCCAGGTCCTTCCAGGCGACGTCCTTGTCGTTGCGCGGCTCGGAGGGCAGGCCGAGGACGCGTTCGGCGACGATGTTCAGGAGCACTTCGCTCGTGCCGCCCTCGATGGAGTTGCCCTTCGAGCGCAGATAGCGGTATCCGGCGTCGCGGCCGGTGAAGTCGACGAGTTCGGGCCGGCGCATGGTCCAGTCCGAGTACAACAGGCCGTCCTGGCCGAGGAGTTCGACCTCCAGGCCGCTGATCTCCTGGTTGAGCCGGGCGAAGGCGAGTTTCATGCCCGAGCCCTCGGGTCCCGGCTGGCCGGCGACGAGCTGCTGGCGCAGCCGTTCACCGGTGAGCCGGGCCACCTCGGCCTCCACCCACAGGGTGAGCAGCCGCTGGTGCAGATCATGGGTGCGCAGCTCGGGCCGCTCGCGCCAGGCGCGGGAGACGGGCCCGATCATGCCGCCCTCGCGCGGGATGCGCATGCCGCCGATGGAGACCCGCTCGTTCATGAGGGTGGTCTGGGCGACCTTCCAGCCCTCGCCGACGGCGCCGAGCCGGTGCGCGTCGGGGATGCGGACCCCGCTCAGGAACACCTCGTTGAACTCGGCCTCGCCGGTGATCTGGCGCAGCGGGCGCACCTCGACGCCGGGGTCGGTCATGTCGCAGATGAAGTAGCTGATGCCCTGGTGCTTGGGGAGCGCCGGGTCGGTGCGGGCGATCAGGATGGCCCAGCGGGCGAGGTGGGCGCTGGAGGTCCACACCTTCTGCCCGTCCACCACCCAGTCGTCGCCGTCGCGCACGGCGCGGGTGCCGAGCGCGGCGAGGTCGGAGCCGGCGCCGGGTTCGCTGAACAGCTGGCACCACACCTCCTCGCCCACCCACAGCGGGCGCAGGAAGCGCCGCTTCTGCTCCTCGGTGCCGTACTTGAGGACGGTCGGCGCGGCCATGCCGAGCCCGATGCCGATCCGGCGGGGGTCGTTGTCGGGTGCCCCGGCCTCGGCGAGCTCGGCGTCGACCACGGCCTGGAGCGAGCGCGGCACGTCGAGGCCGCCGAGGCCCAGCGGGTAGTGCACCCAGGCGAGTCCCGCGTCGAAGCGGGCCTTGAGGAAGTCGAGCGGCTCGGTGGTGGCGGGCGGGTGCGCGGCGAGCAGGGCCCGCGTACGGGTGCGCAGTCCGGCGGCGTCGGTCATCGGTCGGCTCCTTCCGGGAGGACGACCACGCGGCCGGTGGTCGTGCCGTCGGCGACGCGCTGCACGGCGGCGGCGGCGTCCTTCAGCGGGACCCGCTCGCTGATGAGCGGCTTGATCGCGCCCCGGGCGGCGAGTTCGGTCAGCTGCTCGTGGCAGCGCGCGATCGAGGCCGGGTCCTTCTGCGCGTACAGGCCCCAGTGGAGTCCGACGATGGAGTAGTTCTTCACGAGGGCGTGGTTGAGGGCGGGCGCCGGTACGGAGCCGCTCGCGAAGCCGACGATCACGATGCGGCCCTCGAAGGCGACGCACTTCGCGGACTTGGCGTACGCGTCGCCGCCGACCGGGTCGAAAATGACGTCGGCGCCGCGCCCGCCGGTGGCCTCCTTGACCGCGGCCACGATGTCGTCGGAGCGCCGGTCGATGACCAGGTCACAGCCCAACTCCCGTGCCACGGCGGCCTTTTCGGGTCCGCCCACCACGCCGATCACGCGCGCGCCCGCGGCCTTGCCGAGCTGCACGGCCGCGCTGCCCACGCCTCCGGCGGCGGCGTGCACCAGCAGTGTCTCGCCCTTCTGGAGGTGCGCCCTGCGGTGCAGTCCGAACACCCCGGTCTGGTAGCCGATGTGCAGGGCCGCGGCCTCGGCGTCGTCGAGCGCTTCGGGTGCGGGCAGCAGTGCGGCCTCGTCGGCGACGACGTACTCGGCGAGCCCGCCGTGCGGCAGCGCGGGGTTGGCGATCACCCGGCGGCCGTCCTCGGTCTCCCCGCAGATCTCCACGCCGGGTGTGAAGGGCAGCGGGGGGCGGATCTGGTACTGGCCGCGGCAGAGCAGCGCGTCCGGGAAGTTGATGTTCGCGGCGCGCACCCTCAGGAGCACCTGGCCGGCGCCGGGCACGGGCCGGTCCACCTCGTCGAGCCGCATCACCTCGCCCGGCTCGCCGTTCTCGTGCACTCGCCATGCCTGCATCAAGGGCCTCCACACGCCGGGCGCGGTACGGCTGCGTACCGCTGAGTACGTTCCACTGCTCCGCGGGCATACTAAGCGGTCGCTTGCCCCGAGGGAAACAGCTGGACCACTTTCGGCCGCGGGTGGCCGCACGGCCCGGTGCACGACCATGGCGCATTGCGCGGGGAGCGGGTACGCATGCGCCATGACGGATGACAGCGCACGGCCGCACCCGGGACTGCCCGCGCCTCCCCCGCTCGGCTCCCGCGCCCTGCCGCCGGGCACCTACGAGGGCAGCGTCGTCCTGATCACGGGAGGCGGGTCGGGGCTCGGCAAGGCGATGGCGGCCGAGTTCGCGCGGCTGGGCGCCGACCTCATGATCGTGAGCCGCTCGGCGGACCGGCTCAAGGCCGCCGAACAGGAGCTGGCCGGGCTGGGCGGGCGGGTGGCCGCCGCGGTGTGCGACATCAGGGAGCCCGAGCGCATCGCCGAGGTCTTCGACGCGGCCGAAGCCGCGCTGGGCCTGCCGGCCGTGCTGGTGAACAACGCCGCCGCCAACTTCCCCTCCCCGGCCGAGGACTTGACGCCCAACGCCTGGCGCGCGGTTCTCGACATCACCCTGACCGGCACCTGGTTCATGACGCGCGAGTTCGCGCGCCGCCATCTGGCGGCCGGCACCCCGGGATCCGTGATCAACATCGGCGCTTCGTACGCCTGGACCGGCGGCCCCGGCCACGCGCACTCGGCGGCGGCCAAGGCGGGCGTACGCAATCTCGTCGAGACGCTGGCCGTGGAGTGGGGCCCGTACGGCATCCAGGTCAACGGCCTGGTTCCCGGCCTGATGCCGCACCCGGACCTGCCCGGGGCCATCAGAGCGGGCCTCGACCGGGCCGCCGACGAGGGCGAACTCGCCCTGCGCCAGCCCGCGTTACGGGTCGGCCTGCCTCGCGAACTGGGCTGGGCGGCCACCTTCCTGGCCTCCCCCTACGCCCGCTTCATCAGTGGTCACACCCTGGTGGTGGACGGTGCGAACTGGCAGCGGCGGGCCCTGGTGACACCGCCGGTCGACAGCGTGCGCGACCAGCTGAGCCGCGGCCCGTTCGGCGCGTAGCCACGGCCGCTCACGTCCCGCCGAACTCGGGAGGGCGCCGGGCGGCCCGGGCGGCGTAGCCCTCGCGGGCGTCCTCCGAGGTGAGGGTGAGGGCCGCGGACAGGGCCGCGCGGTCGAGCGCCCCGGCGAGCCCGGCGTCGGCGAAGGCGTCGATGTCGCGCTTGACGGAGCGCACCGCGAGCGGTGCGTTGCGCGCGATCTCGGCCACGAGAGCGAGGGCATGCTCCTCCAACTCCCCCGGGGCCACGACCTGTTGGACGATGCCGATGCGCTCGGCGGTTGCGGCGTCGATCCGGCGCCCGGTCAGGGCGAGCAGTTTGGCCCACCCGGCGCCCGCGTCGCGCGCGATCCGCAGATCGCCGCCCGCGTCCACGGCGACCCCGATGCCGGTCTCCGGCAGGGCGAAGACGGCGTCGGTGGCGGCGATCCTGACGTCGGCCATCAGGGCCAGCTCGAAGCCGAAGCCGAGGCAGTGGCCCTGGACCGCGGCGACCACGGGCTGCGGGAGCCCGGCGAAGGCGGCGAAGCGTTCGTGGACCCAGCGAATGCCCTCGTAGTAGTGGTGGGTGCGCTCCGCGGACGAGCGGCCGGTGATCGCACCGCCGGGGGCTGTGACGTCGATCCCGGCACAGAAGGCGCGGCCCTCGGCCCGCAGCAGGACGACCCGCACGGCCTCGTCGAAGCGGATGCGGTCGGCGATCAGTCCCAGCTGCCGGCTGGACTCCCAGCTCCATCCGTTGAGCTTGCCGGGCCGGCACAGGGTGAGGACGCCGACGCCGTCCGGGGTGATCTCGTACCGGATGCGCTCCTCGCCCTCGGCGACCCGCCGGTCCAGGGTGTCGATCAACGCCCGTCCCCTTCCCTATGCTGCTGGTACCGATATTGACTACCCGTCAGATCTACTGAGGCTAGGCGACTTCCGTGCACCGCGCACCCCCGGCGGCGAGCCTTTCGCGGCTCCGGGTGAAGCCCGGGGCCGGGCTTCGTCCAGCTCTCCTCCTTCGTTGGGCGGGTGTTCACCGGTTGCCTCCACCGCTCCACGCCGAACGGCGCGAGACTGACTGGCAGGTCCACGTCACTGGTCTCAACCGACAGCTCTGGAAGGGGCGTTCATGGCCGAGTTGACACGACGCAGACTTCTCGGATCGGCCGGAGCCATCGGCGGCGGCGCCGCGCTCGGCCTGCTGCCGTCCAGCGTGCAGCAGGCCGTCGCCGCCGGACGGCCCCGGGGCGGCTCGCTGCGCGACATCAAGCACGTCGTCATGCTGATGCAGGAGAACAGGTCCTTCGACCATTACTTCGGCACGCTGTCGGGCGTGCGGGGATTCAGTGACCCGCACGCGCTCCAACTGCCCGGCGGACGCTCGGTGTTCTACCAGCCCGACACCGAGAACCCGCGGGGTTATCTGCTGCCCTTCCACCTGGACACGCACAGCACCAGCGCGCAGGCCATCCCGTCCACGAGCCACGCCTGGGCGGTGCAGCACCAGGCGTGGAACGGCGGCCGGATGGACCGGTGGCTGCCCGCGCACCGCAAGGCGGACGGCGTCAACGGGCCCTATGTGATGGGCTATTACACGCGCGAGGACATCCCGTTCCAGTTCGCGCTCGCGGAGGCCTTCACCATCTGCGACAACTACTACTCCTCCGCGCTCGGCCCGACCTGGCCGAACCGGCTGTACTGGATGACCGGCACGATCGACCCGGGCGGCACCAGGGGCGGGCCCGTGCTCAACAACACCGCGCCCCAGCCGTACCGCTGGACCACGTACGCCGAGCGGCTCCAGGCCGCCGGGGTCAGCTGGAAGGTCTACCAGCAGGACGACGACTACGGCTGCAACCTCCTGGAGCAGTTCGCGTCCTTCCGCAACGCCAAGCCGGGCTCCGCGCTGTACGAACGAGGGGTGCGCCCGCAGCCCGCGGGGACCTTCGAGGACGACGCCGCGAACGACCGGCTCCCCGCGGTCTCCTGGATCATCCCGACGAGTTCCCAGTCCGAGCACCCGGACTATCTGCCGGCCGCCGGGGCCGACTTCGTGGCACAGAAGATCGAGGCGATCGCGTCCCATCCGAAGGTGTGGGCGAAGACGGCCTTCATCCTCAACTATGACGAGAACGACGGCCTGTTCGACCATGTGCCGCCGCCGACGCCCGAGGCCGGCACCCCGGACGAGTTCGTCGACGGGCTGCCCATCGGCGGCGGCTTCCGGGTGCCGGCCATCATCGTGTCGCCCTGGACGGTGGGGGGCTGGGTGGCGAGCGAGGCGTTCGACCACACGTCGGCGCTGCGGTTCCTCGAGCGGTTCACGGGGGTCCAGGAGCCGAACATCAGCCCCTGGCGCCGGCGTACGTTCGGCGACCTGACCAGTGCGTTCCGCTTCGGCAGCGCGGCGCATCGGGTGCCGCGGCTGCCGGACGACACGGCTGAGCGGTTGGCGGAGGCTCGGTGGGAGGTGGGTGCCTTGCCCAGGCCGGGGTTGCCTGGGGCGGATCAGGCTCTGCCCCGCCAGGAGCGCGGGCACCGGCCCCACGTCTGACCCGCTGGGGCCGGGGGCACGTGGGGTCCGGGGTCACCTGGGGTCCGGGGTCACCTGGGGTCCGGGGTCACCTGGGGTCCGGGGTCACCTGGGGCCCGGGGTCACCTGGGGCTTCGCCCCAGACCCCCAGGGGTTTGCCCACCGACCCGCCCATGACGGGCACCGAGAGGTCGAGCCCCTGGGGCTCCGCCCCAGACCCCGGCGGGGGCTCCGCCCCCTGCACCCCCACGGGGCGCTCATGCTCACCCCCCACGAGCCTTATGCGCCAGCATGGCAGTGACGCCCCCAGCACGCGCAGCCCGGCCAGCACCCACCCCGCCAGGGGGCGCGGGGAACTGCGCAAAAGTCCCCGCGGCCGCAGACAACCACGGCCCGCACAGTCAGGCGGAGCTAGGGGCGCGGGGAACTGCGCGAGGAGCGTCCACGGCCCGCACACCAACGAACGGCCAGGGGCGCAGGGGCCTGCGCAAAAGGACGCCCAGCCCGGGGGCGCCCCGCATGCCGCCTCAGGGCGAGGGGGTCGGTGACGGGCCCCGGTGTGGTAGCAGGGGCTTGCATGTCTGCAGGGCCTGGGCCGACTTCGGGTCCGTCGTGTTCAGGGCCCGCACCCCGCCCCCACCCCCACCCGGCGAAGCCGAAGGCAGTACCACCCCATGGTCCTTCAGGCAGCTCGTGAACGCCTTCAGCGCCGAGCTGTCGCCACCCCGCCCCCCACTGAACCGCGGCCGCACACTCGCACACGCCTGCGCCGCCTCCCGCTGAGCCGGATCCGCCGAGGCCCCGGCGCCGAAGCCTCCGAACCCGCCCCCGCTCGGCCGCCCCGTCCCCTGAGGGCGCCCGCTCCCGCTGGGCCGGGGCGCCATCGTCACCCCGTGCTGCGCCAGGCACTGGCGGTACGCGTCCATCCCCTTCGCCGCGGAGGAACCGGAGGACCCGGAGGCCCCGGAGACCGACGCCGACGGCTTCGCCTGGGTGCTCGGGGCCGCGGCCGAGGAAGAGCAGGCCGCGAGCAGCAGACCGCACACCCCCACCACGGCCGCACAGACCGCGGCCCGCGCCGCGCTCGCGGTACCCGGGGTGGCGGGCCCGCGCTTGGTCCAGGTCATGTCCCTTGTCTCCTCGGTGCGTTGGCGGACGACGGCCGCGGGTCGGCGCGCCCCCGGCGACCCATGACTGAACCCCATCCGGGTGGGCGCCCCCGGGGGAAAGGCTGGGAGTTCGCTGGGAGCCGCCCCACATGCGGGCGCGGACGGCCCACCACGGCGGGGTGGTATGCGGCACGATCACCCCCATGTCCAGGTTTTGCCCGGTCCCCCGCTCCCAGGGAACTCCCAGGAAGCTCCCAGGCGTTCCAAAGTGCGGGCCGCGAGGATCCGCCGTCATGAAGGTGCTCCCACGACGGCGCAGAGCCGTCCTGATCAACTCGGTGCTCGGCGCGGCCGTCCTGGCCGGCGCCGGCGGTGCCTACGCCGCGGTGAGCGGCCATGACAGCTCCCCCGCACGGACCGGCGAGAAGACCGTCACGGTCACCAAGGGCACGGTCCTCGCCACCGTGTCCGGGTCCGGCTCGCTGGCCTCGCCGAACGACGCCGGCGTGAACTTCACCACCGGCGGCAGGCTCACGCAGGTCGACGTCAGGCCGGGTGACAAGGTGTCCCGCGGCCAGGTGCTCGGCAAGGTGGACGACACGGCCGCCAAGGAGACCCTCGCCCAGGACGAGGCCGCCCTGACGGCCGCCCAGGCCAACCTCACCAAGGCCCGGGAGGGGCAGACGAGTTCGAGCACCGTGAGCGGCACCGGGTCGGGCGGCGGGTCCGGAAGCGGTTCCGGTACGCGGGGCGGCGCCGGCTCCGCTCCCGTCCCCGCCGCCACACCCACCGTCGATCCCGCCCAGCTCGCGCAGGCCGAGGCCCAGCTCTCCCAGGCGCAGAACGCCGTGGACGCCGCCCAGCGCGCGGTCGACGGCACCACGCTCACCGCCCCGGTGGCCGGCACGGTCGCGTCGGTGTCGGCCAAGGTGGGCGACACCGTCAGCGGCACCGGCGGCACCGGCACGAGCGGGGGCGGTGCCGGCGGTTCGAGCGGCGGCGCCAACTCAGCTTCCAGCAACGCCGGTTCGAGCTCCGCTTCCGCGCTCTCGGGGTTCGTGGTGCTCACCAACCCCGCCGGCATGCAGGTGACCGCCAACTTCTCCGAGGCCGACGCGCTCAAGCTCAAGCCGGGGCAGCCGGCCACGGTCACGCTCAACGCCGAGTCCGGGACCCTCCTCAACGCCAAGGTGCTGTCCGTGAGTTCACTGCCCGTCAGCAGCGGATCCGGCTCCGGCGGCGGAGGCAACAGCGGCTCGGGCAGCGCCGTGCAGTACGCGGCCACGCTCGCCATCACCAGCCCCACCGCCGATCTGCGCACCGGGCTCAGCGCGAGCATCCAGGTCGTCACGGGCGAGGCGTCCGGCGCCCTGTCGGTGCCGACCGCCGCGGTGACGGGCACCGGGGCCAACCGTACGGTGAGCGTGGTCAAGGCGGACGGAAGCACCGAGCGCACCCCGGTCACCGTGGGCCTGGAGGGCGACAGCGCCGACCAGATCCTCAGCGGCCTGAGCGAAGGCGAGAAGGTGCAGCTGACCAGCGTGTCGGCGAGCGGCAACGGCGGCTTCCCGAGCGGCGCCCTCCCCGGCGGCTTCGGCGGCGGCGCCCGCACCCGCGGCGGCGGAACCGGCGGCCTGCGTTCCGGTGGCGGCGGGGGTGGCCGCGGATGAGGGCGCCCCGGTGGCCGCGCAGAGCCGCCGCACTGCCCGAGGGCCCGTCCGACGCGGGGCCCTGGGCACCGCCTCCGGTCATCGAGGTCCGCTCGCTGGTCAAGACGTACGGGCAGGGCGACGCGGCGGTGCACGCGCTCAGCGGTCCGACGGACCCGGTGGACGGGCGGGCGCTGGGCGTCGAACTCGTCGTGCGGCAGGGCGACTTCGTGGCCGTGATGGGCAGTTCGGGCTCGGGCAAGTCGACCCTGATGAACATCCTGGGCTGTCTCGACGTGCCGACCGCCGGGCGGTATCTGCTCGACGGCATCGATGTCGGCGGGCTCGACGAGCGCCGGCTCTCGCTCATACGCAACCGCAAGATCGGCTTCGTGTTCCAGTCGTTCAACCTGGTGCCCCGGACCCCCGCTCTCGCGCAGGTCGAACTGCCCCTCGCGTACGCGGGGGTGAAGCCCGCCGAGCGGCGCAGACGGGCCGTGGCGGCGCTGACCCTGGTGGGTCTCGCCGACCGGATGGACCACCGTCCCGCCGAGCTCTCCGGTGGTCAGCAGCAACGCGTGGCCGTGGCCCGCGCCCTGGTGACCTCGCCCGCGATGCTGCTCGCCGACGAACCCACCGGCAACCTCGACAGCCGCAGTACCGAGGAGGTGCTGGCCGTCGTGGACCGGCTCAACGCGGCCGGGCGCACCGTCGTCCTGATCACCCACGAGGACGAGGTGGCCCGGCACGCCAAGCGAGTCGTGCGGCTGGTCGACGGGCGGATCGTCGAAGACGTGCGCCAGGCCCCCGTCGAGGGTCCGCCGCCCGCGCTGCGCGAGGGCGGCGCACTGGTCGGAGGCGACCGGTGAACCCGTTGCAGACACTGCGCTTCGCCTTCGGGGGCCTCGCTGCGAACAAGGTGCGCTCCGCGCTGACCATGCTCGGGGTGCTGATCGGCGTGGCCGCCGTCATCGTGCTGCTCGCCGTGGGCAACGGCTCCTCGCAGGCCGTCAAGGACTCGATCGAAAAGCTCGGCACCAACGCGCTGACCGTGTCGTCGGGCGGCGGGTTCGGCGGCTCGCGCTCCTCGGGCGCCACCGCCACCAAACCGCTGACCGTGGACGACGCGCGGGCCCTCGCCGACCCCGCGTCCGCGCCGCACGTCGAGTCGGTCGCACCCGAGACCACCACCTCACAGACCGCCCTGTACCAGGGCACCTCGCACACGGTGAGCCAGGTCGTCGGCACGTACCCGGCGTACTTCAAGGCGTCCAACAGCAAGGTGGCGAAGGGCGATTACTTCGGTGCGGACGACGTGCTCGGCTCGCGCAAGGTGGCCGTCATCGGCTCGACCACGGCGACGGACGTGTTCGGCACCGTCGATCCGGTCGGCAGGAAGATGACGCTCGGCGGCACCCCGTTCACCGTGGTCGGGGTCCTCGCCACCAAGGGCGGCACCGGCTTCCAGGACCCTGACGACATCGTGCTCGCTCCCCTGCCCACCGTGCAGAACGCGTTCACCGGCTTCGGGTCGCTGGGCCAGATCCTCGTCGAGGCCACGTCGGCCGACGCCACCACCGCGGCCCAGAACGAGATCACGACCGTCCTCATGGGACGGCACGGCATCAAGGACCCGAACGCCCTGGACTTCCGGGTCAGCAGCCAGGCCACCCTGCTCAGCACACAGGCGGACACCAACAGGACGTTCACGGTGCTGCTCGGCGCGGTGGCCGCGATCTCGCTGCTCGTCGGCGGGATCGGCATCACCAACATCATGCTGGTGACGGTCACCGAGCGGACCCGCGAGATCGGCATCCGCAAGGCGATCGGAGCACCGCGCGGGGTGATCCTCGGGCAGTTCCTCGCCGAGTCGACCCTGCTGTCGCTGATCGGCGGCGGGCTAGGCGTGGCGGCGGGCCTCATCGGCTCGCACTTCACCATCGTCGGCATCAAGCCGGTGATCATCCCCGAATCGGTCGTCGGCGCCTTCGCCATCGCGGTCGCCATCGGACTGTTCTTCGGCGGCTACCCCGCGAACCGCGCCGCGAGCCTGCGGCCCATCGAAGCGCTGCGGCACGAATGAACCCCATGTACGGACAGGGAGAGGACATGTTCGGCAACGCCGAGATCCTGGAGAGCGCCGGGCCCGCCGAGAGCGGCGACCCGGAGCGCATCCTCGCCGAACCACCGGACGGCCGGGACATCTCCGCCGAGCTGGGCGCACCGCCCCGCCCGAGGCTGCCGTGGCTCACGCTGCTGCTCTCGGGCGGGCTGGTGGCCGGGCTCTCCTTCACCGGGGGCGCCCTGGTGGAGAAGGCCCAGGGCCAGGACTCCTCCGCGGCCCGGCCCACCGCGGCCGGCGCGTCGCGGGGCGCAGGCGCGCAGGGCGGCGGGCAGGGCTTCGGCGCGGGGCGCACCGGGCAGGCAGCGGCGTCGGGCCAGGACGGCCGGCGCCAGGGAACCGGCCCGGGCGCGGGCGGCGGACTCACCATCGGTACGGTGAAGCTCGTCGACGGCAGCACCCTCTACGTCACCGACACCCAGGGCAACGTCGTCAAGGTGACCACGGCCGCCGGCACCCAGGTCACCGAGTCGAAGAGCGGCAAGGTCTCCGATCTCCAGCCGGGCCAGACGGTGACCGTACGCGGCAGCCAGAACGCCTCCGGGGACGTCGCGGCGACCACCGTCACCCAGGGCGGCGCGGGCGGCTTCGGCGGGGGCCGGGGCTGACGGCGCACCCGCCGCCCACGCCCGCCACGCCGCCACGCCGCCACGAGGAGGAAACCGATGGCCCCGACGGACACCGCCACATCCGAGGCGAGCCTGCTGGTCGTCGACGACGAGCCCAACATCAGGGAGCTCCTCTCGGCCTCGCTGCGCTTCGTCGGCTTCCGGGTCGTCTCGGCGGCGACCGGCGCCGACGCGCTGGCCGCGGTCGCCAAGGAGCGTCCTGACCTGGTGGTGCTCGATGTGATGCTGCCGGACATGACGGGCTTCGCCGTCGTGCGCAGACTGCGCGAGGAGCCGGGCGCCGGCCAGGGCGCCGACCGTCTGCCGGTGCTCTTCCTCACCGCCAAGGACGGCGTGGACGACAAGATCAGCGGGCTGACCGCCGGCGGCGACGACTACGTCACCAAGCCGTTCAGCCTGGAGGAGCTGATCGCCCGGATCCGCGCGATCCTGCGCCGCACCGGAGGCCCGAGCGGCGAGGGCCGCCTGGTGGCGGGCGACCTCGAACTCGATCCGGCCGGCCACCAGGTCCTGCGGGCCGGCCGGCCGGTGTCCCTGTCCCCCACCGAGTTCAAGCTGTTGCACTATCTGATGGCCAACGCCGACCGCGTCGTGTCCAAGCCGCAGATCCTGGACCACGTGTGGGCGTACGACTTCGGCGGTGACCTGAGCATCGTGGAGTCGTACATCTCCTACGTGCGCCGCAAGGTGGACTCCGGGGCCGAGGGGGCGCCCAAGCTGATCCACACCGTGCGCGGCATCGGCTATGTGCTGCGCCGCCCGCAGTCCTGAGGCAGCGGGCATGGTGAGTTGCCGATGCTGAGGTATCTGAGGGCGCGGCTCGGGCGGCTGCCGCGCCGGTTCGCCGCGCTCTCGCTGCGCTCGCGCCTGGTGCTGCTCGCCGTGGCCCTGGTGGCGCTCGGTCTGACGGTGAGCGACACCGTCGTCCTGAGTTCGGTGCGCGGCCAGTTGGTGGGCCGGGTGGACCAGCAGCTGAACCGGTTCGGCGATTCGGTGGCCCACCGCGTCCGCGTGGAGGGCGCCCCCGCGTCCAGGCCCGGCCGAACGGGGGGCGGCCGGGCCTGGCTCCCCAGTCAGTACGTGATCGCCTTCGCTGCCGACGACGGCCGCGTCACCGAGCAGTTCCGCCAGCCCGTCGCCGCGGGCGACCCGCGGCCCACCTGGCCCGTGATGGACGCGGCGGGGCTGCGGGCCCGGCTGGGCAGACCGTTCGAGGTGCCGAGCGATCACGGCGGCGGCACCTGGCGGGTGCTGATCGTGCCGGTGGACAGTGGCGATCCGGCGTTGCCCGCGGGAGTGGTGGTCGCGGCGCCCCTCGAAGAGGTGTCCTCCACGGTCGGCCATCTGGCGACCGCCTTCCAGCTCATCGGTGTCGTGGTGGCGCTGCTGCTCGGGGTGGCGGGCTGGTTCGCGGTGCGGGCGGGGCTGCGGCCGTTGCGCCGCATCGAGGCGACCGCGGCCGAGATCGCCTCCGGCCGCCCGCTCTCGCACCGCATGCCGGGCGCCTCGCCGCGTACGGAGACGGGCCGGCTGACCAGCGCGCTCAACGGGATGCTGGCGCAGCTGGAATCGGCCTTCGCCGCGCGCGCCGAGTCCGAGGAGCAGATGCGGCGCTTCGTCGCGGACGCGAGTCACGAACTGCGCACCCCGCTGGCCGGCATCCGCGGCTTCGCCGAGCTCTACCGGATGGGGGCGCTGCCCGACGAGGCCGATGTGAAGCGCACGATGGCCCGCATCGAGAGCGAGGCGGTGCGCCTGGGCGGTCTGGTGGAGGATCTGCTCACCCTCGTCCGCATGGACGAGCAGCGCCCGCTCCAGCTCGCCCCGATGGATCTGCGCACCCTCGCGGTGGACGCGCTGCACGACACCCGGGCCCTCGACCCGACGCGCGAGGTGACCCTGACGGGCCCGGGCGGTGAGGGCTCCCCGGCACCCGCTCCGGTTCTCGGCGACGAGGCGCGGCTGCGCCAGGTGGTGGCGAACCTGGTCGGCAACGCGGTGGCCCACACACCGGCCGGCACTCCCGTCCGCATCGGGGTGGGCGCGGCGGCGGGCCTCGGCATCATCGAGGTCGCCGACCGCGGCCCGGGGCTCGCGCCCGAACAGGCGGCGCGGGTCTTCGAGCGCTTCTACCGGGTGGACGCCTCGCGCAGCCGGCAGACGGGAGGCGGCGCGGGCCTCGGCCTGGCCATCGCCTCGGCGCTGGTCCAGGCGCACGGAGGCCGGGTGGAACTGGAGACCGCTCCGGGCGAGGGCGCGGTCTTCCGGGTGCTGCTGCCCACCTCGTGAGACGAGCGGACGGGCGCGGGGAGGAACGACCGGGAGCGGAGCCCGCGCACCGGGACAACCGGGGGCCGATGCCGCTAAGGGCGCCGGGAGCGGAGCCCGTGTGGCAGGACGCCCCCACTCCCCCGGACCGGCCCGAGTGCGGGCGGGGCCCGGTGCTCCTAGCGTGGGTTCATGATCCGGTTCGAGCAGGTCAGCAAGGTCTACCCGGACGGGACCCGTGCGGTCGACGACCTGTCGTTCGAGGTCGCCGAGGGTGAACTGGTCACCCTCGTGGGGCCCTCCGGCTGCGGCAAGACGACCACGATGATGATGGTCAACCGGCTCATCGAACCCACCGCGGGACGCATCCTCGTCGACGGCGACGACATCGCCACGCTCGACCCGGTCAAGCTGCGCCGCCGGATCGGCTACGTCATCCAGCAGGTGGGACTGTTCCCGCACCGCACCGTCCTCGACAACACCGCGACCGTCCCGGCACTGGTCGGCTGGAAGCGCGCCAAGGCGCGGGCACGGGCGGCCGAGCTGCTCGACCTCGTGGGGCTCGACCCGGGGACGTACGGATCGCGCTACCCGGCGCAGCTCTCGGGCGGCCAGCGCCAGCGCGTGGGCGTCGCCAGGGCGCTCGCCGCCGATCCGCCCGTGCTGCTCATGGACGAGCCGTTCGGCGCGGTCGACCCGGTGGTGCGCGAACGCCTCCAGAACGAGTTCCTCGGCCTCCAGGCCACCGTGCGCAAGACCGTCCTCCTGGTCACGCACGACATCGAGGAGGCCGTGCGGATGGGCGACCGCATGGCGGTGTACGGGTCGGGGCGCATCGAGCAGTTCGACACCCCGGCCTCGGTCCTCGGGACGCCGGCCACGCCGTATGTGGCCCAATTCGTGGGCGCCGACCGGGGGTTGAAGCGTCTGTCGGTGACGACGGTGGAGCCGGACGACCTGGAGCAGCCGCCGGTCGTACGGCTGCACGAGCCGGCCCGGGCCGCCGCGTCCCGGCTGCGCGGCGAGGACGCGCGCTGGGCGGTGGTCCTCAACGAGGGCGGGGAGCTGCACGGCTGGGTGGGCACGGACGAGCTGGCGCTCGCCGGGGCGGGTGCGGTCGCGGACCTGGCGCGGCGCATGGAGGCGTGGGTGCCGCTCGGGGCACCGCTCAAGCAGGCGTTCAGCGAGATGCTCCAGTACGACGCCGGCTGGGTGGCCGTGCTGGACGGCGCCCGCTTCCTGGGCGTGCTGACCCCGGCGAAGCTGCACGAGGCGCTGCGGCGCTCGGTGGACGCGGACGCGCAGGGGGTGGAGCGCGCGGAGGTCGACTTCGACTCGGTCGCCGACGCGTAGGAACCCTGCCCCGGGACCCGGAAGCGGCGCCCTGCGGGGCCCGGGGCGCGACACCCGCCGACGCCCGAGGCAGACCCACCGGGCCCAAGGGTGCGGCCCAACCCCGCACGACTCGTCCACAACGCGCGCAAGGGCACCGGAAGTTGGGCCCGCGCGGCTCTTACGTTCCGCGAAGCGCGTGGTTACCATCCGGTAGCCCTCGTTCGGGGCATCCCCGCACCCCTCCCCCGCTGGAGCCGCCATGCGCCTCGCCACCGCCGCCACCGCGCTCGCCCTGCTCGCCGGCACGACCACGCTCGCCCCCGCGGCCGCCGCCGCGCAGCCGGCCCCGACGGCCGCCGCCCCCGTCCCCGTCGTGTTCGTGCACGGCCGCAACGCCGACCCGGGCGTCTGGGGCACCATGAAGGACCGCTTCCGGCAGGCGGGTTACCCCGACGGCGACCTGTTCGCCTGGGGCTACGACTCCAGCCGGTCGACCAATGAGGTGCTGGCCGGGCAGTTCACCGCGTACGTCGACTCGGTCCGTGCGCAGACCGGTTCGGCGCAGGTCGACATCGTCGCGCACAGCCAGGGGAGCCTGCCCACCCGCTGGTACGTGAAGTTCGGCGGCGGCGCGCAGGTGGTGCGGCACTGGGTCTCGCTCGGCGGCCCCAATCACGGCACCAGCCTGGCCTGGGCCTGCGCCATCTGGGACCAGGGGTGCCGGGACATGACGCCGAACTCCTATGTGCAGAGCCATCTGGCGAGCGGCGCCGAGACGCCGGGCCCGACGAAGTACGCCACCTTCTGGTCGGACTGCGACGGCTTCATCCTGCCCAACAGCAGCGTGCCGCTGTCCGGCGCGGTCAACACCGACGCCGGCTGCCTCGCCCACAACGACCTGCTGACCGACGCTCCCACCGCCCAGGGGGTGCTCGACTTCCTGAAGCAGTAGGGGCGTTGAGCAACAGGGGCGTTGGCCCGGCTTCAGATCAGGTGCTTGGACGTGAGGTAGTTCTTCGCGACGTCCTCGGGCAGCCGGCGCCAGCTGTCGACCTGTTCGTTCAGGGAGGCGAGGTCGGCGGTGGTGAGCACGGTGTTGAGCCGGCCGAGAGCCTCCGTCACGCCCTTGCTGCCCGCGCGGGAGCGGTTCACCACCGGCACGATGTAGTCGGCGTTCTGGAGGTGCTTGTCGTCGGCGAGCAGCACCAGGCCGAACTCGCCGAGGGTGGCGTCCGTGGTGGTGGTCAGGACCATCTGGTCCTGACCGCTCTGGACGGCCTGCTTGGCCTGGGTGGTGCCGACGCCCTTGGGGTCGACGGCGGTGATGTCGATGCCGTACGTCTTCTTCAACCCCGGCTCGCAGTACGGCCGTTGGACGCACTCGTCGCCGGCGGCGAGCCGCACCGGCAGCCGGGCGGCGCCCAGTTCGCTCAGTGTCGTGAGCCGGTGCTCGCGCGCGTAGGAGGCCGCGACGGCGAAGGCGTTCTGGTCCACCGCCCTGCCGGGGTCCAGAACGGTGAGGCCGCGCGGCACGGCGAGGGCGCGCAGGGCCGTCATGGTGCGGGTGAGGTCGGGCGAGCCGACGGGCTCGGCGTCGGGGCCGTGCGCCTTGGCGTTGAGCCAGTCGGCGAAGGTCGCCGCGTACTCGGGCACGACGTCGATCTGGCCGTGCTCCAGGGCGGGTTCGTAGATCTCGCGGTTGGTCACCGACAGGATCTTGGTGTGGTAGCCGGCCTTGTCGAGGAGCAGCGCGTACATCTGGGCGAGCAGATCGCTCTCGGTGAAGCCGGCCGAGCCGATCGTCAGGTGCTTGCTGTCGCCGGGCGGCGCCGTGACGGAGCCCTGCTTCTCCAGACTGGGGCCGGTGGCGCACGCGGTGGCCGCCGTCAGTACGAGGGCCGCCGCCAGCAGCCGCGGCCTCATTCGAAACCGCCCCTGGCCCACTGGGGCGCGAGACGCTGGACCGTCTCGAAGAGGCCCTCCACGATCAGCGCGAACACGGCCACCAGGACGGCGCCGGCGACCACTTGGGGCGTGGAGGCCAGGTTGAACCCCGCGGTGATGATCCGGCCGAGCCCGCCGCCGCCGGCCAGGGCGGCCAGGGTGGCGGTCGCGACGAGCTGGACCGCGGCGATGCGCACACCAGTGAGGATGAGCGGCAGGGCCAGGGGCAGCTCGACCTGGAACAGGAGCTGGCGCCCGGTCATGCCCATGCCGCGCGCCGCGCGCACCACGTCGCGGTCGACCTCGCGCATCCCGACATAGGCGTTGGTCAGCAGGGGCGGCACCGCGAACAGGATCAGGGCGACGATGGTCGGCCCCTCGCCGAACCGGCCGAGCGGGGTGAGCAGGAGCAGCACGAGGACGGCGAAGGTGGGCACGGCGCGGCCCACGTTGGAGAGGTTGACGGCGAGCGTGCCGCCCTTGCCGAGGTGGCCGAGTACGAGGGCCACGGGCAGGGCGATGAGACAGCTCAGGACGAGGCACACCGCGGTGAGCCACAGGTGCTGGCCCAGCCGGTTCCAGATCCCGTTCTCGCCCGACCAGTGGGCCGCCGAGGTGAGCCACGACCAGGTGTCGGAGAGTGTCGTCACGAGGGCACCGCCCTGGTCCAGGGGGTCATCAGGCGTTGGACGCCGAGCAGGACCAGGTCGGCGGCGACGGCGATGAGTACGCACAGCACGGAGGCGGTGAGCACCTGCGCCTTGAAGTAGGTGTTCATCCCGGAGTAGATCAGGTTGCCGAGGCCGCCGTAGCCGACGATGGCGCCGACCGTCACCAGCGAGACCGCCGAGACGGTGGCGATCCGCAGCCCCGCCATGGCGGCAGGGAGCGCGAGCGGCAGCTCCACGGCGAGCAGCAGCCGTACCGGCCCGTAGCCCATGCCGCGGGCCGCCTGCCGGGTGTCCTCGGGCACGGCCCGAAGTCCGGCCAGGATGTTGCGCACCAGCAGCGTCAGTGAGTACAGGACCAGGCCGGCGACGACGATCGACGCGGAGAGCCCGTACACCGGGAGCAGCAGCGAGAACATCGCGAGGGACGGGATGGTGTAGAGCACCGTCGTCACTCCGAGGACCGGGCCCGCGGCCCAGCGCCAGCGCCGTGCCGCGACGGCCAGCGGTACGGCGACGGCCAGGCCGATCAGCACCGAGAGGGCCGTGAGCTGGAGGTGCTGGAGCACCGCGTCCCACAGGATCTGGCGGCGGCTCGTCAGATAGGCACCACAGATCCACTCATTGCGCGCGAGGCAGTCGTCGGGAGGCGCGGTCACCCGTTCATTGGAGCCCGCCCGCTCGGCCGGGCGCGCGTCCTGGTGGGCTGTTCGGGGCAGGCATTGTGATAGCGGGACAAAAGGGGGAGGCTGGTGGTGAACGCGGCCGGGAACCTCCGGTACGTCGAGCGCACCCGCCCGGCCGGGAAGAGGTGAGTGCCGTGCGTGTACTGCTCAAGGCCCAGCTCGACACCGAGAAGTGCAACGACGCGATCCGCGACGGGACCATGGAGAAGACGATGCAGTCCCTGATGGAGACCCTGCATCCCGAGGCCACCTACTTCACCGCGGAGAACGGCCTGCGCACGGCGCTCATCTTCTTCGACATGACCGACTCCTCCGAGATCCCGAAGATCGCCGAGCCGCTGCTCCAGGACTTCGGCGCCAAGGTCGACATCTCACCGGTCATGAACCGGGAGGACCTGGCGAAGGGGCTCGGCGCCCTCGGCTGACGCCGCCCGCGCACGGGCCGGACCACGAGGGTGACCCGGCGGGCCCGACCCGGTGCGCGGCTTGCACCGGCGTCTCACAGTCCGGCGTCGCAGCAGCCGTCGCGGCGCATCGCGCGGCCCACCTCCAGCCAGTCCTCGGCCGTGGCCGCGGGATGCCGCTCGTGCGGCTCATAGGCGGCCACCAGATCGTCGGTCATCCAGGGCACACCGCCCTTGAGCACGCCGGTGGTGCGCACCAGGGAGTCGAAATCGCTGAACGGATCGCCGTCCACGAGGGTGAGGTCGGCGAGCCTGCCGGGCTCGACCGTGCCGAGGTCCTTGTCCAGCCCGAACAGCCGGGCCGGGTGGACGGTCGCCGTGCGCAGCGCCTCGGCCGGGGAGAGCCCGCCCAGGTGCAGGGCGCGCAGACTCAGGTGCAGGGCGAGTCCCACGGGGACCAGCGGCTGGTCCGTGCCGAGGGCGACGAGGCCGCCGCGCTCCAGGACGGCGCGGTACACGTCGGTCTCCCGGCGCAGGGTGGCCAGTTGGGCGGCGGTGGGGGCCGACGTCGCCGACTGCCGTACGGCGGCGGAGTCCCATGGGGGCATCACGGTGGTGACCCGGGGGTCGTCCGCGAGGGCCGGGTCCGCGCCGAGGAGGGGGGCGGCGGTGAACGGGGTCGCGATGAGAGCGAAGTTGACGCCTCTGGCCGTATAGATCTCGACGACGTCCTCGTAGGCACGCCCGCCCACGGTCGTGGCGTGCCCGAACTCGGCGCGCTGGGTGGCCAGTAGATGGGTCGTCAGGTCCTGTCCGACCTCCACGCCGGGTGAGATCAGATGGCTTCCGCAGCGCACGCCGAGCCGTTCGTGGGCGAAGCGTGCCGCCTCCCGCATCAGCCAACTGGGCGCGCGGACATAGGTCTTGACGAAGTCCCAGTCGAGCGCGGCGGCGCGTTCCAGGGAGCGCGCGAGTCCGGCCCCGGTGCGGTGGGCGCGGCCCATGCTGTAGGCCACGCGGGCGCCGTCCAGGAGTTCGCCGGTGGCCAGCAGACGAGGCCCGGCGAGCTGTCCGGCGGCCACGGCCTCGCGGATGCGGGCCTGTTCGTAGGCGAACCCGCCGAGCGAGACGGCGGTGGTGATGCCGTACGTGAGCTGCCCGACGGTCTGACGTCCGCCGTACGTGCTCTGCCAGGGGTGGGTGTGGGTGTCCCAGAGCCCGGGCAGCACGGTGCGGTCCGAGGCGTCGACGCTGTGCCGGGCGGCGCGCCTGCGGTGGGGCTCCACCGAGGTGACCCGCCCCGCGCGCACCACGATGTCGACGTCCTCGCGCACCGCTTCGCCGGTGCCGTCCCACAGGCGCCCGGCGTGCACCACGGTGTCGGCGGGTGCCGGCCTGCGCTGGTCGAGCGGCACCCGCACGGTGCGCGCGGCGCCGCCGTCCACACCGATGAGCCGCAGCCGGGTGCCGGAGAGGTAAAGCAGGGTCTTCGAGTCGCCGGACCAGGAGGGGTGGTCGGCGGGTTCGGTGGTGAGCGCGCGGAGCGGGCCCTGCGGGGTGCCGTCGGGCGCGACGGGGAGCAGGCACAGCGCGGACTCCACGACGACCGCCATCCAGCGGCCGTCGGGCGACCACACGGGCCCGGAGTCGTAGCGGTCGGCGATGGAGGCGTGCGGGGCGACGGCGTGCAGGCGGTCGGCACCGGTCCCGGTGTCGACGACGCGGATGACGTTGTATCCCTCGCGGAAGCGGAGGTTGAGCCGGTTGCGGTCGCAGAACGCGACATGGCGCCCGTCGGGCGACCAGCTCGGCCGGCCCGGCAGGCCGCCCGCCCCGAGCGCCGGGACGAGGACGCGTTCGGTGCCGCCCGCGAGGTCGCGTACGACGAGCCGCCCCGACATGTCGACGGCGGCGAGCCGCGTCCCGTCGGGCGACAGCGCGGGATGCACCCGGCCGCCCGTCGCCAGCGCGCTCTCCTCACCGGAGGCGAGGTCGCGCCGGTAGATGCCCAGCAGCCCGTCCCGGTCGTCGGCGTACAGGAGCGAGCGCCCGTCGCGCGCCCAGACCGGGCCGAGCAGATAGCGCGTCGGGTCCGCGCGGCGCAGGCACCGCGGCGGCGCGGAGCCCGAAACGTCGGCCAGCCAGAGGGAGTTGAGGGCCGCGAAGGCGATGCGCGTACCGTCCGGCGACAGCGCCGGCAGATGGATGCCGCGCACCGGACGCACCCGGTCCTCGCCCAGGTCGTACGTCTTGACCCGGTAGCGCGGCCGGTCGACGGGCAGTTCACCCGCGAACGGGACGACCTCGGGCCGCGCGGGGTCCTCGGGCCGCACGAACGTGAACCGTCCGTCCACGGTCAGGAGCAGCGCGCCGTCGGCGGTCCAGCGCGGGGGCATCGGGGCGATGTCGCCGGCGACGGGCACGGGCGCGCCGTCGACGACCAGGACGCAGGACGCGTTCGGCGCGGCGGTGGTGCGCAGGTAGGCGAGGCGCTGCCCGTCCGGGGCCAGGGCCGGGGTCATGACCTGGGCGGTCCCGGTCTCGGTGTGCTCGACGGTCACCGCGCCCGAGCCGTCGGACGCGACGGCCGCGACGGTTCTGGCGTCCACGCCCAGTCCGAACGGCGTGGTGACGGACGAGGCGCGGACGAACAGGATCCGCCGCCCGTCCGGTGACCAGGTGGGGTCGAAGTCCTCCCAGGCGCCGTCCTGGAGCGGCCCGCTCTGACCGGGCAGTCCGGTGAGGCGGGTGAGGCGGCCCGTGCGCAGGTCGAGTACGTGGATGCGGTAGGGGCTGCCGGTCACCGGGTCGCCCGCGCGCTCGGAGGAGAAGGCGATGCGGGTGCCGTCCGGTGACCAGGCGGGGCCGCGGTCGTCCCAGGGCCCTTCGGTGCGTCGGCGCACCTCGGATCCGTCGGGCCGCATCGTCCAGATGTGGTAGCCGCCGTCCTGGTAGGCGCAGAACGCGACGAGTTCCCCGTCGGGGGCGTACACCGGGCGGGTGGGTTCGAGTCCCGCCGGGGTGAGGGGGCGGGCCGGGCCGCCGTCGCGGGGCAGCGACCACAGGACGTCCTGCACCTCGGCGATCAGCCGGTCGCCCGCGGGCGCGAGGCTCGCCGCGCCGTTGGTGGCGGCGGTGAAGGACAGTGCGGGTCCGGTGCGCGGCGCGGCGCCGGCCGGCGCGGGCACGGCGCCGACGGCGGTGACGGCACCCGCGGCGCCCGCGGCGGCCAGGAGCTGACGGCGGGAGAGGGAGGCGGGGAGGGCGGTGGTGTCACGTTCCATGACACAGCACGCTTGCGCATCGTACGGCGCAGAGGCAACACCGCCATTCCCGCCACCCGAATGTGATGCTCCGTCAGAACCCTTGTGGAGCAGCGGTCTTGGGCCCGGTCACTGCGGCTTGAAGGAGCGGATCTGGTAGTTGCCCTGGAGGTTGCCGCCCTTGCCGGAGGGGGTGGAGCCGACGCGCGCGTGGTAGTTGGTCTGTGTGTAGTACTGCACGCGGTGCCCGGTCCTGTTCCACACGGAGCGGACGTTCTGGCCCCGCTGGATGAAGGAGCAGTTGTCCGCGGTGTTGGCCAGCTTGGACTGCGACCACTGGCAGCGGACGCCGGAGCCGTTCCAGCCGTTGTAGATGCAGAAGTATCCGGGCGAGCAGTTGTAGGCCGCCGCGCGGGCGGGTGCTTCGGGGGCCGCGGTCGCGGTGGGCACCACGCCCAGGGCGGCGGCGAGCGCCACGGCGGCGACGGCGAACGAGCGGAAACGGCGCATGGAACAACTCCTGTTCGTCGGCGGCCCGCTGGGCCTCGGCCATGCGGGGCCGGGCGCGCGGCGAGCCACGTGGACGCGGGACGGCCGGGCCGGGTGGTCGAGCCGCCGGTCCTGCCCCGCGGGAACAGCGCCCAGTATTTCGCCGCCCGCAGCCCGCCAGCAGGACTTTCGCCGCTCTGCGGGCCGTCGTGGAAGCACGGGGGCGTGCACTCCGGTGGTGCGCCGGGCGCCGACGGATACGCCCGGGGGCGGATCCATTGGGTCGGACGGGTGATATCCGGCGGGGCGCACGGCGGGGCTCGGACACATCGGCGCCGCGACATGAAAGGCAGTCCCCCGAAGTGCCATTCGTATGACAATCATCCGATCCAGAGGAACGCGCATGTCTGCCTCAGCACTCCGCACCCCCACCGGCCCGCGCACGCGGATCGCCGCCGTCGCGGCGCTCACCCTCGCCGGTACCGTCCTGGTGGCGGCGCCCGCCGTCGCCGCGCCCGGTGACAACGGCGACGTCAAGATCCACGCCATGGGCACGAAGTTCACCGACCAGCGCAACGACCCGAAGGTGTGCGGCTTCTACCTCGACGCCTTCAACTTCGACACCGTCCAGGGCATCACGTGGCAGATCGCCACCCAGCCCGCGCGGGCCGGCGGCGCCTCCCTGTCGGGCGCCCTCCAGCTCACGGCCGGCACCGGTCACACCACGCCCCTGACGCTGCCCGCCGGTCAGTACAAGCTCGTGTGGAGCATCGTCGGCGGCAAGGGTGCGGGCAAGCAGAAGGTGTTCAAGGTCGACTGCACGGCGACCCCGGCGGCCGGCGGCAGCCTGAACACGGTCGGCCGCGCCGTCCCGCCGCTGGGCGGAGTGGCCGCGGGCGGCGGCGGCCTCGCCGAGACGCCGGGCATCCCGCAGGCCGGAGCGGTGGCGGGCGTGGGTCTCGTCTCGGTCGCCGGGGTGCTCTACATCCGCCGACTCCGCCGCCGCACCGATGGCGCTTCGTAGGCGCGCCCCTCTCGCCCGGCGCCGGACGCGCGCCTACCGCCTGACCCGGACCACCGCGGTGGCCCTGTCCCTGGTGGTGGGCGGCGTCTGGTGGGCACAGGACGACGACCCCGCGACGCTCGCGAGCACCGGCCCCCGGGACTCCGGCACGGCGGTCGCCCCGGCGGGCGACAGCCGGGGTCCGGCGCCCGCGCGGACGGCGGCGCCGCGCCCCCTGCCGCCGTCTCCGGCGGTGTCGCTCGCCGTCCCCCGCCTCGGCATCGAGGCCCCGGTGGTCCCCCTCGGTCTCGACGCCCAGCACCACCTCACCACCCCGCCCGTGGACGACCCCAAGGTGGTGGGCTGGTACGGGGGCGGGCCGAGCCCCGGCGAGACGGGCACCGCGGTCGTGGTCGGGCACCGCGACACCAGGACCGGGCCGGCGGTCTTCGCGAGCCTGCGCTCGCTGCACCCCGGCCGCCTGGTCGAGGCCCGGCGCGCGGACGGCCGGGTCGCCGTGTACACCGTGGACAAGGTCATGACGTACGAGAAGGCGCACTTCCCCGACCAGGAGGTGTACGGGCCCTCCAGACGCCCGGAGTTGCGGCTCATCACCTGTGGCGGGCGGTACACGCCCAAGACGGGGTACGAGAGCAACCTCGTCGTCTTCGCCCACCTCACCCAGGTGCGCACACCGGCGGCCCGCCAGGGCCACCGGCTCTAGCGGACCGGGCGGCCCCGCGTGGGCCGCCCGGGCGCCGGGCCACATCTTTTCCGGGCACGGCTCTAGGAACCTCTGGTCCGTCTCGCTACCCTCCGCGCATGATTTCCACGGTTGTCTGGGGCACCGGCAATGTCGGGCGTGCGGCGATACGTGCCGTCGACGCCCATCCCGCACTGGAACTCTCCGCCGTCCTCGTCCACGACCCCGCCAAAGTCGGCCGCGACGCCGCCCAACTCGCGGGCCTTGAGGGCCGGTTGGGGATCGCGGCCACCGATGACATCGCCGCCGTCCTCGCCGCCGGTCCGCGCGCCGTGGTCTACGCGGCGTCCGGCGACATCCGCCCCGACGAGGCCCTGGCCGACGTCACCCGTGCCGTCCGGGCCGGTGCCGTGGTGGTGACCCCCGCCCTGTACCCCCTCTACGACCACCGCAGCGCCCCGCCCGAGTTCCGGGACCCGGTGCTCGCCGCGGTGGCGGAGGGCGGCGGCTCGCTGTTCGTCTCCGGGGTCGACCCGGGCTGGGGAAACGACGTCCTGCCCCTGCTGATCAGCGGCCTCGGCACCATCGTGGACGCGGTCCGCTGCCAGGAGATCTTCGACTACTCCACCTACGACCAGGAGGAGTCGGTGCGCCACCTCATCGGCATGGGACATCCGATGGACTACGAGCCCCTGATGCTCGCCCCGTCCATCCCCACCATGGTGTGGGGCGGTCAACTGCGCCTGATGGCAAGGGGGTTGGGCGTCGGCCTCGACGACATCCGCGAGACCGTGGAGCGCCGCGCGCTGGACGCCACGGTGCACACCCGCACCATGGGCACCTTCGAGGCCGGCACGCAGGGCGCGGTGCGCTTCGAAGTGCAGGGCATCGTCGCGGGCGAACCGCGCATCGTCATCGAGCACATCACCCGGATCCACCCCTCCTGCGCCCCCGACTGGCCGTCCCCGCCCGACGGCGGCGACGGGGCGCACCGCGTCGTGATCGAGGGACGCCCGCGCATCGAGGTCACCGTCGAGGCGACCGACGAGGGCGAGAACCGCTCGGCGGGCGGCAACGCCACCGCGGTGGGACGGCTGGTCAACGCCATCGACTGGCTGGCGGCGGCCGAACCCGGACTCTACGACGCGCTCGACGTCCCGCTGCGCCCGGCAGTCGGGGGACTCGGAAGGAAGCAACGATGAGGATCGACATCCCCGAGGGCCAGGAGCCCATCGGGTACGTGTGGGGCGACATGGTCCCCGGCATCGGCATGGCCGCCGCGAACTTCTCCCTGTCCGTCTACGCCCACACCACCCTGGGGCTGCGGGAGTTCGAGGCGGCGAGACTGCGGATCGCCCAGATCAACGGCTGCCAGTTCTGTCTCGACTGGCGTACCGACCGGGACGGCGAGAAGGTCGAGGAGTCGTTCGCCGACGCGGTCACCGACTGGCGCACCACCGACGCCTTCGACGTGCGCACCCGCCTCGCCGCGGAGTACGCCGAGCGGTACGCGCTCGACCACCACGGGCTCGACGAGGAGTTCTGGGACCGGATGACCGCGCACTACAGCCAGGTCGAGATCGTGGAACTCAGCATGAGCATCGGCTCGTGGCTGGCCTTCGGCCGGCTCAACCATGTCCTCGGCCTCGACTCCGTGTGCGTCCTGCCGACCCAGTGAGGCGCCCGCGAACCGGTGCGGCGGCGCCGCGCACCGGTCGGTACGCGGACACCGCGACGGGGCCGCCCGGCGTCCCGGGCGGCCCCGCACCGTGCCGTCACGCGAGGTCGACGGCGATGATCTTCTCGATGTTCCGTTCGGCGAGCGCCGTGATCGTGACGAACGGATTGACACTGGTGTTGCCCGGGATGAGCGAGCCGTCGATGACGTACAGGCCCGGATAGCCCTGGAGGCGACCGTAGTTGTCGGTGGCCCTGTTCAGCACGGCGCCGCCCAGCGGGTGGTAGGTGAGCGTGTCGTTCCAGACCTTGTAGACGCCGAACAGATCGGTCCGGTAGATCGTCCCCTCCGTGGCGTTGATCTTGTCGAAGATCGTCTTCGCCATGTCGATGGACGCCTGCTTCCAGGCGGTCTGCCAGTCCAGGTCGACCCTTCCGGCGGCGGGGTTCCAGGAGAACGTGCCGCGGTTGGGGTTCTTGGTGATCGACAGGTAGAACGAGGCGTACGTCTCGATGCCGGTGGGCAGCGGTGCCACCTCGGCGAACGCGCCTCCGGCGTTCCAGTTGTCGATGCCGCCGCACGGGATGGACGCCTGGACCTTGCCGGTGGGGTCCCACAGGTAGTTGGCCCGGCCGCACATCACATTGCCGTTGTCGCCCCAGCCGCGGCCGACCTCGCCATTGAGGTTGGGCAGCGCGCCGGTGGCCTTCAGTTTGACGAGCAGTTTGCTGGTGCCGACGCTGCCGGCCGCGAAGAACACCTTGTCGGAGGTGACGGTCTTGGTCGCCGTGACGTCACCGTTGGTGTTCAGCTGCTCGATGACGACGGTGTAGCGCCCGCCGGAGGCCGGCGAGACCGAAGTGACGCGGTGCAGTGGGGAGATGGTGACCCGGCCGGTCGACCTGGCCTGTGCCAGATAGGTCTTCTGCAGTGACTTCTTGCCGTAGTTGTTGCCGTACAGGATCTCGCCGGCGACGGCCGACTTGGGCGCGGTTCCGGCCGCTTCCTGCTTCATGTAGTCCCAGTCGTACACATCGGGCACGAACACGAAGGGGAAGCCGGAGCGCTGGGCCTGCTTGCGGCCCACCCGGGCGAACTGGTAGCAGTCCACGGTGTCGAACCAGGCGGGGTCGATGAGTCCCGATCCGAGGCCGGCGTTGGCGCGCGGATAGTAGGTGTTGTACATCTCGTCGGGGTTGACGGACGGGAGGATGGCGCCGAAGTTCTCCCGCTTGGGCGTGACCGCCATGCCCCCGTTGACCAGCGAGCCGCCGCCCACCCCGCGGCCCTGGTAGACGGTGATGCCGCTGAAGTCCTCGGCGTCCAGGATCCCGGTGTACCGGGGGATCGCCTTGTCGATCGGGATGCCGAAGAAGTTGCTCAGGGGCTGCTTGGTCTTGGTGCGCAGCCAGTACGAGCGGTAGTCCGGCGTGGTCGTGTTGCAGAAGATCTTGCCGTCCGAGCCGGGGGTGTCCCAGGCCATGCCCATCTCGACCATCTGCACGTCGACGCCTGCCTGGGCCAGGCGCAGGGCCGCGACCGAGCCGCCGTATCCGGTGCCGATCACGAGGGCCGGGACATGGGCGCCGTCGCCGATCACGGCCGTCCTGGCCATGCTCTGCGCGTGAGCGGCCGAGCCGTGCCCGAGCAGCGTCGCCGCCCCGAGAATAGAACCTGTTCCTGCGATGAATCTTCGCCGGGAGACGCCCTGGGAACCTGAGTGTTGCATGGTAGTGTCACTCATGTGACATTCCTCACTCTTGGGGGAGTGAGAACAGGTTCTACTGGCGGCTGTTTAAGAAGTCACTAGATACCTGAGGGTAACTTCTGGCTTATTACGTGCTCTTGACCGGCGCTACGGACGGCGGCGGGGCTTGCCCTTCTTGGCGGCGCCCTTGGGGGTGCCGGAGCCGCCGCGGGCGTTCTTGGCGCCCGGCTTGCCACCGGTCCTGCCCGCACCCTGCTTGCGCGGGGCGCCGCCCTTGTCGGGGCGCTTCTGCTTGGGCTGCGGCGGAGTGGGGGTGCGGCCGCGCGAGCTGTTCACGGTACGGCCGCGGACGATCCCGATGAACTCCTCGACCAGGTCGGGAGCGACCTCCTCCTCCGGCCACGACAGGGCCACCCGCGACTCGGGGACGCCCGTGACCGTGCGGTAGGTGAGGTCCTTGCGGTGGTACAGACGGGCCAGGGACTGGGGCACGAACAGCAGCCCGATCCCCGCCGCCACGAGCTCGACGGCGTCCTCGGTGGTGGCGGGGCGCTCGAACGCGGGCCTGCCGGGGGGCCGTTCCCAGTCCAGGGTGTCGTCGAGGGGGTGCAGCACGATCTCGTCGGCCAGCTCGTCGGCGGAGACCTCGTCGACCGCCGCGACGAGGTGGTCCTTGGGGACCACGACGACCGTCGTCTCGGTGTAGAGCGGGATCGCGCTGAGGCCCGTGCGGTCGATCGGCAGCCGTACGAACCCCGCGTCCGCGCCCCGGCCGCGCAGCACACCGGGCGCCTCCGCGGCGGAGACCGTGCTGAGGGTCAGGGGGACGTCGGGCAGCCGCTCGTTCCAGATCCGCACCCACTTGCTCGGCGTCACACCAGGAACATAGGCGAGCCGGAACGAGGGGGGTTCTTCCGAGCCAGTCACCCCGCCAGGTTACCGGTCGTGGTCGGCGCCCTCGCACACGCTCGCTACTCTTGGAAGCATGACGTCGCACCAGACCACCCAGACGATGAAGCCCGCGACCGCGGCGAAGAAGCTGGGTGTGTACCTCGAGGCCACCCCCGCAGAGTTCCAGGAGGGGGTCGTCTCGCGCACCGAATTCAACGCCCTGCAGGCCGACCCGCCCCAGTGGCTGCAGGACCTGCGACGCACCGGCCCGCACCCCAGGCCCGTCGTGGCGGCGAAGCTCGGCGTCTCCATCGCGGGTCTCGCGCGCGGCGGGGTGACCGAGGCCCTCACCACGGAGCAGATCGACGCCCTGAAGCAGGACAACCCCGAGTGGCTGCAGAAGGAGCGCGCCACCCAGGCCGATGTCCGCAAGGAAGCGGTCCGCATCAAGGAGAAGAACAAGGAGAAGGAAGCCCGCCAGGCCTGAGGGCCCGGCGCCTCCCCCACTCCCGAACCACCCGGACGTCCGCCGGCCGTCCACCCGCGTCCTCACCGTGCCGCCGACCGCGTGCCCCGCACCCGGTCGGCGGCACGGTGCGTTCCCGGGAGCTCCGCCGCGCCCTTCGCATCCGGCGGCGCGCACGCCTGCCCGAGCCGCGCGGGGCCCTCGCCGACGGGCTCAGCGCGGGCGGGTGGTCAGCCCGTCCATGGTCAGGTCGAGGAGGCGTTCGGCCTGCTCGCGCTGCTCGGGTCCGGCCGCGGCCAGGGCGATGCCGGTGAGCCCCACGAACAGGTCGTCCGACGTGAGGTCCGCCCGGATCGTGCCCGCGCCGACCGCCGCGTCCATCAGCGAGGCGAGGGCGTCCTGGATCAGCTCGCGGCTGCGGGCGTGCGGGGCCGCGCCCTGGGCGGCCAGTGAGCGCAGCGCGTCGGCCATGCCCTGTTTGGCCGACGCGTAGTCGAGCAGGCGGCCCATCCAGGCCCGCAGTGCCTCGCGCGGCGGCAGTGCGGCCAGGAGTTCGGGAGCCGCGTCGCACAGGCGGGCCAGTTCGTTGCGGTAGGCGGCCTCGACCAGGGCGTCGCGGGTCGGGAAGTTCCGGTAGAGCGTGCCGATGCCGACCCCCGCCTCCTTCGCGATGTGCTCCAGATGCGTGTCCAGGCCGCGCTCGGCGAACATGCGCGCCGCGGTGGTCAGGATCCTGTCCCTGTTCCGCTGGGCGTCCGCCCGCAGGGGCCGCTTCGAGTCGTCCGCCACCGGAGTCCCCTTCTTCCTCGCGTCATGCGCCTTCGCTAAATGGAGGCCCCTCCGCTTATGCTGAGAACCGGCGGCGCCTCCGCTTTCACTCTAGGGCTCCTACGGCGCTGCCCGCGACGCACCCACTCCCCACGAACGAGGTATCCGTGTCAGGCACCCAGATCACCACCGCCCGCCCGCTCCACGGCAAGGTCGTCGCCATCACCGGCGCGAGTGCCGGAATCGGCGCCGCGACCGCGCGGCTGCTGGCCGAGCGGGGCGCCACCGTCGTGCTCGGCGCCCGCGGCTCCGAGCGGCTCGCGGCGGTGGCCGAGCGCATCACCGCCTCCGGTGCGACGGCCGCCCACCTGCCCGTGGACGTCACGCGCCGCGAGGACCTCGGGGCGCTCGTCGAACTCGCCACCGGCCGCTACGGCAGGCTCGACGCGCTCATCAGCAACGCGGGGCTCGGCGCCGTGTCCCCACTGGACGATCTGCGCGTGGCGGAATGGGAGGCCATGGTCGACGTCAACATCAAGGGCGTCCTGTACGGGATCGCCGCCGCGCTGCCGGTCTTCCGCCGCCAGGGCTTCGGGCACTTCGTGAACGTGTCGTCCACCGCCGCGCGTCGCACGATGCCCCAGCAGGGCGTCTACTCGGCGACCAAGGCAGCCGTGCACGCGCTCTCCGAGGGGCTGCGCCAGGAGGCCGGTGAGGCGCTGCGTGTCACGCTCATCAGTCCGGGTTTCGTCAGGACGGATTTCGTCGACCAGACCTCGAACCCCGAGGTGCGGGCCCAGTACCAGGCCGCGCGCGACACGTTCGCGATCGAACCGGCGGCCATCGCCCGAGCCATCGCGTTCGCGATCGAGCAGCCGGACGACGTGGACGTCAACGAGATCGTCGTCCGCCCCACCGCCCAGACCTGAGCCGCCCGGCTACGGTGAGCTGCGCCGCCCCGGCCCCACGGCCGTGCGGCCTCACACGTCTCAGGCCGGATGGCCGGCGTCGATGTCCCGGCCGTCGCTCAGCCGGAACGGCCGCCGCAGCGCCGCCCCGGCCCCCGCCCCGGCCGGACTGAGCAGGAAGCCCACGTGGTCGCCGCCCTCCAGGCGCTGTTCCACCCGCCCCACGAGCCAGGCCGGCGCCCCGTCCAGGAGCACCGTGCCCTCGGGCCCCAGGTGCCAGGCGACGCCGGCGAACTTGTCCACCTCGTCACCCGTCAGTCCGCCGAAGTGCTCGGCCAGGTCGTGCCGGCTCCGGTCCAGCAGGTGTACGGCGAGGAATTCGGCCGAACAGGCCACGCGGTACGTCCTGTTGGCGGTGGACAGCCACACCATGAAGCGCACCGGTTCGATCGAGCACTGCGAGGCGAACCCCACCAGGCACCCCGCCCGCTCCCCGCCCGCCGCCGCCGTCACGACGTACAGGGGGTAGTCGAGACGGTCGAGGAACCCATCGATGCCGGTCACGCCGCTCCACCTTTCGTCCCACGGTCCACGCCCGCCATCGGCCGATCACAGGAGTACCCCCGGGCGGGCCCCCGCACCGCCCTTCGGCCGGAAGAATCCCCTCGCCGGGCCCGGCGGGTGTAGGGCCCGGGCACCGGGGCACCCGGCAGCTGCGCGGGCGCGGTGCCGTGCAGCCACGGCGCTCGCCGTCCGCACTCCGCACTCGCCGTCCCCCGAAGGGAACCGCACCATGGAGAACATCTGGGCCTACCAGGAGGCCGCCGCGTACCAGCCGGGCACCGACCTGACCGGCTTCAAGGTCGAGGCGACCGACGGCAGCATCGGCAAGGTCGACAAGCACTCCGAGGAGGTCAGCGCCTCGTACATCGTCGTCGACACCGGACCGTGGATCTTCGGCAAGAGCGTGCTGCTGCCCGCCGGAGTCCTCACGCGCATCGACCCCGTCGAGAAGACGATCCACGTCGCCTGCTCCAAGGAGCAGATCAAGAACTCCCCCGAGTTCGACAAGGAGAAGCACCTCGGGGACCCGACCTATCACGAGCAGATCGGCGGGTACTACGGGGGCCCGCACATGTGAGCCCCCTCCCCACCCGATGCCCGGCCGCCAACTGCGGCCGGGCATCGTCCTGTTGGGCCTTCGCCGAGCCGGAGCCGGGGGCGCGCCACCGGTCGGACGCGTGCCCGGGCCACTGGTACCCGGGACCGGTCTCAGGCGTGCGAGCGGTGTTCGGCGGCGGTGTGGGGCGGGGCGTCCGTGATGTCGAGGAAGACCTGGTCCGCCTCCGGCCACGCCTTCGCGATGGCCCCCTTGATCCGTTCGGAGACCAGCTCGACGTCCTCGCTGTCCAGACCGGGCCGCAGGTCGATCCTGGCCGCGATGAGCGTGGAGTCCATGCCGAGCCGCATCGTCAGGAGGGAGGCCACGTTGTCGATCTCGGGCTGCTCGTCGAGCAGCCCCCTGATGCCGTCGCGCAGCTCCGGGTCCACGGCCTCGCCGATGAGCTGCTCGCGGGCCTCCTTGCCCAGCCGGTAGGCCACGTACACCAGGAGGAGGCCGATGGCGAGCGAGGCCGAGGCCTCCCAGACGACGTTCCCGGTCACCATGTGCAGGGCCATGCCTCCGGCGGCGAGCAGCACGCCGAGCACCGCCGTGCCGTCCTCGGCGATGACGGTGCGCAGCGCCGGGTCGTGGCCGATGCCGCCCGGCTGGCGGCGCACCTGGTAGAGGGCGCGCAGCAGCGAGCCGCCCTCGGCCGCCAGGGCCACGCCGAGCACCGAGAGGCCGACGATGTATCCGCCGGTCGACTCCTGTTCGTGCGAACGCAGCGCCTCGATGCCCTGGAGGAAGGAGAAGCAGCCGCCCATCACGAAGATGCCGACGGCGGCGAGCAGGGACCAGAAGTAGCGCTCCTTGCCGTAGCCGAAGGGGTGCCGGCTGTCGGCCGGGCGCCTGCTGCGGCGCAGGGCCGCGAGGAGGAAGACCTCGTTCATGCTGTCGGCCACGGAGTGCGCGGCCTCGGAGAGCAGGGCCGGCGACCCGGCGACGACTCCGGCCACCGCTTTGGCGGCGGCGATCAGGAGGTTGGCCCCGAGCGCCACCAGGACGGTCAGCCGGGTCTTGCGGTCGTTCTTGTCTGCGGTCACTTCACCATGTCCCCGTCGCGGCGCGGTATGTGATCATCCGTCAGTTCTCGTTCTCGCAGTTCTCGTTCGCGCGCGCCCTCGTGTGACCCCGCGATGTCTGCCCGGACCTCGCGGGTTCCACCGGGCACACCTCGCACAGCCCGTGCGGTACGTGCCCCGCGCGGGCGGGAGGGACACCGCCCCTCCCGCCCGCCGTTCGCGCGCCCCGGTCCCGGTCGCCTCAGCGGCGGCCGTCGCGGGAGCCCGCGTAGGCGCGGCGCTTGCGCGCGGACGAGGCCTCCTCCGGGTCCTCGTCGGGCTCGTCCTCAAGGTCCTCGCGGTCGTCCCGGACCGGCTCGTCCTCAAGGTCCTCGGGCTCGTCCTCGGCCGGCTCCTCTTCGAGGTCCTCGCGGTCGCCCCGGGCCGGCTCGTCCTCGTACTCCTCCTCCGGCTCCGCCTCGTCCTCGTAGTCGCCCTCGTAATCCTCGTCGGGCTCGGCCTCGGGCTCCTCGTCCTGCTCGACCTCCTGCTCGGGTGCCCCGTCCTGGTCCCGGTCGTCGTACTCGTCCTCTTCGGCTTCGCCGTCCTCGTCCTCGTACTCGTCGTCCTCGTCGCGAAGCGCGGCGTCGTCCTGGTCCTCGTCCTCCTGCGCCACCGCCTCGTCGTCGGGGCCCCGCTCGCCGGACTCCCCCGACTCCTCCTGCTCCTCCTGCTCCTCCTCGGCGACCGCGTCCTCGTGGCTGACGACGACCTCGCCGTCCCGGATCTCACCGCGCCAGCCTCCCTCGGCCTCGCCGCGCAGGGCGATGTGGCGCGCGAAGTTCTTGAGGTCGAGGCGTGCGCGGCGGCCCTGGGCGCGCCAGATGTTGCCGGTCTTCTCGAAGAGTCCCTTGGGGTAGTACTCCATGACGAGCAGGACGCGGGTGATGTTCTCGCCCAGCGGGTGGAAGGTGACGACGCCCTTGACGGTGCCCTTGGCGCCCTCGGAGGTCCACGCGATGCGGGCGTCCGGCACCTGCTCGGTGGTGTGGGCCTTCCAACTGCGGCTGGACCAGAAGACCTTGACCTTCCAGTCGGAGGTGGTGTCGTCGGCGACGGTCGCGCTCTTCACGCCCTTGGCGAAGGTGGAGAACGACTGGAACTGGGTCCACTGGTCGTAGGCCTCGCGGACCGGGACGCCGACGTCCACCGATTCCATGATGACGGTGGGCTTGCGGCCCGCACCGCCCTTCTTCCGCTTGCCGCCGAGTCCCTTGAACATGTCCTTGGCGCTGTCCTTCAGATGCGAGGCGCCCATCTCCACCGCGGCGCGGACCGGGCCCTTGCCCTCGGCCACCTTGCGTCCGCCTTCGAGCGCCAGCTTGGCGAAGCCGGGGCTGTTGCCCTCCGCGATGTCGTTCAGCTTGTTCGTGGTCTCGCCGAGCTTGTGGCCCATCCCGGTGAGCAGTCGCTCGCCCTGGGCGAGCAGATAGCCCTGGAGCTCCGACTTCAGGCGGTCGGCGGCGGGACTCTGGGTGAGCGGGTTCTTGGACTCAGCCACGGTCGCCGCCCCCCTGGCCGCCACGCCGGCTCGCCGTCTTCTTCGCGGGCGCCCTCTTGGCGCCGCGCGGAGCGGACTTGGCCGTCTTCTTGGCCGAAGTGGCCTTCGAGGCGGCCGACTTGGCGCCCGTGCGCCCGGTCGAACGCGGCTTGGCGGACTCCTCGTCGTCGTCCGACGCGCCGTGGCCGGAGCCACGTCCCGAGGACGACCGCGAGGACGAGCCCGAGGACCGGGAGGAGGATCGGGAAGAGGACCGGGACGAGGACTTCGCGGACGACTTCGCCGAGCGGTCGTCGTCCTCGTCCTCCTCCACGTCGTCCGCCTCGTCCGGATCGTCCTTGCCGAGCACCTTGCCGGTGGCCTCGGGAGCCACGCCCGACATGCGGTCCTGGACATTCAGCGTGCGGTCGTGCAGCCGGTCGGCGATGCCCTCGATCTGCCGGTTGAGCAGGGCGCCGGTGGCGGCCTTGCCCACTCCGCGCAGATCCTCCCTGAGCTGGTCGCCTATCTCCTTGAACTGCGGGTTCTCCGACAGCTGTGCCGCCGCGAAGTCCGCGATCGCCCGTGGGCTCAGTTGCAGGCGCTTGCCCATGACCAGTGTTCCGATGCCGAACGCCAGCTTCGCCTTCTTGGTGCGTCCGAGCAGATAGCCCGCACCTACCGCGAGCCCCAAACCCAGCCGATTGTTCATCACAGACCTGTCCTCTTCTCGTCCGTCTCGTCGTCCGTCTCGCGAGGGGAGCCCGTCGAGGCCTCATCACACCGGGTAGCCACCATGGCCAGAGCCAAACCCCCCGGAGTGGCGCGCGGCGGGGCGCTGCCGCAGCCGATGCACCGGGGGCTCACGCAACACCCCGTCGCCATAGGCGGGTTGAGAGCCCAGGAACCGCCGCGGGCCGACGGCGGCGCGCAGGGAACGACACCGGGGCGGTACGCGTTTTACCTGCGGCGGACGCGTTTCCGCCGACGCGGCGGGCGCCGGCGCCCCGCACCCGCGGGCCACGGGCCGGCGGCCGAAGCGTCGTGAGAGCGAGGAGGAGCAAGGGTGCAACCGTCACCGTCACCGTCACCCGCAGCGGGCCGCAAGGTCGGCAGCGTGGTCGGGCTGCTGTGGATCAACGGGGAAGAGGTGTGTCTCGGGACACCGCCCGGCCCTCGGCAAGCGGGGGTGTTCCTCACGCCGGCGGGCGTGCGGATCAGCGGGGACGCGCCCCGGGAGTGGCTCTGGTCCGACCTGCTCGACCTGCGGGTGTCCGACGCCCCGGTCCGCTCGGCCGTCACGCGGTGGGCGACGCACGCCCTGTCCGTGGCGGCCGCCGCCGTGGACGCCTGGATACCCGGCGGGCCGGCCGAGATGACGGTGACGCTCACCACGAAGGACGGGGAGAGCACCGAGACGCCGGTGTTCTCCGGCGCGGCCGTCGCGCACAGTCAGCGCGAGGTCGACCTCTCGCTCGGCCTGCTCGCCCGCTTCGTGCGGGGCGAGCTCTCCCCCGGCGTCCTGACGCGCTGGTGGCGTGAGGTGCGCCCCGCGGAAGTCCTCCGGGCCCGCGAGCGCGAGGCCGCCCTGGAGGGCTGGCTCGGCATCGGGTGACCGGGGCGCCACGGCCTGCGGGGGCTCGTCCGCCCCCGTAAAGGGCAGGACGGCCGCCCCTGCCGACGTCCCCGTGGCCCCCCCTTCGGGCGCCGTGGGCCCCTGTTCAGGCGCGGCGGCGCAGCCGGGCCGACAAGTGGTGCTGGAGCGGGCGGCCCACCGCGGCGAGGTCGTGCGTGAACGTCAGCGTGTCCTGGTCGGCCAGTTCGTAGCGCCGTCGCGTGGCGTCGACCTGCTTGGCCGTCGGCGTGATGGCCACCTCGTGGGTCGCGAGGTCGACCGTCGTGCCGCTCGCGCTGCCCACCGCGATCTCGGCGATCCCGGTGGGCTGGGTGATGAGCGCCTCGATGCGCCCGTCGGCCTGGAGCCGCCACCAGCCGCTCTCCCGCGCCGAAGGACGCAGCGGGGCGCCGTCGGCGTCCACGAGCCAGGCGCGGGCCTCGTAGCGCAGGAAGGGGCGGCCGTCATGACTGAAGGTGACCTCCTGGGCGTACGCGAAATCCGCGTCGAGCGTGGGGTATTCACCCTCGCCCCGGCCGTGCCAGGTGCCGAGGAGGCCGAGCACGGGCCCGAGCAGCGCGTGCGGAGCGGGCTTGCCGTCCGGCGTGCCGGCGTCGGGATAGGGGTTCTCGGATGCGGGGTCGAACACGGTGCGCGCTCCTGGGGTCGGGGTCGGTAACCAGGGGCAGCCTAGGGTGTCGGCCCGCGGGCTCAGGCGTGGGTGAGGGACGGGACGGTGTACGGGTTGACGGGGCGCGGCAGGCCGTAGCGGTCGCGCAATGTGCCGCGTGGCCCGTACTCGGTGCGGTACAGCCCCCTGGCGCGCAGGATCGGCACGACGTGGTCGACGAAGAGGGCGAGCCCTGAGGGCAACAGGGCGGGCATGATGTTGAAGCCGTCGGCGGCGCCGAGACCGAACCACTTCTCGATGGCGTCGGCCACCTGCTCGGGAGTGCCGGCGAAGGTCAGGTGGCCGCGCCCGCCGCCGAGCCGGCCGATGAGCTCGCGTACGGTCAGGCGCTCGCGGCGGGCGAGTTCGACGATGAGCGTGTAACGGCTCTTGGCTCCTTCGATGGCGCTCTCCGGGGGGAGGTCCGCGGGCAGTTGGGCATCGAGGCGCAGCGTGCCGGGCTCCAGGCGGAGCAGCCGCTCCAGGTGCTGGAGGCCGTGTTCGGGCACGATGTGCTCGTCGAGGACCCGCTCGTGGGCGCGCGCCTCGGCCTCGGTGGCGCCGATGAGGGGCACGATCCCCGGCAGGATCTTGAGGTGGTCGGGATCGCGCCCCTCGGCCGCGGCGCGCGCCTTGAGGTCGGCGTAGAAGCGCTGCGCGTCGCCGAGCGTCTGCTGGGCGGTGAACACGGCCTCCGCGTGGCGGGCGGCGAAGTGCCGGCCGTCCTGTGAGGACCCGGCCTGCACCAGCAGCGGGTAACCCTGCGGTCCGCGCGGCACGTTGAGGGCGCCCTCGACGCTGAAGTGGGTCCCCCGGTGGCGCGGCGGATGGATCTTGCGCTCGTCGCCCCAGACGCCGACCGCCTTGTCGGCGACGACGACGTCGTCCTCCCAGCTGTCCCAGAGCTTGCGCGCCACGTCCAGGAACTCGGCAGCGCGCTCGTACCGGGTGGCGTGCGCGGGTTCGTCGTCGAGCCCGAAGTTGCGGGCCGCGTCGGCGCCCGCCGTGGTGACGATGTTCCAGCCCGCCCGGCCACCGCTGATGTGGTCGAGGGAGGCGAACCGGCGGGCCAGGTTGTAGGGCGAGTTGTACGACGTGGAGGCGGTGGCGATCAGGCCGATGTGCTCGGTCGCCACGGCGAGCGCCGTGAGCAGGGTGAGCGGTTCGAGGACGCCCGAGGGGCGCTGGCCGACGTGGTTGAAGAGGACCGGTCCGTCGGCGAGGAAGAGCGAGTCGAAGGTGCCGCGTTCGGCGATGCGGGCGAGGTCGCGGTAGTGGGCGAGGTCGACACTCGCGTACGGGTCGCTCTCGGGCAGCCGCCAGGAGGCCTCGTGGTGCCCAGTGCTCATCAGGAAGGCGTTGAGGTGGAGTTGGCGCCGGGTCACTGGGGGTCCTCCTGGTGGGATGCGGTCGCGGGGGCGTGGGTGGGGTTCTGGGCGCGGTCCTCGTGGGCGGTCACGCCGAGGGCCGCCAGCAGGCGTTCGCGGTACTCGCCGAGGAGCGGGTCGCGGTACGAGCGCGGGTGAGGGCGCTCGATGGTGAGGTCGAGCCCGATGCGGCCCCGGTCGAGTACGAGGACGCGGTCGGCCAGCACGATCGCCTCGTCCACGTCGTGGGTGACGAGCAGGACGGAGGGCTGGTGGTGCTCCCACAGTTCGCGCAGGAGCGCATGCATGCGGATGCGGGTGAGCGCGTCCAGGGCGCCGAACGGCTCGTCGGCCAGGAGCAGTTCGGGCCTGCGCACCAGGGAGCGGGCGAGCGCGGCGCGCTGGGCCTCGCCGCCGGACAGTTCGTTGGGCCAGGCCCGCTCGCGCCCCGCGAGGCCCACTTCGGCGAGTGCGGCACGACCGCGCTCGGCGGCCTCCTTGCCGTCCGTGCCCAGGGTCACGTTGTCCAGCACCCGGCGCCAGGGCAGCAGGCGCGAGTCCTGGAAGACCACGGACACCCGCTCGGGGGCGTCCAGTCGGCCGCTGCCGGTGACCTGGTGGTCGAGCCCGGCGATGGCGCGCAGCAGGGTGCTCTTGCCGGATCCGCTGTGGCCGAGCAGTGCCGTGAACTGTCCCGCGGGGATGTCGAGGTCGATGCCGTCCAGGACGGTGCGGCCCTCGAAGGACCGGGCGAGTCCGGCGATCCGCACCGCGGGCGCGCGGACCGCGGTCTGTTGCTGGGGGGTCAGTTGCTCAGTGTGCGTCGCCATGACAGCGCCCTCCGTTCGATGAGGCGGACCGCGGTGTCCGAGACGAGGCCGAAGACGCCGTAGATCAACAGGCCGACCAGGATGATGTCGGTGCGCCCGTAGTTCTGGGCCCGGAACATCAGATAGCCGAGGCCGCTGGTGGCGTTGATCTGCTCCAGGACCACCAGCGAGAGCCAGGAGCCGGTCACACCGAGCCGCAGCCCCACGAAGAAGCCGGGCAGGGCACCGGGGACGACGATCTGCCGGATGAAGCGGGCCCTGGACAGGCCCTGGACTTCGGCGAGTTCGACGAAGCGCGCGTCGATGCCGGCGAGGGCCGCGTGCAGGTTCAGATAGATCGGGATGTAGACGACGATGGCGATGATCGCGATCTTGAACGTTTCGCCGATGCCGAGCCAGAGGATGAACAGCGGGATCAGACCGAGCGTGGGGATGGCCCGGTTGAGCTGGACCGTTCCGTCGATCAGCGCTTCACCGATCCGGCTGAGCCCGGCCACCAGGGCCAGCACCACCCCGGCGGTCAGACCGAGCGCGAAGCCGTATGCGGCGCGTTCGAGGGAGGTGAGCACATCGGTGGAGAGGGTGCCGCCGGTCCACAGCTCCCCCGCGGTCCGCAGGACCGTCCAGGGGGCCGGGATCGCGGCGGGGTCCAGCTGCCCGGCGGCGGACGCGGCGGCCCACAGGGCCAGGACGAGGGCCGGGCCGATCAGCCGCGAGGCCGGCAGCCGCCTGCCGGGCGCCAGAGCACGGCGGCGGGCCTTGCGCGGGGGTGCCGCCGGTGGAACGGGAGCGGACGCGAAAGGGGGCGTCTGCGGGGTCGTCGCGGTGGACGTCGCGGTGGACGTCGCGGTGGTCGTCGCGGTGGTCGTCATGGCCGTCACCTCTGGTACTCGGCGGGCACGGCTTTCGCCGCGAGGCCCTCGAAACGTCGGTCGAAGAGCCCGTCGACCGGGAACCGCTTCACGAAGCCCCCCTCGGCCAACAGGTCCGCGGTCTCCTGCTCCCACTTCACCGCCTCGTCCCAACTGGCGGGGAACAGCGGCTTGTTGGCGAGCGCCGTGATCGAGCGGGCCTGGTCGAGGCTGAGGTTCTGGGTCTTGACGTAGAACTCCTGGTTCCACGCGTCCGGGTGCTCGTACGCCCAGACCTGCCCCTTGGCCCAGCGCGGGACGTACGCGGCGACCGCGGCGGCCTTCGCCGGGTCGGCGAGTACGGAGGCGGGGGCCCACAGCACATTGAGCAGGTCCACCACGTCGGTGGCGATGGTGTGGGCCCCCCTGGGCCCGTACTGCTTGAGGTAGGCCGGCGCCTGGCTGTTGGCGAGCGGGGCGATGTCGACCTGGCCCGCCTGGAGCGCGGTGAAGAACTGGTTGCTGGTCAGCGGCACGAGGTGCACGTCGTCGTGCGAGAGCCCCGCCTTCTTCAGGGCGCGCAGCAGGACGACGCCCTGCGCCTGCCCCTGCGAGAAGGCGAGCTTCTTGCCACGGAACCCCAAGACGTCCCGGATGCCGCTGCCCGGCTTGGTGGCGAAGACATAGGTGGGCCTGCGGGTGAGGTCGATCGCGACGATCTTCGCGTCGTAGCCCTGGAAGCGCGCCTGGATCGGCGGGATCCCCGCGTTGTTGCCGACGTCGAGCGACTTGGCGCGGAACGCGTTGATGACGTCGGGCCCGGCCCCGGTGTTGACCCAGTCCGACACGGTGAAGGGCAGATCGTCCAGGCCGGCCAGCTTGAACTGGAGCTGCTGCACACCCTGGTACGAGGCGATCTTCAAGCGGGTACCGGCGGGCACGGTGGTGGCCAGGGGGGCGGTCGCGGCCCCCTTGGCCACGGTGTCGGCCGCACCGACGCCCGCGCAGCCGCTGAGCGCGGCGGCGGCAGCGACGCCCAGCAGGGAGGACAGGAACAGCCGCCGGTCGACTCCGGGGACGGCTGGTGGCACTGGTGGCATGTCAGGACTCCGTGAATTCAGGATGTTCAGGAAAAAGGAGCGCACGCGAAAGGGCGGCCGGCGCGCGGCACGCAATGCGCTCCGCACAGTGGGAAGGAATGGGCGCGGCGAGATCAGGGCCTTATTGGGGCACGCCGAGAACTTGGGGGAATTGCGCGGGACAGGAAATGCGCGCATGTCCGCAGAACGGACCCCTCGCGGAGCGGAGCGGGCCGGGGCGGGTCGGGTCGGGGCACGGGGCGGAGCGCGCCCCGGCATGTCGGGGGCGCCTCCGCGCGCCGGGCACGTCAGGCCGTCAGGCCGTCAGTGCGTCGACGGGACGGCTGCGCGCACAACTGCGCACGTCAGCAACAGAGAGTGCGACCGATCCGCATCAGATCGATGAATCGGCACCTGGTCAGCGGAATCCGCCGGACCGTGGAGGGCGCGACTGCGAGCACCGGGTGGCGGACCTGCCGCGAACCGGCCATCGGGGAATATCCCTGCGCGCTGTTCATGCCGGGAATTCTCGTGGCCGCGTACGACCCGTGTCAACGCCGCAGGTTTCAGAAGTGATTCGGCTGTGTCAACAGTCGTTCGGCCCGTCCGGAATTCGGCGAGCACGTACCGGTCAGGCGGAGACGGCCGCGCCCCGTGCGACAGCCCCGCCCCGTCAGGCGGACGCCGCCTGCGGTTGTGACGGGTTGGCCCCCGCGCCCTCGGTACTGAGGAGCACGGCCACCGAGGACGGGCCGAGCCCCAGCGCCGCGCGGCGTCCGTCGCCGTCCTTCCCGCCGAGCAGGGCGCGCAGCCCGGCCAGCGCCGCCGCACCGCACGGGCCCGACGCCACTCCGTGCTCCGCGAGGTGCACGGCCGCCCGCGCGGACGCGGCGTCGGACACGGCGACGGCGGCGTCCAGTCCGGCGCGCAGGTGGGGCCAGGCGATGCTGGAGGGCGTTCCGCAGTTCAGCCCGGCCATGCGGGTGTCCCCCGTCGCGACGCTGACGAGCTCCCCCCGTGTGAGGCTCTCCAGGACGCAGGCCGCGGCCCGCGGCTCCACCGCGACGAGCGCCGGCGCGTTCCCGGCCGGCCGGCTGCGGTAGTGGGTCACCACGGCCTGCGCCAGGGACCCCACGCCGACCGGTACGGCGACGAGATCCGGCCCCGCCGGAACGCCCTGCTCCGCCAGTTGTTCGTCGATCTCGGCACAGAGGGTGGAGTAGCCCTCGACGATCCATCCCGGGATCCGCTCGTAGCCGGGCCAGGCCGTGTCCTGGACCAGGACGGTGTCGGCGTCCGCCGCGGCCCCGGCCGCACGGCGGACGGCCTCGTCGTAGGGGCCCTCGACCGCGACGACCTCCGCCCCTTCGCCGGCGATCGCCGTCACCGCCGTCGGGTGCACTCCGCGCGGCACGAACACCCGGGCGCGCTGTCCGAGCAGGCGCGCCACCCGGGCCACCGCGCGCCCGTGGTTCCCGTCGGTCGCGGTGACCAGGGTGACGGGGCCCGGTCCGGCGCCGCGCTCGGCCCGCTCGGCGAGGACGCGGTGCACCGCCCAGGAGGCGCCGAGCGCCTTGAACGCGGGCAGCCCCAGGCGGCACGACTCGTCCTTGACGAAAACGCGGCCGAACCCCAACTCCCGTGCGAGCGAGGCGACTTCCACGAGCGGGGTGGGTGCGTGGCCGCGCAGGGCGGCATGGAAGGCCCGGACCTCGGCAGGCGCCGGCCGACAGCGCCAGGTGCGGGCGCCCGGACGGGCGAGCCAGGTCTCGGGCAGGACGCGGAGGGGCGAGGTGGTCTCGGGCACGTCACCAGGGTGGGGCCCGTACCAGTGATCGGTCCAGCGCACGTTTGCGACCTGTACTCGTCGAACAGGCCGACCCATGATGGCGGAACACCCGGGCAAGCCGATCCATGATGGGCGGAACACCCGGGCACAACGGCACGACGTCGCGTCAAGGGGGGACGGGCCCACGATGTTCGATCTGCACCGGCTGCGCCTGCTGCGCGAGCTCAAACACCGGGGCACGCTCGCCGCCGTCGCAGCGGCCCTCTCCTACGCGCCCTCCTCCATCTCCCAGCAGCTCTCGCAACTGGAGCACGAGGTGGGGGTGCCCCTGCTCGAACCGGTCGGGCGCCGGGTGCGGCTGACCGAGCAGGCCGAGATCCTCGTCGCCCACACCGAGGCGGTGCTCGAACGCCTGGAGCGCGCCGAGGCCGACATCGCCACATCGCTGACCGGCCTCAGCGGCACCCTGCGCATCGCCTGCTTCCAGACGGCCGCCCTGGCCCTGGTCCCGGCCGCCCTCGGTCTGCTGCGCGACGCCCACCCCCGACTCCGCGTCCACATCACGCAGTTGGAGCCCGAGAGCGCTTTGCCGGCGCTGCTGGCCCGCGACTTCGACCTGGTCCTCGCGGAGGAGTACCCGGACCACCCCGTCCCGCGCCCGGCCGGGCTCGACCACGAGGTCCTGCTGGACGACCCGCTCCGCCTCGCCCTGCCCCCGCACCTCGACGGGACCGAACCTCCGGTTCCCGCCGCCCCGTTGGCCGCGCTGCGCTCGCTGGCCGGTCAGGCGTGGGTCATGGAGCCGGAGGGCAGCGCGGCCCGGCACTGGGCGACGACGCTGTGCCGGAGCGCCGGATTCGAGCCGGACGTACGGTTCGAGACGCCCGATCTCCTGCTCCACCTGCGCCTCGTGGAGCAGCGGCACGCCGCGGCCTTCCTGCCCGATCTGGTCTGGAGCGCGGGCCGCCCGACCGTCCCCCTGCGGCGGCTTCCGCATGGCCGGCACACCCGCCGCGTCTTGACCGTCGTACGCAGCGGACGCGGCCGGCATCCGGCCGTGGAGGCCTGCCGGGAAGCCCTGCGCAGGGCGGCGGATCCCGTACCGCGATGACCCGCGCGGTTGCGCCACCGGGCCAACTCGGCTTGCGGGCGGGGTGGTTCGGACAGGGCGCGTCTGACACACGGCGTCGTCCGCCCGGGCCGCGCCACGGACGGGACGAGTCAGACACGCCCTAGCGCCGCAGCAAGTCGTCCAGCTCGGCCTCGAAGAGGCGGGCCGGGTCGAGGCCCATGCCCGTGAAGTGGCCCGCGGCCTCCAGGGACAGCACGCCGTGCAGCCGGGTCCAGAACAGCAGGCCGCGGTGCAGGACCGCGGGCGGGGCGGGATGGCCCTGCGCCCACTGGCGCCGTTCTTCGAGGTGCGCGGCGAACGGCTCCGGCTCCCCGGGCGAGGGCAGGGTCATGGCGGCGTCCAGGATCATCCGCATGATCGCGTCACTGATGAGGACGGTGTCGTCGGGCGCGTGGTAGCCCGGTACGGGGGTGCCGTAGACGAGGAAGTAGCGGTTGGGGTCCGCGAGCGCCCACTCCCGCAGGGCGTGCGCGAGGGCCGCGAGATCGGGCCCCGAGGCCTCGGTCGCCCGTCGCAGCGCGTCGGCCAGGCTGCGGTAGGCGTCCCGGACGAGTTCGGTGATCAGGTCGTCCCGGCCGGCGAAGTAGCGGTAGAGCGCGGGGCCGCTGAGTCCCATCTGCTTGGCGATCGCGTTGAGCGAGAGCGCGGAGGCGCCCGCCGTCGCGATCTGCTCCCACGCGTGCTGCTTGATCTCCTCGCGCACCTGGGCCCGGTAGCGCTCCCGCGGTGTCCCCGCACCCGACTCCGGCATGACCTTCACCTCTCCACACCCGCACGACGGCGGCCCCACGCTTCGGTTAGAAGGTATCACCGAAGTGATTGACGCCTCCGAACAGAGAATGTTAGAACTTATAACGAACGGCAAGATCTATAGCGGTACAGCGCCTCCCTGGATCCTCGCCGTTCAGGACCCTCAGACACGCGCACCTCAACTCGCCCATCAGGCAAGGGGATTCACCATGTCCATCACCCGTCGCACCGGCGTCCACGCCACCCTGCTCGCCGTCCCGCTCGTGCTCGCCGTCATCGGTGGCGCCGCAGCGCCCGCCGGAGCCGCGTCCCCGTCCGCCGCCTCCCTGACCTGCCGGGGCCGGGGCGTCGATCCGGACGCGGCCGTGCGCTACCGGACCGAGAAAGTGATCCACGCCCCGCTGAGCACCATCTGGAAGCTGCAGACCGATGTGCAGCGGTGGCCGTCCTGGCAGGCACCCGTCTCGTCGGTGGAGCGGCTCTACCACGGACCCCTGCGCCCGGGGGCGGCCTTCCGGTGGACGACCCCGATCCCGCCGAACCCCTCCACCCCGGCCACCAGCCTGTCGATCACCTCGACCGTCCAGCAGGTGCGGCACCACACGTGCATCCGCTGGACCGGTCCCGCGGACGGCGAGGGTCTGCACATCGACGGGGTGCACGTGTGGAACTTCATCAAGGTCAAGGACGGCGTCCTGGTACGCACCGAGGAGACCCACACCGGCCCCCAGGTCGATGCGAACGTGCCCGCCGCCACCGGCATACTCCGCGAGGGCCTCGAAGGCTGGCTCACCAACCTGAAGACGGCGGCCGAGGCCCGGGGCGGCGCCGGTCCACGCTGATCGGCGCCGTACACGCGCCGGACAGGAGGAGGGGTCGCGGCGGGCTCGGCCCCCCGGGGCCCCGGCATCACCGGGCGGCCCCGAGCGGGTCGTGCCGCGCCCTACTTGTTGGGTCCGCGCAGCCGGCCGAACGCCTTGGTGAGGGAGCTCAGCGGCGAGGCCTCGGGCTTGACCGGGCGCGGGCCCGGCAGGATCGCGGCTCCGGGCCCCCCGGAGGCCTCCGCGAGGGCGGCGTGGGCCGCCTCGGCCGCTTCCTTGTACAGGTCGCGCGAGGTCGTCATGGCGTCGAGCGCCTCGGCGTACTGGGCGACCATGGCCTGGGCGTGGACCAGCTCCTCCTGCGGGGTCAGCAGGTGCCAGCCCCTGCGCAGCCGGGTCAGAGCCTGCTCGGCGTCGGCCGGGAGCGGCTGCGGCAGGGCCGCGAACTCCCGGATCCTGTCGAGGAGTTCGGCCGGCTCCGAGCCGTCGAGGAAAACGGTGCGCACCGTGTAGCGGTCGGCGTCGTACCAGGAGCCCGGCGGTGTCGTGGGCAGCACGACGGCGCCTCCGCGCGGCATCCGCACGTTCAGCTCGCGCTTCATCGCGAAGTCGGCGATCTGGGCCTGCTCCGGTGTGCCCCGGTGCTCGACGACCCGGTGGCGAAGGCTCGGGGGCAGCCACTCCGAGACCGGCCGCTGTCCGCGCACGTCCGGCGTCATCGCCTCGTGCACCACGACGTGGACGAACCAGCTCTGCCGCGAGCATTCGCGCAGCAGATGACGCAGCTCGTCGTCGTCCTTGGGCAGGTGGTTGGGGGTGCGCAGCCGCAGGTTCGCCACCGCGTCGCGGTCCCAGGGAATCTGGTCGCTGTCGGGCCAGAACATGGTGGCGGGCGAGGGCCAGTGCACGTCCCAGGCGTGTTCCGCCTCCGCGGCCAGGATCCAGCCGACGCCCTCGTCCCCCTTGCGACGGCTCTCGGGCTCGTACGTGGTGAGCTGGGCGCGCACCGTGATGTCGTCGGCCACCCGCCAGCGGGCTTCGAACAGGCGGCGGGCCGTGGGGCCGGGGTCGGCCGCCTCGTCCCGTGGGTGCAGGACGGTGGAGCGGGCCGCCTCGACGGGGTCGAGGTCCAGGAAGTCGTCCAGCACCCCGGCCGCCTTGAGGGCGATCAGGTTGCGCCGGACGTCCCGCTCGGGTTCGGGCCCGAGATGGCGCCCGCGCCCCAGCCACGCGGTGTCGGGGACGGTGGTCGATGAGGTGCTGTTCTTGGCCATGGAGTCGTTCTGTGAGTGATCGGGGCCCGACCAGTATGCTCCGTGGCCCTCGCGATGCAAGCGGCACCACGGCCGCCGCCGTGTCCCGCCCCGGAACCCGTCCGCACATACCGGTCGAGTCGACATGTACCGGTCGCCGCCGAGGGGCGGAGGGAGCGCGAGAGGGCTCCCGGAACGTTTCGGGAGCCCTCTCGTCCTGCGCGGCGCGTGCCCGCGCTCTCAGTTTCCGGCTGGCACCGCCCGGGCGGCCGGGACCGCGGCCGGCTTCGGGTCGAGCAGGCGCTGCGCCAACTCACCGAAGATCAGGCCGAGTCCGCCCCACAGCGTGGTCTGGATGGCCAGCGCCGAGAGCCGGAAGCGCCACAGCAGCGCCGCCGGGAAGTCGGCCGGCACCTCGTTGACGACCGGCAGGAGCGCGTACGCGACACCGATCAGCGCGGCGAAGGCGGCCACCGCGACGACGGTGGCGTACCAGGTGCCGAGGCCCGGCGCGAGCCGCTTGCCCAGGATGGTCGCGGCGATGGCGAGGAGCACGCTCAGCGCCATCATCAGGAAGTACAGGGTGGTCCGCTTGCCGATGGTGTCGGGGTCGCCGACCGACGGCGGGTTCGCCGGATACTTCAGGAACGGCACGACGTACACCGCGAGCAGGGCCGCGCCCGACAGGAGCAGGGCGGTGGCACGCGGCGAGAAGCGGCCGACCCGGCCGAGCGCGCAGCAGAACGCGAGCGCGGCGATGCCGCCGAAGGCGACCCCGTAGACCAGGACGCCGGTGGCGAGACCGGCGGTGGACTGCAGGGAGCGCGAGACGAGTTCGACCTCGTGCTCGTGGGCCGGGGCGTGCGCCTCCTCGAAGCCGATGGCGCTGTCGACGCCCGGCTCGCCGAGGAAGTAGGCCACGACCAGGGCGAGCAGGCCGGCACCGAGGCCGGCCAGCATGCCCCGCACGAGGAGGTTTCTGACGGTTGCGGAATTCATGGTGGTTCGGCGTCCCTCGGGTCAGTGGCAGGGGAAGCCGAGCAGGTGGCGGGCGTCGTGGACCCACTCGTGGACGTCCGCGCCGTTGACCACGGAGGTGGCGCCCTGTTCGGCGCCGACGAAGTACAGCAGGACCAGCATCAGGATGCCGAAGAAGGCCGCCCAGGGGGCGATGGCGCTCAACGGCAGTTTCGCGGGAAGGGCGGGGGTGGTGACAGACGGCTGGGCGACGTGCGGCGCCATGGCAGGAGCCTCCTCTGGGAGTTCGCGTCCCATCTCGGTGGTGCACAGGACGACGGCTACGGGTCTGACTCCGAGCCGCCGCCTCGGGGGCGGCTCGTTCACAGTGGCGCGACCGTGCCGGATTCTCACCGGCTTCCGTTCTGACGTCGTCGTTATTCCCCTGAAGGTACCCTGCGCGCCGCATATGGCCAAGGGCGCTCCACCTGGCCCGACTTCGGCCCCCACGGCCCCAACTCGGCTTCCTCAGCGCCCGGAAGGCGGTTCGGAAGGTTTCGCGCCGGGGTGGCCGGATCGCCTCGATGGCGGGGCAAACATCGTGGGGCCGCGATCAACGTATCGAGTTAATGTCCCCGGCTTTCCTTGGTCCGGAGGGTGACGCGGTGGTTACTGTCCTTCTGGCTCTGGACGGATTCCCGTTCATATCTCCCCATTCGTCCCCGCCGTCACGCCGCGCACCGCCCTGATCAAGGAGAGCTCGCCCCATGACCATTGACTCCCGCCCGGAGGCTCGACCGGAGCCGCCCCGGCCCCAGTCCGCACTGGGTACGGCGGCCGCTCGCAACCTTGCCACCACGACCAAGTCCGCCCCGCAGATGCAGGAGATCAGCGCCCGCTGGCTGCTGCGGATGCTGCCGTGGGTGGAGACCCGGGGCGGGGTCTACCGCGTCAACCGCCGGCTCACCTACACCGTCGGCGACGGGCGGGTGGACTTCATCCAGGACGGCGCCCGCGTCCGCGTGATCCCCCGCGAACTCGGTGAACTGGCCCTGCTGCGCGGGTTCGACGACGACGGGGTGCTCGCCGCCCTCGCCGGCCGGTGCGAGCAGCGCGACGTCCGGGCCGGCGAGACGCTGGCCGTGCGCGGCGAGCCCGCCGACCGGCTGTACCTGATCGCGCACGGCCGCATCAGCCAGACCTCGGTCGGCGGGTACGGGGACGAGCTGGCCCTGGACGTGCTGGGCGACGGAGACCGGTTCGGCGACCACGCGCTGCTCGACGAGGACGCCCGCTGGGAACACACCGCCATCGCCGAGACCTCGGGCACCCTGCTCACGCTGTCCCGCGCCGACTTCGCGTCCGTGCTGTCGTCGGCGCCCGCGCTGCGCGAGCACGTCGAGCGGTTCAGGCAACTGCCCCGCCAGCGGCAGAACCACCGCGGCGAGGCGGAGATCGCGATGTCCGCCGGCCATCACGGCGAGCACCCGCTGCCCGGCGCCTTCGCCGACTACGAGGCCGAGCCCAGGGAGTACGAACTCTCGGCGGCGCAGACCGTCCTGCGCGTCCACACGAGGGTGGGCGACCTCTACAACGGGCCGATGAACCAGACGAAGGAGCAACTGAGGCTCACCATCGAGGCGTTGCGCGAGCGCCAGGAGTACGAGCTGGTCAACAACCGGGAGTTCGGGCTGCTCCACAACGCCGACTTCAAGCAGCGCATCCAGCCGCGCTCGGGCCCGCCCACACCGGACGACATGGACGAGCTGCTCTGCCGTCGCCGCGGATCCAAGTTCTATCTGGCGCACCCCAGGACCATCGCGGCGATCGGACGCGAGTTCAACGCCCGCGGACTGCGGCCGGGCAACGTCGAGATCGGCGGCGAGCGGGTCCAGGCGTGGCGCGGGGTGCCGATCCTGCCGTGCGACAAGATCCCCATTACCGAGGAGAAGACCAGCTCGATCCTCATCATGCGGACCGGCGAGGACGACCAGGGCGTCATCGGCCTGCACCAGACGGGTCTGCCGGACGAGTACGAACCGGGCCTGTCGGTCCGCTTCATGGGCGTGGACGAGCGCGCGATGACCTCGTACCTCGTCAGCACCTACTACTCCGCCGCGATCCTCGTGCCGGACGCGGTCGGCGTCCTGGAGAACGTGCAGATCGCCCGTTGGCCCCGGTAGGCGGCGGCCCGGACCCGCTGGCCCGACGCGCCCCCGCGCGGGGCCGGCCGGGCGTGCCCGAAGCGTCTGCCCCACCTGTCCCACTTCCATGGAAGGAGCCCTGATTTGCCCGCGCCCGAGCCGGTCCCGCCGCAGTCGAGCCTGCCGCACACCCTCGCCCACTTCGGGACGTACGTGCTCGCCGAGGCGGCGGCCCGCGCCCGCGACATCAGAGCGGCCACGGCCGCTCCGCCGGGCGTACCCGCGGCGGCCCCGACCCATGTGCCCGAGGCGGCCCCGGTCCCCGCGTCCGACGCCGTCCCCGCGCCCTCACCCGCCGAGTCCGCCGTCGCGGCGCCGCCCGCCCCCGCGCTGCCGAGCGTGCCGACCGCCCCCGGACTCCCCCTGCCCCAACTCTCCGCCGCACCCGCACCCGAGGTGCCGCGGCCGAGCGCCGATCTGAGCCGGCTCCTGCGCGGCCCCAGCGGTCTGGGGACCTCGGGGCTGCGGCTGACGCTGCGCGAGGAGCCGCCCGCGTGTCCCGCCCCCTCGGCGGAACAGGGCACCCCGATCCCGGGCCTCTACCACCACCCCGTCCCCGAGCCCGATCCGGTGCGGGTCGCGGAGGTCAGCCGCAGGATCAAGTCCTGGGCGCTGGAAGAGGTTTCGCTCTATCCGGACGACTGGGAGGAGGAGTTCGACGGCTTCCTCGTCGGCCGCTACATGGTGGGCTGCCATCCGGACGCGCCGTCGGTCGACCACCTCATGCTCGCCACCCGTCTGATGGTGGCCGAGAACGCGGTGGACGACTGCTACTGCGAGGACCACGGCGGCTCGCCCATCGGGCTCGGCGACCGGCTGCTCCTCGCGCACACCGCCCTCGACCCGCTGCACACGACGCGGGAGTACCAGCAGGGGTGGGCCGAGTCGCTGCACGCGGACGCGCCGCGGCGGGCCTACCGCTCCGCGATGGAGTACTTCGTCGCGGCGGCCAGTGCCTCGCAGGCCGACCGGTACCGGCACGACATGGCCCGGCTGCACCTCGGCTACCTCGCGGAGGCCTCGTGGGCGCAGCGGGACCACGTGCCCGAGGTGTGGGAGTACCTGGCGATGCGCCAGTTCAACAACTTCCGCCCCTGCCCCACCATCACCGACACCGTCGGTGGCTACGAACTGCCGGCGGACCTGCACGCGCAGGACGCCATGCAGCGGGTCATCGCGCTCGCGGGCAACGCGACGACCATCGTGAACGACCTGTACTCCTACACCAAGGAACTCGACGCTCCCGGGCGGCACTTGAACCTGCCCGTCGTGATCGCCGAGCAGGAGGGCCTCTCCGACCAGGAGGCCTATCTGAAGTCGGTCGAGGTCCACAACGACCTCATGCACGACTTCGAAAGGGAAGCCGCGGCCCTGGCCGCCGACTGCCCCGTCCCGAGTGTGCAGCGCTTCCTTCGGGGCGTGGCCGCCTGGGTCGACGGAAACCACCACTGGCACCAAACGAACACCTATCGCTACAGCCTGCCGGACTTCTGGTAGGAAGAATGGACTCATCTGTGACCAGCACCGAACTCACCGCCACCGACGCCGGCCTCTTCATCCCCGGCCCGGCGACGCCCTACCAGGGCGACATCGCGCGCTACTGGGACGGCGAGGCCAGGCCCGTCAACCTGCGTCTTGGCGATGTCGACGGTCTCTACCACCACCACTACGGCATCGGTGAAATCGACCGTGCCGCGCTCGGCGGCCCCGACGACAGCGAGGCCGAGAAGAAGCTCATCACGGAACTGCACCGGCTGGAGTCGGCGCAGGCCGAGGTCCTCCTGGGGCACCTCGGCGACATCGGCCGCGACGACACCCTGGTGGACGCCGGCTGCGGCCGGGGCGGCTCGATGGTGATGGCGCACCAGCGCTTCGGATGCGGCGTGGAGGGGGTGACCCTGTCGGCCAAGCAGGCCGAGTTCGCCAACGGGCGGGCGCGCGAGCTGGGCATCCAGGACCGCGTCCGTGCCCGGGTCTGCAACATGCTGTCCACGCCGTTCGAGACCGGCATGGCCGCGGCCTCGTGGAACAACGAGTCCAGCATGTACGTCGATCTGGAGGACCTGTTCGCCGAGCACTCCCGGATCCTGAAGGTCGGCGGTCGCTATGTGACCATCACCGGCTGCTGGAACCCGCGGTACGGCCAGCCCTCGAAGTGGGTCTCGCAGATCAACGCGCACTTCGAGTGCAACATCCACTCGCGCCGCGAGTACCTGCGCGCGATGGCCGACAACCGCCTGGTACCGCAGGCCGTCATCGACCTGACGCCCGACACCCTGCCGTACTGGGAGCTGCGGGCGACCTCCTCGCTGGTGACGGGGATCGAGGAGGCGTTCATCAACTCCTACCGCGACGGCTCCTTCCAGTACGTCCTCATCGCGGCCGACCGCGTCTGACCGCCTCTCGGCCCACCGTTCACCGGAGCGGCGCCCCCACCGGGGCGCCGCTTCTCGGTATGCCCCGCCCCGGCCCGTCCCCCCGTGGCCCCCGTGGCCCTCGTGGCCCGCGGGGCCGCCGGGATCCCGGTGAAATTGCGGCCGTGATGGGCACGGCGTTCCCATGTTCATACGTTCGGGTTGCGTTCCGGGCGGCGTCGGGGCCGCGTCCCCGGTGATGCGCGGGTGATACGGGGCCCGGCACCAGCGGTTCCCGTCCCGTTTTCACGCTTTTCCCCGCGCGGCCGCGGCGTTCCGGGCGGTGGTTGTGTGCGGTGCACCGACCAGAGCGACGTCCAACACCTGAGGAGAACGCCGTGCTCGAACGCGTCTACCGAAAACTCGCCGTGCTGCTCCCCGCTCGGCTCGACACCGGCATCCCCGTGCGGGTGATCGCCCAGAGCGCGGTGGTCTCCGTCGTCGTGGTCACGGCCCGCTGGGCCTCGGTCCTGGTGACCGCCACCGTGGCAGGGGTGGTGTGGCGGGGGCTGCCTCCCGAGACCCTGCTGATGACGGCGCCCATGGCGTGGGCCGACCGGACCGTGGTCGCCTATCTGCGCGTCACCCGGCTGTAGGCCCGTGCGCCCTGGCCCGCTCCGGCCGCCGCTCCTAGCATGGCTCTCCGGTCAACCGGCGTTGTTCCAGGGCTGGTTGGGCCTCACAGGGCAGCATCCGAACAGGGGAGAGAGCCATGGCCATCGACGTGAGCACGCCGAGCGTGGCGCGCATGTACGACTTCCTCATCGACGGAACCGACAACTACGAGTCGGACCGGGAGGCCTGTCGGGCGCTGCTCAAGATGGCGCCCAGTACCCGTGAACTCGCCCTGATCAACCGGGCGTTCCTGGTCCGGGCGGTGCGCCATCTCGCCCGGGACCGCGGGATCCGCCGCTTCATCGACCACGGCTCCGGGCTCCCCACGCGACCCAACGTCCACCAGGTCGCCCAGGAGTCCCAGCCCGGCGCCCGGGTCGTGTACATCGACAACGACCCGCTCGTGCACGCCCACGGGCGGCTGATGCTCGCCGAGGACCTCAGGACCACCGCCGTCGTCCAGGCCGACATGCGGGACGTGGAGGGCAACTTCGGACGGCCCGAGGTCCGCGCCCTCTTGGAGGACGGGGAGCCGGTCGCCGCGCTGTTCGTGTCCGTGCTGCACTGCGTCCCGGACGCCGACGACCCCTGGCAACTGGTGCGGGACGTGGCCGACCGGCTGCCCGACGGCAGCTACCTCGTCATCTCGCAGCTCGCCTCCGACGACGCCCAACTGCGCGCTGACGTAACGGAGTTCATGCGCCGGATCACCGGCGGGACCTGGGGGCGGGTGCGCTCCACCGCCGAGGTGCGGCGCTACTTCGACGGCCTCGCCCTCCAGCGGGCGGACGAACCCGTGGAGGTCTCCACCTGGTGCCCGGACACCGACATCGCACCGCGCCAGGCGACCCAGGAGTGGATCGAGTACGGCGGCGTCGCGAAGATCGTGCGGAGCTAGCCCGGCGCGGGGGCGACCCCGCCTCGGGCCCGGCGCCGGCCACGCTCGGCCGGCCCGGTCAATTCCGGTCCGGTTCGGCGTCGTCGGCGAATCCCGCGATGAGGTGCTCGAGCAGGGCGAGCGTCTCGCGCTTGCCGAGGCTGTGCTGGAACAGCTCGGTCATGGAGGCCGCGTGCAGGTCGACGTCGGCCGGCTCGCTCAGCCAGGTGCCGCCGCTGTTCAGGCCCTCGCGATAGATCATGTCCGGCTCGCCGGTCGCCGGGAACTTGAAGACCGTCATCGCCGACGTCAGGGGACACACCTGCTCACAGGCGCGGTCGGTGAAGATCCGGATGTGCACGCTGTCGCGGTTCTCGGCGAGGTTGAACAGCTGTCGCAGCTGACCGCGCATCACCTTGCGCCCGCCCACCCACTTGCGCAGCGCGCCCTCGGACACCACCGCCGAGTAGTCGGGCGCCTCGGGCGATTCGAGGAGCTGCTGGCGCCGGCGGCGCACCTCCCATCTGCGGTCGATCGTCGCGTGGTCCGGCTTGCCCAGATAGGGCGCCTGCATGATGGCGCGGGCGTAGTCGGAGGTCTGGAGCAGGCCGGGCACGAGCGAGTCGGAGAACGTGCGGATCTCCTTGGCCGCGCTCTCCACCGCCATCAGGTTGTTCAGGGACGTGTCCACCACATCGCGGTAGTCCGTCCACCAGCGGTGCTGGTTGGCGTCGTCCACGAGGCTGGTGAGCGCCCGCAGCGACTCCGGATCGGCGTAGCCGTAGAGCGCGGCGAGCCGGGCCACCGTCGCGGCGTCGGGCCGGGCGGCGCCGTTGGCCGTCTCGTACCGGCTGAGCTTGGAGGTGGAGCCGATGGCGCCGGCGGCCACCACGTCCTGTCCGCGCAGACCCGCTTCGAGCCGCATCTCGCGCAGCCGGATGCCGAGGACGCGCGCCGGTGGAGCGGCATGCGGACGCGCCTGCTCCGCACGCTCCTCGCGGCGTTGCTCCGGGTCTTCGCCCGGGACCAGATCGAGAACGCGTGCGGCCACCCCGACTCCTCCGGCGCACGGCGACCGTCGCCGGCACGCGCCCATCCTGAGGAACCGGGGCGGCCCTCACAACCCGTCGCTACGGGTTTTCAGCCAACCATGTCGTCGAACTCACCACCGCGTGCGCCGTCGAGGAAGGCCGCCAGTTCGGAGGAGGTGAAAATCAGCGCCGGCCCCTGCGGGAAGCGGGAGTTGCGCAGTGCCACCTCCCCCTCGGGAAGCCGTGCAATTTCAACGCAGTCGTTGTAGGCGTCGCTCGCCGTCGCCTTCACCCACACCGCGTTCGCGATCTCGTCGGCCCGTACGCCGTTGCCATAGCCTGCCACCAGCTACCGCCTCTCTCGCTGTGAAGTGCGCGGGGCCGAGCCGGCTCCGCGCGCCGTCGCACCCCCGGGGACCGGGCCGCGGACCACGGGTCCGCGCCGTGAAATTTCATGGAGCCCAGGAGCGCCGTCGATCGTAGCGAGCCCGCGCCGGACCGTACCGTCCCTCGAAAGTGGGCAATTCCCGTTGTCTGCAAGGGGTTTCACTTGCCATCCGGGCCTGTCGAGCATCGCGTCCGCTCCGCAGGGCGGGTCCCCGGGGAAGCAACCGCAGGAATAGGTTAGGTTAGGCATACCTAAGCAACAGGGCTTGGGTGCTCGATGCCGCCTCCCAGGGGGAACCCGCATGCGTCCATTCCGCGTCCGCTCCAGCACGCCGTCCCCCGCCGAGCGCGTGCGGTCGATCCTCGCGGCGGCCCACTCGATGACCGTCGTCGCCGACGGCCGCCGCCACGAGGTGTACTGCGCCGGCGAGGACGGCGCCGCGGGCCGCATCCATCTGCACGAGCCCCACGACCTCGACCACGGACGGTCGGGCCCCCTTCCCGTCCGCCTGGAGCTCACCGACATCGCCCCCACGCCGGTGCGCGAGCGGCTGCGCGCCCGGGTGACCCTCGCCGGGCTCCTCTGCGCCCCGTACGACCCGGAGCGCACGGCGAGCACCTGCGTGGAGTTCGTCCGGGCCTCCATCGAGGACCACCGCGGGCGCGCCGACGTCACCCTGGACGCCCTCCAGAACACCGGCCCCGACCCGCTGGCGACCCGCGAGGCGGGCATGCTGAACCACCTCGTGGACAGCCACCGCGATCTCGTCCCGCTGCTCCTGCGGCTCGTACCGCCCGGGGCGAAGACCGGCCTCGGCCGGGCGCTCCCCCTCGCCCTGGACCGCTACGGACTGACCCTGCGCCTGGAATACCCGGCCACCCACCAGGACGTGCGGCTGCCCTTCCCCCGTCCCGTGAACGACATCGAGCAGGCGGGACCGCAGATCCACGCCCTGCTCTCCGCGGCCCGCCGCTCGTCCCACTCCAGCCGGCTCCTCGCCTGACCCCGGGCCGCCCGCGCGCTTCGCCGACTCGGCGAAGTAGCGGGCAATCCCAGCGGACGGGAGCGCCCCCCACGTCGGCCCGTCATCGGCTCCCCGCCGCCCATACGCCACCCTGACCTGCACCGACGTCCAATCACGCCGCCGCGCGGGCGACTCGCGAAATCCCGACATCACCCCGGGCGGCTGTTGTTGGTGTCGGGAATCTGCCAGAAGCTGTCTGCCGTCCCTGCTGGACTAGTGATCACACCCCATGTGATGCCCAACACAGGACGGGATTCATGTCCACAGCAACCACCACCTCCGTCGAAGCCTCAGCGGCGTCGGCCCACCGTTCACCCCTGGTCTCCTGGCTGGCCGTGATCTCGGTGATGATGGGGATCTTCGCGATCGTCACCACCGAGATCCTCCCCATCGGTCTGCTGACGTCCATCGGATCCAGCTTCACCATCTCGGACGGCATGGCCGGGCTGATGATGACCATGCCCGGCTTCCTCGCCGCGATCTCCGCGCCGGTGGTGACCGTGGCCACGGCGCGCATCGACCGCCGGGTCATGCTGGGCTCGTTCATCCTGCTGCTCGCCGTGGCCAACTTCCTGGCCGCGGCGGCGACGAGCTACTGGATGATCCTGATCTCGCGGGTGATGGTCGGCATCACGATCGGTGGCTTCTGGTCCATCGGCGCAGGTCTGGCGGGACGGCTCGTGCCGGCGGAGCAGGTGGGCCGGGCCACGTCCGTGATCTTCTCGGCCGTGCCGCTGGGCTCCGTGCTCGGCGTACCGCTCGGCACGTTCATCGGGGACGTCTCCAGCTGGCGCACCACGTTCCTCGTCATGGGCGTCTTCACCCTCGCGGTGTTCGTCATGCTGCTCCTGGTGGTGCCCGCGCTCCCGGCCGTGCAGGCGACCCGGCTGAACGTGCTCGGCGGGATGTTCCGCAACATCAACACCCGGTTCGCCCTGGTCCTCACGTTCCTCGTCGTCCTGGCCCACTTCGGCACCTACACCTACGTCACTCCCTTCCTGGAGCAGGTGACCCAGGTCAGCTCGGGGCTCATCACCGTCTACCTGCTCATCTACGGAGTCGCCGGCATCGTGGGCAACTTCCTCGGCGGGGCGGCCGTCGGCAAGTACCCCCGGGCCACCTTCGCGACCGCCGCCGCGATGATCGCCGCCGTCACCCTGCTGCTGCCGGTGCTCGGCAAATGGGACCTGGGCGCGGTGGCCCTGCTGGTCTTCTGGGGCATCGCCTACGGCGCCGTGCCGGTCTGCTCGCAGACCTGGTTCGCCAAGGCCAACCCCAACTCCCCCGAGGCCTCGTCCGTCGTGTTCACGGCCTCCTTCCAGGCCACCTTCTCCATCGGCGCGCTGAGCGGCGGCCTCGTCATCGACCACACCTCCCCCTCGACGGTGATGACGCTGGGCGGCTGCGCCGCCGCCCTCACCGTGCTGGTGGCCGTGTTCCACCGGGCCAGGAAGATCTCCTTCCCCGAGCCCGAGTAGGACCCGCGGTCCCCGGACCCGCTCCTCCCCTGCATGGCCCGCCGCGGTCATCCCCCCCCTTCGGCCGCGGCGGGCCGACCCCTGCGAACGGTGCATACACACATCCGTCTTCGGAGTGCCCGCAACCGGGTGCTCATCGTCGACCTGTCGACCTAAGGAGAACGTCACACATGTGCGGCATTGCGGGTTGGATAGATTTCGGTCGCGACCTCACGCAGGAGCGCGCCACCGTCGACGCCATGACGCAGACGATGGCGTGCCGCGGCCCGGACGACGAGGGCGTGTGGATCGCACCGCACGCCGCCATCGGCCACCGGCGCCTGTCGGTCATCGACCTCGAAGGCGGCCGTCAGCCGATGACCGCCGAGGAGGACGGCCGCCTCCTCGCGGTCCTCACCTTCAGCGGCGAGGTCTACAACTACCGTGAGCTGCGGGCGGATCTGGTCTCACGCGGCCACCGCTTCCGCACCCAGAGCGACACCGAGGTGGTCCTCCGGGGCTACCTGGAGTGGGGCGAGGGCGTCGTCGACAAGCTCAACGGCATGTTCGCCTTCGGCATCTGGGACGTGCGCCGCGAGGAACTGCTCCTGGTGCGCGACCGGATGGGCGTCAAGCCCCTCTACTACTACGAGACGGCCGACGGCGTCCTGTTCGGCTCCGAGCCCAAGGTCATCCTGGCCAACCGGGAGATCCCCCGCCGGGTCAACGCCAACGGCCTGCGCGAGCTGCTCGACATGGTCAAGACGCCCGAGCACGCCATCTTCACCGGCATGCACGAGGTGCGCCCCGGCCACACCGTACGGGTACGCCGCGAAGGCCTGACCAAGCGCCGCTACTGGGCACTTGAGGCCAAGGAGCACACGGACTCCCTCGACAAGACCATCGACACCGTGCGCGGTCTGCTCGAAGACACCGTGCAGCGCCAGCTCATATCCGACGTGCCGCTGTGCAGCCTCCTGTCGGGCGGGCTCGACTCGTCCGCGGTGACCGCGCTCGCCGCCAAGGCGCTGGCGGCCGAAGGGGCCGGCCCCGTCCGCTCCTTCTCCGTGGACTTCGTGGGCGCGGTCGAGAACTTCGTCCCCGACCCGCTGCGCAGCACGCCGGACGCCCCCTTCGTGCGCGACCTCGCCGAACACGTCGCGGCCGAGCACAAGGAGATCCTGCTCAACAGCGACGACCTGAGCGATCCCGCGGTCCGCACCGCCGTGCTCGCCGCCACCGACCTGCCGCCCATGTGGTACGGCGACCTGTGGCCCTCGCTGTACCTGCTCTTCAAGGCCGTCCGCGAGCGCTCCACGGTGGCCCTGTCCGGCGAGTCGGCCGATGAACTCTTCGGCGGATACAGCTGGTTCCACGACCCGGAGGTCCTCACCGCCGAGACGTTCCCCTGGCTCACCAGCACCCCGGGCCCCTTCTACGACGGCACCCCGCTCTTCGACGGAAGCCTCCTCGGCACCCTCGACATCCCCGGCTACCGGCGCTCCAGCTACGGCGACGCCATCGCCGAGGTGCCGGTCCTGGCCGGCGAGACGGGTCTCGAAAAGCGCATGCGCGAGATCAGCTACCTCAACCTGACCCGCTTCCTGAACACCCTGCTCGACCGCAAGGACCGCATGAGCATGGCGGTCGGCCTGGAGGTCCGCGTCCCGTTCTGCGACCACCGGCTCGTGGAGTACGTGTTCAACGCGCCCTGGGCCATGAAGACCTTCGACGGCCGCGAGAAGAGCCTGCTGCGCGCCGCGACCCGCGACGTGCTGCCGGAGTCCATCGTCAAGCGCGTCAAGGCCCCGTACCCCAGCACCCAGGACTCGGGCTACGAGAAGAAGCTCAGGGACCGGCTGGCCGAGGTCGTCGGCGGCGGCAACGCACCGATCCTGCCGCTCCTCGACCTGGACAAGGTGCGCGGCCGTCTCGACGGCAGCATCAGCACCGCCAGCACCCAGATCACCCGCATCGACCTGGAAGTGCCGCTCTGGCTGAACGCCTGGCTGGAGTCGTACGACGTGAGCGTCGACCTCTGAGCCGACCCCTCGGGTCCCCCGATGTTCCGCGGTCCCGCCGCGGAACATCCCTTGCTCCCGGCGGCCCTCGCATCCCCCGTAGGGGGCCGCCGGGTTCTTTCCTCCATCCCCCCTCTCTCTCTGCCGGCACGTCGCTCCCCTTCGGCCCGTCCGGCTCCGGCCTCCTCCGGCCCCGGCTCCGGCCCGTCCGGCTCGGAAAGGAACCGTCGATGGTGTCATCGGAACGCTCCGGCTCGGCGCAGGGGGTGAGCCACCCGGCGGCGGATGGCGTGCGCCGCCCGTCCGCCGCCCCCGGCCAGGACGTGGATCAATTCCCTTTCCAGGTGGCCGAGTTGGCCACCCGTCTCGGCGGCATCCTCGGGCTGCTGCGCACCCTCGACCTGGAGGGCATCGCCCCGGCGTCCGTCTTCCGGGCGGCGGGCCACTCCCCGGCACCCCGTCAGGAGTCCGGCGATGCGGCCGTTTGAACTGACCCTGTGCGCCGCCGCCGAGGCGATCGGCTCGGGCGAGCTGTCGCCCGTCGAGCTCGTCGACTCGGTGCTCGACCGGTGCGCCGCCGTCGAGGGCCGTCTCAACGCCTACGTCACCGTGGTGGCCGACCGGGCCAGGGCCGCGGCGGCGCGGGCCGAGCGTGAGCTGCGGGCCGGGCTCAACCGCGGCCCCCTGCACGGCATTCCGTACGGACTCAAGGACCTGATCGACACCGCAGGGATCAGCACGACCGCGAGCTCACGGCTGTGGCAGGACCGGGTGCCGACCGCGGACAGCACGGTCGCCGCGCTGCTCTCGGAGGCCGGCGCGGTCCTGGTCGGCAAGACCCACACCCATGAGTTCGCCTACGGGCTGCTGACCCCGCAGACCGTCAACCCGTGGGCGGCGCAGCACATCGCCGGCGGGTCGAGCGGCGGTTCGGCGGTCGCGGTGGCCGCCGGGTCGGCCCTGTTCGCGCTCGGCACGGACACCGGCGGCTCGATCCGGGTGCCGGCCGCGCTCAACGGGGTGGTGGGGCTCAAGCCCACGTACGGGCTGGTCTCGCGGCACGGCGTGGCCCCCCTGTCGTGGTCGCTCGACCACGTGGGTCCGCTGACCCGGACCGTCGAGGACGCGGCCGTGGTGCTCGACGCGCTCGCCCGTCACGACCCGCGCGACGGGTCGTCCATCACGGCGTCCCGCGCGGACTCCCCGGCACGGTGGGCGGACGACGGCCTGCGCGGACTGCGGGTGGGCGTGCCCGTGAACTACTACTTCGACCACGTCGACCCCCAGGTGGAGGCGGCCGTCCGCGACGCCGTCGAGCGTCTGGAGAAGCTCGGCGCCGAGCCCGTGGAGGTGCGGCTGCCGCTGATGGACTACGTGGAGGCGACCCAGTGGGGCCTGATGGCGCCGGAGGCGTCCGCGGTCCACGAGGGCGCGCTCGGCCACAGCTCCGCGCTCTACGGCCCCGACGTGCGGCTCCTCCTGGAGGCGGGCGGCCGGCTGACGGCGCTCGACTACCTGCGCGCCCAGCGCTCCCGGGTGCTGATCCGGGATGCCTGGCTGCGGCTGTTCGACGGCATCGACGTGCTCGCCGCACCCTCCGCGCCGCTGACCGCCGCACGGCGGGGCCAGACGCTGGTGCACTGGCCCGACGGGACGGCGGAGACGGTCACCGACGCGTACGTGCGGCTCTCGGCGCCCGCCAACATCACGGGCTTTCCCGCCCTGTCCCTCCCCGTCGGCCAGGACGCCGACGGGCTGCCGATCGGCCTGCAGCTCATCGCCGGGCCGCTCGCCGAGCCGGTGCTGTTCCGGGCGGGCATCGCCGTGGAGCGGTCCCGGCAGGCATCGGGGGCGCTCGCGCCGTTCGGGTAGGGCGCAGGCGGGGCCGCCCGCCGCCAACCCGCGCACACAGTACGGGACTTGAGCAAGTCGCACCCGTCCCCGGGCCTCCCGTGCAGCTCGCGGGGTGAGCGCTCGGGTGGCCCCTTGCCCGCCCGGTGCCCCATGGGTTACAGCTTTCGCCATGAGCCCTGAACCCGATGCCGCCACCCCCGCGCCGCCCGAGTCCTTCTACCGCGAGCTCGCCGACGGCCTCTTCGAGAGCACAGCGGCGACCGCCGGGCCGTGGAGCCCCAAGACCCAGCACGCGGGGCCGCCCTCCGCGCTCGTGGGGCGGGCCCTTGAGCGCCATGCCGTCCGGGCGGGTTCACGGATCGCCCGGGTCACCGTCGAGCTGCTGCGTCCGGTGCCGGTCGCCGATCTCGGGGTCTCGGTGCGGACCGTGCGCGCCGGTGGCCGGGTCGAGCTCCTGGAGGGCGAGTTGACGGCCGACGGCGAGCCGGTGCTGCTCGCCCGCGCCTGGCGCATGGTGGCCAGCCCGGACGGGACCCCGGCCCTGCGGCACGCGCCCACCGCGCCGCCCCTGCCGGCGCCCCAGCCGCCGGCGGTCATGACGGGGGCGTATCTGCACGGCTACGTGTCCGCGATGGAGTGGCGGTTCGAAGCCGGCCGGAGCTTCGACTCCCCCGGGCCCGGCACCGTATGGGCCCGCCAGCGCATCCCGCTGGTGGCCGGGGAGCAGGACACCGCGCTGACCCGGGCGCTCACCCTGGCCGACAGCAGCTGGGCGGTCGGCTTCGAGCTCGACCACCACACGGGCCTGGTCATCAACACGGACGTCACGCTCGCCCTGCACCGCGATCCGGTCGGCGAGTGGCTCTGTCTGCGCTCGGAAACGGCCGCGAGCCCCGCCGGCTCGGGGCTGGCGACGGGGCTGATGTACGACGGGAGCGGTGACTGCGGGCGGGTGGTGCAGACCTTGCTGGTGACCGAGCGCACACCGCGCTGACGCGGGCCTCGCGGGCGGTTCAGCCCGGCCAGTCGACCAGCAGGCTGCGGGGGCCGCGGAAGGAGACGTTGGCCGGGAAGTCGAAGTCCTGGCCGTCGACCATGCGCATGCCGGGGGCCCGCTGGGCCAGCAGGTCGAGCGCGATCCTGGCCTCCATCCGGGCCAGCGGTGCGCCGATGCAGTAGTGGATGCCCTTGCCGAAGGCGAGGTGGCGCCGGGCGTCGCCGCGCTGGATGTCGAAGGTCTCCGGGTCCTCGAAGTGCTTCGGGTCCCGGTTGGCCGCGCCGAGCAGGATCAGCACCTTGGCCTCGGCCGGGATCTCCACCCCGCCGACGTCGACCGCCCGGGTGGTGATGCGCCGCCAGGCGGGGATGCTGCTGTCGAAACGCAGCAGCTCCTCGATCGCCTTGCCGATGAGCGAGCGGTCCTCGCAGATCGCCGCCCACTGCTCGGGGTTGTCCAGGAGCTGGCGGATCGCGTTGCCGGTGAAGCTGGTGGTGGTCTCGTGGCCGGCGAAGCTCAGCCCGTAGGCCACGTTGGTGATGTCGGCGAGCGACAGCGCGTCGGGGTCGGCCTGGTGGATGCGGATCAGGTCGCTGGTGAAGTCGTCGACCGGCTCGGCCGCCCGCCGGGCGACGAACTTCTCGCAGTACTCCCAGTAGTGCGTCATGTTGGTGGCGATCTCGCGCTGCTCGTCCGCGCTCGGCCGGCCCCAGCTGAAGGCGATGCGGTTGCCGCACCAGCTCTTCAACATGTCCATGTCCTCGTCGGGGAACCCGATGAAGGTGAAGATCATGTAGGCGGGCAGCGGATAGGTCAGCGCCGACACCAGGTCGACCCGCCCCGGCTCGATGGCGTCCACCAGCTCGGTGGCCTTCGCCCACACCTTGGGTTCCAGGGTGGCTATGCGGCGCGGTGAGAAGCCGGTCATGTTGTGCTTGCGGATGCGGGTGTGCCGGGGCGGGTCGCAGTCCGACATCACGGGGTACGCGCGGAATCCGTCCTTCAGGATGCGCTGTGCCTCGGGCGACATGGGGAAGACCGGTCGCTGGCCGACCGCCGCGGAGAAGGTTCCCGGATCCTTCAGGACCGCCTCGATGTCGTCGTACCGGGTGATCACCCACATGTCGATCGCCTCGGCGTAGAACGCCGGAGCCTCTTCACGTACCGCGGTGTGGATCGGATACGGATCTGCCACATAGGAATCGCCGAGCGGATCGAAACCGTGATGTACCGGGCACTTCGCCGCCGCCGTATCGGTCGGTGTCATCGCACAACCTCCTGGGCTTGGTCCCTCAAGTCTCGGATATTCGGGGCGACTTGAAAACGACATAATCTTGAAGCGTGTTATAGAATCGATTAATGACCGACGGGATGAGTTTGCGTCAGCTGCACCATTTCGTGGCCTGTGCCGAGGCCGGCACCATGACCGGCGCCGCCCGCCGCCTGTTCATTTCCCAGGGCGCGGTTTCCGTGGCGATCTCCCAGCTCGAACGACAATTGGGAGTTCAACTTCTGCTCCGCTCCAAGGCGAAGGGCCTCACGCTCACCGAAGCGGGCCGTCTGCTGCTTCCCCAGGCCCGCGCCCTGCTGGCCCACGCCGAGGAACTGCGCACCGGAATGCGGGACATCGGGCAGGCCCCGGCCGGGCGGCTGGTGATCGGCTGCTTCACGACCCTCGCGCCGTTCCTGCTCCCCCGACTGCTCGAAGAGTTCCAGGCAGCGCACCCCAGGGTGACGCTCGACTTCGTGGAGGGCTCCCTCACCGATCTCCAGCAGCTGCTGCTCGAAGGCAGCTGCGAGCTGGCCGTGCTCTACGGCGTCGACATCCGCCCCGGCATCGACTTCGACACCCTGTACGCGACGGAGCCGCACGTCCTGCTGCCGCCCGCCCATCCCCTCACGGCGCAGGACGAGGTGGGCCTCACCGACCTGGCCGAACACGACATGATCATGCTCGATGTGCCGCCCAGCCTGCGGTACTTCAGCGACGTACTGAGTTCGGCCGGGGTCGCGCCGAGGATCCGGCACCGCACCGAGAGCTTCGAGATGGTGCGCAGCCTGGTGGCGCGCGGCGTGGGCTACTCCCTGCTCATACAGCGCCCCTCGCCCGACCTCAGCTACGAGGGCCGCACCCTCGCGGTGCGCCCCATCCGGGACGAGGTGCGACCGCTGCCCGTGGTGCTCGCCCGGCCGGCCGGGGTCCAACTCACCCGGCGGGCGGCCGCGTTCGCGGCGTTCTGCCACGCCACGGCGACCGCGGAATCCGCTGCCCGTTGATCGGCCCGCCCCGCCTCCCGGCGCGTTCCCCGACTTGGCGAAGTAGCGTATTCCGCACAGGAATTGGTTCCGCCATGGAATACCTTGGGTAAAGCTTGGGGCATGGCCCTCGGCAAGGATTACGATTACGCGGCGCAGGAATGCTCGATCGCCCGTGCCCTGGAGATCATCGGAGAGCGCTGGACCCTTCTGGTCATGCGCGACGCCCTCTACGGCGTACGGCGGTTCAACCATTTCGCCGAGCACCTGAGAATTCCGCGTGCCGTGCTCGCCGCCCGCCTCCGCTCGCTGACCGAGGCCGGGCTCCTGGAAAAGCACCGCTACCAGCGGACTCCCCCGCGCCACGAATATCTGCCGACCGAGCGCGGCCGTGACCTCTGGCCCGTTCTGCGATCACTCGGGCTCTGGGGACGCGCGTGCCCGCCCGGTACGCAGCCGCTGCGCACCTTCCATCACGCGCGGTGCGGAACGGAGTTGGGGTCGTACGGGGAATGCCCGCACTGCGCGACGGCGGTGCCCCCGTGCGAGGTGGAGACACGGCCGGGCCCCGGAGCCGTCTCGGCGCCCGGGGACCCGGTCGGCCGGGCGCTGCGGGCGCCCCGGCTGCTGCTTCAGCCCTTCGAGATCGAGGACCCGATGTGAACGGCGCGCGCGCCGAGTTCGCCGAGCTCGTCGACCAGTGAGCGCAGGACCGGCCCCGGCACCTCGCTGTCGACGGTCATCGCGGCCATGGCCTCGCCGGCGTCGGAGCGCGCTATCTCCATGGCCGCGATGTTGATGCCGCCCTCACCCAGGATCCGGCCCGCGCCGCCGATGGCGCCCGGGGCGTCGGCGTACCAGAGGAAGAGCATGCGGTCGGTGAGTTCCACGTCCACCTCGAAGTCGTCGACGCCGACGATCCGGTGCACATGGCGGCGGCCCGAGACGGCGCCCGCGACCGAGACCGGGGTGCCGTCCGACCGCGTGCCGCGCAGGGTGAGGCTGTCGCGGCGGTCTGGGCAGGCAGGGCCGGTCGTGAAGTCGACCGCGATGTCGTGCCGGGCGGCGAGCAGGGGCGCGTTGACCACCGACACCGGCGTCCCGGACACGTCCGCGAGCATCCCCTTGAGCGCGAACAGCTCCAGGGCGCTCACATCGTGCCGCGCGATGTCCCCCGCCACCTCGATGGCGAGGGAGCCCACCGGGTGTCCGGCGAGCCCCGCGAAGACGCGGCCCAGCTTCTCGGCGAGGGCCAGGTACGGGTAGACCTCCGGTGTGACGGGACCGGCCTGGGTGTTCACGGCCTCCGGCACCAGCTCCCCCGCCAGCACCCGGCGGACGGAGGCGGCGACCGCGAGGCCGGCCTTCTCCTGTGCCTCGGCCGTCGAGGCGCCGAGGTGCGGGGTGACGACGACGTTGTCCAGGACGAACAGCGGGGAGTCGGTGCACGGCTCGACGGCGAAGACATCGAGCCCGGCCGCGGCGACCCGGCCGTCCTTGAGCGCGGCGGCCAGTGCCTCCTCGTCGACGATGCCGCCCCGTGCCGCGTTGACGATCCGCACGGAGGGCTTCACGAGGGCGAGTTCGGCCTCGCCGATCAGGCCGGTCGTCTCGGGGGTCCTCGGCAGGTGGACGCTGATGAAGTCGGCCGTCTCCAGGAGTTCGCCGAGCGGCAGCAGCCGCACTCCGGCGCGGGCCGCCCGCTCCTCCTGCGCGTACGGATCGTGTGCGACGACCCGCATGCCGAACGCGGCCATCCGCTCGGCCACCAGCAGTCCGATGCGGCCGAGGCCGAGGATGCCGAGGGTCTTGTCGGCGAGCTCGACACCCGAGTACCTGCTCCGGTCCCACTCGCCGCGCTTGAGCGAGGCAGTGGCCTGCGGGATGTTGCGGGCCGTGGAGATGAGCAGGCCGCAGGCGAGTTCGGCGGCCGTCACCACGTTGGACGTCGGGGCGTTGACGACCAGGACGCCGGCGTCGGTGGCCGCCGGGATGTCGACGTTGTCCAGGCCCACACCGGCCCGGGCCACCACCCGCAGTCGGGGTGCGGCGGCGAACACCTCGGCGTCGACCCGGGTGGCGCTGCGCACCAGGAGTGCGTCGGCGTCGGCCACGGCGGCCAGCAGTGCGGCGCGGTCCGTGCCGTCACAGCGCCGGACGTCGAAGTCCGGCCCGAGGGCGACGACCGTGGCGGGCGAGAGTTCCTCGGCGATGAGGACGACGGGCAGGGTGACGACAGGGCGATTCATGGCGGGCTCGATCCGTGGGAGGGCGGCCTGGGGCTTCGGCGCGCGAGCGCGCGCTCAGGGGGCGTCGAGCGGTGCGGGCGACACGGCAGGAGGAGCGGCGGAGCGGCGGTTCGGGCCGCGATCGGTCAGGTGGTGCTGCTGAGCGGCGCTGCCTCGACCACCGCGTGGTCGGCGGCGAGCACGGGGTGGTTGCGGGCGCTTCCCGGCGAGCCGAGCTCGACGAACACCTCGCGGTCGGCGGTGCGGTAGTCGCGCAGGGAGTCCGGCAGGTCACCCTCGTAGAAGACCGCTTCCACCGGGCACACGGGCTCGCAGGCTCCGCAGTCGACGCATTCGTCGGGGTGGATGTACAGCTTTCGCGGGCCCTCGTAGATGCAGTCGACCGGGCACTCCTCGATGCAGGCCTTGTCCTTGATGTCCACGCAGGGCTGGGCGATGACGTACGTCATGGGCTTCTCCGATGTCTGCGGGCGGGGGTGGTGGCGCGTCAGCCGACGACGGTCCAGGTGTCCTTGCCGGCGAGGAGGGTGGCGAGGTCGCCCTTGCCGTTCTGTTCGATGGCGGTGTCGAGCTGGTCGGACATGAGGGTGTCGTAGACGGGCCGTTGCACCGAGCGGAACACTCCGATGGGGGTGTGGTGCAGGGTGTCGGGGTCGGCGAGGCGGGACAGGGCGAACGCGGTGGTGGGTGAGGTCTGGTGGGCGTCGTGGATCAGGATGTCGGCCTCGTTGTCCGCCGTTACGGGCACGACGGTGAGGTCGCCGGTGGTGTGGTCGCGCACAACGCCCTTGGCGTTGTCGGCGCCGAAGCGGATGGGCCGGCCGTGTTCGAGGCGGATGACGGCCTCTTCGGCCTGGTCCTTGTCCTTGAGGGCCTCGAAGGCGCCGTCGTTGAAGATGTTGCAGTTCTGGTAGATCTCCACGAGCGCGGTGCCGGGGTGTTCGGCGGCCTGGCGCAGCACGTCGGTGAGGTGCTTGCGGTCGGAGTCGACGGTGCGGGCGACGAAGGAGGCCTCGGCGCCGATCGCGAGGGAGACCGGGTTGAAGGGGGCGTCCAGGGAGCCCATCGGTGTCGACTTGGTGATCTTGCCGACTTCGGAGGTGGGGCTGTACTGGCCCTTGGTGAGGCCGTAGATCCGGTTGTTGAACAGCAGGATCTTGAGGTTGACGTTGCGGCGCAGGGCGTGGATGAGGTGGTTGCCGCCGATGGACAGGGCGTCGCCGTCACCGGTGACGACCCACACGCTCAGGTCGCGGCGTGAGGAGGCCAGGCCGGTCGCGATGGCGGGGGCGCGGCCGTGGATGGAGTGCATCCCGTAGGTGTTCATGTAGTACGGGAAGCGGGAGGAGCAGCCGATGCCGGAGACGAAGACGATGTTCTCCTTGGCCAGGCCGAGTTCGGGCATGAAGCCCTGCACGGCCGCCAGGATCGCGTAGTCACCACAGCCCGGGCACCACCGCACCTCCTGGTCCGACTTGAAGTCCCGTGCGGAGAGCGGGAGTTCACTGCGAGGGATCAGCCTCAGCGCCTCAGTGGGCATGGATCGTCTCCTTGAGGACCGTGGCGAGCTGTTCCGCCTTGAACGGCATCCCGTTGACCTGCGTGAAGGACCGCGCCGCGACGAGGAAGCGGGCCCTGATCAGCGTGGCGAGCTGCCCCAGGTTCATCTCCGGGACCACCACACGCTCGTACGAGGAGAGCACGGTGCCGAGGTTGTGGGGGAAGGGGTTGAGGTGGCGCAGGTGGGCCTGGGCGATCGGCTCACCCGCCGCGCGCAGGCGGCGTACGGCCGCGGTGATCGGGCCGTAGGTGGAGCCCCAGCCAAGCACCAGGGTGCGGGCGCCGTCGGGGTCGTCGACCGTCAGGTCGGGGACCTCGATACCGTCGATCTTGGCCTGGCGGGTCCGGACCATGAAGTCGTGGTTGGCCGGGTCGTAGGAGATGTTGCCCGTGCCGTCCTGCTTCTCGATCCCGCCGATCCGGTGCTCAAGACCCGGCGTGCCCGGCACCGCCCACGGACGCGCCAGCGTCCGCGGATCCCGCTTGTAGGGCCAGAACACCTTGGTGCCGTCGGCCAGCGTGTGATTGGGACCCGACGCGAACTGCACCCGCAGATCAGGCAGTTCATCGATCTCCGGCACCCGCCACGGCTCCGACCCATTGGCGAGATAGCCGTCGGAGAGCAGGAACACCGGGGTGCGGTAGGCCAGCGCGATCCGCGCCGCGTCCATCGCCGCGTCGAAACAGTCCGCCGGCGTCCTGGGCGCCACCACCGGCACCGGCGCCTCACCGTTGCGCCCGTACATCGCCTGCAACAGGTCGGCCTGCTCCGTCTTGGTCGGCAGCCCCGTCGAGGGGCCACCACGCTGGATGTCCACGATCAGCAGGGGCAGTTCGAGGGAGACCGCGAGCCCGATCGCCTCCGACTTCAAGGCCACGCCCGGACCCGAGGTGGTCGTCACCGCGAGCGAGCCGCCGAACGCGGCACCCAGCGCCGCACCGATCCCCGCGATCTCGTCCTCCGCCTGGAAGGTCCGCACCCCGAAGTTCTTGTGCCGCGACAGCTCATGCAGGATGTCGGAGGCCGGAGTGATCGGGTACGAGCCCAGGTAGAGCGGCAGGTCCGCCTGCTGCCCGGCCGCGATCAGCCCGTACGACAGCGCCAGGTTGCCGGAGATATTGCGGTAGGTACCCGCGGGGAAGGCCCGGGTGGCGGGAGCCACCTCATACGAGACGGCGAAGTCCTCGGTGGTCTCACCGAAGTTCCAGCCCGCCCGGAACGCCGCCACGTTCGCCTCCGCGATCGCCGGCTTCTTCGCGAACTTCGCCCGCAGGAACTTCTCCGTCCCCTCCGTCGGACGGTGATACATCCACGACAGCAGACCCAGCGCGAACATGTTCTTCGACCGCTCGGCCTCCTTGCGCGACAGGCCGAACTCCTTCAGCGCCTCGATCGTCAGCGTCGTCAACGGCACCGGATGCACGTGGTACGCGGCCAGCGAACCGTCCTCCAGCGGGGAGGTGTCGTAACCCACCTTGGCCATCGCCCGCTTCGCGAACTCGTCAGTGTTCACGATGATGTCCGCGCCCCGCGGCACATCGCCCAGGTTCGCCTTCAGCGCCGCCGGGTTCATCGCGACCAGCACGTTCGGCGCGTCACCCGGCGTCAGAATGTCGTGATCGGCGAAATGCAGCTGGAAACTCGACACACCCGGCAGTGTTCCGGCAGGCGCCCTGATCTCGGCCGGGAAATTCGGCAGCGTCGACAAATCGTTCCCGAACGACGCCGTCTCCGACGTGAACCGGTCACCGGTGAGCTGCATCCCATCACCCGAGTCACCCGCGAAACGGATGATGACCCGGTCAAGACGCCGGACTTCCTTGCCCCCTGCGGGCCTGCGCTGCTCACCGACGACGGCCTCGGACCTGTCGCCCGTCGCCCCGGGCCGCGCCGGGGCGCTCATGTGCCCACCGCCGGGTCGGGGGTGAACAGCGCCGGGTCCCACAGCTCCGCACGCCAGCCGTCCTGCAACCGCATCACGTGGTGGCGCGAGGTGGCCTGGGCCGCGTCATAGGCCAGCGGCTGCGCGCCCGGGAGTTCGCGGGGTGCCGAGGTGAGGACGGCGAGCCGGACGGCTCCGGTCCTGGTGTATTCGGGACCGTCGGTGCCGACGATCAACAGGTCGCCGATCCGGGCGAGTTCGGTCTCGTAGGGGCCCTCCGGCCGGGCCCGCTCGGCGACCGTCGCGTCGAGCAGCGTCTCGTAGAGCGCCACGGTGTCGGCGAAGGCGGCGCGGCTCACGGCCTTGCGCAGCAGCAGCCGCACCGTGCGGTCCGGGGCCGCTGGAGGCGCCGCGGCCACCTCGCCCGGCTGGGGCCGGTGCTCGACGAGTTCGGCGATCGAACCGTCCGGGAAGCGCACCCTGGCCCTGCTGCCCGGCAGGATCGTCTCGGGCGGTTCGAGCAGTTCGGTGCCGGTCGGCAGGAGCCGTTCCAGCTCCGCGTCGAGTGAGGGCACGATGACCGAGTAGGCGGTCTGCCGCTGGATGGGGGTGAACGGGCGGGCGCTGGCGATCAGCAGCATCGTGTCGACGGCGGCCAGTTCCAGGCCGCCGAAGTCGGGGATGGGCATCCTCAAGTCGCCCGCAATGCCGGTCAGTTGCTCGTAGTGGCGGATGTTGTCGTCCAGGCGGGCCACATCGACCAGGGAGCGGGCGAGCAGTCGCGGCCGGGTGAGGTGCGAGGAGTCGGGGGTGGTGCGGAACCAGCGGTCGGGCAGGGTCGTGGTGGGTGCGGTGGGCATGGGTCAGGCCTCCTTCATTCGGTGTGCGGCGGTACCCCACCAGTGGTGCGCGGTCAGCCCCCAGGCGGTCAGCTCCTCGTCCAGGAGGCGGCGCAGGGACACGGAGTCGCCGAAGTGGTCGGGCATGCCGGTGGCGGTCACGGTCAGCCGGTCCCCGTTCCGTACGAGGCACAGCGAGGCACGCAGCCGGGCCTTGTGCGGCAGCACGCCGGGCACGTTCATCGTGCGCAGGGCGACCGAGTCGGCCCGGCGTCCCGCGAACTCGGCCACCGCGCCCGGCACATGACCGAAGTTGGAGGCGACGACGTCGGTCTGCTGTGCGCCGGGGTTCTTCAGCCGGTGGGCGAGGCCGGACGGGAGCAGGTGCCACAGCGCCTCGGGCACCAGGGTGCCGCTGTGCTCGCCGGCGCTCGCCAGGAGGTTCTTGGTGGCCGCGCGGGTCGGCCGCAGGTCGGTGTGCTCGGCGCCGCCGCCCGGCAGGCTCAGGGGCAGGACGACGAGGGCATTGGCGCGGGTGTCGTGCTCGGAGCGCCGCAGCGTCATGGGGATGCCGACGTCGACGGGCAGGTCGGTTCCGCCGCGTACCGAGGTGCGTACGAGGTTGGCGGCGATCTCGACGAAGAGGCTGTTGACGGTGCCCCCGTGCGCCTCTGCCCGTTCCTGCCACAGGCCGGCGTCGACCTCCGCGATGGCGGAGCTGAAGAAGCGGGGCTCGGCGGGCGGGGCGGTGTCGGCCGCGGGGCCGCGCAGGGCCGCGCCGATCCTGGCCCGCTCGGCCGGTGCGGTGAGCAGGCCCGGAAGCCTGCGCGCGGTGGCGAGCGCGGCCTCGGCGATCTGGCGTGCGAGGTCGACGGCGTCCTCGGCCGGGCCCGGCGCCGTGCGGTCGTCCGGGTCCCGGCCCGAGCCGATGGCGTCGAAGATGCCGAGCCCGTCGCAGCGGAAGTGCGGCACGGTCAGCGAGACGAGGGTGCCCGCGCCGTACGGCGCCGCGGCCAGCCGCCACAGGGCGTTGGACCCGGCCGGCAGCGGAGCCGCGACCTGGGTGTCGATCCAGTCCGCCAGGGTGTCGTCGGTGAGGGCGGCCCCGGCGAGGGCCAGGGGTTCGTCGTTGTGGGCCCGGATCCAGGTGCGCCGGGCGCCGGGGAGCACCGCGGACGTGGCGCGGCGGCTGAGCCGGCCCCGGTTCAGCCGGTCCCACTCCGCCTGGAGCGCGGTCGCCGGCACGGGTTCGCGAAACCGCCACAGGACCTGGACGATCCGGGTGGAGCCGAGGGCGCCGGCCGCCCGGTGGAGCATCTCGTCGGTGGAGTTGAGGCGCTCGGCGGTCATCAGGACACCACCTCGGCGATCCGCTCGGCCGCGAACTCCCCTACGGCCGGCGCCAGTTTGAAGCCGCCGCCGTTCCAGCCGGTGGCGCTGACCAGGCCGGCGACCTCGCCGTGCACGGTGACCGCGCCCCGGCCCGAGGGGGACATCGCGTCGTACGCGGTCGTGCCGCCACGGCCGGGCGCGTGGGCCAGCTGGGGGTGGCGGTGGCGGATCACGTCCCGTACCCGCTGTTGTTCGCGGGCCGAGACGCCGGACCGTACGGTGACCGGCACATCGGTCTCCTTCGAGGTGACACCGGCCAGCACGAGGGAGCCCGTGCCCCAGGGGCGCAGCCAGGCGCCGGTGGTCCGGTCGACGAGGGTGGGCAGTGCGGCCAGGTCGGTACCCTCGTCCGCCTCGAACAGGCAGAAGCCCACCGACCGTGTGCGCAGGGGCAGTTGGACGTCCACGGAGGCCGCGAGGCGTGTGCTGCCCACCCCTGCGGCCAGCAGGACGGCCGGGGCGTGGACCGGCCCCGCGGCGGTGGCGACGCCCGCGATGCGGGAGCCGGAGACGAGCAGCCGGGTGGCGCGGGCCCGCAGCAAGCGGAGCCCGGACCCGGCGTCCGCGAGCACGGCCGTCGAGACGGCCCGCACCGGGAGCCAGCCGGCTTCGGGTTCGTATACGCCGCACAGGCCGTCGGGTACGGCGAGGCCGGGGAAGCGGGTGGTGATCTCCTGCCCGGCGAGGACGTCCGCCTTGTGCCCGGCCGCCCTGAGCCCGGCGACGGCCGCGGCGGCGCGGGCCGCGTCGCTCTCCGGAAGGAGGGTGACGCTGCCCTGGGCGCGGACGCGGGGCCAGGTGCCGCGGTGGCCCTGGCGCAGATAGGTCTCCAGCCCGGCCGCGGCCCAGGCTTCGTGGTGGCCGCCGGGGTCGTAGGCGCGGACGAGCCCGCCGGAGGCGCCCGTGGCGCCTCCGGCGATCCCGGTCTCGTCGATGACGACGACGGTGAGACCGCGGGCGGTGAGCCGTTCGGCCGTGGCCAGCCCGATGATCCCGCCGCCGACGACGGCGACGTCCGCGGCGATGGCGGTGTGACTCACGGGGCGGTCCCGACGGTCAGCAGCTCCTCGCGGTCGAAGGTGTCGTACCGCAGGAGCGAGTCGGCGATGTCCGTCGCCCGCACCGACAGCATGGCCAGGGCGCCGGCGTCGCCCATGCCGTGACTCGCCTCGCAGAGCCCGTTGAGATAGACCCGCAGCGGCTGCGGGCTGTCCGCCTGGGACTTGAGCTCGATGGAGTAGTCCCGTGCGACGACGGGCACGCCGTCGTCGTCGAGCGGCAGCCGGTGCGCGATGCCCTCCAGGAGGGGGTGGTAGGGCTCGTCGCCCGGGTCGCTGCCGAAGTCCTTGAAGCCGGTCGCCATGATGATCACGTCGGCGTCCAGGGTGTCCTCGGTGAGGTTGTTGATGTCGCGCAGCACCATCCGGTGGCCCTGTCCGAGCGGCTTGCTGATGACGGCCTCGGAGAACGGCTTCATGACCAGCCGGTCGGAGCCGGTCAGCTCGTACTCGCGCTGCACGCCCACCAGGCGGTCGATCACGTCCTGGTCGCAGGCCGCGTAGTTGATCGACCGCAGTTCGCCGCGCAGCCGGCGCTTCATGGCGTTGGGCAGCGGGTGGAAGTAGTCGACGAACTCGGGCAGGAACACCTGCCGGCTGTAGGGGCTGGTGTCCTTCAGACGGAAGCCGATGCTGCGGTGCACCGAGGTCACCTGCTGGACGTTGGGGCGGCCGAGCAGGTCGAGGATGATCTCGATGGCGCTCTGGCTCGCTCCGACCACGGCGACCTTGATGGCACGGTCCTTGAACCGCTCGATGGACGAGAGGTACTTGGTGGAGTGGAAGACGCTGCGGCCCACGCTCTTCTGGAAGGCGTACGGGATCCGCGGCGAGCGCCCGGTGCCCACGCTCACGTTGCGCGCGAGGTAGTGGCCGCCGTCGTCGGTCTCGACGCGGAACAGTTCACCGCCGTCCTCGGCCTCGACCAGGGTGAGCCCGGTCGCCGAGCGCCCGTAGTCGACCTGGTCGCGGAAGGCCTCGGCCACCCACGCCAGATAGCCGGAGTACTCGCGGCGCAGCGGGAACTTGGCGTTGAGGTGCAGGTAGTCGGTCAACGACCCGCGTGCGGCCAGGTACTTGACGAAGGTGTGAGGGCTCGCCGGGTTGCGCGGCATGGCCAGGTCGCGGAACGGGTTGTTCTGGATGTCGGCACCCGGCAGGAGTTGTTCCTCCTGCCACTGGAAGCCCTCGGAGCGCTCGATGTAGTGGGCGAGACCGGTGCGGCCGCGTTCTTCGAGCGCGACCGCGAGGGAGAGGTTCGCGGGTCCGAAGCCCACTCCCAGCACCGGGTAGATCTTCTGGGTTGTCACGGTTCACGCATCCTCGACTTGTCGTGCATGCAGGAACGTCGTTGGGGGGTGTGTGCCTGGGCGTCAGACGCTCAGCAGCACCGTCTCGGTGATCGCGTTCGTGTCGTCCACGTGCACGACGCGGGACTTGTGGTCGGCGACCTCGTCGGTGTTCAGCTGGGCGTAGCTGATGACGATGACCTTGTCGCCGGGGGCCACCAGGCGGGCCGCCGCGCCATTGACGACGACCTGGCTGCGGCCGGGCTCGCCGAGGATGGTGTACGTCTCGAAGCGGGCGCCGTTGTTGATGTTCACCACGTGCACCAGCTCGTGGACGCCGATGCCGGCGGCGTCGAGCAGTTCGGGCGAGATGGTGATGGAGCCGACGTAGTTCAGGTTGCTGTCGGTGATGGTGGCGCGGTGGATCTTCGAGTTCATGAACGTGCGCAGCATGGAAGAACTCCTTGTGGTGTCAACAGGGTTGTGTGGTACGGGAGTTGGCGGGCCGCTCAGCGCTTGTGGTGGCCGCTGGCGATCTCTGCGGGGCCCGTGGTCTCGGGGGCCGGGGGCACGGTGAGTCCGCGGAAGTGGCTGCCGGGAGCCGTGTCGAGGTCGGCGAGCAGGGGGGCCTTGCCCACGGTGGAGGCGGCGCCGAAGGCCGTCGAGATGTGTTCGGCGAGGTCCGGCGCGACGGGCCAGCCGAGGGTGCGCAGTGCCCAGAGGAACCGCAGGGCGCCGCCGGCCTCACCGGGGTCCTCGGTGTCGAGGTTCTCGCAGCGCAGGGCGAGTACCTCCAGGTGCAGGGCGAGGGCTTCGGCGGCCTTGCGGACACTGAAGTTCTCCAGCCGGTAGGCGTCCTCGAACCGCTGCCTCGACGCCGTGAGGGCATCGGCCCACCAGGCGGAGGGAGGCTCTTCGGCGCTTCGGCCGGCCAGCGGGGCGAGGCCGTCGACGATGGTGCGCAGCGGGGCGTCGTAGCGGGCCTCGATGGTGCGGGCGGCGATGGGCTCGCTGAACTCGGCCTGCTGGAGTTCGGGGCTGGTCAGGGCGAGCACGAAGCGGGCCCGGTCGCGGCCGACGTCCTCCAGGTAGTCCTTGGCCCAGCGCACGTCACCCTTGCTGGTGGAGAACTTGCGGCCCTCCAGCATGTAGTACTGGTTGGTGAGCGTGCGGGTCCTTGGCAGCGCCACCGGCATGCCGTGGCGGGCCGCGAGCAGCGACAGCGTGACGTAGATGAAGGCGTTGTAGAAGCCGTTGTCGATGCCGATGAACTGGACCAGCTCGTCGCACTCCGCGCGGGAGTCCAGGCGCGCCTGCTGGAGCCAGTAGACGTGGCCGACGTAGATCTCCGGCCAGGCGTTGATGGCCTGCGGCTGGATCTCCGGGCCGTCCCAGTCCACCGCGATGCCCCAGGCGGTGGGGTAGGTGATGGGGATGTAGGGCAGGCGCCCGGCGAGGGTGTCGGAGACGACCTTGGCGAGGTCGGGGCGCAGTCGCACGTCGGAGGTGCGGTACCAGTTGGTGATCAGGGACCGGTACCGCTCCAGGTCCAGGACCCAGATCGAGACGGACTTGCGCGGCAGCGCGGAGGCCGTGTCGGTGACCGGCAGCAGCGCGCCCGGCAGGTTGTAGAGCCCGCACGCCTCGCACACCCCGGCCCTGGCGTGCGCGAGGCAGGTGGGGCAGCGTCCGGTGACGAACGCCTCGGCCTTGTACTCCCCGGTCTCCGCGTCGTACGGCAGCTCCACCTCGCGCAGGTCGAAGGAGCCGTGCTCCCACAGGCGGGTGAAGAAGTCCCGGACGAATTCGGTGTAGTCGGCGTCCGGGCGCTCGAAGAGGTCGACGTCCACCCCGGCCAGTTCGAGGGACCGGGTGACGCTGTCCAGGGCGTGCTGGATGAGGGCTTCGGGGGTGGTGCCCAGCCGCTCGGCGGTGGTGACGACATAGGTCTGGTTGTCGTCGGTGCTGGTGGCGAAGGCGACGTCGTGGCCCAGGATCTTCTGGGAGCGGGCGCAGATGTCGCTGTTGAGCACCGGGCCGGCCAGGTGGCCGAGGTGCAGGTCGCCGTTGGGGGTAGGTGGCGAGAAAGTGACGTTGATCTGCCGTCGGGGAGTGTCGGAGAGCTCGCTCATCGTGGGTCTCCTCCCTACGCGGTGGGCTGGAGCCAGTAGATGCTGACGAACTTCAGCGGTTCGGCGTCGCTGGTGTTGGTGACGATGTGGTCGGTGCCGTTCGGGATGTAGATGACGTCCCCCGGCATGATGGTGCGCTCCTCGGCGCCGACGCGGACGTGCCCCTCGCCGCTGATGAAGATGAACGTCTCGTCGGTGGCGTGCCCGTGGGGGGTGCTGGACTCGGTGGGCCGGATCGAGCAGAGCGTGGAGTTCCACGGCGGTACGACGACGCCGTCCCACGGGTAGAGCTCGCGGATGTCGCAGCCGTTCTTGCGGATCTGGGTGTCGGCGTCGGTCTTCACATGCATGGGTGGGGCCCTTTCCTGGGTCTTCCGGTCTTCCGGGGCCGTCCCGGGTCTTCCGGGGTCGGCGTACGGAGGGGGTGTGGGGCGCGGGTCGCCGGGGCGGCGCGCGGGCCGGGCTAGCGCAGGGCGTACAGGCGCTGGATGGTGTCGGGGTGGAAGGACTCGGCGGGGACGCCGAAGGCACCCTGGAAGGTGGCGAGGCGGGAGCCGGCCAGGACCGGGTCCTCGGGCCACGCCTTGGCGTAGGCCATGCGGCGGGCCGCGCCCTCCGGGCTGAAGGTCATGTTCATCGTGGTGCGCACCGCGCCGGAGATGCGCAGCCGGCGCATGCGCTCCTCGCGCTCGTCGACGTATTCCTTGAGGGCCTCGGGCGCCCAGTCGGTGTGCGAGCGCAGTGCGTCGCGGACCAGGCGGGCGTCGCGCAGGGCGATCGACAGGCCCTGGCCGACGACCGGGTCGGTCCAGCCGGCCGCGTCGCCGATGAGGACGCCGCCGGGCACGACGGGGCCGTCGGTCCAGGCGTCGTTCATCGGGTAGAAGGCGCAGGACTCCGAGGGGCTGGCCGCGGCGAACATCTCGCTGCCCGGGATGCACTGGAACTGGAAGGCCTTGAGGAAGTCGGCCTGGCGGGTGGGCCCGGAGAAGCGGCCCTTCTGGGCCACGTCGTGCAGGAGGTAGAGCCGGGCCTTGGCGCCGGCCCGGGGGAAGACGAAGTAGAGCAGGTCGCCCTCGGTGCCGATGGAGGTCACGTTCACGGGCCAGTCGTGCAGGTCCTCGACCAGCATGCCGCCGCCGAGCGAGTTGGGCGGGGTCTGGGTGAGCTGGACGCCGAGCTGGCGCCGCACGGTCGAGGTGCGCCCGTCGGCGCCGATGACAATCCGGCAGGGCACGTCGTACTCGATGTCGTTGTACTCGTAGCGCACGCTGGGCTTGGCGCCGCCGGTGACGGTGACGTCGCCGATGCCGCGGACGACGGTGGCGCCGGCTTCGGCGGCGGCGGTGGCGAGGGCCTCGCAGGCGTCGGGGTGGCCCACGTCGAGGACGCCGCGGATGCCGGGGATCATCTCGTCGAGCGGGATGGCCTTGGCCTGGGCGGTGTCCGGGTCGACGGTCTCGTCGTAGCCGATGAAGCGGTCGACGTAGCTGGCGCCGGCCTTGAGGATGGCGTCCTCCAGGCCGAGTTCGATCAGTTCGACCACGCCCCAGCAGTTGATGACCTCGCCGCGGACCTTGTCGCGGTAGACGGTCTGCCGTTCCAGGAGCAGCACTTGGTAGCCGTCGCCCGCCAGCGCCGCCGCCAGGGCGGATCCGGCGATGCCACCGCCGATCACCACCGCGTCCATTCGCTCAGGTATCGCCATGGAACCCTCCACAGGAGTCTTTTCAAGGCGTGCCGATGGAGGCCACCCCGAAGAGAGGCAGCCGGAAATCCGGGCTGGTCACCCATATGTGCCGGGCAGGGGCCGGAACACGCCGGTGCGCGGCGGGACGGCATGCCGACCGTCGGCCGGGAAGCGTTGTGACGGCGCCCGGTGAGGGCGCGCCCGGCCCCGGCCGGGGCCGGTGAAGCCGGTGTTCAGCGGGGAAGGACCACGGGTCGCGGGTGGTCTCCCGGATTCGTCACGCGCGGGCCGCGGTGGGCCCGGGTGTGGCGGATCCGGGAACACGGCGGCGATGCGTCGTGACACGCGCTGGAACCCTGGCCGTCCATTCCGTCTCCACCACGGTCGCCCCTCGTTGGTGTGTCGGTTACGAGTTCTACGATCCGTGCCGGGGCACCGGGGCGGCAATGTCGACTCGCGAAAATCGTCAGTGGGTTTCGCACTGCGGTACGAATGACGCTTGTTCGCCCGTCTCAGACGCCCGCTCCGGGCGGGCCGCCGATGCCGTACTGCACTATGTCCCAGATCTGTCGGAGCTGATCGACAGCGGTCAACTCCTTGTCAGAGCCCGCCTCTTCATGCTCGGCGCGAGCGCGACACTCCGTACCGATCATGAGGTAGTGGGAGAGCGCGGCGAGTGAGGTGGGACGCACGGCTGAGTGCAACTGACCCTCGCGGTAAGCCTGTTCGAACAACTCCTGGACCGTGTCGAGCCATGCGGCGGACCAGGCGAGGTCGCGGTCGGGCCGCTCGCGGCTGAGCCGGGCGGCCGACCGCACGGCGGGCTCCGCCTCCAGCAGCCGCGCGAGTTCCAGGGTCAGATCGATGGCACGGTGCAGCGCCGGCGCCTCCCCCTCGGGCAGGCCGTCCAGGGCCTGGCGCGTGATGAGCTGACCCTGCGACTGCACGGCGTCGGCCAGTTCGTCCTTCGCCGCGAAGTGGAACGTCAGCGCCCCCATGGTGATGCCGGCCGCTCTGCAGACCCGGTTCAGGGACGTACCGTCGTATCCGCTGCGGTCGAACTCCGCGGCGGCGGCGTCCACCAGGGCCTGCCGGGTGCGCACTGCGCGTTCCTGTCTCACCATGCGTGTCTCCGCGTTGCGCTCGTTGGTGATCGGCAAGGCGGTCACCGCTTCCGCCGCCACGGACAGGACGGGCGCCGAGTCGTGTCCGCCGCGATGCCGCGAGCACGCGCCCCGCGGGCCGTGGCTGCTGTCCCGCGCGCACTGCCGGTACCGTCCCCGGCCCAGCGCCCCGCGGCGGGCCGCTTCGTGGGCGGGCCGCGCCGGCGGGGCCGGTCCGGCCGTCCAGTGGGCGTGCCGGACAGTGTGGCTGTGCAGGTCAACGGCATCAAGTCGCCGCTCTGTGCATTGGCTGGTTCGTGCGGAGGGATCGCGCGCGCTACCCAACTACGCGTCCGGCGGGAGGTTGGCCGATTCACTGCGATAAAAAAATAGCGACATCTATTATTCTTCGAAGGACAGTCCGCGAGCCGCAGCCGGGAGCCCCCAACATGACCACCGTCGCGTTCGGCCAAGCCCACTCGTCCGTGCACTCCTCCGTGCAGGAGACGGGACGACGCGTCACGGCCTATGCCGACCAGCTCTTCACGCACTTACCGCGAGCGGACCAGCGCCGTTGGGCCGCCGCCTATCTGCTCGGGCTGCTGGCGGTCTCGGGCCGCAAGTCCGTGCGCAGCCTCGCGGCCGCGGTCACCGACTCCCCCACCGCCTCCCAGTCGCTGCACCGCTTCGTCAACTCCAGCCCCTGGGCCTGGCAGCCGGCGCGCGGTGAGCTCACCCGTTGGGTCGAGGAGCGCCTGCGGCCCAAGGCGTGGACGATCGGCACCGCGGTGGTGCCCAAGCGGGGCAACCAGTCCTGCGGGGTGCACCGCCGCTTCGTCCCGGCCCTCGGCCGCACCATCAACTGCCAGGTCGGCATCGGTCTGTTCCTCGCGGCCGGTCACCGCCAGGTCCCGGTCGACTGGCGCCTGCACCTGCCCGGCGAGTGGGCGGACGAGCGGCTGCGCCGCCGGGCCCGTATCCCCGAGCCGATCCGCCCGCTGCCGGTGTGGGCCCATGTCCTGGACCTCGCCGACGCGTTGGCGGCGCACGGCTCGACACCGCTGCCGCTGGTGGCCGACCTGGGCGAGTACAAGGAGTCCGACCGCCTGCTCCAGGGGCTGCGCCAGCGAGGGCACGACTTCGTCGTGACGGTGCCGCCCACCCTCGCGGTGCTGCCCGCCGCGCCACAGCCCGGCAGCGCGCGCGACGCCGCCCCCGCCGTGGTGAGCGCGCGGAGCTTCCTGCACACAAGCGGCGAGGTGCCGCGCTCCGTGGTGATGAGCGCGCACGGTGGCACCACACGGCCCACCCGCGTCGTCACCGGCCTGGTGCGGCTGCCCGGAGGCGCGCACGCGCCGCGCTTCTACCGGCTGTTCGCGGAGTACCCGCGCGAGGGCCGGGGAGCCCCGGTCATCCGGCTCACCAACCTCGTGCACCGCCCGATGGACGAGCTGATGGAGCTCACCGAGGTGCAGTCCGGCACGCGCCGGGCGCTGCGCCACCTGGAGGGCAGTTTCGGGCTCCAGGACTTCGAGGGCAGGTCCTATCCGGGCTGGCACCGCCATGTGACGCTGGTGTCGGCGGCCTGCGCCTACAGCGGCCTCGCCGAGCCCGATCCGGAGGACTTCGCGGACACGGTGCCGCCGAACTGGCTGGGGTCCGGCGCGCTCGGCACCGCCGGCCTGCTGGTGTGACCCGGCCGCACCCACCGTCCACGGGCGGCGGGGGGTGCGGCGCGGGTCCTCTCGCGCACGCCCGCGTCAGGAAGCGCTCCAGCCGCCGTCCGCCGGTATCGCACCGCCCGTGACGAAGGATGCCTGGTCGCTGCAGAGCCAGGCCGCCACCCGGGCCACCTCGACCGGATCGGCGAAGCGCTGCTGGATCGCGCGTCTCGTCATCGCCGGCGCGAACTCCGGGTTCGACGCGAGGAGCGGCGCCACGAGGTCGGTACGGGTGGAGCCCACCATCAGGGAGTTGACGCGGATGCCGGCGGCGCCGTACTCGGCCGCGGCCGCCCGGGTGAGGCCGAGGACGGCGTGCTTGGCCGCGACATAGGGGGCGGAGGCGCCGGTCGCACAGTGGCCGGCCACGCTGGAGGTGTTCACGATCGCGCCACCGCGCTCCTGACGCAGCATCACGGGAACCTGTGCGCGCAAGCAGTTCCACACACCGCGGACGTTCACGTCCATCGTCAACTCGTATACGTCGTCGTCCAGTTCGTGTAGCGGGGGGCCCATCGAACCCCAGCCCGCGTTGTTGAACGCCACGTCCAGGCCGCCGAACTCCGCGACCGCCGTCTCGACCGCGCGGGCCACCTCCGCGGGGTCGCGCACATCGCCCGGAACGGCCACCGCCCGGCCGTGGGCCGCGCGGATGTCGGCGGCCACCTCGTCCAGGAGTTCCTTGCGCCGCGCCATCAGTACCACGGCGGCGCCCTCGGCGGCGAACACCCGGGCGGCCGCGGCGCCGATCCCGGCCGAGGCCCCGGTGATCATCGCGGTCCTGCCCTGCAACATCCCTGTGATATCTGGCATGGCCCGATTGAATGTCATCCGTACGGGGCGCCGCAGCCGGATGGGCCGAGCCGGCGGTGGCGATTTTCCGCCACTGGAGTGAACGGCCGCCTCCGCGCAACTCCTGTGTCGCGCACCGCACATGATGGCCCGTCAGGCCTACGCGCGCACGGGCTGCCTCAGATGTGCGCCATGCCGCGCAGCGCGCACTCCTCGGTCGCCACCAGGGGCACGAGGAAGCGCCACATCTGCCGGATGCGCTCCGGCAGGTCCTGGCGGCCGCTGTCGAGCTGCGCGTTCATCTGCGCACCGGTGGCCGCGTTCACCACCAGCCGCGCCAGCGCCTCGATGTCGACGTCCCGCTTCAACTCGCCGTCGGCCACTGCCTCATGGAGATACGGAAGCAGTACCTCCACCCACTGCTGGTGGGAGTTGCCCTTCTCGCGGTCCACGAAGTACTCCTGGTCCATCACCAGCCGGGCACCCGCCAACAGCATCGGATCGTCGAGGAGTTGGGTCGCCCAGGCGATCGTGGTGTCCACCGCGCCCTGCAGCCCGTGGACCCCGGTCGGCAGCGTGAGGCGGGCCGGCTGGGCCTCGACGATCTCGCGGGCGAGCTGCTCCTTGGACTCGAAGTGGAAGTACAGCGCGCCGAGCGTCAGGTCGGCCCGGCGCGCGATCTTGTTCACGCTGGCGCCGGCGAAGCCCACTTCGGCGAAGACTTCGGCCCCGGCCCGGACGATGGCCGCGCGCGTCCGCGCGCTGCGCTCCTGTTTCGGTTCACGTTGCACCATTCTCCAGTCCTCACAAGGCCTCGACAATAAAAATAGTTATCTCTATGTTACTGCACAGGGATGATTCGAACCCACGTTTGCAGCAGCTGTTTGCACTCTTGCTCGCGCCGTTCTTGGGGGAATCCGCATGACTGTCACAACTGGCTCGATCATGACCATTGAAAGCACTCAGCACGTCCCGATGGCACTGACCCGCAAGACGATGGCCGGCCAAGTCCTCCTCACCGGCTGGCGGCCTCACCGTGACGGCGTCTCGCACACGGTCATCGCCAACTGGCCCACACACCATGGGTTTTACACCTCGCACCACGAGCTCTACCACCCCCTGCTCCTCGCCGAGTCGATCCGCCAGGCCCTCGCCCTGCTCTCCCACACCGCGTATGCCATACCGCTCGACCACCGCCTGGGCTGGGAATCCTTCGACACCTCGCTGATCCCGGCCGCGCTCCGCACCCGCGCGACCCCGTCGACCGTGCGCCTGATGATCACTCACACCGAGGTGTCCCGGCGCCGGTTCGGCTCGGCCCGGCTCGCGGCTCAGGTCATGGCCACGCGCGACGGCGAACCCCTCGGCATCGCCCGCGTCCGCTACACCGCCCACCCGCCGTCCATCTACGACCGGTTGCGCGGCGAGCACGCCGACGCCCGGGCCGCCACCGCACGCGCCCTCCCCCTCGGCCCCGCCTACGACGCGACCGTGCGCGGCGAACAGACCTCGCTGGAGAACGCCGTCCTGACCCCGCTGGGCGAGCCCCGCAGGTGGCAGTTACGCGTCGACGTCGCCAACCGCACCTTCTTCGACCACGCCCACGACCACATACCGGGCCTCGTCTTCCTCGAAGCCTCCGCCCAGGCCGCCCACGTGCTGTCGGGCGCCCGCCGCACCGTACCGACCGACTTCGACGCGCAGTTCAGCCGCTACGTCGAACTCGACTCCCCCTGCCTCCTGGAGGCGACTCCGCCGCAGCGCAGAGCGCCCGGCGTCATCAGCACCCGCCTCACCGGCCGGCAGAACGGCAACGAGGTCTTCTCCATCGGCGTCACCGCGTCCGAGCACGACTGACGCACCGGAACCCATCGGCGGGACGGGGGCGCTCGCGTCTCCCCGTCCCGCCGACACGTGTCACGGATAGCTCAACACCGTTCTCAGGTGCACGAGTTGGCGCGCAGGACGGATGGGGATGACCGGACGCCGGGACTCAGTGCCCCGAGGCGTGCGCACCGCCCCGTACGTGCGCCCGCACTCCGTGCAGGCCGAACAGGACGAGGAGTTCGACCGCGCCCCCGTCCGAACTGCCCAGCCAGTGCGGCACGGACGTGTCGAACTCGGCGGCCTCGCCCGCCGGCAGGGCCAGGTCACGCTCGCCCAGGACCAGCCGCAGGCGCCCGCTCAGGACGTACAGCCACTCGAAGCCCTCATGCGTCTGCGGGACCGGTTCGAGCGGCTCGGCGCGGGCCGGGATGATCATCTTGAACGCGTGTACACCGCCCGGCCGCCGCGACAGCGGGACGAAGGTCATGCCGAAGCGCCGCACCGGCTTCAGGTGAATACGCGGATCGCCCGTCGGCGGCGCCCCGACGAGGTCGTCCAACGGGACCCCGTACGTCCGGGCCAGCGGCAGCAGCAGTTCGAGGGTCGCCCTGCGCCGCCCGCTCTCCAGCCGGGACAGGGTGCTCTCCGAGACCCCGGTCGTCGCCGCGAGCTCGGCGAGCGTGATGCCCCGTTCGCGGCGCAGCGCCCGCAACCTCGGCCCCACCGCGCCGAGCACGTCCTCCGTCGCATCGTCCATGCGGCCATCTTGCCAGAACCGCAATTTTTCGTGCCGGATCGGCCGCCGGTGAGCACACTGAACCCATCCGGGCCGCCCAGCACCTCCGGGACCCGGCCCCCGCGCCCCACGGACACCGAGGAGTCACCATGAGCACCACCCCCGACGCCGTCGCCTACTGGGATGACGTCTACGCGACCCGCCCGGCCGCCACCGACCCGCGGCCGAACGTCCGCCTGACCGAGACCGTGACCGGTCTGCGGCCCGGCGACGCCCTCGATCTCGGCTGCGGCAACGGCGGCGACGCACTGTGGCTCGCACGACAGGGCTGGCGGGTCACCGCGGTCGACATCTCGGCCGTGGCGGTCGAACGCCTCGCCGCGCTCGCCCGCTCGGGCGGTCTCGGCCCCAGGGTCGCCACGGCCGCGCACGACCTGCACGCGTCCTTCCCGCCCGGCGAGTTCGACCTCATCAACGCGCATTACCTGCACACCCCGTACGACCTCGACCGGGCCGCCGCCCTGCGCGGGGCCGCACACGCCCTGCGGGTGGGCGGCCGGCTGCTGGTGGTCGACCACGGCTCGACCGCGCCGTGGTCCTGGAACCAGGACCCCGACCTCCACTTCCCGAGCCCCCAGGACGTCGCCGCCGCCCTCGGCCTCGACCCGGCGGGCTGGTCGGTCGAGAGGGCCGAGGCGGCCGGGCGCGTGGCCACGGGACCGGACGGGACGACCGCGGAGGTGACGGACCACATTCTGCTGATCCGGCGGACGTCCTGATCCAAACCGTCAGCGCCAGAAGTCACTTGACGGATTGTCAGGCATTCATCGACCCGGGGCGGCGCACGAAGCACCCCGCGCCCCTGCCCCCGGCCCTCTCCAGGAGACCACCATGCCCACCGCCGCCCGCCGGCGCCGCGACACCCCGCCTCCCCGCACCGGAAACAGTGAGGCCGACACCCTGCGCGGCTTCCTCGACTATCTGCGTACGTCCATCGCCGCGAAGGTGGACAACACCGCGGAGCCCGCCGTACGCACCCCTGGCGTCCCCTTCGGCACGAACCTGCTCGGTCTGCTCCACCACCTCACATACGTCGAGCGCGCGATGTTCCTGGGCGAGCGCGTCGGCGACTGGCCCGCGACGTTCCACGCGGCGCCGTCCGCCTCCGTCAAGGACGTCGTCGCCGAGTACCGGGCGACGGTCGGGCGCGTGAACGAAGTACTCGACGCCTGTGCGGAACTCGATGCTCCGGTCCCCCGCCCCGGCGGTCAGGGGCCGAGTGTCCGCTGGGCGCTGGCCCACATGGTCGAGGAGACCGCGCGCCATGCCGGCCACGCCGACATCCTGCGCGAGCTGATCGACGGCGGGACCGGACGGTAGCCGCAGGCTCGCCGGGCACCCGCGATCCGCTCCGGCTCAGTCCTGAGCGGGCGGAGTCGGCGGGGCGACGTCGCAGACCACGCCGTAGTGATCGGACGGCCACAACCGGCCGCGCCAGGTACGGTGCGGCTCGGTGAACGCCAACTCGGCCCGCACGGACGCCAGTTGATTTCCCAGTACGTAATCGATGCGCCGAGCCGGTTCGCGGTCCTTGCGCGCGTGCCCATTGGACGGCGCGAAGGTGTGCCCCGCTCCCTCACCACCCAGCGCCCAGGCGTCCCGCATCCGGCCGGTGAGCCACTGGATCTCGGGGGTGTCCGGAGCCGCGTTCAGATCACCGAGCAGGACGACGTCACCGCTCTGGCGGGCCACGAGGTCGGCCAGGAAGCGCACCTGCTGCTGCCGGATGTGGGTGTGTTCCCACTCCCAGGTCAGATGGGTGACGAGCACGGTCGCCGAGCCCACCTCGGCACACAGGACCGACCTCGGCTCCACGCCGGGAGTGGGCAGCGCGAGCACCTCGTACCGGGTGACGGGAAGTCGGCTGAGCAGCGCGTTGCCCTGAGTCGCGCCGGTGGGCCCCGATCGGGCCGGTGCGTAGGTGACGTGGTGGCCGAGGCCGTCGGCGATCTGTTCCGCCTGGCACCTCGTCCTTCCGCGCCACACCTCCTGGAGGCCGACGACGTCGGGGGCGAGCCGGGCGAGTTCGGCCCTGATCAGGGGACGTCGCCGGCGCCAGGCCGTGCCCCGTCCCCAGATGTTGAGAGTGACTGCGCGCTGGACGTCCACACCCCCACCGTACGCAGCTGATCGAGGGCCCGGGCCCGTGCGGGCCGTGTCCCGCAGCCGGCGGCACTCAGGCCGTGCCCTTGCGCCTGGCGCGATAGGCCGCGGCCTTGATCTTGTTGCCGCAGGACTCCATGCCGCACCACTGCCGCCGCATGCCGCGCGAACGGTCGATGTAGACCCGTGTGCACTCCGGATTGCCGCACTCCTTCAGGAGCGGGACGTCCGGGCCGCTGAGCAGTTCGACGGCCTGCCGGGCGACGGTCGCCAGGGCCCGGCCCGGAGTGGCCTCGTTGTGCCGTCCGCTCAAGGTGAGCTGCGGTGTCACGGCGGGCTCGCGCGCGGCGCCGTTGAGCACGGCGAGCGCCTCGCGGTCGAATCCCTCGCCGAGGCGGCGGTTGGTGATGAGCCGGTACAGGGCCTCGCGGATGGTGATCGCCCGCTCGACGTCCTGCGCCGTGCCGGGCGTGATCGTATCGACCAGGCCGGACTCCAGGTACCAGGCGTTCAGCCGCTCCGGCGTCGCGAACATCTCGAACCGCGTGGAACGCCGGGCACGGAGCGTGGCCGCGAAGTCCAGGGCGGGGTGGCCGCAGACGAAGACATGGTCGAGATTCACATCACCATCCTGACAGGTGACTGCGGAGAGGTGCAAGGGCGGCCGTCGAGCCCCGGCCGCCCTCCTGCCCCGCTCACACCTCGGGGTGTCCCGTCTCCGTCAGGACTCCGTCGGCCAGCCGCAGCCGGCGCTCCACCCCGATCTCGGCCAGGAACCGCTCGTCGTGGCTGATCACCAGAAACGCGCCCTGATACGAGTCGAGCGCGCTCTCCAACTGGGCCGCGCTCACCAGGTCGAGGTTGTTGGTGGGTTCGTCGAGGAGCAGCAGGTGGGGTGCCGGCTCGGCGCACAGCACACACGCGAGGGTGGCGCGCAGGCGCTCGCCACCGGAGAGCACCCCGACCGGGAGGTGCGCGCGTGGGCCCCGGAACAGGAAGCGGGCGAGCAGGTTCATGCGCTCCGCCTCCGGCCGCTCGGGTGCGAACGCGGCGAAGTTCTGCGCCACGCTGAGGTCCATGTCGAGCAGGTCCAGGCGCTGAGAGAGGTAGGCGACGCGGCCCCCTCCCCGCCTGATCTCTCCCTCGTCGGGCGTGAGGTCACCGGCGATCAGCCGCAACAGGGTCGTCTTGCCCGACCCGTTGGGCCCGGTCAGGGCGATGCGCTCCGGACCGCGGACGACCAGGCCGACGCCGGAGTCGGCGAACACCGCCCTGCCCTCGTGCCGTACCTGAAGGCGCTCCCCGAGGAAGAGGTTGCGTCCGGCGGGCACGGTGGTTCCGGGCAGTTCGAGGGTGATGCGCTGGTCGTCGCGCAGGGCGCGCCCGGCCTCGTCGAGCCGCGCCTTGGCCTCGCCGATCCGGGAGGCGTGCACCCGTCCGGCCCGCCCCGCGGCCTCCTGTGCGCCGCGCTTCATGTTTCCGGCGAAGATGCGGGGCAGACCGGCACTCTTGAGGTTGCGGGCCGCGTTGCTCTGACGGCGTTCGGCCCGCTCGCGGGCCTGCTGCGCCTCGCGCTTCTCGCGCTTCAGCTCCTGCTCGGCATTGCGGATGTTCTTCTCGGCCGTCTCCTGCTCGGCCCGCACGGCTTCCTCGTACTGGGTGAAGTCGCCCCCGTAGAGCCGGAGTTCGTCACTGCCCAGCTCGGCGATGCGTTCCATGCGGTCGAGCAGAGCGCGGTCGTGGCTGACGAGCAGCAGACAGCCGTTGAAGTCCGACAGCGCGTCGTAGAGCTTGTGCCGGGCCTCCAGGTCGAGGTTGTTGGTGGGTTCGTCGAGCAGGAGCACGTCCGGGCGCTTGAGCAGGCGGGCGGCGAGGCCGAGCGAGACGGCCTGGCCGCCGCTGAGCGTGCCGAGATCGCGGTCGAGCGCCAGGTCACCGAGGCCGAGCCGGTCGAGCTGGGCGCGGGTGCGTTCCTCGATGTCCCAGTCGTCGCCGATCGTGACGAAGTGCTCCTCGGCCACGTCGCCGGACTCGACGGCGTCGAGGGCGCGGATCACCTCCGCGACTCCCAGCACCTCGCCGACCGTGAGGCCGGCGGTCAGGGGCAGGCTCTGCGGGAGGTGCCCGAGCGTTCCCGCGACGGTCAACGAGCCGCTGTTGGGGCGCAGTTGACCGTCGATCAGCTTCAGCAGAGTGCTCTTGCCGGCTCCGTTCGGGGCGACCAGGCCGGTGCGTCCGGCGGGCACGGTGAAGGACAGGTCGCGGAAGACCGGGGTGTCATCGGGCCAGGCGAAGGAGAGGTTCGAGCAGACGATGGCGGCGTCGGACATGGGGTGACCTCATGAGGATCGAGGGCAGGCAGATAGGGCTCTGCCCTGGGCGACTCGGGCATGGGGGTACGACGAAGTGGCCTCGGCTACGGCGTTCTGCGACGCCGGCCCGACGGCCGCTCACATCCGGATCTCATCCGGAGATGTCGTCTTCACCCGCCATGTCTGCGACTCCTCGCTCGAAACGGTCCACGTCGCTCAGACCCTAGCAGGCACCCTGGCGCACCCCGCCGAGCGAGCCGCGCCCGGCGCACCGCACCGCCTTCGGCGCCGAGCCGCCACGCATCCGCAGCCCGGTCTTTCGGCCACACGTGCCGCGTCACCTGTTTGACTGGTGACGCACGCTGTGCCAGGGTCTGCTCGTCGCCCTCGACGGACCGACCGACGCCGCGGACGCTCCGCGCCGTCAACTGCCCTTCGGCGTGCCGTTGTTGGGCTCACCACCGCTGCACGGCGAAAGGTTCGGGATGATCGACAGGCGTACCTTCAGCAAGGCCGTGGGTCTCGGCACCGGCGCGGCGGCCGCATCGCTGTCCGGTCTGGGCGGCGCGGCCCGCGCCGCGTCCGGCGAGCACCGGCCGGGCGCCGCCGCGGCGACCCCGAGCGTGCCCACCCTCACCCCCGGCACCCACACCGGTTTCGCCCGGATGAAGCACGTCAGAGCGGGCGTCCTCGACATCAGCTACGCCGAGGCGGGGCCGGCGCACGGGCCGGTCGTCCTGTGTCTGCACGGCTGGCCGTACGACATCCACAGCTTCGCCGACGTGGCACCCCTCCTCGCCGGCCTCGGCTATCGCGTGATCGTCCCCCAGCTGCGCGGGCACGGGGACACGCGCTTCCTCTCCGCCCGCACCCCGCGCACCGCCGAGCAGTCGGCCGTCGCGCTCGACATCGTCGCCCTGATGGACGCGCTCGGCATCGACAAGGCGGCCCTCGCCGGGTTCGACTGGGGCTCGCGCACCGCCGACATCATCGCCGCGCTGTGGCCCGAGCGCGTCAAGGCCCTTGTCTCGACGAGCGGTTACCTCATCACGAACATCAAGGCGCAGCTGGAACCGGCGGCGCCCGCGGTAGAGCACAACTGGTGGTACCAGTGGTACTTCGCCACCGAGCGCGGCAAGAAGGCGATGGAGATCCCGCAGGAGCGGGACGCGCTGTGCCGCCAGGTCTGGACCCTGGTCTCACCCGGCTGGACCTTCGACGACGCCACCTTCGCCCGGACGGCGCGGGCCTTCCGGAACCCGGACTACGCGGCCATCGTCCTGTTCAACTATCGCTGGCGCATCGGGCTCGTCCAGGGCGATCCGCGCTACGACCGTTACGAGGAGCGGCTGGCGGCGCAGCCGTCCATCGGCGTTCCGACGATCACCCTGGACGCCGCACTCGACCCCTTCACCGCCCCCGGCGACGGCTCGTCGTACCGGCACCACTTCACCGGCCGGTACGAGCACCGCACCCTCGCGAACATCGGACACAACGTTCCGCAGGAGGCGCCAACGGCCTTCGCCCAGGCGGTCGTTGACGCCGACCGTCTCTGACCCTGGCGGCACCGCCTGCGCCCCCTCGGAAATTGCGTCACCCCTTTGACAGGTGACCAAACCGGAAGCACACTGATACCGGGCTACCGGTCCCGCCTCGACGCATACGACGTCGTCCGTCCCAATGGATCCCAGTGGAGTGGAGCTCGGCCATGAACACCCCTCTCACCGACGCCGCGGCCGACGCCGCACGCCACGCCCGCTTCGGCAGCCTGCCCGGGCGCATCCGCTACGAGGACATGACCGAGGAGGTCGACGCGGGCCGGCGCGGCGCCCGGGACGGCTCGCCCGACACCGAGGGCGCGTGGCAGCATTACTCGTGCCTGGCCCTCGACCTCGGGCTCTAGGTCGTGTCTTCAAAGTCCCGTCTGGTCGGCGGGGTCTGGCACGCACGCTCGCGGCGTTGTCGTCGGTCGCCGACTCCCCCGAGGTCTCGGCTCCGCTCGAACAGGGGGGACCCCCATCGCGTCGACTCCCTCCTCCGCCTTGCGATCGCACGCACCAGACCCCGCCGACCCCGCCCTTCGGGCGGACGACGCCACTTTGAAGACACTCCCTAGCGCCGACCGGAGCGTGGCGCATGACGCTTTTTCGTCGTGTAGCTCCGCCCGGCCCGGGCACTCGTGGACGGTTGGAGCGGAGCGTCGATCGGAGAGACCCATGCGCACGGTCGGGGTGGAAGAGGAGCTGCTCATGGTGAGCGCGCGCACCGGCGAGGTGCTCGCGCTCGCTTCGGTCGTGGTGTCTCCCCAGGGCTCGTCCACACAGGACGCGTCGGACGATCCGGATTTCGAGAAGGAGCTCCAGAAGCAGCAGGTGGAGTTCGCGACCGTCCCCCTGACGTCGATGGGCGACATCGAGAAGGCGATCGTCCGGCGGCGCCGGGACGCGGCCGAGCGGGCCCAGAAAGCAGGTGCCACGGTCGCGGCGCTCGCCACCTCGCCCGTGCCGGTCCAGCCCTCGCTCGATCTCGGCGAGCGCCACCTCTGGATGGCGGAGAACTTCGGGCTCACCGCCCGTGAGCAGCTGACCTGCGGCTGCCATGTGCATGTGGCGGTCGACTCGGACGACGAGGGCGTGGCCGTCCTCGACCGGATCCGCACCTGGCTCCCCGTACTCACCGCGATCAGCGCCAACTCGCCGTTCTGGCAGGGCGAGGACAGCGGCTACAGCAGCTACCGCAACAGGGTCTGGAACCGGTGGCCGTCCGCCGGAGCGACCGAGGTCTTCGGCTCGGCCGACCGCTACCACCGCAACGTCGAGTCGATGCTCGCGACGGGCGCCCTGCGCGACGACGGAATGATCTACTTCGACGCCCGGCTGTCGGCCCGCTATCCCACGGTGGAGATCCGCGTCGCCGACGTCTGCCTCCAGCCGAGCACCACCGTCCTGGTCGCCGCACTCGCCCGCGCCCTGGTGGAGACCGCCGCCGCGTCCTGGCGGGCGGGCGACGAGCCGGCCGAGGTCAGTGCGGGGCTGCTGCGCCTCGCGTCCTGGCGGGCCGCGCGGTCCGGCCTGACCGGCTCGCTCGTCGACCCGCGCACCCTGCGCGAGGAGGCGGCGCCGACGGTCGTCGCGGCTCTGGTGGCCCACGTCCGGGACGCGCTGACCGCGAGCGGCGACCTGGAACGGGTGCACAGCACACTGGACCAGCTGGCGGGGCAGGGGGGCGGGGCCGACCGGCAGCGCGAGATCTTCCGGCGGGAGCGGAGCCTGCGGGCCGTCGTGCGGGAGTGCGCCCGCATCACCGCGCTCGACGACTGAACGTGCGCGGCCCGTGGTGAACCGGCGGCGTGCGTGGTTTGTAGGGAACTGTGCGCGCGAGTAGGCGAGTTGACCCGATGCGGGGTGGGTGGCTCAGGGGCGGGGCGGGTCCGACGGTCCGGTCACTCCAGGCAGGGCATGGCGTTTCCAGGCGATGCCGTAGATGCCTGCCTGACACTTCGCGGGCATGATGTGCACGCTGTGGGACGCGTCCAGGGAGAGCGGTCTGATGTCCTCGGCCGCCCGTTCCGAGCTCTGCCGGTAGTAGCCGTACACGGACGACGGCAGGTGTCTCGGGTGGAAGAAGATGTGCAGCAGATAATGCCGTACGGGCACGGGCAGGGTGCGCTCATGGTGGTCGGAGGGTCTCCAGCGCGGCCCGATGTCGAGGGTGTAGTCGATGATGGCGGTCTCGCCGCGCCGCAGGGTCCGGCCGAACCCGATGTCGAAGATCGCCGAACGCACCTCCTGACGGAACCGGAGCGCCTCCAGGCGACCGCAGCCGACGGTGACCTGAACCGAAGGTGTGTCCGGGTCGTCGAAGTTGTGATGGGCCGTCACATGGCGGACCCCGTCCCGCAGGGCGCGTACCACATGGCTCACCGCGTAGCGCGCGATGCACCCCTGGTCGTCGAGCGTCAACGTCTCCTGCACGGACAGGGTGACCAGGTCCTCGTTGAAGCGGTACGCGTCGGCGCCGAGGGCCAGCTCCAGGGGCGCGCCCGGGGCTCAGGACGCGGGACAGCGCCTCGGGCACCGGGCTCCTCAGCGCCAGGGCCCTGCCGCGCGGGCGGCGCGTGGTCAGCAGGGTCTGCAGCGCGCCCGGTGGCATGCCGAGGATGACCTCGATGGCGGCCACCGCCTGGAGCGACTGCTCGCGCTCGGGCTGGCTGCGGCCGCGCTGCCAGTGGCTGAGCGTGACCGGACTCACCGATATGCCGCGCTCGCCCAGGTGATGGTGCAGGCGCTGGAGCGACAGGCCGCCCGCTTGGAGCGCCTCGTGGAGGGCCTCCCCGAAGGTGGTCCTGGGCGTGAAATCGCCGTACGCGACACCCTCGGGGTCGGCCGGCAGGTGCGGCGCACGGGCGGTTGGCCGTTCGGGGTGGGCCGGCACCGGAGGCTGGTCCGAGGGGTTCATGGCTGCTCCCGGCGGCGAGGAGTGGGTGTGCGGCGGGGCCGCCGCCCCTGATGTGGGCGGCGGCCCCGCCTTCATGGCTCACCCGTCGGATGGTACGGGTGGGCCACCGGACCGGGGCGGCGGCCGAGCAGGCGTCGCCGCGACGGACCGCGTGGGTGCGCCGGTCAGGCGGTGGTGAGGCGCAGGCCGTAGTACTGGAGGGCGTCGTCGAGGGGCTCGAAGTAGGAGACACCCTCTCCGTAGACGCCGTCGCACTGGTTGTCGGTCTGTCCGCCGGACGTCATGCCCTGCCCCTGGTTGCCGGAGACCCAGGGACCGCCGCTGTCCCCGCCCAGGTCGCACACATCACTCAGGCCGACGTTGGTCACGAGCGTGGCCGGCTGGCCCGGATCGGTGTACGTCACCGAGTAGTTGTAGGACTTGATGGAGCCGCAGGTCCAGTGCGAGGTGGCGCCGGACTTGCAGACGTCGGAGCCGGCCGGGGCCCTCCGGCTGCCGGAGACGGCGACGTTGGCCCCGTTGCCCCAGGTGCCGATCTGCGGGGCGATGGTGGTTCCGTTGTCGACGGAGGCCAGGCCCATGTCGATGCTGTCGCGGCCGTGGTGGAACCGGGTGGTGGTGCCCTTGGCGAAGTGCGTCCCGTTGAAGTACAGGTCGGGCGAGCTCTCGACGCAGTGGCCCGCCGTGACCAGGACCTGACGCCCGGAGGAGTCCTTGGCGCCGAAGCCGACGGAGCAGTAGTGGTTCCCGTAGTCCATGCGGCTGCCGGGGTAGATGGTCGTTGCCATCGAGACGGACTTGCCGCCATCGCCGCGCACGGCGACAGCCGACCCGTAGGACTCGGCCTTCGCGAGGAAGGCCCGGTCGGTCGCTGTCACCTCGTCGCCCACCTGCACGACGACCTTGTCGGCCGCGGGATCGACGCCCCAGCCGCGCACGCCGGTCGGCACGGCAGCTGCGGCGAGCCGGTCCAGCTCGGCCTTGACGCGGTCCAGCTCACCCGAAGTGTGCGCGGATATACGGGCCTTGAGCCCGGCGGCCTCGATACGGCGGGCCGACGGGGCGTCGGGGACGTTCAGGGTGAGCCTGCCCGCGCGGTCGAACCAGGCCGCGCGGGAATCGGCGGCCGGGCCGCGCAGCGAGGCGAGCACCGCCTGTTGGCGGGCCTGGGAGTCCAGCCGCTGTACGGCGGCGGCGTCGCTGATGCCGAGCGAGCCGGCGAGTGCGTGCACCATGTCCTGCTGGTACTGCCCGCCGGGGGCCGGGGAGGCCTCTCCGGAGGCACCGTGCGCCGGCACGGCTCCAGCGGCCATGACCAGAGCCGCCGTTGCCGCACCCGATGCCAGAATCGCGCGTAGACGAAGCACCTTGTCTCCTGTTTTCGAGCAGCCGCCATGGCGGCGTGTGGGGGGTGTGGAGGAAAGTGCGGTTACGGGTGGGGGGTGGGGAAGCCGTAACCGCAGGAGAACCTTCCCGGCTGGGCGCGGTCATGACAAGGTCGCGGTCGGCGGCAAAAATTAACAGAACCGCGGCTAACTGTTTCCGTGGGGAATTGGGGGAGGCCGCGGAGGGGCCGCAATGCGGGAGGCGATCCGGGTTCCGCTCCTGGGTTCACGTCTCTTCAGCAATGCGGGGCGCGATCCGCGCCGCCCGTGTGCCGCAATTCGGGCTGCGGGAGCCGGGGAGGTAGGTGTTCGAAGGGGGCTCGTCGGGGGTTCGAAGGGGGTTCGACGGCTTGCGTGCGCCAACTCGCGGGATTTATGGGGAGGTTCTGGCGTCTACTGCGGGGTAATTTATTGGGCGGCGGGTTTTGGGGCGCCAGGTTTGGGCGCTTGGTTTTGGGTGCCGGGCTTTGGGCGGTCGGCTTTGGGCGGCGGGCCGGGTGTGGGGCGGTGGGTTGCTGTGGGGGGATGCGGAAACGCCCGGCCGGGTAGCCCGGCCGGGCGTTCTCGTCTGTGTGCTGTCCGCTGGTGGCTCAGCTGGTGGCTCAGTACCAGTGGTGGGCCTGCCAGAAGTTCCAGGCGCCAACCGGGCTGCCGTAGCGGGAGTTCATGTAGTCCAGACCCCACTTGATCTGCGTGGCGGGGTTGGTCTTCCAGTCCGCACCGGCGGACGCCATCTTCGACGCCGGAAGGGCCTGGACCAGACCGTAGGCACCGGACGAGGAGTTCGTGGCGGTGTGGTTCCAGCCGCTCTCGCGGGAGACGATCTTGTTGAAGGCCTCGAACTGAGCCGGGTCCTTGATCATCTGCTGGGCGATCGCCTTGGCGTTCGTGGGGGCGGCCGCCTGGGCGGGAACCGTGGCGAACAGGGAACCGGCGACACCGACGGCGACGACGGTACCCGCGAGGGTCTTCTTGGAGGCGGCGATGCGGCGGATGACTGCGTTGGACACGGAAAGCCTTTCGACGGGGACGGGGATGTCGCGGCATGCCGGAGCATGCGTGAGCCACTCACGCGAAGGAGAGGGGTTCGTCTGCGGCGGGGTCGAGCACCGGAGTACCGGGCTGAGCACCCGTGCCGCTTGGCGACTCATCCAGTTCTACCGATGCCCCGGCGGGCTGGCAATGCCCCCCTGCTACTAGCGGGTGTCGCAGGGACGGGCGCACGTCATTGGTGGGGTGGAGTCGATATGTGCAGGTGAGGGGGGTGTGCGGGTGCCGCTGCTGTCCTTACGGGCTACTAACACGGCCCGTATGTGACGTAAGTCCTGTGGGCCGCCTCACGACCGATATGCCCGAATCTCACGCATTGTTACGTTGCGTACCCTTTGAGGGGGTGGGTGGGGGCGGGTTTATGGGGCGGAATCGAAGGGGTGGGGGTGGGTGGGGGCTGGGTACCGCAGGGTGGTCCCTCCCGGGGGGCGAACTGGGGGCTGGTTCGGCTGAGCCGGGGGGGGGGGGGCGGCGCCCCCGGGGGGGGGGGGGGCGCCCCCCCCCCCCCCCCCGGGGGGGGGGGGGGGGGGGGGGGGGGGGGGGGGGGGGGGGGGGGGGCCCCGCCGGCGCCCGGGCACCCGCCGGGGGGCCCCGCCCGGGGGGCGAACTGGGGGCTGGTTCGGCTGAGCCCTGGGGCTTCGCCCCAGACCCCGGGGGGTTCGCCCACCCACCCGCCCATGCAGCGGGGCTGGGCGGGCCCGGCCCCTGGGGCTGCGCCCCCGGACCCCCCTTCGCGCCTGAACGGCGCTCGTCCTCAAACGCCGGACAGGCTGAGGATGCAGGTGCGGGCCAGCACCGGTGCCGCTAGGGGCGCGGGGAACTGCGCGAGAAGCGGGCACGGTCCGCACACGGCCGACGCCTTTGGGGGCGCGGGAAACTGCGCATACCCCGGGCACACCGGTGCTGCCAGGGGCGCGGGGAACTGCGCGAGTCGGCCGGGGCGCGGGGCTCGGCGGGGCGAGGGGCCCCGCGCTCACGGGGTCGCCCTTCCTCCGTACGGCCCAGCCGTGAGCACCCCCCTCCGCGCCGCGCCGGAATTCGAAAGGGCGGCCTCAGCACCCGCCGAGGCAAGCCCTCCGGCCCCCTCGCCCCGCGCCATTCCCTCGGCCACGCAACGGCCGACTACCGGTCACCTTCCGCCGCCTGCTGTATTTCTGACGTGGCATCAGGAAAGGCGGCCAATCCCCCGCCTTCTCCATTTGCCGTCCGTCCGCGACACGTTGGCGTGTCCGGTCGCCGCGGAACGGGCGGGGCCCCCGCCCCTAGGGGCTAACCCACCGTGAGCGTACGAAATGCGCGGGGCCCCGTCCGTTGATTTCCTGGACCCGCTTCACTCTCCGCGTCAATGGAGGACTCGTGAGCACCACAAGGGAATTCGGGGTGCGTCGCCTGGAGCAGATGCGCGCCCAAGTCAAAGAGCTCGGCCACGCCGCCGACCGTACGTTGGACCCCGAGCTGCGTCGGCGGCTCGAAGCCAAGATCCATCGTCTGCAGGAGCAGTGCAAACAGGACGCGCACAGCGACACCGGCCGTCCTGAGCCCGCCTGACTACGGGGAGCGGCCGGGGCACCCGTCACCGCGGGGTGGGCGGGTGCCGGGCGGAGCCGGGCGGCATCCGGCACGTCCGCCCGGCCGCGCAGGGCGCGACGTGCTCCTTCTCCGCTACTGTGCGATCTCAACGGCCGGGAAGCCCGGGTCGCCGCACCCCGGCGGTTTCCTGTTCTGAGGAGGGCGCGCACGGATGGGCAGTCTCGAGAAGGTACTGGAAAAGGCGCTGGCCATCGAGGGGGCCACCGGCGTCGCGGTCGTCGATTTCCAGCAGCGCCGCGTCCTCGGCTCGCTCGACCGGGGCAGTGGGCTCGACATGGACAAGGTCGCGTACGGCGACAGCGATGTCATGCGCGCCAAGCTCTACACCCTCGAACTCCTCGGCTACTCCCCCGACAGCGTCGAGGACATCCTCATCACGCTCGGCACCGAACTGCACATGATCCGCCCGCTGATGCACCTGCGGGAGGGCGGCCTCTTCGTGTACCTCGTCCTCGACCGCGCCCGCACCGAGTCCCTGGACTCGATCCGGCAGCAACTGCGTTCTCTGGAGCCTTTGTTGGAGTTGTGAGGTCCGGCCGTTCGTCGGGGGCGGGCGGCGCCGTGAGGCGTGAGCCGTGAGGCGTTGGGTCCCTTGCCGCTCGCCGACCCTGCACGAGGTCACCTGTACGCGTGCGGAGTCCCCCAGTCGAGCCTCAGGACCGCGAGGTCGTCGGAGTGGCGGCCCGCGTTCAGGGCGTGGGTCTCCTTGATGAGGCGGTCCACATGGGCCGCCGGGTCCGTCGGGGGCAGGTGCTCGATCAGGTTCAGGAGGCCCTCGACGCCCAGTCGGCCGCCCTCGGAACCGTTGTGGCCCTCGGTGAGACCGTCGGTGTAGAGGGTCAGGGCGCCGGCGTCGGGGAGCGGGATGACCGTGGCGGGCCAGTGGCGCTGCTCGGGCGCGATGCCGAGGGCGATGCCCAGTTCGGCCGGGACTTCGAGGGTGCCCGCCGCCGTGGTGAGCAGGGGTTCGTGGTGGCCGGCGAGGTGCAGCGTGGCGGTGCGGGCCTTCTCGTCGAGGGTGAGCAGGGCGCAGGTGGCGAACAGGGTGTGGCTGCCGCGCTCGGCGATGAGGATGCGTTCCATGAGGTGCAGGAGGTCGGGGCCGCGGTGGCCGCCGAGCACCAGGGAACGCCAGGCGATCCGCAGACAGACGCCGAGTGCGGCGGCGTCGGGGCCGTGGCCGCTGACGTCGCCGACCACCGCGCGCAGCAGCCCGTCGTCGCATTCGACGACGTCGAGGAAGTCGCCGCCGAGCAGGGCGAGTTCACCGCCGGGCAGATAGCGCGAGGTGACCTTCACGGTGGAGGTGTCGAGGATCGGCTGGGGCAGGAGGCCCCGTTCGAGGCGGGCGTTCTCCTCGGCGCGCAGCTGCGCCGCCTGTGCCTCGGCGCTCGCCCGCTCGGTCTGGCTGCGGTAGACCGCGTACCGCAGGGTGCGGCGCAGCAGGTCCGCCTCGACCTTGCCCTTGACCAGGTAGTCCTGGGCGCCGGCGGCCATCGCCTCGGGGCCGGCCTGGGCCTCGGACAGGCCGGTCAGGACGATCACCGCGGTGTGCGGGGCGAAGCCGCGTACCGCCGTGACCGCGTTGGTGCCCGAGACGTCCGGCAGGTGCAGGTCGAGCAGGATGCAGTCGACGGGCGCGGCGGCCAGTTCGGTGCGGGCCTGGGCCAGGCTGGTGCGAGTGGTGAGCTCGAAGCGCAGCCCGGTGTCGTGGAGGAGCTCCTCCACCAGCAGGGCGTCGCCCTCGTCGTCCTCGATCAGCAGCACGCGGTAGATCGGCTGCGTCGCTCTGGTGCCGCTCTGCGGCGCTGTGTTCACGAGACCGGCTCCGCGTTCTCGGCCGGGTGGGCGCCTTCCGGTCCGGGCTCGGCCTCCTCGGCCGGGGCGGGTGCGTCGGCGAGGGTGAACGTGATGCGGGCGCCGGCCGTGTACTCCGGGTCGACCGCGATGGTGCCGCCGTGGAACTCGACGATCTTCTTGCACATGGCGAGCCCGATGCCGCTGCCGCTGTACACGTCCTTGGTGTGCAGCCGCTGGAAGATCACGAAGACCTTCTCCGCGTACTCGGGCGCGATGCCGATGCCGTCGTCGGTGACCGTGAACCGCCACAGGTCGCCCTCCCGGTCCGCCGTCACCTTGATGTGCGGCTGCTGTCCGGGTCGGCGGAACTTGATCGCGTTGCCGATCAGGTTCTGCCACAGCATGCCCATCTGCGTGGGGTCGGTGACCAGGCTGGGCAGCGGGTCGCAGGTGATCTGCGCGCCCGTCTCCTCGATGCTCACGCTGAGCGCGGACAGGGTGCGTTCCATCACCGAGTCGAGGTCCACGCTCTGGTGGGCGTGGTGGACCCGGCCCACGCGGGAGAAGTCGAGCAGGTCGTTGATCAGGGTCTGCATGCGGTTCGCGCCGTCGACCGCGAAGGCGATGTACTGATCGGCCTTGTCGTCGAGCTGGCCCGCGTAGCGCCGCTGGAGCAGCTGCGTGAAGCTGGAGACCTTGCGCAGCGGCTCCTGGAGGTCGTGCGAGGCGACGTACGCGAACTGTTCGAGCTCGGCGTTGGAGCGCTGGAGGTCGGCGGCCTGCTCGTCCTGGAGCCGGCGCGACTCCTCGCTGCTCTCCAGCTCCTGGACGAGGCGCTTCCGCATGATCTCGATCTCCGCGCCGAGGCGCCTGAGGTCGGCGGGGCCGGTCGGGATGATGGGGCGGGCGAAGTCGCCGCCGGTCACCGCCCGGGCGTCCGCTCCGAGCCGTTCGAGGGGCCGGGTGACCCCGCGGCGCAGTCCCTCGAAGACCAGGCCGGCGAGGGCGAGGATGACCAGGGCGATGGCGGCGAACAGCCAGTTGCGCTGCCGCATGGTGGCCGTGAGGTCATCACGCGCGGCGGCCTGCTCGGCCCGCAGCTGCTCCTGCTGGCGGCCGAGGGCCGTGCGCACGCGGTCGAAGGCGGTCTTGCCCTCGCCGGCCCGCTCGGTGGCCAGCGGTGACGGCGCTCCGGCCGGCGACGCGGCGATCGGGCGGGCGATCCTGCTCTGCCAGGCCTCCAGGGCGCTCTCGACGGCACGCAGGTCGACCGTGCCACGCGTGTCGTCCCGCAGCAGGTCATCGAGACGCCGCACGTCGGCGGTCTGCTCGGTGAGGCCCTGCTGGTACGGCGTGAGGAATTCGGGGTTCCCGGTGATCCCGTAGCCGCGGATGCCGGTCTCCTGGTTGAGCAGGGCGGACTCCAGGCGGAAGGAGGTGTTCAGCGCCTGGGACTTCACGTCCACGAGGTCGTCGCTCAGCGCGGCGGTCCGGCCCAGCATCCAGGCGCCGGTCACGCCCAGGACCGTGAGCACGGCCAGGGACAGGGCCACGCCCACACGCAGCCACCGCCGGGTCGTCCAGGTGGCAAGGCCGCGCGCACGCGGCAGCGTCTCGTCGCCGGTCATCTGTTAACCCCTCCGCCGTGCCTGTGCCTGTGTCGTATGCCTGTGCCCTGTGCCGGTGCCGCGTGGAATCAGCGCCGCGCATACTGTAGAGGCTGTTCGACAACAGATGTTGTCGCGGGGTCGGGTCGGGGCCTAGGGTGCCGGGTATGCCTGGCAAGAACTTCGTACTGCGGGACCTGCCGCAGGACACCGCCGCCGTCACGGACGTGGCGGTCGGCGACCTTGCGCGGCGCATCGCCCAGCAGTTGCTGGAAGACCCAGGTTCTGCGGACGCGGGCGATGCGACGCCCGCGCTGACGCTGCTGCACGTACTCGTCCAACTGCAACGGTCCGCCGAGCGGCTTCAGCGGTCCGCGGCCGTGGACGCGGCCCGCACGGGCGCCGGGTACCCCCAAATCGGCGAAGCATGCGGCATGACCCGGCAGGGCGCCCGGCGGCGCTGGCCGGGGCTGTTCCACCACTCCTATGAAGCACCCACGGAGCATTCGATGATGACCGCCCAGTCCCGCCCCTTCGCCGTGCTGCTCGTCGAGGACGACGCCGCCGACGCCATGCTCATCGAGGAGGCACTCTCCGAGCGCGGGGCCCGCGATCTCGTCCAGGTCACCGACGGTGTCGCCGCCCTGGAGCACCTGCGCGACCCCGACAGCATGCGTCCCGACCTCATCGTCCTGGACCTCAACATGCCGCGCATGAACGGCCGCGAGCTGCTCCGGGTCCTCAAGGCCGACGCGGACCTCCAGACCATCCCCGTGGTCGTCCTCACGACGTCCTCGGCACCCGACGACGTCACGGACGCGTACACCAGCCATGCCAACGCGTATGTGACCAAGCCGGTCAACCTGGAGGAGTTCGAGCAGGCGGTGCAGAGCATCGACGCGTTCTACCTGGAGACGGCCACCCGCCCGCCGCACGCCTGAGCGGAGACGCTGGGGGGCGCCAATTCCGGCCAGGGGCACGGCTGTTGGGGGGCGGCGGGCGAGCGACACCGCGGTCCGCCGCGCCCCTGCACCCCCAGCACCAGGCAGGAGCTTCACCATGACCCCTTCCTCCCCGCGCCGTCCCACCGGACTCCGCGCGGCCGACGAGCGGACGGCGGGCCGGCGCCTGGGCGCGGAGTGGGACAGCCACGCCCGTACGTTCATGGCGTGGCCGGCCCTGGAGGAGCTGTGGGGTGACGATCTGGCCGCCGTGCGTGCGGACGTCGCTCGGGTGGCGCGGGCGGTCGGCGAGTACGAGCCGGTGGTGCTGATGGCCAGGCCCGGTCAGCGGGCGGCGGCACAGCGGGCGTGCGGTTCCCGGGTCGAGGTGATCGAACTCGCCGTGGACGACCTGTGGGCGCGGGACACGGTGCCGGTCTTCGTGGAGGAGGACGGTGACCTCCTGGGCGTCGATCTCCACTTCAGCGGCTGGGGCGGCAAGCAGGTCCACGCCCACGACGCCCGGATCGGCCGGTCGGTGCTCGCGCGGTACGGGATCCCCCGGGCCGACGCGCCGCTGGTCGCCGAGGGCGGCTCGTTCGAGACGGACGGGCAGGGCACGCTGCTGGTCACCGAGAGCTCGGTGGTCAACGGCAACCGCAACCCCGGCATGACGCGGGACCGGATCGAGGCGGAGCTCAGGAGCAGCCTCGGGGTGCGGAAGGTGATCTGGCCGGCCGGGGTACGGGGCGAGGACATCACGGACGCCCACGTCGACAGCATCGCCCGCTTCACCGCACCGGGGGTGGTCCTGGTCGACCGAGCCTTCCCGGGCAGCCCGCCGGACGTGTGGTCCCGGGCGGCGGACCAGGCCCGGTCAGTGCTGAGGGAGGCAACGGACGCGCGGGGCAAGCGACTTGAGGTCGTGGACCTGCCGCAGCCGGACCTCGACAGGATCACCGGCCGGGGCGACGACTTCGTCGCCACGTACGCGAACTTCTACGTCGCCAACGGCGCCGTGTTCATGCCCCGTTTCGGCGACGCGCGGGCCGACGACCGGGCCAGGGGCATCCTCAGGGAGCACTTCCCGCAACGCGATGTCGTCATGGTGGAGATCGACGCCATCGCCTCCGGCGGTGGCGGCATCCACTGCGCCACCCACGAGCAGCCGGGCAGTCCCGCCGAGTGAGCCGCCGGGTGGCGGCGTGCCGGCGACCGCCATCCTGAGCTCCGTGTTCTCGCCCCCCATCGTCAGCCCGCCGAGCCCCCGTCCCGGTCGGCGCCGGGCCGGCCGTTCGCCGTTCGCGGACCCGTTCCTCCTGGTCGGCGCCGTCAGCCCGCCGCGCCCGGGGCACTCGTCCGGGTGAGTGACCAATCCCGATGTGCTCCGGCTCCGAATACGAGCCGTGATGAAGATTCCGAGCCGAGGTACGCGCCTTGTGCCGGCCGCCCTGTCCGGACTGCTCGCGGGGTTCGCCGCGCCGGCCGTCGCGGAACCGGTCCCGGCCCGAGGTGCGGCCCGATGCGGGGCCGGTGAGCGCGGTGGGCGGTGCCGCCATCGGCCGCCGACGATCCCGACGGCCCCGGCGGCCGGACGCGACCCCCGTGCGTGCCCCTGTCGAGCCCGCACCGCCGCCCATCTCCCCCTTCACGCTCCACACACTCCAGGAGTCACCATGAATGCCCTGCGTTTCCGTCGTGCCGCCATCGCCGTCTCGGCCGCCGCCGTGCTGCCGCTCGCGCTCAGCGCGTGCGGCGGTGACGACGGCAAGAAGGACAGCTCCGCTTCGACCGCCGAGGCGGCCCCGCCGGCCACCCAGTCCTCCACGGGCGACGCCTCGATGACGGACAAGCCGTTCGGCCCGGGGTGTGCGGCCGTGCCGAAGGACGGTGCCGGTTCCTTCGACGGCATGGCCAAGGACCCGGTCGCCACCGCCGCCTCGCACAACCCGGCGCTGTCCACACTGGTTGCCGCGGTCAAGAAGGCCGGCCTGGTCGACACGCTCAACAACGCCCAGAACATCACGGTGTTCGCCCCCACCAATGACGCCTTCGCGAAGATCCCGAAGGCCGATTTGGACAAGGTCCTCAACGACAAGGCCACGCTCACCAAGATCCTGACCTACCACGTCGTCGGCCAGAAGCTCACCCCCAAGCAGCTGGAGAACGGCTCCTTCGACACCCTGGAGAAGAGCAAGGTCACCACCGCCGGCTCCGGCACCGCCTACAAGGTCAACGACAGCGCCAACGTGGTCTGCGGCAACGTTCCCACCGCCAACGCCACCGTCTACATCATCGACAGCGTCCTGATGCCCAAGTAACCGCTGGCGTAAGGGACTTGAGCAACGCACCACGGGCGGGCCGCATCGGCGGCCCGCCCGTGGTGCGTTCGGAGGTGTCAGGCGGTGGCGAAGTTCATCAGGGCCAGGGGTGCGGAAGTGGGTGCGGTGGAGCCACCCGCGGGTTCGAGGGTGATGCCCATGCCCGAGGCCCGGTCGACCGGCCCGTTCAGCAGGACGGCCTCGGTGGACCGGGCTGGGTTCATCAGGCCCGCCGAGCGCATGGTGCCCTGGTCGTTGAACCACAGCTGGTAGACCTTGCCGGCGGGGGGACGCTGGAGCCCGGAGGCCACGAAGGCGGCCTGGTTCCTGCTGCGCGCCACCACCAGGGTGCCGCTCGCGCCGTCCGGCAGGGTGCCGGTCACCGCCTTCGCATCGGGTGCCGCGAGGACGTCGGCGAGCTGCTGGGACTGGCGCTGTGCCGCGTCCGCCCGCTCCTGGGCGTCGGTCGCCCGCTGGTGCTGCCAGACCGCGACCCCGCCGAGCGCGGCCGCCGCCGCGAGACAGGCGGCCAGCGCGTAGCGGGACCAGCGGGCGCCGCGCCGGCGGTTTCCGGCGGCCCCCGGGGCGGCCGGGGTGTGCGGGGGTTCCTGGCGGACCACGGAGATCCGCCGCAGGACGGCGTCCTTGAGTTCCACGGGCGGGGTCACCGACACCGCGAGGCCGAGCCTGGCCGCCGTGGCGCTCAGTTCCCGTACCTCCTGGGCACATCCCTCACAGGCCCGCAGGTGCTCCTCGAACTCGGCGCGTTCGGTCTCCGTCAGGGCGTGCAGCGCGTACGCGCCGGTCAGTGTGTGCAGTTCGGCGTTGGTCATGCCGTCACCCCCAGGCAGTCGCGCAGCCGGATCAGCCCATCGCGCAGTCGGGTCTTCACGGTGCCCAGCGGCACGGTGAGCAGTTCGGCGACTTCCCGGTAGGTCATGCCGCGGTAGTAGGCGAGCGTCACGGACTGGCGCTGGAGTTCGGTGAGCGTCCGCAGACAGCGGCGCACCTGTTCGCGCTCCAGCCGGCGGTCCACCTCTTCCGCCACCTCGTCGAAGGCCGGGGTCTGGGCCAGCAGGGCCGCCTTGTGTTCGCGTTCGGTGGCGGCCTGCGCGGAACGGACCCGGTCGACGGCGCGGCGGTGGGCGAGGGTGAGCACCCAGTTCATGACGCTGCCGCGGTCGCGCCGGTAGCGCGCGGCCGTACGCCACACGTCGACGAGGACCTCCTGGGCGACCTCCTCCGACTGGGCCGGATCACGCACGACGGCACGCACCACCCCGAGCACCGAGCCGCCCACGGCGTCGTACAGGGAGCTGAAGGCACGCTGGTCGCCCTGGGCCACCCGTTCCAGCAGGGTGGGCAGGTCGGGCCCGGCGGAGGGGGTTTTGCCGATGTGCACCACTTCGTTCACGCGGTGATCCTCCTGGAATACGAATGCGACACCAACGATTCGGAGCCGACGCACCAAAGGATTGCCGCGACGCGTGGAGAATTTCGCGCAGGACGGGACCGGCGCTCCGCGGGTCGTGGACATCGGGCCGGGGCGGGGCTCGGGGCCCGGCGCCTCCCCCGTCCGCTGCGAGCGGCACTGCAGCCCGGGGCTGTTGACCGCGACCGGCACGGCAGCCCGGGGGCTGTTCTGTTCACCGCTACCGGTACGGCAGCCCGGGGGCCGGTCACCGGGGGCGGCGTGGCGGCCAGGGGAAGAAGGAGCTGGTGCGGGCCGCATAGGCGTCCCAGCCGGGCCGGCCCGCCATGTGCCGCTCCAGCAGCCGCTTGCCACTGCCCTTGATCAGGAGAGCGCTCATCACCAGCGGCGAGACGACGGACACCGCGGCGGCCCGCCAACCGCCGTCACCGGCGATCAGGAACAGCCCCCACCACACGCAGAAGTCCCCGAAGTAGTTGGGGTGCCGGGTCAGCCGCCACAACCCCTGGTCCATGATGCGCCCGCGGTGGGCGGGGTCCGCCTTGAAGCGGGCCAGTTGGGCGTCGCCGACAGCCTCGAAGAACAGGCCGACGAGCCAGAGGGCCGCGCCGGCCCAGGCAAGGGCGGACAGCGGCCGGGGCGCGTACTGGGCGGCCTGCACGGGCAGCGACACGAGCCATACGAGGCCGCCCTGGAGCAGGTAGATCATGCGCAGCGCGTACAGGTTCCGGTTGCCCGGGGCGCGGCCGAGCATCGCCTCGTACCGCGGATCCTCACCGTGGCCCCGGCCCCGGCGGGCGATGTGCACCGCGAGCCGCAGTCCCCACACGACGGTGAGGGCGGTGACCAGGAGCCGCCGGGCCCCGTCGCCCTCGCCCGCCGATACGGCGAGGCTCACCACGGCCACCGCGGCGAAGGCCGCTCCCCAGGCCACGTCGACCACCCGGTGCACCCCCAGGACGAGGGCGATGGCGAAGGTGGCGAGCATGACGGCGAGCGCGGTGACGGCGGTCCAGCCGAGCCCCTGCGCGAAGGCGTCCCAGGCGAACGGGTTCATCGCTCCTCCGGCTGCCGGTGTCCGTCGGCGGTGACGGCGTCGGCCTTGGTGAACAGGTACTGCTGCACATCGAGGTATCCGGAGCGGAATCCGGCCTCGGAGTAGGCGAGGTAGAAGGTCCACAGGCGGCGGAAGGTCTCGTCGAAGCCGAGGGCCGCGACCTCGTCGGCGCGTTCGGCGAAGCGTTCGCGCCACAGGCGCAGGGTCTCCGCGTAATGGGCGCCGAAGCCGTCCCGGGCGGCGACCGACAGGCCGGTGTGCTCGCGCACGGTGTGCTCGATGGCCCGGGTGGAGGGGATCTGGCCGCCGGGGAAGACGTACTTCTGGATCCAGGTGTGGGTGTGACGGGCTGCCGTCATCCGCTCGTGCGGCATCGTGATGGCCTGGAGGGCGGCGCGCCCGCCCGGCGCCAGACGCTCGTCGAGGGTGCGGAAGTAGACGGGCCAGAACTCCACGCCCACCGCCTCGACCATCTCCACGCTGACCACCGCGTCATAGGTGCCGCGCGCCTCGCGGTAGTCGCACAGCTCGATGCTCACGCGGTCGGCGAGGCCCGCCCGGGCCACGCGTGCCAGGGCGAGTTCGCGCTGCTCGCGGGAGAGGGTGAGCGAGGTGACGTGCGCGCCGCGGGCGGCGGCCCGCAGGGCGAGTTCCCCCCAGCCCGTCCCGATCTCCAGGAGACGGGTGCCTTCCTGGACGCCGGCCAGGTCGAGCAGGCGGTCGATCTTGCGCTGCTGGGCCGTGGCCAGCTGTGACCAGTCGGACGGGAAGCCCCGGAAGAGGGCCGCGGAATAGCTGAGCGTCTCGTCGAGGAACAGCGCGAACAGGTCGTTGGACAGGTCGTAGTGGCGGCTGATGTTGGACCGCGATCCGTGCGGTGTGTTGCGCTGCGTACGGGGCTGACGCTGTGCCCACAGGCCGCGCAGCCGCTGCATGCGCGCGGGGATCAGGTCGGCCGCGTTCGCGGCGAGCACGGTGAGGGCGCCGACCAGGTCCGGCGCGTCCCACTCCCCCGCCATGTACGACTCGCCGAACCCGATGAGCCCGCGCCTGCCGACGCGGGCGTGGAAGGCACGGGGGTCGCGCACGTCGAGGACCGGGCCGCCGAGGCCGATGGCGGTGCCGTCGGCGTACCGCAGGCGCAACGGCAGGTGCCGCAGGGCGTGTTCGAGTACCGCGGCGGTGACGGGCCGCACCGGCCAGGGCGCCCTGGGCGCGGGAGCCACGCCGAGCCGGCGTCCGGCGTCGGCTGCGGCGATGGGCGCGGCCGGGGTGTGCCGGCGGGCGGTGGCGGGGGCTTCTGCTGGGGTCATGAGGCACTCTCCGGAGTACGGCCGGGGCGCGGCTGCACCGGCAGGCCCCGCAGGAACAGTCGGATGCCGTGGGCGCGGATGGCCAGGGACACCCTCAGGGTCGGGAAGGGGTGACGCAGCGCCAGCCGCAGCAGCGCGGGGACGGTCGCCTCGCGGCGCGTGCCGTGCACCGCGGCCGTGAACGGCGCCGCGCCCGGCCGCTGGAGCCGGATCGACAGACGCAGGTGCTCGCCGGGCGGTGGAAGGCGCATGTCGTAGTGGCCGTCCACCGGATGGAACGGCGACACATAGAAGTCCTTGTCCACCGTGGCGGCCCCGGCCGCGTCGGTGTGCAGCAGGTAGGCGTGGCGTTCGCCGTAGGTGTTGTGCACCTCGGCCACCACACAGCGCAGGGCGCCGTCGGGGCCGTAACACCAGTACACGGTAAGGGGGTTGAAGACGTATCCGCAGAAGCGGGCATGGCCGAGCATCAGCACCGGGCCGCCCGCCAGGTCGATGCCGTGCTCGTCGAGGAAGCCGTCGAGCGCCGCCCGGATCGTGGGGGCACGGCCCGTGAAGTGGTCGCGGGCGCGGAAACCGGCGAGCGGGCGCAGTGGACGCGGCAGTACGGGCAGCCGGTCGAGGTCCACGAGCCACAGGTAGGTCCGGTGCCGCAGGGTGTAGCGCGAGGGCGAGCGCCGTACGTGGGTGATCACGCACGGGTAGAGGGCGGACGAACCCGTCCGCGCCGGACGGCGGGACACGGCCCTCACCACCGCACCCCCAGCGCGGCAGCGGCCTCGACGCCGGACCGGCAGCCGTCCTCGTGGAACCCCCAGCCGTGGTAGGCCCCCGCGAACACGGCTACGGACGTGGCGAGTTGGGGCAACCGGCGCTGGGCGGCGACCGACTCGGGCGTGTACACCGGGTGTTCGTAGGTCATGCGGGCCAGCACCCGGGCGGGGTCGACACGGTCCTGGCCGCCGAGGGTGACCACGTACGTGCGCTCGGCGTCGATGCGTTGCAGCCGGTTCATGTCGTAGCTGACCCGTACCCGGTCGGCGCCGGCCCGGCAGTCCGGCATCAGATAGTTCCAGGAGGCGCGGGCGCCGCTCGCACGCGGCAGGAGGGAGGTGTCGGTGTGCAGCAGCGTGGTGTTGCGGGAGTAGGGGAAGGCGCCGAGTACCTCCTTCTCGTCCGGGGTCGCGTCCCCGAGCAGCCGCAGGGTCTGATCGGGGTGCGCGGCGAGGACGACGTGGTCGTAGGAGTCGGTGGTTCCGTCGTCCGCGGTCACCTCGGCGTGGTCGGCGTGGCGGAGCACGGTGCGTACCGGGGTGGCGGTGCGCACCTCGTGGAGGCCGGCGGCGATCCGTTCGACGTAGGTGCCCGAGCCGCCCGTCACCGTCCGCCACACCGGTGAGCCGGTCACCGACAGCAGGCCGTGGTGGGCGAGGAAGCGGAACAGGTACGCGGCCGGATACCTCAGGGCCGTCTCCGCGTCGCAGGACCACACGGCGGACACCACCGGCGTCATGAAGTGGGCCCGGAAGTACGGCGAGAAGCCGGTGTCGTCGAGGAACGCGCCGAGCGTGCGCAGGTCGTCGGCGCCGCCCCGGGCCAGCAGGGAGCGGGCGGCGCGGTGGAAGCGGGGCACCTCGGCGAGCATGCGCAGGTAGGGGCCGCGCAGGGCGTTGCGGGGTTGGGCGAACAGTCCGCGCGGGCCGCGCGAGCCGGCGTATTCGAGCCCGCAGCCCTCGCACCGCACGGACATGCTCATCTCCGACTCCTGCGTGGCGACGCCGAGTTCGCGCAGCAGGCGCAGCAGGTGGGGGTAGGTGCGCCGGTTGTGCACGATGAAGCCGGAGTCGACGCGGTGCGTGCCGCCGCCGGGAGCGGTCAGGTCGTGGGTGTGGGCGTGCCCGCCGAGCCGGTCGTCGGCCTCGTACAGGGTCACGTGGTGGGCCTTGCTCAGGATGTGCGCGGCGGTCAGGCCCGCGACCCCGCTGCCGATGACGGCCGTGCGGGGGAGGTGCCCCGCGCCGCCGCCGCCCGTGGGCCGTGCGCTTCCCGGCGCACTCGCACTACCGGCGCCCCCGCGGGGCCGGCGTGCGACCGGGGTGTCCTGCGCGCCGGGGTCCTGGACGGGGGCGTCCGCCGGGCCCTGCCCAGCGGGCGGGCGGCCGACGCCGTCAGCATGAGCCGGGGCGTCCTCCGGGCCCTGCCGTACGGGCGGGCGGCCGACGCCGTCGCGCGCGGGGGCCGTGCCCGTGTCCGCGGGGGCCGTGCCCGTGTCCGCGGGCGGCGCCGAGCGCGGCGGCAACGGCCGTACTGGTTGATCCTTCTCCTCGTCCCTCACGCGTGGACTTCGGTCCTGCCGCCGCCGCGGATTGGTGGCTTTACCGATCAGGTGAAAAAACCTCGTGGCCCGGCCCTTCTCGCACCGAGGGCCGCCAACCCGGCAGCCCGTCCGGAACGCTCCGAGTCGCCGAGCCCCGCCCAACGACCCCGGGCATCCCCGGCTCCCCACCCTTGACGCCGCTTCTCCGGGCTCCCCATACTGGCGGCCAAATCGATTTGGCCGATCGTGTGTGGCTCCCGTCCGGGCCGGTCCACGGCCGAATTCCGCGCTCGCGACCCGAACGGAGCTCGCACGTGTCCCGTCCCCGCCGCACCCCACCCCCGGCCCCCGCCACCACCCCCGACTCCCCGGCCCCCGCCGTGCCGGCCGCCACGGCCCCGGCACCGGCACCGCACAGCGACACCTCCCACCCCGTCGACGCGTCACGCCCGTTGGGGCGGATCCTGCTGTTCGGCCTTCAGCACGTCCTGGTCATGGCCGCGACACCCATCTCCGCGATCTTCCTGATGAGCGCCACCCTGCGGCTCGACGCGGGCCTCACGGTCGACCTCCTCTCGGCCGCCTTCGTGCTCTCCGGCATCGGCTCGCTGATCCAGTCGCTCGGTGTGTGGAAGTTCGGGCCCCGGCTGCCGTTCGTCATGCTGCCGGGAGGTGCGCCGCTGGTGCTGTTCCTGGCCATCGCCGGCGAACACGGCCTGCGCGTCGCGACCGGCGCGGTCATCCTCACGGCGCTCTTCACCTTCGCCGTACTGCCGGTCTTCGCACGGCTGTTGAAGTACTTCCCGCCCCTCGTCATCGGCACGATGATCGTCATCGTCGGCGTGAATCTGGTGAAGGTGGGGGCGGGCCTGGTCACCGGGCGCCCCGGCGAGGCCGGTTTCGCCGATCCGGGCCGGCTCGGACTGGGCCTGGCGACCATCGGATTCACGGTCCTCGGCCATCTGCTCCTGCGGGGCGTCCTGCGTCAACTGTCCGTCATGCTCGGCCTGATCGCCGGGACGGTCCTCGCGCTCCTGCTCGGGGACGTGGGTCTCGGGCACCTGAGCCAGGGCGGCTGGCTCGACGTGCCGCGGCTCCTGCCGTTCGGCTCGCCGCGGTTCGACGTGCTGGCGGCCCTGCCGCTCATGCTGTACAGCCTGGCGTCGATGGCCGAGGCCACCGGCCAGACCGTCATCAACGCCGAGGCCGTGGGCAAGGAGATCGATCAGCGGGTGGCCGTGCCCAGGACGATCCGCGGGGACGCGCTCGTCTCGGCGCTCGGCGGGGTGTTCGGCATGCCGCTGATGGTGACGAGCGGGGAGAACATCGGGATCGTCCGCGTCACCGGGGTGCGCAGCCGCTACGTCACGGCCGCCGCCGGCGTGGTGCTCATCGCGATCGGGTTCCTCGCGCCGGTGACCCGGGCGATCAGCGTCGTCCCGGCCGCGGTGGTCGGCGGCACCGCCATGGTCGTGTTCGCGGTGATCACCGTGCTGGGCATGCAGATGCTGGCGCGCTGCGATCTCGACCGGCACACCAACACGTTCATCTGTGCCGTCGCCCTCGCGCTCGGGCTGCTGCCCATCCTCGTCCCCGACGTCTACCGGGGCTTCCCCTCGACCGTCCGCATCCTGCTCGAAAGCGGCGTCGCGGTCGGCGCGTTCGTCGCGGCCCTCCTCAACGTCCTGTTCCACCACGTCGGTCCGGCCCTCGCCGGTCGGCTGTCCGTACGCCCCGATCTGCGCACCGAAGGCAACCGATGAACCAGCTCATCAAGGAACGGCTGCGCTCCGGCGGCCCCCTCCTCCTCGTCCCCGACGCGGTCCTGCTGCCGGAAGGAGTCGTCGAGCTGTACGCGGTGCTCGTCCGCGCGGGTCGCTTCGCGGCGGTGGGACCGACCGAGGAACTGGAACGCGCCCATCCACAGCTCACCGCCCTGCGCCTGCCGGGCCACCTGCTGATGCCGGGCTTCGTCGACAGCCACCACCACCTCACCCAGAGCTTCGGCGCGGCCCTCGCCTTCGGCGAACCCTCGGAGATCTTCCGCCGGGTGTGGGTGCCGCTCGAAGGCGCTCTGGACGAGGAGTCGGCGTACGTGGCCGCGAAGCTCGCCGCGCTGGAGTCGCTGCGCGGCGGGTTCACCACCGTCACCGACGCGGGCACCCGCGCCGATGTGGACACCGACGTCGTGGCGTGCGCCGCGCGGGACGCGGGGATCCGCTGCGTCCTCGGGCTGATCTGCGACGACGCGGGTGACGGCGCCGATTCCCGTGCGGTGCTCGAACGGGCCGAGCGGCATCTGGCCGCGTACGGCGACGATCCGCTGATCCACCCCTCTCTCGCGGTCTCCATCCCCGAGGCCGCCACCGACGCCACCCTGCACGCGGCCGGCCGCCTGGCCACCGAGGCGAGGGCGGTGGTCCAGATGCACGTCAACGAGCATCTGGCCGCGGTCGAACGGTCCCTGCTCCGCCACGGCCTGCGCCCCCTGGAGCACCTCCACGACATCGGTGCCCTCGGTCCCCACCTCCTGGCCGCCCACACCACCCTCCTGTCGCCCCGCGAGGTGTCGCTCCTGGCCGACACGGGAACGGCCGTCAGCTACAACCCGGTCGCCAGCGCGTGGAAGGGCAACGCGGTGGCCCCCGCGACGACCCTGGCCGAGCGGGGCGTCCGTTTCGGGATCGGCAGCGACGGCACCCGCGGGGACGGCTTCCGCCTCACCGACGCGGCCGAGTTCGCCCAGCGCCTCACCTACGGGCTGGCCACGGGCGACTCGTCCTGCGGAGCGGGCTGGACCTGGCTGGAGCGCGCCACGGCCAAGGGCGCGGACGCCGTCGGCCTCGGCGGCCACACCGGTGTCATCGGTGCCGGCATGGCGGCCGACTTCCTGCTGGTGGACGTGTCCACACCGGAGCTCGCGCTGTCCTGGGACCTGCCCTGGGAGCTGGTGCGGCGCGGCAACCGGGACCAGATCAGCGCGGTCTTCGTGGGCGGCCGACTGCGCCTGTGGCACGGACAGCCCGTGGACTGGGACGGCCTCGCGCTGGTGCGCCGCGCCGCGGCCCTGGCGCGTACCGCGGTCGCGAGAGCGCCCATCACCCGCGCCCACCCCACCTCGACGGCCGCCCGCGCGGCGGCGGCCCGACCCCGCACCGCTGCCGGCCCCGTCCCCGCGCAGCACGCACCCGCACGGAACCGGAGCACCGCACAGTGACCCCTCAGACCCTGATCGTGCTGGCCGTCACGGTGGCCGTCGCCGCCTTCGTCCAGGGCGGCAGCGGGCTCGGCTTCGCCCTGGTCGTCGCACCCGTGGCCGGGATCCTGGATCCCTCGCTGCTGCCCGTGTTCGTCCTCGCCTCGATGATCCCGCTCAATCTGTACGTCGCCTGGCGCGAGCGGGCCTCGCTCGATCTGCGCGGCGCACGCTGGATCACGGTGGCCCGGCTCGCCGCCACGCCGGGCGGGCTCGCGCTGCTCTGGGTGATCCCGGACCGCAGCATCGGGCTGTACGTCGGCGGCGCCACGGTCGCCGCGGCCCTGGTCAGCCTGGCGGCGCCGGCCTTCGCGCCCAACCGGGCCGCCTATGTCGGCGCGGGCGTGGTCACCGGCCTCACGGAGACCGCGACCGGGGTCGGCGGCCCGCCGCTCGCCCTGGTCTACCAGCACCGGCCCCCCGCCGAGCTCCGCTCGACCGTCGCCGCCTGCTTCCTGGTGGGTGAAGTGGCCTCGCTCGCCCTGCTGTTCGCGACCGGGCGGGGGCACGCGGCGGATCTGGGCTGGGCCCTGGCCCTGCTGCCCGCTATCGCCGTGGGGGCCTGGCTGAGCCGGGTGGTGCATCAGCGCATCGACGCCCGCCGGATGCGGCTGTTCGTGCTGGTCTTCGCGCTGGTCTCGGGCACGGTGCTCATCGCGGGGGCGTGAAGGGCGGTGCCGGCCCGGCGCCGGGTCATGGGCCCGGCGCGGGGGCCCGGCGGGGTGGCGTGCGCTCAGGGGCGGTGCCTGAGCGAGGACGCGCGCGCCACCAGGGTCGGTGCGGGCGGCGGTGCCGCGGGCGGTGCGGGCGGGCTGCCACGCAGTCCGGCGAGCAGCAGGTCCACCGCGTCGGACGCGGCCCGGTCCAGGTGCAGGTCGACCGCCGTCAGGGGCGGTTGGCAGGTGCGGGCGCGCAGCCCGTCGTAGCGGGTGGCGACCAGCACGTCGTCCGGGACGGAGCGCCCGCTGTCCCGGATGGCGCGCACCGCCCCCACCGCGAAGGCGTCCACCAGGGCGCAGACCGCGTCGGTCTCGGGGTGCGCGGCCAGCAGCGCCGCGCAGCGCTCGTACGCCTCGTCCTCGCCGCCGGTCTCGGGCCAGGCCTCGACGACGGGGGTCCAGCCGTACTCGGCGGCCAGCCGTTCGTACGCGGTGCGGGCGTCCACCGACGAGTGCCGCGAGCCGGAGCCCACGACGAGCGCCGGGTGCCGCGCTCCCTGCTCCCGCAGATGCGCGAGGAGCACGCTCGTGACCCGGTCGCCCCACAGGTCCACGTACGGCGCCGCGTCGTCCGGCGCGACCGGACGGCCCAACGCCACGTACGGCAGCCCCCGTTCACGCAGTTGCGTCGCTGCCGCGTCGTCGGCGTCCGGCTCGACGACGATGGCCCCGTCGATGTCCAGGGAGTACAGCGCGGACCCCGACCGCACGGGCGGCACGAGCACCAGGGCGTAGCCGTGGACCAGGGCGCTCTCGGCGGCCGCGGCGGCCACCTCCATGTAGAACCCGAGCCGCGACGGCCCGCCGGCCACCGCGAACGGCATGGACGACACCAGGGCGATGGCCTTCGCCTGGCCCGTACGCAGGCGCTGCGCACGCAAGTTGGGCCGGTAGCCGAGTTCGAGGGCGGTCTGCTTGATGCGCTCCCTGGTCCGCGGATCCACCTTGCCGAGCCCGTTGAGCGCGTGCGAGACCGTCGTGCGCGAGACACCCGCGACGCGTGCGACATCGGCGATCGTCGGCGGCTTGGCACCGGGAGGGGAACCGGAAGCGGGCATCTGCGGGGGCACTCCTGTGCTCGGACGGCCAACGGGACGTGGTCCCATCTTCGCCGAGCCCGCACCGCGCGCGAAACCGGGTGCGCACACGCATGACGGCGGGGGGGGGGGGGGGGGGGGGGGGGGGGGGCCGGCGGGCGCCCCGCGCCGGGGCCC
>NZ_JBIDBD010000002.1:342953-689059 GCF_043202815.1 Streptomyces sp. NPDC048111
CCCGCCGCCCGCCCAGGGGGCCGCGCCCCATGCTCCGCGGGGCCCGCCGGCCCCCCCCCCCGCGGCCCCCCCCCGCCGTCATGCGGCCCGCGTCAGAAGCGGCCGCCCGTCGCCCGCGTGAAGGGTCCCTGCGCCCGCCGGGCCGTCGCCCGGCCGAGGCTGTAGGCACCCGCCAGCGCCGCGACGGCGCCGCCGCCCACACCGACCGCGATCTGCTTGCGCTTGCGCACCACCGTCCACGCGGTGGACGCGACCTTGATCGACTTGCCGGGGACCGCGGACAGCATCTCGCCACCCGCCTTGGCCTTCGAACGCAGCGCCACCATGCCGCCGCCCGTGGCGTCCTTGGCGTCGGACGCCACCGACTTGGCCTGATCGGCAGCCGCTGTGGTCTTGGCCGTGGCAGAGCGCGCCCCGCTGCTCGCGCGTCGAGCCGTGCTCTTGGCCGCGGTGCTCTTCGTGGTCCCGTTCGTCTTCGCTGTTTCCGACATGCACTGCGTTTAGCCGCAGTTGCCGAATCGAAACGGTCTAAGTGCGGGACAGCGCCGCCAGTCGCCGGTTCGGGAGGGTACGGCCGTGCGGCGGCACCGTCCACAGGTCGTGCCCCGCGATGCCCCACCGCGCCAGCAGTCCGTTCGCGGCGAGCATCCCCGTCGTGGCGGCCCGTTCCATCAGCGCGACCGGCAGGTCGCAGCGGATCGCGTCACCGGCGAGCATGACGCCGGGGTGGTTGGTGCGTACCGTCGGGCGGTCCTGGTATCCGCCGACCGGGAACAGCGGGCAGTCGTCCCGCCATTCGTGGCGGGCGTCGGTCACGGAGCAGTCGCGCGTCTCGGGATAGACGCGGCGCAGCTGACCCAGGAGCCGGTCCTGCACGGCCCGTCGGTCGGCGTCGTGGGGCTGGGCGTACGCGTGCAGTTCGACGACGGAGCCGCCGGTGCGGGCGCTCCAGCGGGCCGCCTCGCCCTCCCACCGTTCGAGCACGCTCACGTTGTCGAGGTCGCCGTAGCCACTGGTGCCGAGGAAGCCCGGGCGGTCGCGGGCCACGGGCCGGTCCAGCCACAGGCGGCTGACCAGGAACGGCGGGGCCGTACGCAGCCCTTCGATGCGCGCGCGCCACGCTGCGTCCCCCAACTGCGGGCTCTGGCCGACGAGTTGGACGAGGCCGGGTACGTTCAGCGCGAGTACGCAGGCGTCGTGCTGGTCCTCCCCCTCATCGGTGGCCAGGCGCAGGCCGCCTCGGGGATCGGGCGCGACGGCGTGAACTTCCGTGGCGCTGCGCACCGTTGCTTCCAGCAGACGCAGCCGCTCCGCCAGGGGATCCCAGAGCGCCTGCGGGAAGGGCTCGTCGGGCACGTCGAAGAGGAGGCCCTCGGCGGATCCCAGGAAGTAGATGTGGAACATCAGGGCCATCTCGGCGGCCGACAGGGTGCGCGGATCGGCGAAGAAGCTGCGGGAGAAGACTTCGAACGCCAGGTGCCGGGCGGACCGCGGGAAGCGGATGGTGTCGAGGTAGTCGTACGCGCTGATGGAGTCGAGCCGGGTGTAGACGTCGGGGACGCGTACGTCGAGCAGGCCGAGCGCGGCCCCCGCGTTCACCCGGGTGAGTTCGCGCAGCGGGAACGAGGGGCTGCGGGCCGCGAAGACCAGGGCGCTCCACGGCGGCGTCCTGGGCACGGCGGCGAAGCTGTCGCGGAGGCCTTCCGCGTGCCGCAGCGGATAGTCCGGCAGCGGCGTCAGGCGCCGCAGCGCGGGATCGGTGCGCCGCAGCAGGGCGCGGAGGTTGTAGTACTGGCGGAAGAAGGCGTGGAAGCCCCGGCTCATGGTGACCTGGCTGCCGTCGCGCAGGGTGGTGGGCCATCCCGCCAGACGTCCGCCCAGCGTGTCGGCTCGTTCGTACAGGGTGACGCGTACGCCGCGCTCGGCCAGCGCCGTCGCCGCCGCGAGCCCCGCGATGCCGCCGCCGACGACGCCCACCGAGAGCGAACCGGCGTCACGGGCGCGACGGGTGCCGGGGCGTGCGGGCAGCAGACGGGCGCGCGTGTCCCGCCCGGGCCCGGGACGGCCGCGCCTCATCGGGCACACGCCCCGTCGGCCGGCGGCCAGGGGGCCGGAAGCGACCGCGACACCCGCGGAACGGGCGCGGGGCGGCGGGCGGGCGTCGAAGGGGCCGGGCCGTGGGTGCCACGGCTGCGCGGGGCGCGGTGGAGGGCGGCGGGGTCGTGGCGGACGGGGTCGGGCGGGACGGGCATGGTGTTCCTCGGTGGACGGGGAGGCTCAGGAGGGCCGGGCGGGACGGGACCTCCGGGGAGCCGGACGGAAGGAGGTGCTCGGGAGGGCCGGACGGGACGGGACTCTCGGGAGGGGCAGCCGGCACAGGGCTCTCAGGTAGGCGGGCGAGACAGGTGAAGCTCAGGAGGGGCGGGCGGGCGGTGTGACGGGGCGTCTGGGGTGGGTGGCGGTGGCGAGTGCGCTGCGCACCATGGGCAGGATCGGGGTGCGCAGCCCGATCGCGAAGTCCTGGGCCGGCGTGGTCCGTCCGTCGAGGAAGTGCAGCAGACGCTCCATCGGGACGTGGCCGAAGAGCTGCCCGAAGAAGGCGGCGCCGTCCACCCGGCCGCTGGCGAGACCGCGCAGCAGGACCGCGTCCATGGCTCGGGAGCGCCGCGAATGCGGGGCCGGCGGCAGCGGATCGCGTCCGGCGCGCAGTGCTTCGGAGATGGCGGCGGCCTGGCGCTGGATGGCGGAGAACGCGTACCCGGTGGAGGGCCGTACGGCGCCCCCGGCCACGCCGATGGGGAAGACACCGGGGGCGCTGCGGCGCGCGAAGCGGCCGTCGGTCATCGGGATGACCCCGGACTCGGTGTCGGTCACCTCGTGGGCTCCCGCGCCGAGGACGTCGGCCAGATGGCCGCGCAGCATGCGGTCGTACGCCTCGGCGGGCAGCACGGCGGCGGAGAACTGGGTGTATTCGACCAGCGCCGTGGTGGTGCTCGTGGGCAGGACGTAGAAGAAGGCCAGGCCCCCGGGGGGCTGGGGCGTGCGGAAGTCCATCAGGTCCGCGGTCCGGGGGTCGAAGACGGGCCGCCGGGTGCGCACGAACCAGCCCCTGAAGTGCTGGAGCAGGCAGGTGCGGGCGGGCGGCAGGACGCGTGGCGGGCGGGAGTCGAAGACGTAGCGCGCGTGCAGGACGCGGGCCCGCCCGTCGTCGTCGCGCAGGTGGACGTGGCTGCCCCGGCCGGCCGGGGTGACGCGCTCCACGGTGGCCCGGCGCCGCGTGATGTGGGGCGCCTCGGCGAGGCGCTCGTCCACCAGGGACTCGAAGGTGTCGAAGCGGATCATCTTGTAGCGCAGCGGTGCGATGTCCTGGCGGGTGCCGCGTCCGTCCCGGCCGTGGACGCGCAGGGAGTGCCAGGAGGCGGCGAGCGCGGCGTCGTGACGGCCGGCCCCGTTTTCCCAGAAGCACCAGGTCCGCCGGGGCGGGCGCAAGGGTCCCGCCGGGGCGTCGAGCAGGACGACGGACGGCGCTCCCCCGGCGTATCCGGGGGCGGCGAGCCGGTCGGCCAGGGACAGGCCCGCCGCACCCGCCCCGACGACGACCACGTCGGCTTCGTCCATCGGCGTCGATGCTCCCCTCGCTCTAATCGCGTGACTCCATCAGGTTCGCTTCCGCGGCGCTCCGGTACGCGCAGGCGTGCCGTGGTCACGAGTACCACGGTGAGCCGGTGTTCACGCCGAAAGGGGCGACGAGCGATGTCTGTTCTGCGTATCCCTCGCCGCGGCGGGCACCGCCCACGGAGGGGGGTCTGCCGGCCGCCCGGCACGGACGAGCCGAAGGAGCTGCCGCGATGGGCTGGGAAGACGGTCGGCCGCACGAGGGATCGAGCCGGGCGGGCAGCTCCGTGACGCCGGGACGCTCCGTGACGCCGGACGGCGCGGCGGCGGGGGTGGCGCCCGGGTACGCGCAGGTCGACGCCGACGTCCCCGCGGCGGTCCGTGACCGGCTGCGGGACTGGCTCGCGCCCCGGACGGCGGGGGCCGGCGCGCTGGACGAGACGTTCGCACACGACGTGGCGGCGCGTCTGGAACGGCTGGCGCTCGACGGCGGGAAGCGGGTACGGCCCCAGTTCCTGTGGTGGGCCCTGCGCGGCCGCACCCGGCCGTGCGCCACGCGGACGCGGGCCGCGCTCGACCTGTCCGCGGCGCTCGAACTCCTGCAGTGCGGCGCGCTGATCCACGACGACGTGATGGACGGCGACCTGGTGCGGCGCGGCCGGCCCTCGGTGCACGCCGCGGTGGCCGGGCAGTACGCCGCCGACACGACGGCCGACGGCCGGCGCCGGCTCGGCGAGGCCGCCGCGATCCTCGCCGGGGACCTGGCGCTCGCCTGGGCCGACGACCTCATCGGCGAACTCGACCTGCCCGCAACCGTGACGAGGGAGGTACGCGCCACCTGGGCGGTGATGCGCACCGAGATGGTCGCCGGGCAGTACCTGGACATGCACGGCGCCCTCACCGGAACACGGACGCGGGCCCGTGCCGTACGCGCGGCCTGTCTGCGGAGCGCCCTGTACACGGTGGAGCGCCCGCTGCACCTCGGCGCCCTGCTCGCGGGAGCCGACGCGACCACCACGGCGGCGCTGCGCGCGGCGGGTCGGTGTGCCGGCCTGGCCTTCCAACTTCACGACGACGTGAGGGACTTGTTCGGTGATCCCGCCACCGCAGGCCTGCCCGGCAGGCCCCCGGGCCAGGACATCCGGGCCGGCAAGCCCACCTATCTGATCGCGGTGGCCCTGGCGCGGGCGGAGTCCTCGGCGAACACCGCGGCCCAGCAGGCGCTGGCCCGGCACCTGGGGTGCGCCGGCCTGGACGCGGACGGGCTGCTGGCGGTGCGCGAGGCCGTGACGTCCACGGGAGCCCACCGGACCGTGCTGCGCAGGATCGACCAACTGCTGGCCCTGTCCCGCCGGCATCTGCTGCGTGCCCATCTGCACGCCGACGGCCACGGCCGTCTCCTCCAGCTGATGCACACGGCGGCCGGACGGCCCCTCCCCGCGTCCCCCAACGGCGCGACGCCCGTGACCACCCCGCTCGCCGCCCCCGTCCGCGTGACGGAAGGAGCCTCATGACGCGCACCCTGCCGGGCCGCACCGACCACGTGGTCGTCATCGGCGCGGGACTCGCCGGTCTGTCCGCGACGCTGCACCTCCTCGGGGCGGGCCGCCGCGTCACGCTCGTCGAGCGGTCACCGGGCCCCGGCGGCCGTGCGGGGCGCCTGGCGGGCGGCGGCTTCCTGCGCGACACCGGGCCGACGGTGCTGACCATGCCGGAGTTCGCCGACGAGGCCTTCGCCGCGGTCGGCACGAGCCTGTACGACCACGTGGAGCTGATCGCGCTGCACCCGGCCTACCGGGCCCAGTTCGCGGACGGCGCCACCCTGGACGTGCACACCGACGGTGACGCCATGGAGAGCGAGGTCGCCCGCTTCGCGGGGCCCGGGGAGGCGCAGGGCTACCGCAGGCTGCGCCGTTGGCTCCAGCAGCTGTACCGGGCGCAGATCGCCGGCTTCATCGACACCAACTTCGACTCCCCGCTCCAGTTGTTCACCCCCGACCTCGCCAGGCTCGCCGCACTCGGCGGCTTCGGCCGTCTCGACGCCCGCATCGGGCGCTTCCTCAAGGACGAACGGCTGCGCAGGGTCTTCTCCTTCCAGTCCCTGTACGCGGGCGTGCCCCCGGCCCGCGCCCTCGCCGCGTACGCCGTGATCGCGTACATGGACACCGTCGCCGGGGTCTACTTCCCGCGCGGCGGCATGCACGCGCTCCCCGCGGCGATGGCGAAGGCCGCCGGCTCCGCGGGGGCCCGGCTGCGCTACGGCGAGAACGTGGTGCGGCTCGACCGCTCGGGGCAGCGGGTCACCGCGGTGGTTACCGAGCACGAGCGCATCCCGTGCGACGCCGTGGTCATCACCGCCGACCTGCCCGTCGCCTACCGCCTCCTCGGTCGTGCTCCGCGCCGCCCGGTGGGGCTGCGGGCCGCCCCGTCGGCGGTGGTCCTGCACGTGGGCTGCGACCGCACCTGGCCCCAACTCGCCCACCACACCATCTCGTTCGGCGCCGCGTGGAAGACGACGTTCGACGAAGTCACCCGCCGGGGCCGGCTCATGAGCGACCCCTCGCTCCTCATCACCCGCCCCACCGCGAGCGACCCCGGCCTCGCCCCGCCGGGCCACCACCTGCACTACGTCCTCGCGCCGTGCCCCAACACCGCCATCGGCCCCGACGCGCGGGCCTGGGCCGAACTCGCCCCGCGCTACCGCACCCAGCTCCTCACCGAACTGGAACGCCGGGGCCTGGCCGGGCTCGCCGCCTCCGTGACGGACGAGCTGATGGTCACTCCGGCCGACTGGCAGGCCCAGGGCCATCTGTACGGCACCCCGTTCTCCGCCGCCCACACCTTCGCGCAGACCGGCCCCTTCCGCCCCCGCAACCTCGTCAACGGCACCGAGAACGCCGTCCTCGCCGGCTGCGGCACCACCCCGGGGGTCGGCGTGCCCACGGTGCTCATCTCCGGAAAGCTCGCCGCGGCGCGCATCACCGGGGCAGCCGCTCCCCGCCCACGCCGCCGGCCGCACCCGGCCGCCGCCCCGAACTCCGCCGAGGAGCGCCCCTGATGACCGCCCGCGAACTCAACGCCGCCGGTATCACCGATCCCGCTCTGCGCCACGCGTACCAGCGGTGCAGGGCGCTCAACGCCCAGCACGGCCGGACGTACTTCCTGGCCACGCGCCTGCTCCCCCTCGAACACCGGGCCGCCGTGCACGCGTTGTACGGTTTCGCCCGCTGGGCCGACGACATCGTCGACTCCCTGGACAGCACGGCCACGCCGGAACAGCGCCGGTGCGCGCTCGACGAGCTGGGCCGCGACCTCGACGCCGGGCTGAGCCCGGGCCGCGCCACCGCCCGTCCCGTCATCCGCGCGGTGGCGGACACGGCGGACCGCTACGCCATCGACCCCCAGCTCTTCCGGGACTTCATGGCGTCGATGCGCAGCGACCTCACGGTTGCCTCCTACGCCACCTACGCCGACCTGCGTTCGTACATGCACGGGTCGGCGGCCGTCATCGGCCTCCAGATGCTGCCGGTCCTGGGCACGGTGGTGCCGGCCGCCGAGGCGCAGCCGCACGCGGCGGCCCTGGGCGTGGCGTTCCAACTGACCAACTTCCTGCGGGACGTGGGCGAGGACCTGGACCGGGGCCGCGTCTACCTCCCCCTCGACCTCCTGGCCGCGCACGGCGTCGACCTCCCCCTCCTGGAGTGGAGCAGACGTACGGGAAAGGGAGACGCCCGCATCACGGGGGCGCTCCGAGCGGCGGAAGACCTCACGCGGCACACCTACCGGGAGGCCGCGCCCGGCCTCGCGATGCTCAGTCCGCGCTCCAGGCCCTGCATCCGCACCGCCTTCGTGCTCTACCGCGGCATCCTGGACGCCATCGCCGCCGACGGCTACCAGGTCGTGCACCGCCGCGCCGTGGTCCCGCGCCGCCGGCGCGCGCTGATCGCCCTCGACGGGCTGGTCAGCCGGGCACGGGCCCGTCACCGCCGCACACCGGACGCCGTGGTGCACACCGGGGCACCGAACAGTGCCGCCGCAGCCGCAGCCGTGGCACGGCGACCGGAGCGTTCCGGGGCCGGCTGACGCTTGCGCGGGCGGCGGGCGGCACGGATTGCTCGCGCGCGGGCAGACGAGGGGCACGGGTTGCTCGCTTGCTTGCGAGGGGCACGGGTTGCTCGCTTGCTTGCGAGGGGCGCGGTCCCCTCCCAGGAGGGGAGTCGGCAATGGTTACTCACGAAAGCAGCGACGCATGGTTTCGCGCGATCCGGCACGGCGTTCCCGCCTTCCCCTCGGCCTGCGCAGAGGCGCCGTGCCGTGGGAACACCAGCGCAGCACGTGGCGGGACGCCCAGCCGGCCCTCATCGGCGCGGCACTGCGCCGCGCCCAGGCCAGACCGTCCGGCAACTGGTACGTCGCGGGAGCATCGCGTGACCTGACCTCCACCGCCCCCTGGGGACGCACCATCGCCGGCCGGGAGATCGTGGTGTGGCGCGACGCCCAGGGGGTGCCGGTGGCGGGGCCCGGGCAGTGCCCGCATCTCGGGGCGCCGCTCAAAGACAGCCCGGTGCTCTGCGGGACGCTGGTCTGCCACTGGCACGGTCTGACGCTGGACGGCGCCGCGACGGCCGGCTGGGAGCCCGTGCCCGTACACGACGACGGCGTGCTGATCTGGGTGCGCCTCGACACGACGGACGGCGCCCAACTCCCGCTCCCGGAGCCGGTGTTGCCCTCGCGTCCCACCCTCGACCGGTCGCTCGTCTCGGTCTACACGACGGTGGGCACGTGCGAGCCGGAGGACATCGTCGCCAACCGCCTCGACCCCTGGCACGGCGCGTGGTTCCACCCGTACGCCTTCGTGGATCTGACGGTGGTGCGCGCTCCGCGACGCGACGGCGCGGACGGGGCCGGGTCCGGGGCCGACACGGGTGACGCGGGCGGCGCGGACGACGCGTTCGTCGTCGATGTGTCATTCAAGGTCGCCGGACGCGTCGTCGTCCCGGTGCGCGCGACGTTCACGGCGCCGGAACCGCGCACGGTGGTCATGCACATCGTGCGGGGAGAGGGCGAGGGCTCGGTCGTCGAGACGCATGCCACCCCCCTGGGGACGGATGCCCGGGGCCGGCCGCGCACCGCGGTGGTCGAAGCCGTCATCGCCACCTCCGACCGCCCCGGCTTCCGCGTGGCCCAACTGCTGGGCCCGCTGGCCCGCCCGCTGGTCAACCACACCGCGGGCCGGTTGTGGCGCGACGACCTCGCCTACGCGGAACGCCGCTGGCTGCTGCGCTCGACGGGGCGCTTCCCCGGCTGAGCGGTGGGTCGGCCCCGCCCGTCTCCGCGCCGGTCGCCCCCCCCGAACGAGCACGACAGCACCGCGCCCGCCGGGAGGGGTCCCGGCGGGCGCGGTGCGGGTCAGGCCCAACCGTGATCGAGCCGGGGGTCAGTTCCAGACCGTGCCGTAGAAGTAGCCGCCCGTGCCACGCTCGTAGTAGTGCTGGCCGTACAGACCGCCGACGCAACGCGACTTGTTGTCATACGCGTTGGTGGCGAACGAGCCGACCATCACGCCGGTGTCGGCGTCCCACAGCTCGGCCCGACCCCAGTAGGCCAGGGCCTTGTGCTTGCCGGAGAAGCAGACCTCGTGGTTGCCGTTCGAGGCTATCGAGCCACTGGTGCACACACCGCCCCAGCTCTCACAGACCGCCGAGTCCGCGCTCGCCGGCCCGACGGTGATGAGGCCGAAACCGAGCATCGCGACCGCCGTCACGGCCAGTTGTGCCACTTTCCTCTTCATGATGGCTCCTCCCGTTTCCTGTGTGCGTCGTGTTCCTGTGCAGGTCGTGCGAACGACGCCCAGATTAGGAAGCGGATGATCACGGAAGTGTGCACTCAGCGCGGGCTTCCTTGACCCTCAGCGCACGGAACTCGGTGGGTGTCGTCCCGTACGCCTCCCTGAACACGCGGCTGAAGACGGCCGGCCCGCTGAAGCCCCAGCGGGCGGCGATCACCGCGACCGGGTACGCCCGCGGGCCCGGCCGGGCCAGCTCTTCGCAGCACCGCTCAAGGCGCCGCCGCCGGATGCGGGCCGCCACGGTCTCGCCGGTGCCGCGGAACGCCTCGTGGAGGGTGCGCACCGAGACGGCCAGGCCGGCCGCGACGGTGGCGGGCGACAGCCCGGGGTCTTTGAGGTGGGTGTCGACGAAGGCATGGGCCCGCCGCAGCAGGGCCTGGGTGCGGACCTCCGCGGGAAGCCGCTCCTCGACGTCCAGGTTCTGCGCCAGGCCGGCGGCCAGCAGGTCGACTGCGATGGAGCCGAGCCGCGCCAGTTCGGCCGGCGTGCACCCGGCCGCGCGCCCTTCGAGGGAGCGCAGGAAGTCGGCCAGGACGGCCGGCGTGCCGCGATCACCGGGGATGCGCCCGGCGAGCAGCCGGTCGACATGGCCTCCTCGCAACGGCAGTGCATGGCGCGGCAGTTGGAGCATCAGCAGCCTCACCGGTCCGGTCGCTGCGGGGATCTCCGCCTCGGAGGGTCGCGAGGTGTCCCAGAACACGAGGTCGCCGGTCGTCACCCGGCAGTCGTTGCGGTGCTGCGCGAACGCGGCGGCACCCGAGTGGATCAGCCCCAGCTGGTACTGCTCGGGGTCACCCCGCCGGATCAGGGCCGGCGTGCGCCGCGAACGCAGCGGCGAGAACGCGAAGGTGGCCACCCTGACCTCGCCCAGCGCCAGCACGGCGGCCTCCGCCTCGAAGTCGGCGGGACGGTCGGTGCGCAGATCGGTGGGGATCACCTCGCGCGAAATGAGTTCCTCGAACCAGTCGAACCGCTCCCCTGTCGGCAACGCCTTCGACGACACGTGCGACCACATCCACGCCCCCCGGGCCTCTCACATCTTCGCCAGGCCGACAGCTTGATCGGCCGCCCCCACGATGCGACGCCACAACCCCGCGCACAGCATGTTTCCCCCGGCGCGCCGCTCGTCCGGAGCTGGCACCCCGAGCCCCCCGGGCCGCGTTTCACCGCGATTTCACAGGCGCCACCTAGCCTCTGGCCAAAGCTTCGGCACTGCGCAGAAGGGGACTTGGCGTGCTGTTTCGACGAGTGGGGTCGGGCACCTCAGGACGCCGCCTGTCCCTCACGTGCCCGCCCAGACCACAGGAAGTGACCATGAGAAGTCGCATAGCGAGAGCAGCAAGACACCTCAGAGTGCCCGCCGTCGCCCTGTTCCTCTCCGGAGCCCTACTGGCCGCGGCCCCGGCGGCCGGCGCGGTGACCCCGGCCGCGGCCGGGGCAGACGTGTACACGTTCAGCAACGGCGACGGCACCCTGAACGCCACGGGCAACAACGACGGAAACCAGATCTCCGTCACCCCGGACGGCACCAACTACACGGGCTTCAGGCTGATCAGGCTCGGCGCCCCCGGCACGTTCAACATCGCCAGCACCTCCAGCGGGAAGTGCATCTACGCCTCTCAGCCCGCCCAGCAGCAGTCCTGTGGCAAGGACGGCGAGCAGTGGCACTTCCGCCCCGTCGACGGCAAGCCCAACACCTTCGGCATCACCCGCCGTGACGACAGCAGCGGGCTCGAGTACTGCATGGACAACCGCGGCGGCCTGCACCTGTGGGGCATCCTCGCCCAGCCCAACCCCTGTAACGGCAGCGCGAGCCAGCAGTGGACCATCCCCGCCTCGAAGGCCGCCGAGGCGGCGAGCCTGGCCCTGGACTACTACTCCGACCTCTGCTCCAAGAAGACGTCGACCTGCTCCTGGACGCAGAAGTCCGAGGGTCCGCCCCAGGCCCTCCCCAGTCAGCCCGCCTCTTCGGTCTGGTACAACGACACCAGCGGGCCCATGAAGCAGATCTTCACCACGATCTACCACTCCGGCTGGGAGCAGTCCTTCTCGGCGGGGGTGTCGACCTCCGTCGGCGTCACCTCCCAGATCCAGGCGATGATCTCGAACCAGCTCACCGCGACGCAGACCTATCAGTCCGACGAGACCACCGTGAACGGCATCGCGATCGACGTGCCTGCCAAGAACTACGGATGGGTCGACTTCGCCGCCATCGGCAAGAAGGTCACCGGCACCTGGACCTTCAACACCGACAACCAGCCGTGGACCACGGACGCGTCAGTCACCGTTCCCGTCATCAACTCGGCCGCGGGCTCCACGATGTACGTCGCTCGCACCAGCGCGGAGACGCCCAAGAGCGGCACCGCGAACACCGCCGACCAGCCGGCCGTCCTCGCGAGAACCGCGGCAGCCGTCGTGGACGTGCCCGAGGGCGCCACGCTCACCGCGTACAACGGCGGTGTCCGGGTCAACGACGCCGACGGGAGCACGATCGCCACGGTGCAGCCCGGCAGCGTCACGGACACCTCAGGGACGCTGCACAAGGCACGCCTCTCGGTGGAGGGCAACAAGGTCACCCAGACCATCGAAGGTGTGACCGGCGACACCGTCACCGGCACCATCACGCCTCCCACCTACTCGCTCGGCACGGACACCAACGCGCCGACGACCCTGAAGACGACCCTCAGGACGAGGACATCCGGGAGCCTCTTCGCGGGCACGTTCGCTGCCGCGAGCAGCGACGAACACGACAAGTGCATGGCCAAGAAGATCGGTCTCGGGATCGTCAAGGGCGGCGCCTGGGGAGCCCTCACCGGCGGCCCCGAAGGGCTGGCCATCGGCATGATGACAGGCACCTTCAAGGGCATCGCCACCGGTGTCATCGAGTGCCGGAACAAGTGACCTGAGCCGAATGCCGTGTCCCCCGGCCGGCGCTCCGGCAAGGGGACACGGCCCGCTCCCACCACGGAAGCAACTCGGCCCCACGGGCCCAGGCCCGGCGAAAGCCGTGCGTGTGGCCCGGGACACATGTCCGTCGAGCAACGCCCCTCCTCGAATCCTCGTCGTAGCCGATGCCAGGAACGCGAAAGAGGAGTGCGAGTGATCCGAGTTGCCGTCGTGGACGACGAACCACTGGTCCGCACCGGCCTACGCGTCATCCTCGACTCGGCGGACGACATGACGGTGGTGGTCGAGAGCGGCGCCGCGGGCGCACTCGAAGCCGTGACCTCCCGCCCCGTGGACGTGCTGCTCCTCGACATCCGGATGCCGGAAGCGGACGGGATCTCGCTCCTCCGGCAGATCACGGAACGGCCGGACGCGCCCGTGGTCGCCATGCTCACCAGTTTCGGTCGCGACACGTACGTCGACGAAGCCCTGCGCGCCGGGGCCGCTGGATTCCTGCTGAAGAACGCTGCGCCGCAGCAGCTGGTTCTGTCCGTGCGCAGTCTCGCGGCGGGTCGCCGTGTGCTTGCGCCCGAGGCGACGAGTCAGGTCATCGCGGGTTACCTCGCGTCGGGCCAGGACCGGGAGGAAGCACGGCGGATGGGCACGCTGAGCGCCCGGGAGCGGGAGGTTCTGACCCACGTCGGCCACGGTCGCACCAACAGCGACATCGCCCGGCGGATGCACCTCTCCCCAGGGACCGTCAAAGACCATGTGAGCGCGATACTCGCCAAGCTCGGCGGCCTCAACCGGGTCCAGGCGGCGGTGCTGGCGGACCGTGCCCAACTGCTCCGGAGCAGACCGGGCCGGCTGTGAATGTCCCTGCACGACCCCGCTTGCGAAGCATTGGACTCCAGCTCCAACTTCAGCTCCAGCTCCGGCTCGCGGATGGCAGGGTGCGCTCCGCAGTGCTGGGCGGGCGGCGGGAGCTTAGGGGAACGTTCACGCGGGCCAGAAGCGCCGCCCTGCATGCCCTGCCCGTACTCATGGCGCTCCTCGATGAGTACACGTTCATCAGCCACTCTCCGTCAGCCTTGCGCGTGGCGTTCTCCGTCAGCGCGGCCGCGGGTCTCCTGCTCCGCCACCGTGCACCGGAGGCGGCACTGCTTCTGGCGCTGCTGGGCCCGGGCTCCCTCGCCCCGCTGATCGCGCTCTACTACCTGGCTGAGCTGCGCGGCCCCGTCCTCCTCAGCGCAACCGGGGCCACCGCAACCGGGATTACGTACGCCACAGTTCAGGCAGCGTCGGACGGCATTCCCGCCATCGTTCTGGAGCACCTCTCCCCCACGCCGGTCATCGTGTGCTTCCTGGGGCCCACGGCCGCCGTCGCCACCGGCCGTCTGGCGCGCTCGCGCAGAAAGCGGCTCCAGGAGATGGCGCTTCGTCAGCACTGGGAGAAATGGATGGTCGCGGAGGAGGCCACGGCTGCCGAACGGGGCCGTCTGGCCCGCGAGATGCACGATGTCGTCTCGCACAAGATCAGCCTCATCAGTCTCCAAGCAGGCGCACTCCAGGTGGCGCGTCCCAGCGAGATGGACACCAAGGAGACCGCCCAACTGATCCAGCAGCTGTCCGCCCAGGCCGTGACAGAACTGCACGAGATGCTGGCAGTCCTCCACGAGGTCGACACTGCTGACACCCGGATGCCGCTGCGTCACCGCCTGTCCGAACTCGCCGAACACGTGCACGCCGGCGGGATCCGCTTCCGCCTCCACACTCCCGATCCCTGGCCCGTCATGACCAAGGCCGCGGAGCACGCCGTCTGGCGTACCGTGCAGGAATCGCTGACCAACGCTTCCAAGTACGCTCCCGGCTCGCCCGTTTCCGTCAGCGTCACCACGGCTGACGGGGTCCTGCGCGTCGAAGTGGAGAGCGGCACGCCACGCCGGGACGCGCCCACCGTGGAACCACGCGGAATGGGGCTCGGGCTGAGGGGGTTGGCCGAACGGGCTCACCTGCTCGGCGGACGCTTCGCAGCAGAGGCCACACCTGACGGCGGGTTCCTGGTGACGGCGACGTTCCCTCTGTAGGTCGGGGCGCCGCCCACGGTGACAGCGGCGCCGGCGGCGGAGGCCGGCACGGTGGCCCAGTGCTTCGGCGGAGCCCCCAAGTGGCGGGGCAAAGGGCGGCAGATGCCGTGGTTCAGCGGGGCACAACACCGCCAGGTGGCGGGTTACCGGGCGCCGATTTGCTTGCCAAGCTGTGCGGGACCGGAAGGTCAATACTCTTCCTGAATTCTTCACTTGAAGGGCAATACACGTGAGAATTTCCCGCAAGCGCGCCACGGTGGGAGCCACCCTTGCCACCAGCGTTGCACTGATGGTCGGCACTGTGGCCCCGCATGCCTACGCGGACGGCACGGACAGCACCAGCACGACCCGTGCCGCAGCGGCCGTGGATTCCGTGGCGGCCGCATTCGATTCGCATCACGCTGAGGCAATAGGCAGTGGCACCGTTCATGTTGGCGTTCCCGCGACCGCCGCAGGTTCGGTGACCGTCACGAGTCCGGGCCACCCCTTGGTCGGTTTCTCACTTCCGCAGATGAAGAACGTGACAGGGGTGACCACCGCCTCCGGCACCGTCTTCTACCCGGACGCCGCACCGTCCGCGGACATCGCGGTCCAGCCCACGCGCGCCGGCGCCCGCGCCCTGGTCAACATCAAGAGCGCCGCGGCGGCGCACGATTACCGTTACGACCTCACCTTGCCCAAGGGTGCGACTCTCACCCCGGAAGACGACGGCGGAGTTCTCATCCAGGCGGCCGACGGCGCCGTCATCGGGGAGGTGGCTACGCCGTGGGCCAGGGACGCGGCCGGAAAGCCCGTCGCCACCCAGTACCGCGTGGAGGGCCAGAGGCTGATTCAGCATGTGGCCTTCACGGAGGCGTCGGCGTTCCCCGTCGTCGCAGACCCGAACCTCAGCGGAGCCGCCAAGGCGGTCGTCAAGCTGATCACGAAGATTCCTGGCTGGGCCAAGGCGGCGCACGGTTCGTACCAGAGTTTCGAGAAATGGGTCGGCAAGCAGAATTGGGCCCTCAAGGTTGCGTGGTGGGGCGTCAAGGGCGAGCTCGGCTACAAGATCTGGGAATACCTGAACCACCTTTAGCCCCAGCAGCGCGGAGGAATCATCGTGACAGAACGAGAAGACCGGCAGACGTCCACGGTCACGGACAAGGCATTCCTCGTCTTCGCGTACACGTCCGCCCCTGTCTTCCTGTGCTTCCTCTTCGAGGACAGGGCGCCTTCCCTTCTCCCGGTGATCGGGTGGTCACTTCAGGGCATGACGCTGCTGGTCCTCATCACCTGTTTCGCGATCTGCCTGCTGCGCAGGACATACCCGTCACCTGCCGGCTGGGTCGCCCTCACCGGGTGGTCCTTCTTCACCTTGCTCTACGTCGTGAACAACGGCTGAACGGACGGAGGAACGGGGAGACGGTCGACGCCCGTCAGCGGAGTTCCGCTGACGGGCGTGCGTGTACGCGGGGCGGCGTGGATGCCGTACCGCTTGCGCGCGCCACCGATGACGAGAGCCGGCAGCTGGATCGCCGTCAGGCTCAGTGCGGCGGCCCCGGATCCTGCCCTCACGGCTGCGTGGAGAGGGGCCCGCGCCCGGGGAGTGTCGCTGCCGCACCCGCCGCCAGCAGAAGCCCGGCCGCGGCGATCAGCATGCCCCATCGCATGCCCGACAGGAACGTGTCCGCCCCGGCAAGCAGTGCGCCGAAGACGGCCACCGCGATGGCTCCGCCGACCTGGCGGGCGGTGTTGAGGACGGCGGAGGCGGTGCCCGCCCGGTCCGCGGGTACGGCGTCAAGGAGCAGGGCGGTCAGAGCGGGGACGGCGAGCGCTCCGCCGAGGCCGACCGGCACCATCAGCGCCGCGACCGCGCCCACGGGCGTGTGCGGGCCGATCGTGAGGAGCGACAGCGCGCCCGCCGCGCCGACCAGTTGTCCGGTCACGATCGGCACGCGGGGGCCGAACCGGGCCGCGAGCTTCGCCGAGGCCAGGTTGACCACGGCGACAAGTGCCGTCATGGGAAGGAACAGCATGCCGGCGTGCAGTGCCGACTGTCCGCGCTGCTGCTGGAGGTAGAGGCTGAAGACGAACACCCCTCCGTAGTAAGCGGCGTTGAGCATGAAGCCGACGACCAGGGAGACCGCCACCACGTGGGAGCGGAACAGCGGCAGCGGAAGCATCGGCTGCGCACCCCTGGCCTGAGTCGCCAGGAAGAGGCCCGCCGCGACTACGGCCGCCAGTAGTGATACCACCACGAGCGAGTGACCGAAGCCCTTCTCGCCGCCCTCGATCACTCCGTACGTCAACGCCCCCATGGCGGTGACGGCCGTGATCTGTCCGGCCGTGTCCAGGCGCGCGGGCAGCCGGGGAGAGTCGGGGACCCGGGTGAGCAGGGCAAGCGCCAGCAGGCCCGCGGGCAGGTTCACGAAGAAGATCCACCGCCAGCCCACGGAGGCGGTGAGCGCCCCGCCCACGACCGGCCCGGCCGCCACCGCGACCGCCCCGCCCACGGTCCACACAGCAATCGCCTGTGCCCGCCTGGCCCGGTCGGGAAAGCCCTGCCGGACCAGGGCCAGCGACGCCGGCATCATCACTGCGGCCGCACCGCCTTGCACGAGACGGGCGGCCACCAGTACGCCGAGGCCGGGTGCCAGCCCGCAGGCGGCCGAGGCCAGCGCGAAGAGGACGAGCCCGGCGCCGTACGCCTGTCGGGCACCGATACGGTCGGACACGGCACCGGCCGAGAGCATCAGGGCGGCGAAGACGAGGGTGTAGCCGTCCACGACCCATTGCAGCCCGGCCATGCCGCCGCCCAGGCTGCGGCCGATGTCGGGCAGGGCAACGGTGACGATCAGCGCGTCCAGCGAGATGAGGAAGAAGCCCAGCAGGGCGGCGCCGAGCACCAGGGGGGATCCGTCCTTGGCCGGGCCCGCGGTGCGTGCGGCGGTGGCGGACGCTTGCGGCGATCTCATGAGGGCGCTCCTGAGAGGGAAGCCGCGCCTCGCGCGGCAGGACCCCGCTGCCGCGCCCGTGCGGGAACGGCGGCGGGACGCGGGCGGGGGCCGGGGGGCCGTCAGTTGTCGAAGTCGGTGGAGCGGGTGAGCTTCTCCCAGGAGTGGAGTTCGGTGCGGGCCCGTTCGAGGTGGTCGTAGATCGCGTCGGTGGCGTCGTTGCCCAGGGGCAGACGCAGCGGCGGTTCGTCAGCGTCCAGCGCGGTGAGAATGGCGGCCGCGGCCCTGGCCGGGTCCCCCGGCTCCTGGCCCGCGCCGCCCGGCAGGCCGGAACGGACGGGGCCCACGGTGTCCTCGTAGGCGTTCAGGGGCGCGGACTGCTGCAGAGTTCCGGCACCGGCGAAGCCGGTGCGGAAGGCGCCGGGCTCGACGATCAGCACCCGGATCCCCTGCGGGGCGACCTCGGCGGCCAGCGCCTCGGAGAGGCCTTCCAAGGCGAACTTGGTGGCGCAGTAGGCGCCGACCCCGGCGAAGGCGAACCGCCCGCCCATGCTGGTCAGTTGCACGATGGCGCCCGCGGCCCGGCGGCGCATGTGCGGCAGTACGGCGCGGGTGAGTGCCGCCGGACCGAAGAAGTGCAGGTCCATAAGATCCCGCAGTTCGGCGTCGGTGGTCTCCTCCACGGCCCCCACCATGCCCCGTCCGGCGTTGTTGACCAGGACGTCGATACGGCCGTGCCGGGCCACCACGCCGTCGACCGCGTCTTGGATGCCGGCGATGTCGGTGACGTCCAGCGGCAGCGCCTCGACCTGGTCCGGGTGTGCGGCGACCAGGTCATCGAGCGGCGCGGTGCGGCGGGCGGCGGCGACCACGGTGTCTCCAGCAGCCACCGCCGCGTCGGTGATCGCCCGGCCGAACCCGCTGCTCGCCCCGGTGACCAGCCATACCTTGTTCATGATCTTCTCCTTGCGCCGGTTGATCCGCCGACTTGAGCGGACGTGTGAACTGCCGTGCGGGACGCATCAGTTGAGCATCCAGGGCCCGCCGTGACAGCCGATGGCCATGGAACTTCACGGACGGGATGCGGGCGCAAGGGCTCCGGCGTCAGCCGCGCCGGCGGCCGGACGGTCCTCGCACTTCATCAGCTGCGCCTGTCCGGACTGGTGCGTGCAAGCGACTTCAGAGCGCTGCGCGGCCTCGGCTGCGGTGAAGGGAGCGGTGAACGTGAACGCACGGGGGGACGGCCCGTGCGTCCGCAGGTCCGTGAGCCGCTGCAGAGCTTCCTCGACCGAGGGGCGGTGGCCGACGGGGACCCACCAGAGCACCAGGTGCGCTTCGAGGGGGCGCTCGAACCAATCACGGCGCCGCTGCATGGCCGCCAGGTGTCCGCTGCGGTAGGTGAAGTCCCACAGGGCCTGCGGGGATTCCCACACCGACAGCGTGACGACGACGTTTTCGCCCGCCGGGCGCAGGCCGGTGGCGTCCGCCTCACCTTCCTCGACGAGCCGCCACACGAAGCCGGGCGCGGCGTCGGCGGAGGCGTTGACCGAGTCGAGCAAGGCGACGAAGGGCGCGGTGCGCGGGTCGTCGAGCGGGTGCCGGAGCGTGGCGACGTTGAGGTGAGCGAGATGAGCGACGGGCACGGATGCGGTCATGGCCTCATCCCAGCACGGTCGTCTTTTCTATGTCAATCACTTTGGTTTTTAGAGTCTTCGATCACCACACAGCACTCGCCGGGCCTGGCGTCCATGCGCGCACGCACGGGGCCGTCCGTGCCGAACAGCCCTTCCAGCAGCGCCAGGTTCATGCCGCAGACCAAAGGGGGGAAGCGTTCGGCGACGGCGTGGAAGGGGCAGTTGCGCAGACGCACGGCGTGCGCCGCCGTCTTCGCCGTGCCGTCGGTGTCCTCGGCTCCCTCCAGATGCGGTTCGTAGCCGCGGTCGGCAAGCAGGTCCATGGCGTCCCGGAGGTCCGCGCAGGGCGCCGCCGTACCACGCAGGGCCGCGCCCCGACGGTGTGCCGCCGCGCGCAACCCGTCATCCAGCCCGGCCTGCTCGGCCGCCTCGGCGAGCAGCGTGGCGGCGGTGCGGTAGTCACGGAGGGGCAGAGACACCGACAGCTCGCCCCGGGCCCGCGTGTACACCTTGGCCGGACGGCCCGCTCCCGGCCCTGAGCGTCCGGACAGGCGGCGGCTGCCGCTCTCCAGCAACCCCGCCTCCGTCAGCTTGTCCAGATGATGCGCAGCGAGCGTGCGCGAGACCCCGGCCGCATCGGCGGCCTCGATGCGCCCGACCTCGCGCCCTTGCGCCACCACGTACTCGTACAGGCGGCGTCGCACCGGATCCTGCAACACCGCGACCGCGTCGATATCTCTCACCCGGCCATTCTAGGAACAACGCAGGTTGCAGATAGAGCGGCGGGCGCGAGCCGGCTTTCAGGCAGGCCGGGGGTCGATGGGTTTTCTCCTTGCGGGACGCGGCGGCTCCCCTGGGGTGCCCCCGGGGCGGCTGTGTGTTCACCCGTGCTCCTCCGGGGCTCCGACCAGGGGTTAGGACGAAACGAGGACGGTCGCAGGACCGGCATCCGTAACGTCACCGAAGTGCCGTTCCGCGCAATGTGCCGCTTCGCACAAGGAGGGGAACAGCGGTGGAACGACGTTCGGTCCGGGCCCCGGTGGCGGTCACGGCTGCTGTCACCGCGCCGGGGTGGGGGCGCGGCCCAGGCCCAGGGCGGCCGGCCGACGTCAGGACGAAGTCGTTGTCGGACACGGCCGTTCACGGACGAGTCCATACACCGCGGGGTCGTCCACAGACAGAGCCGTTCACGGACCAGGCCGACGCCGCCGCTCACTAAGCGCCGTCAACCACGAACGTCAAGGAGGGCACCATGCTCCAGAAGCTCGGAAAGCACCTGGCAAGGTCAACCGCCGCTCTCGCTGTCGCCGCAGGCATCAGCTTCACAGGAGCCACCGCCGCCCACGCCGAAGGTGGCACCGCCTACGGCTGGCAGGTCGGTCACGACTACATCATCGGCTCGCACTGGACGGGCGGCTGCCTCGACGACTCGAACGACTACGGCCTGCGCACCTACGAGTGCAACCAGCCCAGCGTCGACGGCGGCTGGCAGCGCTGGCACGTCATCAACTGGTCTTCCGGCTACGGCCAGCTCCAGAACGTCAACACCGGCCGCTGCCTCGACTGGTCCTCCGACTACGGCCTGCGCACCTACGACTGCAACAACCCCAGCTTCCTCAACGGTTACCAGAAGTGGGCGCTGGAGTTCTTCACCACCAGCTCAGGCGCGAACACCCAAGTCGTACGCAACGGCATCAACGCCCCGTGGAACTGCCTCGACGACTCGGAGTACGGCGTGCGCGGCTACCCGTGCAATGACCCGTCGAAGAACTCCGGCTACCAGTCCTGGTGGGTCGACAACGCGTACTAGAGGCCGGGTTCGGGTCGTCGTGATCAAGCTACGGGTCTCGCCCACGTGACGGAGCCCGGTCCGGCAGCTCGTTCAGCGGCACGTGCGCTCGTGCCTCGGCTAGCCGGACGGGAGTTCGTCGCCGTCTACAGCACCCCGCTGACCCGTGCCGTGCGGACGGCTGAGCTGGCGGGGCTGAACGGCGCGGAAGCCGACCTGATCGAGTGGGACTACGGCCGCTATGAGGGACTGACTGCCGAGCAGATCCAGGAGGACACGCCGGGCTGGGGGTTGTGGCGTGACGGCGTGGACGCGGGCGAGGACCTCGGGCACGTGACCGTGCGGGTGGACGCCTTCCTCGGCCGGCTCCGGCCGCTGCTGGAGAAGGGTGACGTGGCCGTCGTCGCCCACGGCCATCTGTCACGCATCCTCACCGCGCGCCGGCTCGGGCTCCCTGCGTCGAGTGCGCGGCAGTTCGGGCACCCGCATCCGGGGACGATCAACACGCTGGGCTACGAGCACGGGCTGCCCGTCGTGCTCGGGTGGAACGTGCCGTAGCGCCGGCCGCCCACGACGTCGAACGTACCGCGGCTCCTGCCGTCTGCTGAAGGATTGCGGCCTGTTCAGCTCTTGACGCGATGTGCGGCTACCGGAGAACTGCTACGGATCGGCAGTGGTGTGGGGCGGGGCGGGGCAGGCTGATGCAGGAGCCGCGGCAGGCACGGCAGTTCGGATACGAGGTTTCTCCTCGCTGCGCGCACCCGTCGTGCTCGCCACCCCGGGCGGAACCCCATGCCGGCAGGCCGTCCCCGCCAGAGCGCCCGCAGCCCGGCCCCCGGCACGAACAGTGCCCACCTTGGTCGATGACATCGTCCGCCAAGCGAGCCTCAACGTCCCGCAAAACTAGCTGACTTGAGCAGCGTCGACCTGTAGCAGCTCTCACCCAGGACGGGTTGCCCGCACAACCCGAGCGGAGCTGTACCGCTTCACCCGTGGTGGTCGCCCGGGGACGAGCCCGTGTGCCCTTCTGCCGGCTCGGGGAGGTCGCAGTCGATCATCTGGCGCGGCCGCTCCATGCCACCATGCTGCCGCACGAGTTGAGACGGCCGGCCGAACGGCGCCCCAGGAGTACGGGGCTGGCGACGCGGGCAGCCCGATGCCACCCTCGGTCAGGAAACCGCACCGCACAGGAGGTACCGAGGCATGTCCGGAACCACATCCGCATCCGTATCCGCATCTGCGCCCGCGTCCGTACTCACCATCGGGCTCGAACCCGTCCTCGTGGAGAACGCGGCCTCGTCGCGGGTGGCGTTCCCCGATCTCGACGTCGACGTGGTCCGGGCCGAGGTGGCCGCCGAGCGGGCCAGGCTCCAGGAGCTGGGCTTCACCGTCGACCTCTGCCTGCTCGACTACGGCCGCACGGCGGAGGCGGTCTACCGCGCCGCGCTGTCCGCGAAGGACTACGACCTGGTGGTGATCGGCGCCGGTATCCGGCTTGACCCGGCGCTGACCCCGCTTCTCGAAGTCCTGGTCGACGTCACCCGCGAACTGGCGCCCGCCGCGAAGCTCTGTTTCAACGTGAGTCCGACGACGACCATCGAGGCCGTCCAGCGGTGGTGGCCGGACCGCAAGCCGCTGGCCTGACAGGTCATCCGGAGGCGAGCGTCCGGAACGCCGCACACAGCAGCCGCACGCTGCGCCGGACCCCCACGTCGGTGCGGGCCTCCCCGTGGCTGGCCCTGACCTCACTCTGATCGGTGGTGGCGGGAAAGCGGTGGGGTGTTGGGCGAAGACGCATAGGAGATCCGCCTTGCCAGAAGCACCCGCAGAGCCCTTCATGACGATCCGGCACGCCATCACTGGCGAGATCACCACCACCGGCTACAACGCCGCCGACCGGCGGATCCTACTCCAGGACGGCTTCCAAGAGGCGCCGGGCTGCACTTGCGAGCGACGGAACCCGGCATTGGGTCGGCATTGGGACTGCTGAACCCGCCCACAGAAGCTCGAACCATCCGCAGCACACACCCTCGCCCTGGCGCCGAAAACGAGAGCTCCGGACTGAGGAGGGAGGGCACTTGCCGCTTTGCCGCCCACCTCAGTCACGTAGGCATCTGTGCCGACATTCCCGCAGCTCAGCGCACCCTTCCCCGCGCCTTCAGCGGCACCCCCGGCAGTTCGGGGGCCGGGATCGGAAGGCCGTCGTAGCCCTTCACCTCGCCGAAGCGTGATCCCGTCATCCAGTCCGAACGGGCCTGCTGGATCTCCTCGTTGGTGCGGGCCACGAAGTTCCACCACCCAAGATCAGACGCCGCCCAGACTGCAACCCTCGGCATCACATGCTGATCAACAAATGTGCCATGCGAATCCTGGTCGGTGCCTTGCTCTCAGTCACCCGGCAGGCGCCCTCGGGGCAAAGGTCAGGACCCGCAGCTCTGCAGGAGTCTCCATGGTCTCCACATGCGCCAGACCGGCGGAGCAGGCCAGTTGCTGGTACTGGCCGAGGGTGCGTTCCTGGCCGCCCAGAAAGAGGAACATGCCGAGGTCCATCGCGGTCATCGCGTAAGGATCGCTCTCGTCCAGCAGCCTCTCGACCACCAGGATGTACGTGTCTTGCGCGGTTGCGCGGGCGCAGTTGCGCAGGATGCGTACCACGTCGTCGTCGTTCCAGTTGTGCAGGACGTTCACCAGCGTGTAGACGTCCCCTGACGGCAGCGGCTCAAAGAAGCTCGCGGCCATGGCCGTGAACCGGTCGCCGTGACCGGCGGCGGTCGACCTTTCGGTGGCCAGACGGACGGCGTCCGGCAGGTCGAGCAGGGTCGCGCGCAGGCGTGGATAGGCCCTCATCAGTGCGTCCACCAGGACGCCGGTACCGCCTCCGAGGTCTACCACGTGCCCGTCGGCGGGCCATGGGTAGGACTTGACCAACTCGGCTGCGAAGCTTTCCGCGTGGGCGCCGCGGAGCCCGTCGAAGGGCGTGCCTGCGGCGTGGGACGCGAGATGCTCGTAGAACGGCCTGCCGTGCAGATCCGGGTAGGGCGGGCGACCGGTGTGCAGAGCCTGGAGCAGGTTCGTGGTCGCGGCGTCCAGGTGGGCGCCGATGCCGGACTGGTCGAGCCAAGATCGCAGGCGTGAGGGGTGACCGTCCAGCAGGGCGACGGAGAGACTCGTCAGCCCGTATACACCGGGCCGGGGTTCGTCGAAGACTTGGCGGCAGACGAGGAATCGCATGAGGCGTTCCAGGAGGTCTGGGTCGGCCCCGGCCTGTTCAGCGAGGGCGGGCAGACGGTCGTGGCCGGCGATGATGTGGTCCGCCAGTCGCAGAGTTGCGGCGGATCGCAGGGCGACGGGGGCCAGTCCGCTCACGGCTTCGGCGAACTGGTGGGCGGCGAGATCGTCGTTCATTGCGTGGCTCCAGGCGAACTGGTGACGGATGGCTCGACTTCGAGCGGTCCGCCGATCCGGCCCCGCGGCTGCTCGCGAGTCTGCTCGCCGAGCAGCAGACGGTAGCGCTGGCTGGTGCGGATGAGCTCGTCGTGGTCGCCGGCCGCCACGATCCTGCCGTCGTCGACGACGAGGATCCTGTCGGCGTCGCGGACGGTGGAGAGACGGTGGGCCACTATCAGCACGGCGGTGTGCTGGTGCAGGCCGCGCAGACCGGTCAACACGGTGGTCTCGTTCTCGGTGTCGAGGCCGGAAGTGGGCTCGTCGAGGAGCAGCAGCGCGGGCCTGCTGAGCAGCGCACGTGCGATGGCTAGGCGCTGGCGTTCGCCGCCCGACAACAGTGCGCCGTGTTCGCCGACGGGAGTGTCGAGGCCCTGCGGGAGTTGGTCGACCAGCCGGTGCAGGTTCACCTGCCGCAAAGCCTGATCCAGTGCCTTCGGCGAGGTTTCCCCACTGAGGGCCAGGTTGTCGCGCAGCGTGCCATGCAGCACGGCAGGGTTCTGTTCCACCAGGGCCAGCAACGAGCGGGACTGCCGTAGCGTCAGGTCCTCGGCTGATTGGCCGAGATAGCGGATCGAGCCGCGGTCGGGATCGTGCAGTCGGCAGATCAGGGACAGGATGGTGGACTTGCCCGCGCCGGACGACCCGACCACTGCGGTCCGGGTGCCCGGTGCGAGTGCGAAGCTCACCCCGCGCAGCGCCGGTCGTCCGTCGTAGGCGAAGTGCACGTCGTGGAACTCCAGGATCGACTCTTTTGGGGATGCAGGGCGCACCTCGGCGCGGGTGGCGGGCTCGGCCGGCTCGGCGTCCCAGGCGAGGCAGTCGTCGATGCGTTGCAAACTTCCCATGGCCCGCTTCAGCGTGGTGAGGCCGTCCAGCAGGTTGCCGAGCGGCATCACCAGATAGGTGGCGTACAGCAGCAGGGCGATCAGGTCGCCGAGCGCGAGGCTGCCGTCCGCGACCCGGGCGCCGCCCAAGACCAGGACCAGCAGGAAGGAGCCGCTCGCGGCGAGCTGGGTGACCGGCGCCGCCGCCGCACCGAGCCGGGCGCCGCGGATGCCGGCCCGTCGGGCGGCCTCGGCGGAGGCGAGGATGCCTGCGGACTCGGACTCCTCGACACCGCTCACCCGGATGGTGCGTACGGCCGTCAGTCCCCGCTCCAGGTCGGCCGCGAACGATCCGACGGCCGTCTGCGCCTGCTCGCCCGCCGCCCTGATCCGGTCCAGGACGGTCGTGACGCCGAGCCCGGCGACCACGAAGACGCCCAGCACAGCGAGGAAGAGCAGCGGGTCGATCCTGAGCATGAGGACGGTGGCGCCGACCACGGTGAGCACGCCGACGGCAATCTCGACCAGGCTGCGGTTGACTGCGTCCCGCAGCGCGGCGGTGTCGGTGGTCGCCCGTGAGATCAGGTCGCCGACGCGATGCCGTTCCAGGACAGCGATGCGCAGCCGCAGCAGGTGGCCCACGATCTGTCGGCGCATGCGCAGGACGACGTTCTCCCCAGCGCGTTCCAGTAGATAGCGGCCGAGTGTGTCGACGACGGTCTGGGCTGCGAAGAGGCCGAGCAGTACGGCTACCGGGCCGGTCAGCCCACCGCCGGTGCGGACTCGTTCGATGACGGCGCCGGCCAGCAGCGGCTGGGCCAGTCCGAGCCCGGACGCGGTGACGACGAGCAGGCCGGCCGCGCCGATACCGCGGGACTCCGGACGAATCAATGCCAGGAGACGGCGCAGACCGGCTTGCGCGTCCGCGGCGGCGCCGGAAGCGGTGGCCTGGCCGGTGCTAGCCATGGCCCGCTCCGACTCGCATGAGTGTCCGGTAGTCGTCGGGGGTGCCGGGCTCGGCCACGATCCGCCCGTCGGCCTCCAGCCACGCGTGCGCGGCGAACGGCGGGGTGGCACGCACACCGACGCACCATTGTGGCCAGGCGCCGCCAAGGCGGCAGAGCAGGGCAACCGCGATCGATCGGGGGAGGCAGCCCTGCCACCCGGCGCATCGGGCACTGGCTCCGACAACCTCGCGGTAGTACTCCTCCACCTGCCCGTGAGGGGCGGGGCGTGCGTCGGTGGCGAACCGTTCCAGGACGGTGCGCAGCCGACGCGGTGACAGCCGGGCCAGGAGCAGTCCGCTGACGACGGCCACCCGGACGGTGACCGCCCGACGGGGGCCGCTGGGGCGGGTCGTGGGCACGGTCATGCCGACGCTCATGAACCCACCAGTCCGGCTTGACGCAGCTGGTCGGCCAGGGCCGTGAGATCCGCTCTCGCGCGCTCCTCTGTTACGTCGTACTCGGCAGTGATCGCGGCCACGACGTCGTCGGTGTCGCCCCCGGCGAGGAGGCGCTCGGCGGCCACCCGGCCGGTGGGGTTCAGCTGGAAGTAGCGCCCGGCACGCTCGTCAAGGAGGACGGCGCCGTAGTCGGTGGCCACTAAGGTCACGTCGTCACGTAAGCGAAGGGGCATGGGTGTGCTCCTGAGGGGTTGTGGTGCGGTCGACGGCCCGCAGCCAGAGTTCGCAGGCCACCGTGGTGAGCAGAGCGCCGTCGTCCAGCTCGGGTGCTTCGGGTTGGTCGCACAGCGCGGTGAGCCGTTCCGCGTCCACAAGCCCGCGAGCGGCAAGGCGCGAGTCCGACCAGAGACCGGCGAGGTCGGTGGCGTGCTCGCGGACTCCGAGGGCGAGGTCCAGGTCTCCGACGCCTTTGGTGGTCCGGGCGAGCAGCCGCGCCGGGAGGATGCCGGTCATGGCCTGGCGCAGCAGCGGCTTGTAGGCATGTGGCTGGACCCTGTCCTCGATCCGTGTCGAGAGTGCGGCCTCGATCACCCGGTCGTCCAGGAACGGAGCCGAGATGGGCAGGCCGGCGCGGCCGGTGATGTCCGTGAGGGCCCGAACCAGCCGGGCGCCGTCACGGATGCCGTCCAGTTCAAGGTGGCGGCCGGGTGTCGGCGCCAGTGGACGGGCGGTGGCTGCGGCCCGGCCGAGTTCACCCCGCACCAGGTCAGCGGCGTAGGGCGTGACCCAGTCCGGGAGGGTTGCCGGCACGCCCCAGGTAAGTAGCGGGGTGTGCCAGTCCGCAACCCGTCCGCAGCTGACGGCGGAGCGGGCCAGCCACTGGTGGTAGGACCCATGCCGGGCCAGCTGACGGGCTGTGTCCGGCCAGGACCATCCGAACATGCTCCGGTAGGTGGCAATCCGGTGAACGGCAGCCATTGGTCGGGTGCGCAGCAGGTCGAGGGAGAGGGTGGGCAGACCGACGAACAGGTGGTCTCCACCGTGGCCGGTCAGGTGGACCTGTGAGCCGGTCTCGCGGCCCAGCGCGGTAACGGCGAGCACCCGCGACCGCTGCGCGATCGCGATGGAGGGTTCGTCCATGCGCTCGGCTGCGGCGTCCGCGAGGCTGTCGTAGGTGAGCGGGAGACGTTCGGCGGGCAGGATGCGGTGGTCGAGGGCCGGATTCAGCCGCGCCGCGAGGGCCGCCCAGTCGTGGTCGTCGTCAAGCGGGTCCCGGCTCCCGGCCGTGATAGCCAGTACTGCCGGGGCGCTCAGCCGTGTGCGCTCGCGCTGGGCGAGGTAGCTGACCGCGGTCGAGTCGAAGCCGCCGGAGAGTTCGGTGCTCACCGTCGCGCGGCCGGCCAGATGGAGACGGACGGACAATTCGAGAGCTTCGCGCACCGCGGCGGCTCCAGCGGTCGCCGGACGGCTCGGGAGAGGCGGCTGCCACCACCGACGTGTCGTGACGTACTGCCGGCCGTCGATCCGCAGGTAGCTGCCCGGCGGTGTGGAATTGATGCCGTGCCAGGTGGTGCGTTCGCCGAGCGGGTGTGGGAGCGGCTCCAGCAGGCGCAGGGCCAGGGCGGCCTCGTCCACGGGGGAGCCAACCCACTCGGCCAGTGTCTCGGCCCGGTCGCCGACCAACAGCGTCGCGCCCTGGCGGGCGTGGAAGACCCGACGCACGCCGGAGGCCGTGCCCTGCACTCGGATCACGCCGCCGATACAGGCCATCATGTGGAACACACCGGGGAGTGAAGCCAGGATGCGATCGAGCTCGTCGATGTCCCGGCAGCGGCCCAGTGCCGCCTGTAGCGGCTCGCACTCGACCGGGCCCGGGCCGATGAGGACGAGGGCGCTGGCGCCGACACGTATGTCGGTGAGCCGCCCGTGCGGGAGGTCGGCGAGGATCCAGGGGCGTCCGGACGGGTGGGACACCAGATGGGTGGGCCGGAAGGGAAGACACCCGGCAACAGCGGATGCCGCTTCGTGGTCCGGCAGCAACACGAAGCGGTCGGTGCTGCCGCCGAGTGCCTTCGTCACGCTAAGCGTCCTCTCACGGGATGAGTCGGCCGACCAGCTGGTCGGCCTTGAACTTGCCGAACCCGGCGGTGGCGGCGGCGAACGCACCGCGTGCCGTGAGCTTCGGAGCCTGGTAAGGCTTCTTCATCGCAATCACCCCCTCTGCATGCTCGGGCCATTGGCGGCGGCATCCATCCTGCTCATCGAATCCAGCTCCGCCTACTGTCGTCTGCGACAGTCCTTGGGCGTACGCCGCAGCCGCGAGGCAGACCTTCAGGCGAGTGCGCAACCCGAGCTTGGCTTGAATGCTCATGATGTGCGCACGGACCGTTCGCTCTGTGACGAAGATTTCCCTGGCGATTTCCATGTTGGTCGGCCCCTCCGCCAAGAGTGCGAATACTTCTCGCTCTCGCCCGGTGAGTCGTCCCACGCGCCGAAGGGCGGTCATCCACTGAGGCGCGTCCGTCGAATCCCAAGAACTCATCGTTCCCCCTTTAGTTGCAGATCGAACGGCATTCCGATCATCACAGAGGGATCCGGAGTGGCGGGTTCCTGGGTAAAGTTTCCGCCAAGCGCAAGACAGGCGATTTTTCGCCAGGCGGTAGCAGCGCCGGGCGGGAGCAGCGCGGATGCAGGTGTGGGAAGTCGTCCGAAATCAATGCTGGGGGCACCCGGACTGCGAAAGGAAAATGGCGCGGCCGGTCACCTGTTGGCAGTTGTTCAACAGGAGACCGGCCAGCGCCGGATCAGGAGCCGTCGTCTTCGCGCGAGCGCGACCGGGCTACCCAGTACGCGCCCTGGCTGATCATCAGGATTCCGATGAGCTGCGGTCCGTGCCGCACCAGCGAGTTTTCACCGAAGGGGAACAAGCCCAGAGTCGCGACTGCCACCAGCGCGATCCCCAGTAGCGCGAGTGCCACTCCCCGTACCAATAACTGGCGCGCCGCTCGTGGATCTGTGGACTTACTCCCGCCGTCGATGCCGTCGGGCAGGTCAGGATTTTGCGAGGTCATGCCGCGATCCTACTTTTCGGTTGGTGATCGACCTTCCTTATCGGCCACCGAATCGTCGTCCAGGTATCCGGCAGCCTGGAGCGTGAAGAGCCGCGCGTACGCTCCGTTCAGCCGCATCAGCTCCCGGTGGCTACCCTGCTCGATCAACGCCCCTTGCTCCAGAACCAGGATCTCGTCGGCCATCCGGACGGTGGAGAACCGGTGAGCGATCAGGACGGCGGTGGCGCCGGCGGCGATCTCCTGAAGCTTTCCGAAGATCTCAGCTTCAGCCTCCGCGTCGATCGACGCGGTCGGCTCGTCGAGCACCACCAGTGGCGCCCTGCGCATGAAGGCGCGAGACAGGGCCACCTTTTGCCACTGCCCGATCGACAGCTGTCTACCACCCTCGAACATCTTTCCCAAAACGGAGTCGTAGTCGTCTGGCAGGCGGCTGAGGAAGGCGTCGGCGCTACTGTCGCGGCCGGCCCGGCGTATCCGGTCTCTGTCCGCCAGGTTGGTGATCGACCCGAAGCCGATGTTCTCTGCGGCCGTCATCTCGTATTGGACGAAGTCCTGGAAGATGACGCCGATGTTGGCTCGCAGGTCCGCCAGGTCGTACTCCTGGATCGGAGCCCCGTCGATCAGGATCTCCCCGGATGTCGGCTCATAGAGCCGACCGAGGAGCTTGACCAGCGTGGTCTTGCCGGCGCCGTTGTGCCCGACGATAGCCGTGCAACGGCCGGCCGGGATCATGCAGGACAGCCCGGAGAACACGGGATGCTCCGTCCCGGGATAGGTGAAGCTGACGTCATGGAACTCGATCCCGTGTTCCAGCTTGGCCGGGAATTTGCGGGTGCCACCGCTGATCCGGGATTCGGGCAGGTCAAGGTACTCGAAGACGTTGCCCACGAACAGTACATTCCGGTACAGCTCACCGATACCGAACAGCACACTGTGTGCGGACGTCTGGACCAAGTTGATCGCCTGGGTGTACGCGGCGAGCCGGCCCACGGCCGCGGCTGTCGCCGTGGTCGCCAGCGCGTACACCAGTGCCCCGGAGGAGACCAGGACGCTGACCAGGCCGAGCGGAAAAGCCGCAAACGCCTGCTTCCTGGCCAGCACCCGGTCGGTCCCGTAGAACTCCTGGCTCAGCGCGCGGTACCGGCCGACCAGTTCGTCGCCGAGAGCGAACAGCCGGACCTCCTTGAAGGTCCGGTCGGTGGTCGTCAGGTACTGCAGGTACTGCATCATCCGGCGCTTCGACGTGCGCTCGCGTTCCACTGTGTAACCGCGCCGCCCGTAGATCAAAGACGCCGCGATCGACGGCGCGGGCGACGCCAGAATGAGCAGTCCGACCCAGATGTTCCAGGAGAGCAGCACGCCTGCCACGGAGGCCAGTTGGACGGTGTTCTGTCCGACCTCGATGATCCCCTGGAAGATCTGGAACGGACGGCTCGCGCCTTCCCGGTTGGCCCGCTGGAGGACGTCATAGGTGTCGGCGTTCTCGTACTGCTCCAGATCCAGCCGGGTCGCCTTGCCCATCAATCGTTCGTTGATCCGGTACGTGAACTGCAGTTGGAGCAACATCCGGGCGTACTGCTCCCAGGTGCCGAACAGGTGCGCAAGGACCGCGAGCAGGGCCAGCAGACCACCGTTGACCAGAGCTGCCCGGGTGGTATCGCCGCCAACACGGATTGCGTCGACGACGCTCTGTACCGCCGCCTGCGTCACCTTGATCTGCAGCGACGGCAACAGTCCGGTGATCAGCGTGAGACCGAGCACCACACAGACCGTCCGCGGACTGACGCGCCAGAACAGCGCGACCACCCGCATGCCTGAGCGGACACGCGGCCAAGAGGCCGCCGCCGTTCCGGTGCCGCCACTCATCGGGCCTCCGCCCCGGCCGGTACGCCTGCGGGCCTGGTCCGGATCGCGTCCAGGGCGAGGCGCCACAACCCGTAGCAGTACTCCTCCTTCTCCCGGTCCACGCCGAGCAGCCGGTTGCTCTGCATGTGTGTCAGGCTGACCAGCACGGCTTGCTCGACCGCAGCACCCCGGTGCCCGGGGTGCTGCCGGCGCACCGCCCGCCGCATTCCGGCCACCGCCGCCCGCTGCCCGTCGAACAACGGCTCCAGCGCCTCTCGGTGGGCCTCAGCGAGCGGGTCCGGGTGCGCAGCCCAGGGCGCCAGCAGATTGGCGAGGTAGCGCCGGTTGCGCCGAAAGCCGTCGCGCATGGCTGCGGTCAGTTCCGGCAGCAGCGGCGACCGCTCGGGCGGTGTGTCATACCAGTCCTGATACAGCGCCTGGTGGGCGTGGACCATGAGGTGTTCCACGGAGGGTGGACCGTCCTCGCTCCGGGCCCGCAGCAAACCGATGGCCAGGTCGCTGTTCGCGGTGAAGAGCCGTTCGGCGTCCGCGATCACCTCGATGCCGCCGTAGCGTTCTATCTCCCGCTCATAGGTGTCGAGTTGCACGTGTCGGGCGGTTCCCGTGCCGACCATTTGGTGCCCCCAGCGGACCGCCTCCAGCAGCACATTCTCCCGGGCGTCCCCGTCAGCGGCGTGGAAGCGCACCCGCAGATGGGCCTCTGGGTCGACATATCGGACGTAGAACCAGCGGTCGATCAGTGCCCGCTCCCGCAGTCCGTCGACCAGTTCGGCCAGAGGACCTGTGATCATGTCGTCCTGGGACGCGCCGTCGCAGTAGACCTTCAAATACGTCCACTCTCCACCGGGCGGGAACCGCCGCAGCGGGCTGCGCAGGCTGACCCGCTCCCCCGACTGCACCAGTCGCCGGTGTGCGACCTCGGGGGTGCGCGGTGTCCCTGGTGGAATGCCGGCCTCCTTGCTCAGTACGACCGGCACCACCAACTCGCTGACGTAGGGTCTGCCGTCCGTGTCCCGCAGCCACAGACCGTCCATCGTCGGCAGCATCTCGTGCAGCTCCAGGAAGGCGGGCGAGCCGTCACGCAGGGCCGACAGCGCCTCCCGGTGCAGTTGCCGCCGACCTGACGGGCTGTCCAGATCCACCAGCAGCCGGTTGTCCAGCTGGACGACATACACGTACCGGTCGATGCTCCAGCGCTCGCGCAGGCCCGCCAACGTCGCGTCGAAGCGCTCACTGTCGTGATCGTCCGGGCCGGCCACCAGCTCACCGGGTCGAAGGTTCCATTGCGCCGGGCGGAGCACCACCCTGCCCCGGCACACCTGCGGCAGGAACGGCAGGGTGTCCAGGTCATACCACTGGAAGCCGGACGGTAGTGCGAAGTTGTCCCAGGATGCCTCAAGAACGAACCGGGCCGCGTTCGGCGCGCTGGTCCCGACCAGCATGTGCGTCTGGTGCGCGACCACCTCCCGGCCGAGGCGCAGCGAACGCAGGTAGAACCGCTTCGGGGTGGCGCCCACGACGATGTCCGAGAGAGGGATCTGCCGCTCGTGCCCCATCGTCGGCTGGGCGTTGACGAGGATCTCGTACTCCCGCGTGACCGGGTGGGCCGCCACATTTGCTCCGACGGCGAAGGCCGGATGGTAATTCACCTCGGCGTGTATCGCGTCGCCGTCCCGGTCCTGTGCGTCGGCCAGGTACCGGCGAAGCCCCCCGACCGCCTCTGTGCCAAGCACGCCGCCGAAACGGCCCAGTGACCGGCCACCGAAGGCGACGCCGTCGGCTGCCACCACCAGCTTCCAGTCCCCGGCGTCCAGCGCTGCTGGGGAGGCTGCCTGCACTTGGCAGAACAGGTCGACGGCGGACAACGGGGGTTCGCCCGAGGCGCTCGGCTCCCAGACCGTCAGCCGTGTCAGATCCTCGTCCGACAGGGTGAGGGAGCGGCTGCCCGCGCGCAGACAGTCGGCGAGGAGCCGGGAGAGGTGGCGCTGCTGAGTCTCGGGCCGACCCGGATACGACGGGATTCGCGGGCTGCGCTCCGGGGCCGGTCGGGTGTAGGTCGCCGGGGCGCCCAGCCCGGTACGGGCGTCGAGCAGTTCCAGCAACGGCACCTCGGTGTCGGTGCCGTACCGCTCGACGAATCGCTCGTGGTACTCGCCAAGGTGTGGCTGGCGGACGGGGTGACAGCCCAGCCGCATCAGCGACTCGACCGCCTCGGCGGCAGCCGCACCGATCGCCCGGTGCACGGCCGGCTCGTGCACGCCGAGTCGGGTGTCCACGTGGAACGGAACAGCCGCCTCACCCTCGTGAATCTCGCGCTGTCGGCCAGCCGCCTGCTGCAGCAGAGCGGACCGGGCACCGGGCGTGGCCCGATCGCTGCGATCGAGGAGGTCCCGCAGTTCCGACCACGCATCGACGTTTCTGGGCGCGGCGCGCTCGGCCAGCAGCCGGTGCAGATGTTCCTCGGGCCGGAACTCGGTGTGTGGCGGCCGCAGATCGGTCAGCAGGTAGCGGGACTCGTGCAGCATCAGTAGGAACCCGCGTGCAGCCTCCCGGTACTGCGGGCCCGCCTCGGCGATCAGCGTTTCGACGAGTTCACGGAACGGGAGGGGCCTCGCGCACAGCTGCGCGATCCGGCGCAGCATCGGAGTGGAGGCGATGGTGATCGCACGGCTGTCGCTCTTGCCGTAGACGTCCGCGTAGGGGAGCACGTAGCGGTCGTCCAGATCGGCGATCAGCGGGTTCCAGAACAGCCGCGACTGGGCCAGCAGCTCCGGGTCGGACTCCAGGACGCTGAGGTGATCCAGTAGCCATCGCATGTCCGAGCGAGTCTGGGTGGCCGCCTCGGCCGGGGCGAGGACCGCGGTGGTGGAGTCAGCCAGTGGCACCAGGGCCACTCCCGCAAACGTGCCGAAGGGTGTCGGACGGGTGCTCATCCGGCCGATGTAGCGGGCCAGGCTGGACAGCAGCCGCTCGGTTCGCCGCCCGTGTTCGGGCGGGTCGGCTGTGTATCGGTCCAGTGCCCGCACCAGGTCGGGGCTGGCGATCTGCAGGGCCTCCCTCACCTCGGGGCGCCTCGCGATCTCGAGGATCCGGTCCCGGCCGCCGTTCAGCTCCGCGAAGGTCTCCACGCTCTGCATCGGTGTCCTCAGCAGGGCGAATCCCGCCGGCTCGTACAGGCTGTGCTTCACCGTCGTTGTCCTTTCCCGCTGCTCAGCTGCTCAGCCATGGAGCATCAGGCCGTTCCACCAGGATTGCCGTCCGCCGCTCGCTGACAGCAGACTCAGAGCCACGCCGGCTGCGCCGGTCAAGAAGCTCGGATCGTCCACGAAGTTCCCCGTGGACTCCTCGTCCCGCACGATCAGTGGCTTCGCCGAATCGCAGTGCGTCAGCAGTCGCTCGGTCAGCCACCGGACGTCGTCCCGGGCTGCCGCGTCGCCGGTCTGTTCCCCGACGAAAGCGGCCACGCAGAGCAGGCCCGCCACGCCGTGGCAGATCGTCGGCGAGGACACCGAATCGGGCACTGCTTGGACACGGGCCATGGCCGCGCGGTGGGCGGTGATTGCGGTGGACCGCAGATCGGCATCAGCGAGCGCCGCACCCGCTTGTAGCAACGCGACCACTACGCCGGGAGTGCCGTAGCACCAGGCGGTACGGGTCGGCACTGACTCGACCGGGTTTGGCGTACCGGCCTCATTAAGCGGCACTCCGGCGGGCCAGTCGGGGCCGAGCTGGTCCGGCGTCGACCATTCCAGCAGCCGGTCCGCGAGTCGACGCAGGGTGGAGCGGACACCGGGGCCGTCGTATCCGGAGCGGTAGGCGGCGGAGAGGGCCGACAGTATGCCGGGGATGCCGTGCGACAGCCCGGTGTTGTAGTAGCCGAAGGGATACTGTTCCCGGTACTCCGGGAGCGGGAACAGCTCCGGCGGGATCCGGCAGGCCAGATCTTCTCCGTCCGAGGGGCCGGCCACCTTCAGGAGATAACTCACCAGGATGTCGACGGCGTCCCGTTGTCCGGAGAGGGCCTCCGGGGAGGAGAGCAGCGCCACCAGCACGCCGGCCGCCCCGTAGACCACGTCGTAGTCGGTCGCTGCGTAGCCGCTCTCGCGGACCGGCCATGGGTGGTCACGTACCTGTTCGGCCACTTGCTGCCAGAGTCGGCTGGCGCTCTTCGCGTAGCGGTCGTCAGTCTGTTGGAAATCCTCGACGGCCATGGCCAGTCCCGAACTGCCCAGCAGGACTGAGGTGCTGGTGAGTGGATGGGTGTGGGTGCTGCCGACCGCGCTGTGCAGCTGGGCCTGCGCCCGGGTGAGCCACTCCTCGGACGATACGCCGCCTGTCGCGGTGGTCGCGTCGGCCACGCGCTCCGCGGCTGCCGCATGCCTCGCCAGCGCGAGTTGGAGCAGAGCAACCCCTGTGTGTCCCTTGCCGAGCGATGCCCCGCCCCACTCGAAGGGGTTCCTCGCGCGTGCGGCGGTTCGCTCCACGGCGTTCGCCACCAGCTTCTCCAGGGAGAGACGCTCCCCGATCAGGATGGCCTGGACGTGGGCGGCGGCGTACGGGTCTGGGCGACTGGGGAAATTGAGATGGTTCGACAACATGGCCACCCGTTCTCTGATGCGTGTTCCTGGTCCCGGAGGTCAGCACAGGTGTGCCGGCCACCCCCAAGGGGCGGCCGGCACGCCTCACGGGTGCCTCAGCAGCCGATCGGGCACTGCGTCACACAGCTGAGCAGGGTGCAGTGGGCCTTGACCGAGGGGCACTTGGTGGTGCAGCCGAGGCAGGTGGCCGTCGGAAACGGTTCCGCCGCGCTCTCGCCCTGCGAGGTCACCTTGACGTCGAGCACGAAGGGGTCGGCGACGGCCTGTGCAGTTGCAGACATGGTGCGCTTCCTTTCCGAGAAAAAGGGACGTTCGATGCTGCTGCCGGACACCCGGAATCTAAGCCGACGCGCGTATCCGGATCAACGGAAGAACGCGCCTGGAAAGGGAATTGAGAAACTCGCCATATGCCGCTTTCGACAATAGGCAGGAGATGCCGCGCCATGTTACTGCGAGGCCATACGACCGGCCCAGCGGTCCAGCATCGCCTTGGCCCTGGACGAGGCGGGCGCGGGCAGCGCGGCAAGGGAGGCCGTACCGTGCGTCGCACCTGGGACAATGAACTCCGCCGAGTCCCGGGTGCAGGTACCCGCCGTGAACCGCTCGGCGCCCCAGGGGTCCTCTTGCCCGTAGACGAACATCAGCCGTTCGCCGTGGCGGTCGATCCAGTTCTGGATATCGCGCATCGCGCCACTGTCAAAGGGTCGGTCTCGTAGCCCCGGAGGCAGGAAGTTCCGGATCCGGTACACGTCGGGGTAGCGGCGCAGGTCCGCCAGCCAAGAGAACGCCGGTGACGGGCTGCCGAGCTGGGTGGCTGCCTGGTAGTAGTAGCCGACGTGCGCGGAGATCCGCTGGTCGGTGTATCCGTCGAGGCCGTCGAGGCTGAAGTTCAGCCAGCCCCACAGAGTGTCGACCGAGGCGCTCGGCGCCGGCACCAAACCGCACTGCCGGTCCCCCCAGAGCATCCAGAACGAGAAGACCGACTCCATGGCCAGGTATTCCACCGCCCGGTCGGTCGTCCGGAACGTCTGGGAGAAGGTGAGCCCCTGGGAGTGCACCCAGGCATCGAGCCGCGCCCCCAGTTCGGCGCGGTGCTGGAGCAACTGGCGACTTACGCGCTCCACACCGGCCCGGCAGGTCGGATTCCCGACCGTGGCCAGGAAGCGGTCAAAGGCGCCGTCGTCGGCATCATCAACATCATTGGGGGCGACGTACGCGACGGTACCGGCTACGTCCCTCGGGTGGAAACGGCGGTAATAGACGGACGCCATGCCACCCTTGCTCATCCCGGTGCTGATCCAACTGCCCTGGTACACCCGTTTCAGAGCCGACACCACTACGTGGTAGTCGTCCGCCGACTGCTTGATGGTGAGCGTGCTCCAGTCGCGTGAGCCCGGGGTAGAGGGCCCGAAGAACCGGTGCTCGATTTTGAGTTCGTTACCGTCCAGCAGCTGGGCTGGCTCGCTCAACGCCTGCCCCTCATCGAGTTCGTACCCTGTGGAGTAGAGGACGGTCGGCGCGGAGAGCGAACGGTGGATGAGGTTCAGCCGTTGCTGGAACGTTCCCTTCCTGTGGTCCCGGTGGTCGATCCACTGCCGGAAGTCCATCAGGTACTGCCGACGGCCGCCGTCCAGGGGCCGTTGCTGCCTCACCGTCAGGCCAGGCACTTTCGCAAGCAAGGGCGCGATGTCTGACGGCCCCCTGGCAGCCTCGGCAGCGGGTGCCGGGACGGCGACGGCGAACGGCACCACGGCCAGTAATAAGCTCACCACCATGGATATCGGACGGATTCTCCTCCCGATGTGTGTCACAGCCTTTCCTTCCCTCAGATGTACGCCGACGGGAATGCGTATCCGACTCTATGAAATGGGCCCGCCCCCAACTAGGCAGTCCACGGCACCCACAACACAAGGGTGCGGAGCGCCGGTTGGTGAGGAGGTCCGGCGCTGGTTCGGACGGACACCCCTCAGGCCCGACGCCCGGCGGCGGTAGGGCAGAGCCGGGGTGTCCGCTTGAGGACCTACTACAGCGCGAGGCCGACGAGCTGCTTGTCACTCTCGTTGGCTTCCTTGATCTGCCAGCGACCGGAAGCCCACGAAATGACCTTGGAGAGGGTGGCGACCTCGGGGGGTGTGGACGAGGAAGTAAGCGGCCTCCCGGTGGACCTGCGCCGACAACTCGCGGCTGTACTCACTGTTGGGGACCGCCCGACGGGTATGGGCACCGTCGCCTACGCCGCAGACGTCGCTAAGCCCCCTGACTTGCGACCAGCAACGGAAGCCCCGGGGCTACCGAGCCTTCCGCGCACTTCTTCAGCACCGACCGGCGTCTCCATGTGCGCCTCGACGAGGTCCTGCACACCTACTTCGCCGGCGGCCAGGCGCGGCATGACCGCGACCACGCCATTTGCCATGCTGAACAGCTTCGAACCACCCACTCCCCCTTCGCGATGCCAGAAGACAACGCCAGTCCACCCAGGGATCTTCCCTTACAGCAGCCACTACTGCGAGCACTGCATCTGCTCGAAGCCATGAGGACGGCGACTGGTGCATCGAGGCGGCGGATCTGGGCGGTGGCACGGCTGCGGTGCGGGACTCTCCACGAACCCCGATCCCTTACAGACGTTCGGCGCGCTGCTGATGCACTTGACAATGGGCGTCCATCGTCGGCACCGCACCCCGACAGCTCCGGCAGGAAAGCGATTGCGTGCTGTCTGCGCCCGAGTTGGGCAAATTGAGCACCTCATCCGGCCGTCACAGGTTCCCGGTCGGCTCCGAGATCGCGGCGCATCGCGTCCCGAAGTCGAGTGAGTGCAGCTTCATACTCGGCGCGGCCACCCGAGTAATCCACGTCCCCCGCACGAGTGCCGGCCGCCGCAAGATCCCGCACGTCACGTAGTCGGCGGAAGGCGCTTTCCGAAGCGAGGACTACGCTCGACGCAGCGGTGATCGACATCTGATAGCGCACGCCGTAGCACGGAGCGAAACTGTCGCGAGCGGAGCGCTCTCGCTCCGCTAAGCCCGCGGTCTGGTTGCGTGCCAGGCTACGGAAGTCGTTGCGGGCCTGAGAGAGGCACGCGAGGTACTCCCCGTAAAGGACACGCCGCGCGGCGGTAATGCGGTCCTCCTGCTCGCGACGCCAGCGACTGCGGTCAAGTAGCGCCGCAGAAGCGGTCGCGATCAAGGCACCGACTACCGCACTGGCCAATGTTGTCCAAGGCATGACCAGAGGGTAGGACGCGTGCCAGCGCGTCAAAAGCCCGCTGCAGGCCACCCTTGACGCGGCACAAGGTGAGCATGCTTTGTCTTGCAGGGGCCGCCTGTCCGCCGTGTACCGGAAGTGGCACGCTCCCGTCGGCGGCTGGACCTGCACGGAGTATGTCGTATGAGGTCTGGGCCCACACGGCAACGCCGCCGGAAGACCACGTGCCTCGGCCCCGGGGCTTCCCAAGGGCGAAGCCGTCGCCAGTGCCGGGCCCTTGATGCCGACACCGTGGGAGCTTGCAGCTGAACACGCCGCTGCGGTTGCGAACCGGCGGGCCAAGATGTGCGGCCGGCGCCCATAGATCAAGGTCGGAATTGCTTCCGAGCAGCGCATCCACGCTCCGACCGCCGCCCACAGGCATCTACGCCGTGGGTGTGGAGGCGCTCCAGAAGCGCGAGTTCGTCCTTGGAGGACACTGAATGTTGGCTCACCGCATGGAGGCAGAGGCGTACCTGACCTTGCATCTATCGATTCACACGGCTGCAGCAGACAGGCCCGCGGGTTGGGGCTTCGTCCCACCGCGGTGTGCGGACGCGGGCCTAAGAGACCCGGCACCTAAGCCGACCTTATTCCTGCCCCATCCCCACGGATCCGCGCGAACTGTATGCGAGAGGGGATGGGGCGGGAGGCTTTCAGGGGTGGGGGCGCTCCGTATCTTTCGCCCAGCGCACTCTCTGCACCAAAGAAGAGCCGCACTGCGGCCTGCTCGGGCGTCGCCGGTAGGCGTGGGCAAGCCCAAGAACACCCTGGGCCTCGGCCTGCTGCTGGCCGTCTGGGTGACCGTGACGAGTGTCTCCGACAACACCGGAGGCATCCGCCTGCTCACCCAGATCTCGGCCCCAGCCACTCGCGTGGCCAAGGCGTGGGCCGACACCGGCTACCGGACGAAAGTCATCGACCAAAACTCGAACCAGACAACCTCGCCGGGACGGAAGCTTTCAGCTCAGGAGATGGACGAGCTCCCAGCCGAGGACAAAATGGGTTCCGACGCAGGTAGGCCAGCCCGTCGCTTGGTGGATACCGTGACGCGTGACCTGCACCCACCCAGCAATCAGTAGCAGGACTGCGCAACATACACATATCCAGGCAGCTACATACCAGGCCGTAGACAAGCCGGTGAAGAGCGTGATGAGCCCGGATGGCAACAACAGGACCGTAGGAATGGCCCAAGTTGCCTCCGTGGCACTGTTCGCAGGCGTGCCGTCATCCATGTGTATCGCCCTGCCTCACCCTTCATCTCGGTCAACGGCCCTACCAAGTTGTAGGCCATGTCAGTGGTTGAGGTGCCACCAAAGGTCATACAGCGACATGCCCGGCATCACGGCCTTGAGGGGGTAGCGCACCCACGGATTCAGACCGTCGAACCACTTCTTGAAGTCGCTGTAGCTGCCCGCAGCGGCCTTCGCGAAGCCGCCTACCTTCTTGAAGGCTGCGGCGATAGCCTTCCAATTCGGGTCGGCGACCACAGGGAAGGCCGTGCTTTCGTTGAAGGCCACCGTCTGCACAACCTGGTTGCCTTCCATCCGGTAGGCGGTGGCGACAGGATTGCCATTGGCGTCCTTAGCCCACGGAGACTCAAGAATACCTAGCGGCATGCGGTCCTTGACCACGAGGAGACCGCCGCTCGGCAGCGGCTTCACCTGGGCGCCTTGGGGAAGGCCGAGGTCGAATGTGTACTCCTTGGGAGCGCTGGAGTTTTTGATGACAATCAAGGTCCGCGCGCCGTCGGTGGTGGGCTGAACGGCGAAATCTGCGCCGGACGTCGCATTGGGGTACACGGTGGTTCCGGCGCCGGTCCGGATACCCAGAGTGTCCTTGGTCTCGGGCATGCCCATGGAAATCTGCTCGCCGATACCCGTGGCCAGGAGGATCCTGCCAGAAGAATTCGCTGGGAAGGCGTTTCCCTGGGTGGGGGCCGTCAGAAGCCCGGTAGTGCCGGTGGCCTTTTCGACTGCCCGCCCGGTACGTTCGACCCCCGTCGGACGTGAATCCGCTGCCGCGGTGGAGGCAAGAGCACCGAGGAGAGTGGCCGATACAAGGCTTGAGACAGTCATGGCCCGAAGTGATGACTTGTGCACAATCTTCCTATCGCGAAATCAACTATGCGCTGGAGGGAAGGTGTCCGGACCCAGCAGTCCTACTAGCTTCGGGCGTCACAAACCTGAGGTGAACCCCCACGGCAGCCACACTTGCCCCCGCCAGTCGGCGGGGTAAGGGCCCGCCACACGCGTCCGAGGTCCTTGAGCGCGATGATTGTGGAGTGCGTGCCGATCCTTGAGGCTACTGATAAGGGCATCTGACCTGCTGTTTCTCCAAGTGTGCATTATGGGCGTTGTGTGCGTTACGGGCGATATCTTGACTCATGAGCGACGCACGTGACGCACGCTTGACGCACGCCGAGGCCAAGATCTGACAGGCCGCCAGGCACGCGAAAGCCGCCTCGCCCCTGATTGAATCCGGGTACGGAGACGGCTTTCGCATACTCGGAGAGAGCCATGGGGTGGAGCCGTCGTCCTTGCCGAGCATGGGCTCCCATCTCCCAAGCGGACCGCAGCCACTACGAGAGGCCGCGTCGCTGCCCTTTCCCGCCTACATGACGCACCGTCAGAAAGGTCAGCATCGGGATCGTTAAACCCGCCCACACAAGCTCGTACTATCCGCAGCACACGCCTTCATCCCGACACCGAAGGAGCGAGCTCCGGACTGAGAGGAGAGGGCAGCTCCAGCCTTGTCGCCCGCCTCGATCAGGCGGGCGGCTGCCCCGACATCCGCGCAGCTCAGCGCACCCGACCCCGCGCCTTCAGCGGCACCCCCGGCAGTTCGGGGGCCGGGATCGGAGGGCCGTCGTAGCCCTTCACCTCGCCGAAGCGTGATCCCGTCATCCAGTCCGAACGGGCCTGCTGGATCTCCTCGTTGGTGCGGGCCACGAAGTTCCACCACATCAGGATCTCCTCCTCGAACGGCTCGCCGCCGAGCAGCATCACGGACGCGTCCGACGTTGCCCGCAGCGGGAGTTCGGCGCGGCCGCACCCCAGGTAGAGCATCGAGCCCGGCAGGACCGGTACCTCGTCCACGTACGCCTCGCCCGACATGGACAGGACGGCGTACTCGAAGTCCGGGTTCAGGGGGAGGCGGGCCTCGGCGCCTTCCGTGAGGGTCAGGTCCGCGCCGACGATCGGCGTGTAGGTGCTGCCGGGCGACACGGCGCCGTCCAGCTCGCCCAGGATGATCGTCGCGTCGAGGCCGGGCGCGGTCGCGTGCGGCAGGTCGGCGTGGTGCTGGAAGTGCGGCTCCACGGTGCGGTGGGCGTCGGGCAGGGCGACCCAGAGCTGCGCCCCGTGCAGGAACCTGCTGTGCGCCCTCGGGGTCTCCTCCGAGTGGCTGATGGCCCGGCCCGAGGTCATCAGGCCCAGCTCACGCGGCCGTACGGTCTGCAGGCTGCCCAGGCTGTCGCGGTGCAGCACCTCGCCCTGGTGCAGCCAGCTCACGGTCTGCAGGCCCATGTGCGGGTGGGGCGCCACCTGCATGCCGGGCTCGTCCGCGATGTCGTCGGGGCCGTAGTGGTCGACGAAGGCCCAGGCGCCGACCATGCGGCGGCCGAGGTTCGGCAGCAGTCGGCGCACTTCGGTGGACTCGCCGAGCCGCACGGTGCGGGGCGACAGAAGTTCGCGCACCGGCTCGGCGACGACGAAGCCGCGCCCTCCGCAGACGGACAGCGCGGGCTGGCGATCGAGGTTGCTCATGCGGTCAACCTATTGCCTCCCGGGCCCACCGCGTCCCCTTTCGCCCACCGGCTCCGCCGCGGTCCCCACCCCCAGCGCCTCCCGGTTCAGTGGAATGTTCAACAACATCGGCATGTTGCACGGGACGCACGGCTTTGCACCCCCGAGCCCGGAACAGGACGGCCCATGACCACCGCACGCACCGAAGCGACGCAGCCGACCCGAGCGACCCAAGTGGCCGACGCCTACTACGAGTTCGGCACCCCCGCCGAGCGCTGGGACCGCGCCCGGATGTTCTTCGAGGCGAAGGAGTACGTCACCGCAGCCGACATCCTGGCGGGGCTCGTCGCCGAGGTGCCCGAGCAGGTGGCCGCCCGGCTGCTCCTGGCCCGCGCCTACTACCACTCGGCCCAGCTCAGGAAGGCCGAGGCCCAGCTGCGGGCCGTGCTCGAGCGCGACCCGGTCGAGCAGTACGCCGCACTGATGCTCGGCCGCACCCTGGAGCGCCAGGGCCGCCCCGCCGAAGCCGCCCCGCACCTGCGGGTCGCCGCGGCCCTCGCGGGCGAGTTCCCGGACGCGGAGCAGGACCGATAGCACGGGTCGCCCCTGCCCCACCAGGGGCGCCCGCCGGACGTCACATTCCGGCCAACTCGACTGCGCCCAGTGACAGTTGGGTCACGCTGTGCCACATTGCTCGACATGAACAATCCCGCCGTTTTCTGCACGGTCGTACCTCCCCACATCCTCGACCGGCTCGCCCAGCACGAGGACGCCTCCGTGTACGGGCCCGCGCGCCGCACCCTGGAGCACGACGCCCTGCTGCGCACCCGGCGCCGGATCACCACCGTCCGCGGCGCCACCGCCCCCACCGGCAGCCCGTCCGACAGGCCGGACCGCACCATCTACGACGCCGGGCACCTGGAAGCGCTGCCCGGCAGCAAGGTGCACGCCGAGAGCGACCAGCCCTCGGCGGACGCCAGTGTCAACCGCGCGCACACCGGCCTCGGTGCCACGTTCGAGTTGTATCTGAAGGTCTACGGGCGCCACTCCATCGACGACGCCGGGCTGCCGCTGACCGCGAGCGTGCACTACGGCGAGCAGTACGACAACGCGTTCTGGAACGGCGAGCAGATGGTGTTCGGCGACGGCGACGGCGAGCTGTTCCTCGACTTCACGCTGCCGGTCGACGTCATCGGCCACGAGCTGACCCACGGCGTGACGCAGTACACGGCGAACCTGGACTACTTCGGTCAGTCGGGCGCGCTCAACGAGTCCGTCTCGGACGTGTTCGGCTCGCTCATCAAGCAGTACGCACTGGGTCAGAGCACCGACCAGGCCGACTGGCTCGTCGGCGCCGGGCTGCTCGGCCCGGGCGTCCACGGCGACGCGCTGCGCTCGATGAAGGCCCCCGGCACGGCGTACGACGACCCGCAGCTCGGCAAGGATCCGCAGCCGGGGATCATGGACGAGTACGTGAACACGAGCCGCGACAACGGCGGGGTGCACATCAACTCGGGCATCCCCAACCACGCCTTCTACCTGCTGGCCACCGCCCTCGGCGGCAACGCCTGGGAGCGGGCAGGGCGGATCTGGTACGCCACGCTCACCGGCGGGCACCTGGCGTCGGACGCCCAGTTCGCCGACTTCGCGCGGCTCACCGCGGCGACCGCCCGCGACCTGTACGGCGAGGGGGACGAGATCCAGGCGGTGCTCAAGGCCTGGTCCCAGGTCGGCGTACCGGCCACCTGACACCGGCCCGGACCGGGAGCGGCGCCCCCACCTGGAGCAGCGCCCGGCCCGGGAGCAGCGCCCGAGCCGCGGCCGGCGCCCGGCCCGGGGCCGGCCGGCCGCGGCGGTGTCACTTCGCGTACACCGCGACGAAGTCCCGGGTCGCCTGGTTGTAGTAGCGCTCCGGCGGGTTCTCGAAGTCGAGGATGTTGGTGGGCTTCGGGTTGGCCGGGTCGTCTGCGGGGTCGTAGCTCATGAAGGAGGGCCAGGCCCGGTTCATGTCGAGGGGCATCGCGCGCACGGCGCCCGCCTGCTGCATGAGTTCGGCGAGCGTACGGGCGGTGAGGGCCTGGCCGACGACCATGATGACGTCGCCCTGGGCGGTCACCCCGACCCCCGAGCGCTCCACGAACATGCGGCTCTGGTCGGTGGCGCCCCACTTGGAGTCGACGTCGATGTCCGGGACGACCCTGCCGTTGTCGACCATCAGCTCCAGGCACTGGCGCACACCCACCACGTCCGGGGTCATGCGCACGTCGCGGCCCCACTGGCCGATCGCGATCGACCCGTCCTTGCGGAAGACCTCCGACGCGGCGCCGTCACGCAGCTCCCCCGCCGTCTCGCCCTTCAGGTAGAAGCCGCCGCGCGAACCGCCGTCGGTGACCTTGAAGCCGCCGTTCCAGGTGGCGAGCAGTCCGGTGCGCGTGCCCTCGGGAAGGGTGGGCGGCACGGAGAAGGTGCCGCCGGGCTCGCGCACCCCGGGGTGCAGTTCGAAGCGCGCCTTCGTGCCGCTGATCCAGGCGACGGCCGCCTGGTAGGAGGTGTGGTCGGCGTCGGGCCGTACATAGGTGCCCTGCACCACGGGCTCGCCATGGGCGCCGCTCAGCACCCGCCACACCCCCTCGCCCGGAAGCGCGGGCGTGACCAGGGGCCGCATCGGGGCGCGCAGCGGTACGCCCTGGTGGTGGATCGGCACGGCGGGGGCCGTCGCCCGCATGCGGGCCAGCGCCTCGTTCGGCAGGGCCCCGCCCACCTGCGGGGGGTCGAGTTCGTACTGGAGGTTCTCCAGCTCGTCGACCACCGCGCCCAGCTCATGCTCCCGCGCCCAGCCCGCCAGCCGGGCCTCGGTGCTGTCGTCCCCGGGGTAGGTCAGGGCCTCGCCCACCGAGTAGCCGATCGTGCCCACGCACAGGACGCAGGCCGCGAGTGCGGCCCGCGTGGCCAGGGTGCGCCGCACGCGTTGCTCGTGCGTCAGGGCACTCCGGGGCCGCCACGGCACCAGACGGCGCCGGCCGACCACCGCCGTGGCGCCCGCCGGGGCCCCCGCGCCCGGGCCACCCGGGCCGCCCCGGTCGCCACCGTCCACCGGCTGTCCCGACCTGTCCGCCATGTCGCCTTCTCCCGGCCTCGTCGTAGCCGCGCGGCCGCATCGCACGGAGGCGCACCCTCGGCGGTGGACAGCCACGGTCGGCCTGCCGACAAGTAACGTAATCCGGCTTTCTCCGCATATCGACCGGAGGCGGGCGACCGGATGACGCCATTCGGGGCACCAACCCCGCGCCGTCCCGGGCGAAGTGATGGGCCTTCACCCCGCTCACCCGGACCGGCCGGGCGCGGCGCGGACCGGGCACCGGCGCCCGGGGGCACGACCCGGCACCGATGGCCCGGGCCCCTCAACAGGCTTTCCTAGATGGCCAGTTCGAGCTCGGGCCGGTCCCACATCACGGCCGGGGGATTGGCCCGTACGGTGCCGGTCCGCCGGGCCCCCACCGCCAGGTAGAAGCTCTCGGCGGGCGGGTGGGAGACGATGCGCACCCGGTCGAGGCCGGCTGCGCGGGCGGTGTCCCGCAGATGGGTCATGAGGAGGCGCCCGACGCCGAGACCCTGGGCGTCGTCCGCGACGAAGAGGAGGTCCAGTTCGGGCGGGTCCAGGAGCAGCGCGTAGAAGCCGAGCACCCGGCCGTCCTCGGCCACGGCGGCGTGGACCGGGTGGGCCTCGATGTAGTCGGGGCCCACCCGGTACCCGGCGATCATGGGCGCGTACGGGCCCTCGTACGCACGGGAGGAGCGCACCAGGGCGGTCAGCCGCTTGGCGTCGCGCGCGGTCGCGCGGCGGACCGCCACCCCGCTCCGCTTCGTCGTGCCCGTAACACGTGAGGTCATGGGGAGAGTATTACCCATGGTGGGTGTGACGATGCTGCCCCTCCCCCTCGGGCGGGCACCAGCCGGCCTGCCGGCGACGGACCGGCCCTCCCCTCGGGCGCCCACCGGCCGGCCTGCCGGCGACGAACCGGCACACCGCCCCGCCCCCTCTGCACGGCCGCCCCGACGACGCTCCCCCTCGCCCCTCACCCACCCCTCGACGCAGCCGCGGCCGTGGCGGGATCAAGCCGAATTCGCGGGCGCCGGCGGCCCGTTGAGGGCGTGCTCCGTGCGGCGCGGCGGGCCCGCGCGTGGCCGATACCGCGTGGTGTCGGCAGGGCCGGGAGAACACGGGGTAGATAGGGGGCATGACCGACCATGTTCTTTCGCCCGCCCTGTTCGTCGTCATGATCGTCCTGGTCATGAAGGTCATGGACGGACTGCCCCAGCTCGCGTTCGACCGGCACAGGCCACCGAAGGTGGCGATCGGCCTCTGGCTGCTCGTGGCCGTTCCCTCGCTGCTCCAGTTCGCGTTCCCGGGCATCTACGACGCCCTGCACCGCGACTCGGACAAGATCATCGATCAGGGCCAGTGGTGGCGGGCGTACACCTCGTTCATGGTGCAGGACGGCGGTGTCGGGGGTACGGCCTTCAACCTGTTCGTGCTGGCCCTCATCGGCTTCGCCGCCGAGCGCGTGTGGGGCAGCCGGATGCTGCTCGCGCTCGCGCCGGCCCTCCTGCTGGTGTTCAGCGTCGACACGTTCCTGGTGCACGGCCCCTCCGGCGGCGGCAACTCGGGGCTGACCTTCCGGATCGCGACCAGCATCGCGGGGCTCGCCCTGGTCACCCGGCCGGGCCGGCGTCCTTACCTGCTCACCGCCGCGATCGTCGTGGACGGTGCGCTCCTGCTGCTGCTCGGCGACGGACACGGGGAGCCCATCATCACGGGCATCGTCGCGGGCCTGATCGCGGCCCGGGTGCAGCGCCGTTGGCCGCGCGTGTGGCGGCCGGTCGCGGACGATCCCGACGCGGTGCAGCCGAAGGCCGCCGCGATCGAGCGAACTCCGGAACCGGAGGGCGACCTGGACGGGCGCTGACCTCACCCCACCCCTGCGAGACAGTCTCAACAGGCGTGCGGCACAACGGAGTTGACTGAGAGCGCACTCCAACTCGTAGCGTCGACGCCATGACCACGTCCGAACAGCACACCCCTCAGCGCGGCATCGCATCGGGATTCGGCGCCCGGAGCACCGCAGCCGACGTACTCGCCGGGACCGACCTCCGCAACCGGCTCGCGGTCGTCACCGGCGGCTACTCGGGCATCGGGCTCGAAACGACCCGCGCGCTGGCCGCAGCGGGCGCCACGGTCGTCGTCCCCGCTCGCCGCACCGACATCGCGCGGGCCGCCGTGGCGGACATTCCCGGTGTCGAGGTCGCGGCGCTCGACCTCGCCGACCTCGACAGCGTGCGCGCCTTCGCCGACCGATTCCTCGCCTCCGGCCGCAGCATCGATGCTTTGATCAACAGCGCGGGAGTCATGGCCTGCCCGGAGACCCGGGTGGGGCCCGGCTGGGAGGCCCAGTTCGCCACCAACCACCTGGGCCACTTCGCCCTGGTCAACCGGCTGTGGCCGGCCCTCGCCGACGGCGGGGCGCGGGTGGTGGCGGTCTCCTCGCGGGGCCATCAGCTCAGCGCCATCCGCTGGGACGACCCGCACTTCCGCCTCGGTTACGACAAGTGGCTCGCCTACGGACAGGCCAAGACCGCCAACGTCCTGTTCGCCGTGCACCTGGACCGGCTGGGCCGGGGCGCCGGTGTCCGCGCGTTCTCGCTGCACCCCGGCGAGATCAACACCGCCCTGGTGCGCCACGTCTCCGCCGAGGAGCGGATCGCGCAGGGCTGGGTCGACGCCGAGGGCAATTGGTCGCCCGCCTTCAAGACCCCCGAGCAGGGCGCCGCCACCCAGGTGTGGGCGGCGACCTCCCCACGGCTGGCGGGCCTCGGCGGTGTCTACTGCGAGGACTGCGACATCGCGGAACCGGCGGGGCCGCACGCGGACGGACCCGCCGACGGCGCGGACGGGTCCGGGGACGGGCCCGCGGACGGCGGGCTCGACGCCGCGGTGCTGACCCCCGGCGTCCACCCGCACGCCACCGACCCCGAACAGGCCGCCCGGCTCTGGACGCTCTCGGCGGGGCTGACCGGCGTCGACGCATTCGCGGCGTAGCCGACGCGGGCCGACGCAGCCAGGGCGGGCCGACGCAGCGGGTACCGCCCGACCTGCCCGGGGCGGGCCGGCGCAGTCGGGGACATCCCGACCCAGCCGGCGCGACCCGACCCAGTACGTTCCCGAGCCGGCCGGCCCTCCAGCAGTGCGGCCCCTCAGCAGCGCCCCTCAGCTCCGCGGCGCGCCCCTACCCCCGGTACGTCTCCAGAAGGCGCAGCCACACCTCGCTGATGGTGGGGTACGACGGGACCGCGTGCCACAGGCGCTCCAGCGGGACCTCGCCCGCGATGGCGACCGTCGCCGAGTGGATCAGCTCGCCGACACCGGGGCCGACGAAGGTGACGCCGAGCACGACGCCCCGGTCCTCGTCGACGACCATGCGGGCCTTGCCCGTGTACCCGTCGGCGTAGAGCCCGGCGCCCGCTACGCCGCTCATGTCGTAGTCGACGGCCCGCACCCGGTGGCCGGCGGCCTCCGCCTCGGCCAGGGTCAGACCGGCCGAGGCGGCCTCGGGGTCGGTGAAGACGACCTGCGGAACGGCCGCGTGGTCGGCGGTCGCCGCGTGGGCGCCCCAGGGGTCGCTCTCAAGCACCGGGGTGCCGGCCGCGCGGGCCGCGATGGCCGCTCCGGAGATCCGGGCCTGGTACTTGCCCTGATGGGTGAGGAGTGCCCGGTGGTTCACGTCGCCCACCGCGTACAGCCAGTCGCTGCCCTCGACCCGGCAGGAGTCGTCGACCGTCAGCCAGGAGCCGGGGTCGAGGCCGATGGTCTCCAGACCGATGTCGTCCGTACGGGGGGCGCGGCCGGTCGCGAAGAGGATCTCGTCGGCCTCGATCCGCTCCTCGCCTGCGGGCCCGCGGACCGACACCGTCACGGCGCCGCTCGCCGCGTCGCGTACGACATCGGTGACCGAGGTACCGGTACGCAGCTCGGCGCCCGCCTCGCGCAGCGCGTCGGCGACCAGCTCCCCGGCGAACGGCTCCATCTTCGGCAGCAGCCCGTCGCCGCGCACCAGGACCGTGACCCGGGCGCCGAGTGCCTGCCAGGCGGTGGCCATCTCGACGGCCACCACTCCCCCGCCGACCACCACGAGCCGGCCCGGCACCTCCTTGGCGCTGGTGGCCTCGCGGCTGGTCCAGGGGTTCACGTCGGCGAGGCCGGGCAGGTCCGGGAGCATGGCCCTGCTGCCGGTGCACACGGCGACCGCGTGGCGGGCGGTGAGCACGTGGTGCTCGCCCTCGGGGCTGGTCACGCTGACCTTGCGGGTGCCGTACAGGCGCCCGTGGCCGCGGTAGAGGTGGACGCCGATGCCGTCGAGCCACTCGACCTGCCCGTCGTCCTTCCAGTGGGAGGTGTAGTCGTCGCGGTGGGCGAGCACGGCCTCGGTGTCGAGCGGGCCCTGCACCGACTGGCGAAGGCCCGGCACCCTGCGGGCCTCGGCCCGGGCCACCACCGGGCGCAGCAGCGCCTTGCTCGGCATGCACGCCCAGTACGAGCACTCGCCGCCGACCAGTTCGCTCTCCACCACCGCACAGCTCAGGCCGGCCGCCCGTACCCGGTCGGCGACGTTCTCGCCCACCGGTCCCGCGCCCAGCACCACCACGTCGTATTCCTCGGCTTCGGTCATAGGCACAGTCTGGTCTGCGGTGTACTCGGTGGCCACAGGGGCACCCGCCCAGGACGGAATACCGCGACGGCGTGCGCGGTTGTGCGAGGCGGTCCCACCCCCGGGGGCCGGGAAGAGGTGTACGTGATGGCCACTGTCGAGCTGACCAAAGAGAACTTCGACTCGGTCGTGTCCGACAACGGATTCGTGCTGATCGACTTCTGGGCCTCCTGGTGCGGCCCGTGCCGTCAGTTCGCCCCGGTGTTCGAGGCCGCGTCCGAGCGCCACGGCGACCTGGTCTTCGCGAAGGTGGACACGGAGGCCCAGCAGGAGCTGGCCCAGGCCTTCGAGATCCGGTCCATCCCGACCCTCATGATCGTCCGCGACAACGTGGCGGTCTTCGCGCAGCCGGGCGCCCTGCCCGAGGCGGCCCTGGAGGACGTCATCGGCCAGGCCCGCGGTCTGGACATGGACGAGGTCCGCCGGTCGGTCGAGGCGGCGCAGCAGAAGGCGCAGAGCGCTCCGGACGCCCCGCAGGCGCAGGAGCCCCCGCGGCAGGACTGACCCGACGGGAGCAGCCCGCGGGGCTCCATCCCGTGAGCAGCCCGCGGCGCTCCCCCCGCACACGGCCCCCCGCCCCGCAGGGCGGGGGGCCGTCGCGGTGCCCGGGCACGGCGCACCGGGCGCGGGCACCGGACGCGAGGTGCCGGACGCGGGGTGCCGATGCCGCCGGAGGGAGGTCCGGCCGGGGCGGAATGCGCCATTGCTGGTCGCGCGGGGCAGCATCGGTTATCGGTCACACGTTCGCCCCGGGCCGCGGGCCGCAGCCTCGCGGGCTGCGCACGGAGTCCGGTCAAGACGCCAACTGGCGCCATTTCACGGCCAGTTCACATCTGCCGGGTTCGAGCCAGCGGCTCTCCACATGGTGCGGAACGAGTGCACGTTGTGTGTGCTTCCTCCTACTCTCCGTCCTCATGCGAATCACACACCTGAGGCGTTTCAGCCTCGCCGCGGCCCTCGCCTCCTCCCTCGCCCTGTTCGGCATGAGCCAGTCGGCGAGCGCCGACACTCCCGACGTGAGCTTCAGCGCCGACCAGGCGACGGCGGTGCCCGGGGGCACGGTCAACCTGAGCATGACGTTCACGAACAACCAGACCACCGACGTGTGGTTCGTCTACCAGTCGGTGCAGCCCACCTGGGCCACCACCCAGCGCCCCGATCTGAAGTACTCGCTCGCCTCGTGTTCCGGCGAGGGCGTGACCTGCACCGGGACCGGCACCACCACGCTCGGGGTGAACTACTCCGTGCCGGTCGCGCCGGGCACGAGCCGCACCGTCACCATCCCGGTGCAGGTGGCCGCCAACTCCGGCTGCAACGGCAACATCGCGTTCTACTCGTACGTCTACTACGAGTACAACGACAGCCAGAGCCACAAGGACGGCGTCTTCAACTCGCCCACCATGCGGGTCAATTGCGCCGCTCCCGCCCCGGCTGCCACTCGCTGACACCCGACCGGCCGCCCGCACCGCGGCCCACGGACACCGGCCGACCCATCCCCCCGGGTCGGCCGGTTTCGTATGTCCGGATCTCGTCGTTCACGGCCCGGAATCGAGTGGATGTTTCGCTCGCATGGCCGAAAACCGGATACGTCCCGGAACGCCTACTTGTCTGGACCATTGATGGTTTGCGCCCGCGTGCGCCCCCGGGGTGAAAGCGGTTGCGCCGCCGGACGACTCCGGTTTTCCGGGGCTCACGCGTCGCCCGCGAGCCGTGCGGAATCAATGACGCCGCTTCGTGCACCGCCCTGCGCCCCATCACACGGGCCGCAATTTTTCGTCATGTTTCACAGTAGCCACTCGAAAACTCCTCGAAGACCCGCACTATGTGACGCGTCAGAGCGGAACGGCGAGCCCACCCCACCGGGGCCCGGCCGTTGCGCCGTGGGCGGGGTCCGGGCAGGCAGGGGAGCCGAACGGACCTCCAGGGGAGGGGACTTCACCGCGTGAAGCGGAACACTCAGCGCAGCAGACACATCACCGGCCTGGCCGTGGGCACGGTCCTGCTCGCCATGGGCTTACCGGCGGCGCCGGCGTATTCGGCGACGCCCGCGCCGCGCATCGACCTCAAGGTCCTGGTCGTCTCGGACGGCGGCCCCGCCACCGACGCCATCACCGCGGAGCTCGACGGCGAAGGCACCCCGTACACCAGGGTCGACCTCACCAAATCCGGCCGACCGGTGATCGACCAGGCCTTCCTCGCCGACACCGTGAACGGCGCGCCCCGGGCCAAGTTCCAGGCCGTGGTGCTGCCGAACGACAACCCCTTCCCGAGCGGGTCGACGGAGATGGCCGCGCTCACCGCGTACGAGAAGACGTACGCGATCCCGCAGGTCGACGCGTACACCTACGCACGTCCGCAGGTGGGGCTCCAGCCGGCCGCCACCAGCGGTTACAGCGGCTCGGCGGACGGCTTCAAGGCCCAGGTCACCGCCGCGGGCCGCGGCACGGGCCCGTTCGGCTACCTCAACGGCTCGGTGCCGTTCGAGGACAACTCGCCCTCGGTGAGCGAGAGTTACGCCTTCCTCGCCCAGCCCGCCGCCGGCGCGGACTTCACCACCTACGTCGAGGCGCCCATCCCGGGCAGGACCGGCAACGGCAGCCTCGTCGGCGAGTACCGTCACGACGGGCGCCGTGAACTCGTCGTCACCTTCGCCTACAACCAGTACCAGCAGCAGTTCAAGCTGCTCGCCCGCGGCATCGTCGACTGGATGACCCAGAACGTCCGGCTCGGCGCGTCGCGGAACTACTTCGCGGTCCATGTGGACGACGTCTTCGCCGGTGACGACCGCTGGGACCCGAACCTCAACTGCACGCCGGGCGATGTGGACTGCCCGCCCGGACAGGGGGTCGAGGACTCCATCCGGATGACCCCGGCGGACGTGCAGAACGCCGTGGCGTGGGAGAAGTCCCGCGGCTTCACGCTCGACCTCGCCTACAACGGCGGCGGCAGCGTGGAGTACCGCGAGAACCACGACGGCGCGGACGAGCTGGCCGATCAACTCGTGGCGAGCAAGAGCGACTTCCGCTGGATCAACCACACCTACGACCACGCCTTCCTCGGCTGCGAGCAGAACGTCTCGGTGGTGCCGTGGAAGTGCGCGACGAACCCGGACGGCTCGACCAAGTACGTGAGCCAGACGGAGATATCCAAGGAGATATCCGACAACGAGCAGTGGGCGCGGGGCGTCCAACTGCCGGTGCAGTCCGACGAATTGATCACCGGTGAGCACTCGGGGATGAAGCTCCTGCCGCAGCAGCCGCAGGACAACCCCTACCTCGCTCCCGCTCTCGCCGCCAACCACATCGCCTGGCTCGGCGCCGACATGTCGCGCGACCCCGACCAGCGCCCGGTGGGCTCCTCGCTCACCGTCGCCCGTTACCCGATCAACATCTTCTACAACGCGGGCCACGTCGCCGAGCAGGTCGACGAGTACAACTGGATCTACACCAGCCGCGCCCAGGGCGGCAGCGGCCTCTGCGACGACCTGCCGAACACCACCTGTCTGCCGGCCCCGCTGGACACGGCCACCGGCTACACCGGCCACATCGTGCCCCTGGAGACCCGGGTCGCCCTCGGCCACGTGCTCGGCAACGACCCCCGGCCGCACTTCATCCACCAGTCCAACCTCGCCGAGGACCGGATCGGCTACCCCGTGCTGGACGGGGTCCTCGACCAGTACAAGACGCTGTACGCGCCGAGCGCCCCGCTGGTCAACCTGCGGATGAAGGACATCGGCGCCGAGCTGCGCGACCGGGGGGCCTGGAGCGCCGCGGTCAAGGCCGGCCAGGTCACCGCGTACCGGATCGGCGACAGCGTGACCGTGCAGGCGCCGGCCGGCGTCGCCGTCACCGCGACGATGCCGAACGGCACCGGCCAGGTCGTCGGCGGTGGCACCACCGCGTTCGGCCAGGCGTACGCCGGGAGCGTGTCCGGCTGGGTGTCCCCGCAGTCCGGGCAGAGCAGTGTCACCCTCTCGCTCGCCCCGGCGCCCGCCCGCGCCCTGGCACCGCACGCGCACGCCGCGGCGAGCGCCGGGCCCGGCACGTCGCCGAGCGCACCGCGCACTCCGGTCCCCGCCGGTGTCAGCAAACCGGTTCCCTACGGCGCCGAGCGGCGCTGACGCCGGTCCGCCTCCGCTCCGAGGGTCCGCCGCCGCCGCGGCGGCGGGCCACCGGGCCGTATTCACCACCCACCGCTCTCTTCAGCCGCGGAGCGCACGCATGCACGTACCACACCGCGCGCCGCGCTCCGGCGCGGCGCGGGTCACCCTGCTCACCGAGGGCACCTATCCGCACAGCCACGGCGGGGTGAGCGTCTGGTGCGACCAGCTCGTCACCGGAATGCCCGACATCGACTTCGACATCATCGCGGTGACCGGCACCGGACGCGAAGCCACCGTGTGGGACCTCCCGCCGCACGCGTCCGAAGCGGTCTCGGTCCCCATGTGGGGCCCCGCGCCCGGGGGTTCGGCCCCGCGCGGCCGACAGGAACGGCGCCTGATGACGGCGTACGAACGCTTCCTCACCGCCCTGCTCGACCCGTCCGCCGAGGACGGATTCGGGCCGGCCCTCTACACGATGGCGCGGGCCGCCCGCGACGGACAGCTCAGCCCCGCGCTGCGCGGTGACCGGGCCATCCGGGTGCTGACCGAGGTGTGGAACCGGCCCGGGCTCGCCGTGCGCGAGGCCAGGCCCACCCTGCACGACGCGGTCACCGCGACCGGGCTCCTCGAACACGCGCTGCGCCCGCTCGCGGCCGAGCCGCCGAGCCAGGGCGTCTCGCACGCGGTGAGCGGCGGAGTGGCCGTCCTGCCGGGTCTGGTGGGCGCCGAACTCCACGGCGTGCCGCTGCTGTTGACCGAACACGGCGTCTATCTGCGCGAGCGCTACCTCGGCTACCGGACCGCTCCCTACCGCTGGCCGGTCAAGGCGGTGCTGCTCGGGTTCTTCCGGCTGCTCGCCGAGGAAACGTACCGGCGGGCCGCGCTGATCACGCCGGGCAACCAGTACAACCGGCTGTGGGAGGAGCAGGGCGGGGCCGATCCCGGGCTGATACGCACCGTCTACAACGGCGTCGACCCGGCGGCGTTCCCGCCCGCCGGACCCGAGCCGTCGGCCCCGACGCTCAGCTGGGCGGGCCGGGTCGATCCCATCAAGGACCTGGAGACCCTCATCCGTGCCTTCGCCAAGGTGCGCGGCGAACTCCCGGGGGCAACGCTGCGTCTGTTCGGCGGCACGCCCCGGGGCGGCGAGGCGTACCGCGAGCGGTGCGAGGCGCTGGCCGCCTCGCTCGACCAGGGCGGCGCGGTCACCTTCGAGGGCCGCGTCGAGGACATCAGGGACGCCTACGCCGCGGGCAACGTGGTCATGCTGTCGAGCATCAGCGAGGGCTTCCCCTTCACGCTCATCGAGGCGATGAGCTGCGGGCGCGCCACCGTCTCCACGGACGTGGGCGGGGTGCGCGAGGCCGTCGGCGACACCGGTCTCGTGGTGCCGCCGCGCGATCCGGACGCGATGGCCGCCGCGGCGCTGGAGCTCCTGGGCGATCCCGTGCGGCGCGCGGCCATGGGCGAGGCGGCACGGCTGCGGGTCGTCGAGCAGTTCACGCTGCGCCAGACCGTCGACACCTTCCGGGCCATCTACCTCGAACTGTCCGTGCGCGGCGGGGCGGTCCCCGTGCGCCGTGCGGACGGGACCGGGGACACGATGGCGCTGCGTCTGGTCCCGGCCGGGGCACCGGCCGACGAGCCGGTCCGGGTGGCGGGATGAGCGGGCCCATCCGTCTGGAGCCGCCCGACGGCCGGGACGACACCCTCATGCTGCGGCTCGCCACCGAGTCCACGATGACGCTGCGCCTGCCGGGCCGGCGGCGGGCGGCGCGGTGGGGCAAGGACGCGGCGGTGGACCGGCTGGCCGCCCAGCTGGCCGAGCAGATCGGGCCCGCGGTGCACGCCTACGAGGTGGCCGCGGTGCTCGAGTCGGAGGGTTTGACGGCCCGGCAGATCGCCGACGAGTACGGCCACGACAACCTGTTCGCGCTGGCCGAGGACCTGTACCGGCGGGTGCCGCGCAGCTTCCCCGAGCCGCCCGCCGCGGCCGATCCCTGGAAGCCGGATCCGGTGCGCTGCGGGCTGCGCGGCGCCCTGTTCGCGCTGCCCGGGCTCGCCTACCCGCTGACCGCCCGGCTGTGGCAGAGCGACCGGGCGGTGCTGGCCCTGATCGTGGCGGGTCTGATTTCGTGGGCCTGGGGGCAGGGGCTCGGTCACCGTGCCTATCTGCGGATGGCCTCGGGCCGGGCCGAGGCGGCGCGCACCCTGCTCGCGGGCGCCCCGCTCGGCGCGCTGCTCGCGTTCACCGCGGGTCTCGCCATCGCGGGCCCGAGCCCCGCGGTGTACTTCGTCGCGGGCCAGTCCTGTTATCTCGCGGCGGCCGGGGTCCTGCTGGTGCTGGCCCGTGAACGACTGCTGCTCGGCGCGCTCACCCCGCTGATGGCGGGGGCCGCGGCCCTGCCGTTCAAGGAGCCGGGGGCGCCGCTGCGGATCGGGATCAGCGTGTTCACCCTGGCCCTGGTGGTGGGAGCCGTCGCGTACGTCCTGCGCGGGACGCTGAAGCTGCCGGCGGCGGTGGCCCCCGTGACGCCGCGGCTCGTCTCCTCGCTGCCCTACGGTCTGTTCGGTCTGGCGGCCGGGGTGCTGGTCGCCTTCGCCGGGCAGCGCCATCCCCTGGCGGTCATCGCCCTGACCCTCAGCATGGGCCCCGCGGAATGGCTGCTCTACCGCTACCGGGGCCTGTCGGTCGCGGCGCTGCGGGCCACGGCCACTCCGGCCGCGTTCCGGTGGCGCTCGGCCGCCGTGCTCGGCGGCTGCCTCCTGGTCTACCTGGCCCCGCTCGTGCCCGCGGCGCTGCTCACCGGCGCCGAGCCCGCTCCGCTGCTGGCCCTCGCGGCGCTGCTGTGGACGGCGCTGCTCCTCCAGGCGTTCGGCATCGCCTGGCTGCCGGCCGCCGTCAGTCTGGCGGCCGCGGCGGGGATCGCCGCCGCGGACCTCCTCGCACCACCGCCGGGCCCGCTCATCGAACTCCTCTGCTGTTCCGCCGCCGCCCTGGCCCTGACGGGCGCCACGCTGCACCTGCTGGGGCGGCCGACCGCGCACGCCTGATCCGCGCACCACCGGCCCACCCGGCACCAGCCGGCCCACGGGCCTCACCGACCGCACCCGAACGATCACCACGAGTCCCGAACCACCTGGAAAGGAGCGGCAGTTGACCTCCGCACCGCTTGTCGCCGTCACGGGAGCCGAAGGCTTCATCGGCTCGCATCTGACCGAGGCCCTCGTCGCCTCCGGGTACCGCGTCCGCGCGATGGCCCAGTACAACTCGTTCTCCTCCTACGGCTGGCTGGAGACCCTGTCCGCCGACGTCCTCGACCAGGTCGACATCGTCCTCGGCGACGTCCGCGACCCCGGCTCGGTGCGCGGCCTCGTCGAAGGGGCCGAGGCCGTCTACCACCTGGCCGCCCTGATCGCGATCCCGTACTCCTACCAGGCCCCGCACAGCTATGTGGACACCAACGTCACGGGCACCCTGAACGTCCTGGAGGCGGTGCGCGCGCTCGGCACGCCCCGGCTGGTGCACACCTCCACCAGCGAGACGTACGGCACCGCGCAGACCGTGCCGATCACCGAGGACCACCCCATCAACACCCAGTCCCCGTACGCCGCTTCGAAGGCGGGCGGCGACCGGCTCGCGGACAGCTACTTCGCGAGCTTCGCGACGCCGGTGGTGACGCTCAGGCCGTTCAACACCTACGGTCCGCGCCAGTCGATGCGGGCGGTGATCCCCACCGTCATCGGTCAGGTGGCGGCGGGCTCGCGCACCATCACGCTCGGGGACCTGCGCCCCACCCGTGACTTCACGTACGCCGCCGACACCGCGCGGGCCTTCCTCGCCGTCGGCACCGCCCCCGCCGAACAGGTGGTGGGGCGCACGTTCAACGCCGGGACCGGCACCGAGATATCGGTCGGCGACCTGGTGCGGCTCATCGGCAAGGTCATGGGCGCCGAACTCGACGTCCAGGAGGACGGTCAGCGCATCAGACCGGCGAACTCCGAGGTGATGCGTCTGGTCGCGGACGCGAGCCGGCTCACCGGGGCCACCGGCTGGCAGCCGGGCTTCGACCTGGAGTCGGGCCTGGAGCGGACCGCGGAGTTCTTCCGCGACCCGGGCAACCTCGCGCGCTACAAGACCGGCATCTACAACATCTGACTCCGCGGTCCCCACTCTCAGGGAGGCTCCCATGCACGCAGTGATACTCGCCGGAGGCAAGGGCGTCCGGCTGCGGCCGTACACCACGGCGCTGCCCAAGCCACTGGTCCCGATCGGCGACCAGCACGCGATCCTGGAGATCGTGCTGCGCCAGCTCGCGGCCTCCGGGTTCACCAGCTGCACCATCGCCATCGGTCACCTGGGCCAGATCATCCGGGCCTATGTGGGCGACGGCGAACGCTGGGGCCTGAAGATCGACTACAGCACCGAGGAAAGCCCGCTGGGCACCATCGGCCCGCTGCTCACCATGCGCGACCGGCTGCCCGAGTCGTTCCTCGTCATGAACGGCGACATCCTCACCGACCTCGACTACGCCGACGTGCTCACCCGGCACCGCACCAGCGGCGCGCCCCTGACGATCGCCACCTACGCCCGCAAGGTGCACATCGACTTCGGGGTGCTGACCACCGACGACACCAAGGTGGTGGCCTTCACCGAGAAGCCGAGCATGGACTACCGGGTCTCGATGGGGGTGTACGGCCTGTCGCTGAGCACCCTGGCCGACTACACCCCGGGGCTGCCGCTGGGCTTCGACGAACTGGTCCTCGACCTCCTCAAGGCCCAGACCCCGCCGCACGCCTACGCCTTCGACGGCTACTGGCTGGACATAGGGCGCCCGGACGACTACGACCGGGCCAACGCCGAGTTCACCACCCACCGCTCCCTGCTCCTCAAGGGGGTCTGACCGTCCCATGCGCATCCTCGTACTGGGGCACAGCGGCTACCTGGGCGGCCATGTCGCCCAGGAGCTGCGGGCCCTGCCCGGCGTGCGGTTCTTCGGCGCGGGCCGGGGCCCGGCCTCGGACCTCGTGGTCGACCTCGCCACCGTCGCCCCCGGTCAACTCGCCGAGCGGCTCTTCTCGTTCGCGCCCGACGCCGTCATCAACTGCGCGGGCGCGGTCGGTCCCCAGGCCCTGGCCCTCGCCGAGGCCAACGTCCGCGGTCCCGCGGTGCTGTGCGCGGCGCTGCGCGAGGCGGCGCCGGGCGCACGGCTCGTCCACTTCGGCTCGGCGGCCGAGTACGGGCCGAGCGGGATCGGGGAGCGCGTCACCGAGCAGTCCCCGGCCCGCCCGGTCACCCTGTACGGGGCGACCAAACTGGCGGGCAGCGTGGCGGTCACCTCCTCCGGGCTCGACGCCGTGGTGCTGCGGATCACCAATCCGGTGGGGCCGGGCGCCCCGGCCGCCGGGCTGCCGGGGCGCCTGGCCCGGCAGTTGCGCGACCTCGGGCCCCGGGCCTCGGTACGGCTGGGCGACCTCTCGGCGCACCGGGACTTCGTGGACGCCCGCGACGTCGCCCACGCGGCGGTGCTCGCCGCCACCAGCGGTGGCCCGCTGCCGCCCGTCCTGAACATCGCCGGCGGAAAGGCCGTCCCGGTCCGGGAGCTGGTGCACGAGCTGGCCCGGGCGGCCGGTTTCCGCGGCCACATCGAGGAGAACGCGGAGGGCTCGGCGCGCTCGGCGGACGTGCCCTGGCAGTGCTCCGACCCGGGCACCGCGCACACCGCCCTCGCCTGGTCGCCCCGGTACACCCTCGCCGATTCGGTGTCCGCGCTGTGGGCGGCGGTACGGGCCGAGCCGGACCGGGAACCGGTGCACTGATGCTGCTGGTTCCGCTGTACGTCCATCCCGCCGAGGATCCGGCCGCCTGGCGGCGGCTCGCCGAAGCGGCGGACGATCTGTACGGGGTGGTGCTGAACACGGCCGACGGGCCGGGCGCCGCCCCGGACTCCGCGTTCACCGGGCCCGTCGAGGCTCTGCGCTCGGCCGGCGTCCGGGTGCTCGGCTATGTCGACCTGGACTACGGGGCCCGGCCGCTCGACGACGTGGTGCGGGACGTCGAATGCCATCGCGCCTGGTACGGCGTCGACGGGTGCTTCTTCGACCGGGCCCCCGCCGACCGTACGGGCCTGCCGTTCGTGCGGCGGGCCACCCGGGCGGCGCGGCGGGCCGGGGCCTCGACGCTGGTGCTCAATCCGGGGGTGCATCCGGCGCCCGGCTATCTGCGTCTGGCCGACCTGGTCGTCACCTTCGAGGGACACTGGACGACCTATGTGTCCGCGTTCACCCGGCCCTCCTGGGCCGACCGCCAACCCCCGGACCGGCTCTGCCACTTGGTGTACGGAGTGCCGGGGGCGCTCCTCGCGCTCGCGCTGCGCACACCGGGCGAGCGCGGGGCCGGTGTGTGCTGCGTGGTCGAGCGCGAGCTGCCCAATCCCTGGGCGGCGCTGCCGCCCGCGCTTCCCGGAAAGACGCCATGAACCGCACCGAGACGCGCGGCTCGGCCGCGCTCCTGAGCACCGCGTTCGTCCTGCTGCTCCTCGCGACGGCCTGTTCGTCGGGGCCGTCGGACGACGACGCGGACGGCCCGGACGAGCCCGCGCCGACCACCGTCACCAGCACTCCCGGCCCCTCCCACTCCCCCGGCAGGACGGGTACGCCCTCGCCGTCGGCGTCCTCCCCGTCCTCCGCGCCGTCGGCACCCGCCCCCTCGGCCAAACCCAAGGTGTGGCAGCCGAAGCCCGGCACCGCGTGGCAGTGGCAGCTCAACGGGCGGGTGCAGGAGGGGCCCGATGTGCCGGTGTACGACATCGACGGCTTCGAGAACACCGCGGCCGACGTCGCCGAGCTGCACCGCCGGGGCCGCAGGGCGATCTGCTACATCAACGCGGGCGCCTGGGAGAACTTCCGCTCGGACAAGGGGGACTTCCCGGATTCGGTACGGGGCGAGAACAACGGCTGGGACGGTGAGCGCTGGCTCGACATCCGGCGGATCGACGTACTGCGCCCCCTGATGGAGCGCCGCTTCGACATGTGCCGGCAGAAGGGCTTCGACGGCGTCGAGCCCGATCTGATGGACGGCTACGCCAACAAGACGGGCTTCCCGCTCACGTCCGCCGACCAGCTGGCGTACAACCGCATGCTCGCGCAGATCGCCCACGCGCGGGGTCTGGCGGTGGGGCTCAAGAACGACCTCCAGCAGATCCCGGAGCTGGTGGGCGACTTCGAGTTCGCGGTCAACGAGCAGTGCGCCGAGTACGGCGAGTGCGCCCGCCTCACGCCGTTCGTCAAGGCCGGCAAGGCGGTGTTCCACGTGGAGTACGAGTTGGCGAACGAGGACTTCTGCGCCGAGTCCGGCAGGCTCGGGCTCTCCTCAATGCGCAAGAACCTCAAACTGGACGCCTGGCGGCGGCCCTGCTGAGGGTGGCGGACTCAGCCGAGCAGCACCGCGATCAGGGAGAGGGACGCCATTGACAGGAGGGTGGACAGGAGCACCGCGTCCCGGGGCAGCGCCGTGTCGAGGCGGTATTCGGAGGCGAAGATGAAGGCGTTCTGCGCGGTGGGCAGCCCGGCGCAGAGCACCACGGCGAACAGCTCGTGGCCGCCAAGCCCGAACGCCCACCGGCCGAGCCCGTAGGCGAGCAGCGGCTGGACGGCGGTCTTCAGGGTGACCAGCAGCGCGCGCTCGGTCCGCTCCCCCGGGTCGGCCGCGGCCCGGCCGGTGAGGGACATGCCGAGCGCGAACAGGGCGGCGGGCACGCCCGCGCCGCCCAGGATGGTGAGCGGCGAGGTCACCACCTCGGGCAGGCGGAGACCGGACGCGGCAACGGCGATCCCGGCGGCCGAGGCCCCGACCACCGGGTTGCGCAGCGGGAGTTGGAGCATCCGCGGCAGCCGCCGGCCCGCGTCGCGGCGTACGTCGAGCTCGATGAGGACGAGGATCAGCGGGGTGATGAACAGCATCTGGAACAGGGCGGCGGCCACGATGAAGGACGTGTCGTGCAGAACGTGCACGGCGACCGGGATGCCCAGGTTCGCGGAGTTCACATAGGACGCGGCCATCGCGCCGATCGCCTGCTCGGCCCTCTTGCGCCGGAAGAGCCGTCCGGCGGCGACGAGGCCGGCGGCGAACACCGCGAGCAGGCTGAGCGCGAAGACGGCGACCCCCGGCTGCGCCAGGTCGCCGGGCCGCGACCTCGCCGTCGTCAGGAGGAGCAGCGACGGCATGGCGAAAGTGAACGCGAAGCGTCCGAGCACCTGTTGGGCGCCGTCGCCGAGCAGACGGAACCTCCCCGCGGCCCAGCCGAGCCCCGTGATGATCCAGATGGGCAGAAAGCCGGAGAGTACCGAGTTCACCGGCCAAGGATGCCCGAGCGGTGTCCGCCCGGCGCGACCGGGGCCCGGAGGCCGGACACCGTCGGCGCCGCGGGGTCCGCGCCGGACTCCGCCGGCACTGCGGGGTCCGCGCCCGGCCGGTGCCCGAAGGGCTCAGAAGGGGTGGTCCGCCGGTTCGCGGCGCACGGTGGTCCAGCGCAGTTCGGTGAACGCGTCGAGGTTGGCGGAGCCGCCGAAGCGGGCGCCGGTGCCGGACGCGGCGACTCCCCCGAAGGGCGCCACCGCCTCGTCGTTGACGGTCTGGTCGTTGATGTGGGCGATGCCGGTCGGGATGCGGTCCGCGAGGGCGAGGCCGAGGGCGGTGTCGCGGGTGACGATGCCGAGCGAGAGACCGTAGGGGCCGGCCGCGGCCAGCGCCGCCGCCTCGTCCAGGGTGGCGAAGGAGCGCACCGGCGCGACCGGCCCGAAGACCTCCTGCGCATAGGCCGGGGTGTGGTCGTCCACGTCGGCCAGGACGGTCGGGCGGTGGAAGAGGCCCCGGTGGCCGCCGCCTGCGGCGAGCCGGGCGCCGCGCGCGGTGCTGGCCGCCACCAGACCCTGGATCTTGGCGAGTTGGGTCTCGTCGATGACGGGACCGAGGTGCACCCGCTCCCGGTAGGGATCGCCGACGGTCAGGGCGTCGGCCTTGGCGGTGAGCCGCTCCACGTACTCGTCGTACAGGGAGGCGTGGACGAGGTGGCGGCCGGTGGTCATGCAGATCTGGCCCTGGTGGAAGAAGGAGCCCCAGGTCGCCTGGGCGACGGCGCCCTCCAGGTCCGCGTCCGCGAGGACGATCAGCGCCGAATTGCCGCCCAACTCCAGGTGTGCGCGCTTGAGTTGGCGTCCGGCCGCCTCGCCGACGCGGCGTCCGGCGGCGGTCGATCCGGTGAAGGAGATGACGGGGACGCGCGGGTCGGCGACCAGCGCCTGTCCGGTCTCGGCGCCGCCGGGCAGGACGTGCAGCAGCCCCTCGGGGAGCCCGGCCTCGGCGAACACCGCGCCGAGCGCGAGGCCGCCGCAGACCGCGGTGCGCGGATCGGGCTTGAGCAGCACCGCGTTGCCCAGTGCGAGCGCGGGCGCCACCGAGCGGATGGAGAGGATGAGCGGGGCGTTGAACGGGGCGATGACGCCGGTCACTCCGACCGGCACGCGTCGGGTGTAGGACAGCCGGGGCTGTTCGCTCGGCAGTACCTCACCGAGCGGCCGGGAGGCGAGAGCGGCGGCCTCGTAGCATTCCTGGGCGGCGACGTGCAGCTCGAAGTCGGCCTTGCCCGGCACCGATCCGGACTCCCGTACGAGCCATTCCCGCAGCTCGTCGGCGTGGTGCCGGAACAGGTCCCCGGCCCGGCGCAGGACCGCCGCGCGCTCGGTGTGCGGGGCGCGCGCCCAGGCGGCCCGGGCCCCCTCGGCGGATGCGGCGGCGGCGCCGACGTCCTCGCCCGTGGCCCGGGTCAGGGCGCCGAGCGACTCCCCCGTGGCGGGTTCCACGACCTCGTACTCACCCCCGGCGAACGGCGCCGGCTGCCATGTCTTGGGGTCGAGCAGGGTCATGAAGGACGCTCCAGCCACTCGGATCGGGGAGGCAAGTGCCGTACGGGGCAGCTCAGTTGGCGGCGGCCCCGGATCGGGGACCGCGCCGCCGGCGTCATCGTAGGCCGCCCCGCCGCTCGGCGGGGCGCCGGCGGCCGTCCGTGCGGATCCGCGTTGTCGCGCAGGAAGGGGGCGGGCGCACACCGCTTGGCCCGATCTCGGTGCGGCACGCCAACTCCCGTGGGGAACAGCCCCGTTCAGCGCTCCAGGACGAGGGCGAGGCCCTGGCCCACGCCGATGCACAGCGCGGCGAGGCCCGTTCCGGAGCCGGCGGCGGCGAGCTGGTGGGCGACCGCGCCGGCGAGCCGGGCACCGGAGGCGCCGAGCGGATGGCCGATGGCGATGGCGCCGCCGCGCGGATTGACGACGGCGGGGTCGAGGTCCGGCCACTGGGCGAGACAGCCGAGCGACTGGGCCGCGAACGCCTCGTTGAGCTCGAAGGTGGTGAGGTCGCCGAAGCCCTTGCCCGCCTTGGCGAGCGCCCTGCGGACCGCCTCGACCGGGCCGAGCCCGAAGAGCTGGGGCTCGATGCCGGTCACGGCGGAACTGCGGATGCGGGCGAGCGGCTCGCGGCCGGTGGCGCGCAGCCCCTCCTCGTCGACCAGGAGCAGCGCCGCCGCGCCGTCGTTGAGAGGGGACGCGTTGCCCGCCGTCACCGAACCCCCGGCGCGGAAGGCCGGCTTGAGGCGGGCCAGGGCCTCGGGGGTCGAGGACTCCCTGATGCACTCGTCGCGGGCCAGGTCGACGCCGGCGTAGGGGACGACCTCGGCGTCGTAGTGGCCCTTGGCCCAGGCCTCGGCGGCCTTGCGGTGGCTGTCGAGGGCGAAGGCGTCCTGCTGTTCGCGCGTGATGCCGTGCCGGTCGGCGATCAGTTCGGCGCCCTCGCCGAGCGCCACGGTCCACTCGGCCGGCATCTTCGGGTTGGTCATGCGCCAGCCGAGCGTGGTCGAGTACATCTGCTGATGGCCGGCGGGGAAGGCGCGTTCGGGCTTCTGCACGACCCACGGGGCGCGGGACATCGACTCGACGCCGCCCGCGACGGCGACCGAGGCGTCTCCGACGGCGATGGCGCGGGCCGCCTGGATGACGGCTTCAAGACCCGAGCCGCACAGGCGGTTGACGGTGACGCCGGGCACCGAGACGGGGAGCCCGGCGAGCAGCACGGCCATCCGGGCCACGTCGCGGTTGTCCTCGCCCGCTCCGTTGGCGTCGCCGAAGTACACGTCGTCGATGCGCGCCGGGTCGAGCTCCGGGGTGCGGTCCACCAGGGACCTGACCACATGTGCGGCGAGGTCGTCGGGCCGCACCGCCGCGACGGCGCCCCCGAACTTGCCGATCGGGGTGCGGACGGCGTCGACGATGTACACGTCGCGGATGCTCATCGGGTCTCTCCCACGGATCTCTCCACCACGTCGGGGCCGCCGTAGCGGCCTGTTCGCCCAGTGAAGTGATGTTCACGAATGGCTGCCGCCCGAGTCTCTGCCCGTCGCCGTCCGCTGTCAACGGCCCCCTCGCGTCCGGGCGGTCAGCCGCGCGCGGGGACCTCGCGGACGACGGCGGTCAGGCCGATGTCGAGTTCGGATCCGTCGACGAGCAGCGCCTCGACCGCCCGCCCCGCGGAGTCGATCTCGGCCTCGATGCCATGGCCGGCGTAGCGCGGATAGCCCGAGACGCCCATCTCGCCGGTCGCCTCGACCACCGCCGACCGTACGGCGCTGTCGGCCACCGACGCGGCGCCCCGGGACTCGACGTGTTCGGGCACGAGCAGGATCTCGAAGCGCTGGGGGTGCGGGCGCGCGGGGTGGTGCGGTTGATGGCTCATGCTCCGACGCTAGACACCCCGGCCCGCGCCCGCACGCCGTCCCGCGAAGTCCGCCTCAGCTCGATTCGCGGGGCAGCGCCCTCGCGCCCATCAGGTCGTGGCGCTCGGGGGCGCCGTCCGGGTCCCGTACCACGCGGTCCACCAGTTCGGCCAGGTGGCGGCCGGTCACCATCTCGACATGGACGGTGCTCAGACGCGGACGCAGCAGCCGGCCGAGCAGCAGGTCGTCCGCGCCGATCACGGCGGTCTCGCCCGGGACATCGATGTCAGCGTCCTGCAGGGCGCGCATCAGGAGCATCGCGTACTCGTCGTTGTAGGCGAACACCGCGTCCAGGCCCAACTCCCGCCAGCGGCCCGCGAGTTCGGCCGCGGACTGTTCGGTGTACGCCATGGCCACCGGCTCGACGGCCGCGTCCGTGCCCTGCACGGCCTTGCGCGCCCCGGCCAGCCGCGGCCGGGAGAAGAGTTCGAGCCCGGGCTCCTCGGGCACCAGGACGCCGATGCGGCGCCGGCCCCGCTCCCGCAGGTGGGTGACGGCGCTCTCGCCGACCTCGCGCTGGTCCATCACGAGCGCGTGGGCGCCCTCGACGCGCTGCGGACCCAGCGTTATGACGGCCCTGGCCCCGGAGCGCTTGAGGAGCTGGACGCCCTGCGGGGTGAGTTCGATCTCGCCGAGCGAGACCACCGCGACCGGCCGCAGCTCGGCCCAGGCGCGGGCGGCGTCGTCGGCGCCGAGGCCCAGGCTGCCGTACTGCACGACGGTGTAGTCGAGCCGCCGCAGCTCCCACTGGAGTTCATTGAAGAACCGGCTGTAGAGCGGGCCGACCGGGATGTGCGCCGTGGGCAGCAGCACGATCCGGGTGTGCCCGGCCCGCAGGCTGCGCGCCGCGGCGTGCGGCACATAGCCCAGCTCCTCGGCCGCGGCGCGGACCTTGATCCGGGTCGGCTCGCTGATGCGCACGGCGGAGGTGTTGTTCAGCACGTAGCTCACGGTCGCCCGCGAGACCCCGGCGAGACGCGCCACGTCGGCGCTGGTCGGGACGGGGCGGTCGGCAGGCTGCTTGGGTGTCTGGCTCATCGCGATCGGCATCTTTCCAGACCCGTCCGGGCCGGGGTCTAGCGGATGGCCTGAATTCGATGCTACACAGTGCTTACGCAGCTCGTTGACACGTGTCACCGTGAACCCTCACCACCGCGTCCAGCGGTGTCACCCGGGCGCTCCCGGCCCCCGCTCCCCCACGGGGCCGACGAGTTCCGCCCCCGCACGCACCCGTATCCCCGTCCGCCTCTTCCCGCCCCCTCGGAGGGCAGCGTGGCCCTTTCCTCCCCCGGCACCGGCACCGCCGCGGCCGTCCCCGCCCCGGCCTCCCGGCCCGCCCGCGGGCTCCTTCCGCTCCTGCTGCTCGGCAACACCGCGATGTACGCCCTCTACATCGGCGTGCCCGGCGTGCTGCTCGCGCTGCAGATCGAGCACATCGACGCGGCGCACAAGGTCGCCGACTTCGGCCTCGTCTCCGGTGTCTCGGCGATCTTCGCGACCGTGTTCAACCCGGTGGCGGGCGCGCTCTCCGACCGCTCGGGGCGCCGCAATCCCTGGATACTCTGCGGCGGCGTCCTCGCGCTGCCGGTGATGTTCCTGCTCGGCACGGTCCACACGATCCTGCTCATCACCGTCGTGTGGTGTCTGGGCCAGGCCGTCCTCAACGTCTACCAGGCCGCCCTCACCTCGGTGGTGCCCGACCGGGTGCCGCCCGCCGCGCGCGGCCGGGCCTCGGCCGCGGTCGGGCTCGGCCTGCCGTTCGGCTCCGTCATCGGGGCGCTGCTCGGCGCCGGATTCTCGGCCCACTACCGCACGGGCTATCTGGTGTTCGGCGCGCTCGTCGCGGCGGCGGCGGTCGTCTTCACGACAGCCACCCGTGAGGAGCGGCGGCCCGCGAAGGCGCCGCTGCCGTTTGCCCGGCAGCTCGCCGCGTTCACCGGAGCGCTGCGCGACCACGACTTCCGCTGGGCGTTCATCGGCCGGGCGCTGCTGGTGCTCGGGTACTTCGCGGTGGCCGGATATCAGCTCTACATCCTCCAGGACCACACCCGGCTGCCCGCGGGGCTGGCCCCCGAGCACGCCGTGGCGATCCTGATGCCGGTCAACGCGCTCGCCATGGTGGTCTCGACCGTGCTCGGCGGCCGGCTGTCCGACCGCTACGACCGGCGCAAGCTGTTCGTCGGCGCCTCGGCCGCGCTGTCGGCCGCGGCCCTGGTCGTCCCCGCGGTCTCGGCTAGCTGGTCCGCGATGATCGTGTTCGCGGTCGTCAACGGGCTCGGCTTCGGGTGCTACATGGCGGTCGACACCGCGCTCGTCACCCTGGTCCTGCCCACGGCAGAGGACGCCGCCCGCGACATGGGCATCCTGAACGTGGCCAACGCCGGCCCGCAGATCGTCGCCCCCTTCGCGGCCTCCCTGATCGTCTCGGTCAGCGGCGGCTACACCGCGCTCTTCCTGGCCGGAGCGGCGCTGTCGGTCCTGGGCGCCCTCGCGGTGCGCCCGATCAGGTCCGTGCGCTGACAGACGTACGGATTCCGGTCCCGCGCACCCCTGACGGTGGCCGAGCCGGGATCCGTATCCGTACGGTTCCGGGGCGGGCCCGCGCCTGACCGCACCGCCCGCCCCGGGGCCGTACACACCCCCCGTTCGACAGCACCACCCGTACCGAAAGGCAACACCGTGCAGCTCAACACCCACACCTGGGGAGAGGGCGACCGCGTCGCGCTCCTGATCCACGGGATCATGGCCGACCACCGCACCTGGCGGAAGGTGGGCCCCGCGCTCGCCGGGCGGGGCTACCGCGTGATCGCGGTGGACCTGCGGGGCCACGGCGCGAGCGGGCGCGGCGAGTACAGCGCCGAACTCTTCGCCGACGACCTCGTCGAGACCCTCCCCGCCGGGGCCGAGCTGGCGATCGGCCACTCTTTGGGCGGGCTCTCGCTCTCACTGGCGGCCGAGCGTCTGCGGCCGGCCCGCGCGGTGTACTCGGACCCGGCCTGGCACGTCAACTCCCAGGAGCAACAGCTGAGTCCGGAGCTGTTCGCCCAGTTCAAGGCGGTCGACCGGGCGACGGTCACCGGGCTCAATCCGCGCTGGGAGGACGAGGACGTGGACATCGAGCTGGCCACCCTGCGGCTCTGGGACGAGAACAGCGCCCTCGGCCTCGCCCCGATGTTCGGCAGCGACATGGCGCCGGAGAAGGCCGTCGTACCCTCGCTCGTGCAGTTCGCCGACGCGAGCTTCCTGTACGACGCGGCCGAGGCGGCCCGCCTGGAGGCGCGCGGCTTCACCGTCCGTACCGTCAAGGGCGCGGGGCACACCATCCACCGCGACGACTTCGACGGCTTCATGGCCTCGCTCGACGGCTGGATCTGACGGGGGCGGGCGGCCGGACCCCCGTCCCGGCCGCCCGCTCGTCCCGGTCCTCCCGGCTCAGGCCGGCAGCCGGTCGACCGTGGGCACCACGATCCCGAACAGATCGGTGATCGTGGTGAGCGCGGCGGTCTGGAGCGCGGAGGCGGGCAGCACCGTGCCGTCGGGCGTGGCGAGCGCCCGGGTCGCGGTGGCCTCGGCGACGACCGTGGGCCGGTACCCGAGGTTGAAGGCGCCCTGCGCCGTGTAGTTGACGCACATGTGGGTCATGAACCCCGCCAGGACGAGGTCCTTGCCGCTGCCCGGGGCCGCGCCGAGCTTGGTCAGGGTCTGCTCCAGTTCCGTGAGGTGGAAGGAGTTGGGGAACTGCTTGACCACCACCGCCTCCCCTTCCACGGGCGCCACCTCGTCGCTGAGGGCGCCGATGTGGGCGCGGATGTCGTACGGGCTGCCCTCGCCCCCGTCGTTGATGACGTGCACGACCGGCGTCCCCGCGGCCCGGGCCCGCTCAAGGAGGCGCGCCCCGGCGGCGAGTGCCTCCTCGGCGCCGTCCAGGGCCATCACGCCGGTGCGGTAGGTGTTCTGGTAGTCGATCAGGACCAGGACGGACTCGCCGAGCCGGGCGGGCTGCCCGTCCAGGCCGATGACGTCCCGCAGGGTGGCGGACGGCTGGGTGGCCGTGTTCGTGTGGGTGGCGGTGTTCGTGTGGGTGGCGGTGTTCGTGTGGGTGGCGGTGGTCTCGTAGCTGGAGGTGATCTCGTTGGTGGTCATCTCGGGCCTCTCGTAAGGGAGTTGATACGGGGTGTCGAGGGAGCCGGTTGCGGGCTTCCTCACGGCTGGGGTCGCGGGCGCGGGCATGGCGAAGCCGTCGGGCTCGCTCAAAGCCGCGTTCGCGTGAAAGGCGCGTTCGCGCGATGGGGCGGGAGTTGGTGGGGAGGGGAGGGCGTCCGGGCGGGAGGGGTCAGGCCGGCTGGGTGCGGAAGCGGCGGCGATAGGCGGCCGGCGTGGTCGCGAGCTGCCGTTTGAATGCCCGGTGCAGGGTCTCGACCGAGCCGAGCCCGGCCGCGTCCGCCACTTGGTCGAGGGGGCAGTCGGTGGTCTCCAGGAGGCGCCGGGCCACCTCGACCCGGGCGGCCTCCACGTAGGCGGCGGGGCTCGCTCCGGTCTCCTGCTTGAAGACCCGGGCGAAGTGCCGCTCGCTCAGGCACATCCGGGCCGCCAGGGTCTCGGCCGACAGGTCCTGGCCGAGGTGGTCGGCGATCCACAGGCGCAGCTCGTCGATGTCGCGGCGCGAGGTGGCGGGCCGGCTCAGCGGCACCGAGAACTGGCTCTGGCCGCCCTGCCGCCGCAGGTACATGACCAGCTGCCGGGCCACGGCGAGCGCCACCTCCTCGCCCTGGTCCTCGGCGACCAGGGCCAGCGCGAGGTCGAGGCAGGCGCTGATGCCCGCGCCGGTCCACACCCGCCCCCGGTCGGTGCGCACGAAGATCGGGTCCGGGTCGACCGTGACGGCGGGGTGGTCCGCGGCGAGCTGGGCCGCCGTCGACCAGTGCGTGGTGGCCGTCCGGCCGTCGAGCAGCCCGGCCGCCGCCAGGACGTGCGCGCCGACGCACACCGACGCCACGCGCCGAGCGTGCGGGGCGGTCTCCTTCACCCAGGACACGACGTCCGGGTCGATGCGCGCCACGGGCCCCGCGTCGGTGAGGTCGACCGCGCCCGGCACGAGCAGGGTGTCCACGCGGGGGCCGACTTCGGCGAAGGACAGGTCGGCGAGCAGCCGCACCCCGGCCGAGGTGCGCACCTCGCCCCCGACGGGCCCGGCGAGACGGACCTCGTACCCGGCCTCGCCCGAGGTCTCACGGTTGGCCAGGGCGAAGACCTCGGCGGGGCCGGTGACGTCGAGGAGGTCGACATCGGGGAAGACCGCGATGACGACCCGGTGGGTTCGGGGCATGACCCCATCCTCACGGCCCGGCCCCGGTGGCCGCAATGACGCTTCCCTGTCACATCCGGACATCGGGGCGCCGCGGCACCGGCGCCGGCCGGGGTGTGTCCGTCCGACGGGCCCTCAGTCGCCGCGCCGGGCCGTCCAGACGCTGCGTTCGGTGCGGACCGCGAGGTCGTCCCGGTCCAGGATGCTGTGCGGGCCCCCGGTGTCGAGGAGGGCGTCGAACACGGCCAGGTCCTCGGCCGGCAGCTCCTGCTCCACGGTGGGGCGCATGCGCCGGAGGCTGTGCAGGGCGTAGCGGCCGACGGCGTCGCTGTGGGAGCGGTCCAGATGGACGGTGATGGTGCGCTCCTCCTCGACCGTGAAGCCGGCCCCGGTCAGCATCGGTCCCCAGTCGGCGCCCCGGTGCGGCACGAGCTCGTCGTGGTGGCGCTCGCTCGCGGCGTGGCAGCGCTCCTCCAGACCCGGGCGCTCGCGCGGGGCGTCCTCGGGCAGGAAGCGGGGGAAGCCGGACAGTTCGACGACGGCGAAGAGGCCGCCGGGGGCGAGCAGGTCGTGGACCTTGCGCAGGGCTCGGTCCGGGTCGGCCATGTGGTGCATCGAGGCCGAGGCCCAGACCAGTTGGGGCGTGCCGAGGTCCGGCCACTCGCCGTCCAGGTCGGCCCGTACGGTGCGCACCCGGTCGGCCACCCCGTTCGCCTCGGCCTTCGCCCGCAGGCGGGCCAGATGATCGGCCGAGGTGTCGACGGCGGTGACCTCGGCGCCGGGGAACCGGACGAGGAGCGCGAAGGTGCCGGTTCCGGTGCCGCAGCCCAGGTCCACGATGTGGCGCGGGGCGCGGGCGAAGGGCAGCGAGCCGGTGATGGAGGCGATGTGCTCGGCGAGGACGGCGGCGTCCAGATCGAGCACCTCGGCCTCGGCGTCGCCGTCGTGCTGGACGTGGGCGTGCGTGACGTGCGGGGTGGGGGCGGCGTGGGTGGTGCGCGGGGCTGCGTGACTCATGCGGCCCACGCTAGGCCGGTCGTGCGCGTACGGCAGGACGCGCTTCCGAATGCGCAAGACGATGCCCCGTTCGGCTGCCATCCGCGCAAGGCCGCGCCGGCCCGCTCCTTGACAGCTTGATCCGTATCGCTGATGCCATCGGCGTGCCCTCGCCGACCTCGTGCAGGAGAGGGGCCGGCGGTTCCGTCCCATGTCATGCCTTGCGGCCTTCCCATGACAGGGTCAGGCCGTTGTCCATGTCGGTGATGGCCTGCATGAACCGATAGGGCCCGACAGCTCGAGCGCTCTCCGGGATGGTTGCGCCGTGCTCCTCGGCGACACTGAGCGCCAGGTCGTACAACCGGGCCCACGCCATCTCGTCGGTGAGTTCGCCGCTGACCGCTGGGGGCGTCACCACTCGTGCCCGCAGTCCATGCAGTGGCTCTTGCCATCCGGGGTCATGTAAAACGACTTGCCGCCGCATCCGGGGCAGGAGTTCGCCAAGTGCGCGAGGCGTTGGAGCAACTTACGGGCGTGCAGGAACATCGTTCCTCCTAGGCGTACTCATCGGGGTGCCCACCGTGCTGGTCCTGCGGCCATGCGACGCGGCAGTCCAGGCAGGTGAGACGCCACTGCAACTCTCCGGTTTCGGGGTGGGCCGCCTTTGTGAGAACCACCGCCGTGCCCTTGCACTTGATGCATTGGGCCGGCGGATTCTTCGGCGGGGTGACCCATGGCGTGTCAGTCATGACGCCAGTCTGGCAGGAGGCCGTGCGGCGGAGTGGTGGGGACATCGTGGCAGGGGCAGGCGCACGTGAGCACCTCTACCGCCACGGCGTTCGACGGCTGCCGCACTTCGAGCGGGCCGGGACAGTGCAGGTGCCCGCCCCGCCAGTACAGGTTGCGGGCCTCGCGGCACTCCGGGGTGACGTAGTTGGTCCTGGCCGGCGAGTCACTCACGATTCGCCCAGCCCATCGAGGGTGTCCAGCGCGGTGATGCCTGCCGTGACCAGACCGGTGACGCGGAGGGGATCGCACAGGGCGCCGGGCGCCGTCATGGGCACGGCCCAGTAAGTGGCGAGGGGCCCGTCCGGCTCGTCGGTTCCCGGGCGAGGCGTGCCGAGGTAGTGGCCGAGGCCGAGGTAGGCGGCGCACGGGCCGATGGCGGCCCCCGGCGGTGACGACGGCACCAGGGCGTAGAACTGCCGGTTGCGCGCGTCGTGGATGACGGGCCCGTGCAGCTTGCGCAGAACGGCGTCCGTGGTCGCCGAGTCCTGGGCGGCAACTGCGTACAGCAGCTCATGGGCCAGGCGGACGGCGGAGAAGCGGCGGCCGAGCGCGAGGAGGGCGACGTGTCTGTCTGCCCACTGGCGATAGGCGTCCTCTGGCCGGTTGAGGCTGCTGGCGAGCCAGGCGGCGACCGCCTGGTGCCCGGTTGTTGTGGCCGTCACCGGGCCGACACCTGTCGTGCAGCGCGCGGCGTCAGGCTGGACAGTGGTGCGGGGTACTGACGAGGGGTCGGGATCCCGGCGGTGTCGTGGATGACGCGGCGACGGTTGAGACCCTCAGCGGTGAGGCGCGTGACCATGGTCGGCTCCATGTCATCGGGGCTGGTGACGACATGGTGCACCCGCGACAAGGCCCCAACTACCACCCATTTATTGACAGTTGGGGCCACCGGTTGACGCAGCGCTACACGTGCAGCCAGGAGCCGTACGACAGGAAGGAGTCCGGCAGCTGCCGCCTGGCCGCCTCCAGCCCCGCGTACGTCTCCCGCACCGTCGGGTGATAGCGCGCCTGCTGCGGCGCCGCCTTCCGCGCCTGAAGGAGATTGCGGAACGACGCGTCCAGCTCACCCGTCCACATCTGCGCCCGGGCCACCTCCGCGTAGTGGTGGCTGCGCCGCGACGCCGGCCAGTCCCGAGGGATCGTCAGGCCGCGCGCGGCCTGCGTGGCGTCCCCGTACTCGTCCAACTCGGCGAGCACCGAGACGCGGTGGACGGAGACGTTCGTCGGGCCGAACGCCAGCCAGTGCACGGAGACCGCCTCGCCGGTCCCGGCCGCGATGCGCTTCGCCTCGTCGAGGTGGCCGAGCGCGGCCGTCTTGTCCTTCGACCGTCCGGCCATGACCGACGCGCCGAGGTGCAGCTGGCCGGTCATGGCGTCGCGCTCGCGGCCGGGGTCGGCCTGCTCCAGGGTGGACATGCCGAGCCTGACGAGGCGCTCGCCGGTGCGGTACTGGCCGTCGCGCAGGTAGGTGAGGGCGCGCATGTAGCGGTACATGCCGCCGATCACCGGGTCGGAGCCGCGCTGCGCCGCCCAGTCCATGCGGGACAGGGCGATCGTCGCGAGGTCGTAGAACCCCAGCTTCGACGTGACGTCGTAGGCGGTGCGGTAGACGCTGGCGAGGAGAAGCCACCTCTCGCGGCCCGGCGCGAGGTGCGCCGCGGTGGTCGCCTCCTGGATCAGGCCCGGCAGGTTGGCGGCGACCTGCTTGATCTCGCCCGCGCGGACGGAGACGAGCAGCGCCTCGGCGTCCTGGGCCAGGCGCTGCTGTGCCCGCGGCGTGATGTCGGGGTCGGCGCCGAGGTCGTAGACGTCGAGGGCCTCCCGGATCGGCCTTATCAGCACGTCGAGTTCGTCCGCACGGAGCTCGGTCGTGTACGGCTGGCCGGTGACGGAGGCGACGTCGACGTGCAGGGCCCGGGCTACGACGCTGATGATGTGGGGCGACGCCGGGATGACGCCTTGCTCGATCTTCGTGATGGTGCTGTACGAGATCTGCGAGAGGTCGGCGAGGGCCTTCTGAGTGAGGTGCCGCTCGAGGCGCAACCGCTTGATGCGAGCGCCGGTGTGGTCATGAGGTAGAGCGTGCATACTGGCTCCTGTTCTGACTCGACACCAGAACGGTACTCGCGGTCGGCTCCGCGAGGACACGACGAGCCCCATTCCCCTTGCGGGAGTGGGGCTTTCGTGTGGGCCGCCGGGGGTCAGATCGAGGACTGAAAGGCCGATGCGCTCGGCACGTTGGCGGCGGCCGTGGTGACGCGGCCCGCGCGCAGCCCAGGTTGAGCAGTGAGCAGCCCGATCCGCGTCCGGTCCGGGCATGCAACAGCCCAGCTCACAGGTCGAGTTGGCGGGAAGCCAGGTACCTCAGCCGTGTCCCCACTCCTTCTCCTCGGGCCCCCCGGATCCCCCGCGCTGGTGGCCCCGGCGGGCATCGCGGTCGAAGATGCCGAGGACTTCGCACGGCCCGCCCTCCGCCCCGATGGCGTGCGGCAGCATCGTGGGGAACTCGGCGGCCTGGTTCGTCTCGACGCGGATGCGGCGGTTGCCCAGCATCAGGATCGCGGTGCCGGACAGCACGACGAACCACTCGTGGCCGGGGTGGGCCCGCATGCGGGTCGGGTTCTCGGGCGGCGGCTCCGTCATGCGCTGGCGGATGACGCTCATGCCGGGGTCGGCCTTCACCTGCCACCGCATCTGGCTGCGGGCGGCGTCGATGGCGGGGCTGGAGACCACGTCCTCGGCGGCCGTCTCGACGAGCTGGTCGAGCGTGGTGTCCAGGGCGCGGGCCAGGGTGACGAGGCTGTCCAGGGCGAGGCGCCGCTGCCCGTTCTCGATCCGGCTGAGCGTGGACTGGCTGAGGTTGGCCCGTGAGGCCAGCTCGTCGAGGGACCAGCCCTGCGCCAGGCGCAGGGCCCTGATCCGCTTGCGCACCAGGCCGTCCAGGTCACCATCGCCATGCGTCATGGGCAACACCGTATGCGTCCTGCGCATCCCGCGCCGCGGGCGGGTGCGTACGGCCCCGCGCGCGGCCCGCGCATCCACACCACGACCGGGCGGGGCCCGTGCATACGACCCCGGGCAGCCCGCCAGGCGTCACCCCCGGCCAACGCCCCCCTCAAGCGGCCAGCGCCTCCCCCTCCGGTTCCTCCAAATACTCCTCGTGGATCTCGCGCGGCCCGAACGGCCACACCTTCTCGAAGCGGGCCCACAGCAGGAAGGCGACGCAGCCCAGGGCCAGCCAGGCGAGCGACCATTCGATGGGGTGGCGACCGGGCGAGTTCTTGTCGGAGTAGCCGTAGATGGTGAGCCAGCCGATCAGGGCGACCAGGCTCGGCAGCGGGTAGAGCCACATGCGGTACGGACGGCGCAGGGCCGGCTGCCGCTTGCGCAGCACCGTCACGGCGAGGATCTGGGCCAGCGCCTGGACGATGACCATCACGGTGGTGAGCAGCTGGATGAGGGTGGACAGATCGGTGCGGCGGCCGATCATGAAACCGACCGCGGTGATGACGCCCATGGTGAGCAGGCCCAGCATCGGGAAGCGGTGCCGGGGGTGCAGCTTGGCGTAGGGCCGGAAGAACACCTTGTCGCGGGCGGCGTCGTAGGGCACCCGGGATCCCCCGAGCAGTCCCGCGAAGACGGAGGCGAACGCGGTGATGAGGATCAGCACGGTCACCACGTCGGCGGCGCCCTTGCCCCAGGCCTTCTCCAGGACGGCGGAGGCCACCGAGGAGGAGGCGATGTCGGCGGGGTCCAGCATCCGGTGGTAGTCGATCACGCCGAGCGTGCCGATCTGGAGGAGCAGGTAGATCGTCATGATGCCGAAGATCGAGTAGATGATGGAGCGCGGCAGGGTGCGGCCCGGGTCCTTGATCTCGGCGCCCATGTAGGCGGTGGTGTTGTAGCCGAGGTAGTCGTAGATGCCGATGGTGAGGCCCGCCGCGAAGCCGATCCAGAACTGACTGCTCGTCATGTCGAAGGCGCCGGACGGATAGTGGAAGGCGAGGTGGGGACTGAAGTCCGTGGCGGCGGCGATGATCACGAGGCTCACCGAGGCGATCATCACGACCCACATCACGGCGGTGATCCTGGCGATGTTCTCGATGCCCCGCCACAACAGCAGGACCACGAGCACGATGATGCCGAGCCCGATGAGGTCACCCGCTGTCGCGCCGAGGTCAGGCGCCAGATAGCCGAGGTACTGCACGAATCCGACGACGCCCGTGGACATGGCGAGCGGGATGAAGAGCATCGCCGTCCAGACGAAGAGGAACGGCATCAGGCGCCCGGTGCGGTACTGGAAGGCCTGGCGCAGATAGACGTAGCTGCCGCCGGACCCCGGGAGCGAGGCGCCGAGCTCGGCCCAGATCAACCCGTCGGCGAGCGCGAGGACCGCGCCGGCGACGAAGCCGATGACGGCCTGCGGACCGCCGAAGGCAGCGACCATCAGGGGGATGGTCACGAACGGGCCGATACCGCACATCTGGCTCATGTTGATGGCGGTGGCCTGGAAGAGTCCGATCCGGCGGACGAATCCGCCGGAGGGCGGAGGGGTTGCGGACACGGGGGTCCTCCCTGGGCTGGGGCCGGAAAGGAAGCTACTGCCGATGTGCGGCGCAGGGATTCCCCTCGGCGGTGGGCGTGCTTAAGTTAAGTACCTTTACTTTCACCGTCAAGGGGTCGTCAGTGAACCGCTCGGGCCGATGCGTGAGAATGACCGGATGACCAGCAGCGACGAGGGTGGCGACCTGCCCTGGAACCCACAGCGCCAGCGCAGTTCCAACGAGCGCCTGCTGCTCGACCGGCTGCGCGCGGAGGGCCCCGCCTCCCGGGCCCAGCTCGCGCGCGACACCGGCCTGTCCAAGCCGACCGTCTCCAGCGCGCTCGCCTCCCTGGAGACGGCGGGCCTGGTCCGTGAGGCCGGCACGGTCGTGCCCGAACGCGGCCGGGCCGCCGTGCTCTACGCCCCCGACCCCACGGCGGGTTACGCCCTGGGCATCGACATCGGCCGGGCCTGGCTGCGCATCGCCCTGGCCGATCTGGACGGCACCGTGGTGGCCCGCTCCGAGGTCCGCAACCACGCGCGCACCTCGGCGACCCTGGCCGAGCTCGTCGTCACCAGCGCCCACCAACTCGTCGGCGGCTCGGGGGTGGACGCGGACAAGGTGGCGCAGGCGGTGGTCGGCACGCCGGGCGTGTACGACGCCGACAAGCGCCGGGTCCGCTACGCCCAGCACCTTCCCGGCTGGGGCCGTCCCGGGCTGTTCGACCAGATGCGGGAGCGGCTCGGCATACCGCTGGCCGTGCACAACGACGCCAACCTCGCCGCGCTCGGCGAGTACACCTTCGGCGTCGGCGCGGGCAGCCGCCTCTTCGTGTACGTCATGATCGGCACCGGGCTCGGCATGGGTGTGGTCAGCGAGGGCCAGCTCTTCACGGGGGCGCACGGCGGCGCCGGTGAGATCGGCTTCCTGCCGTGGCCGGGCGGCCAGAAGCCGGACACCCTGGAGGAGGCGGTCTCCGGTGACGCGGTCGTCGCCGCCGCCCGTTCGCTCGGCCTGGCGGGCACGCTCACCGCGAAGGACGTGTTCGACGCGGCACGTGAGGGAACTCCCGCCGCCGTCAAGGCCGTTCAGCTGGAGGGCGAGCGGATCGCGCACACCGTCGCGGTGGTCGCGGCCGTCCTCGACCCCGATCTCGTGGTGCTCGGCGGCGGCGTCGGCCACAGCGCGGACCTGCTGCTGCGCCCCGTGCGCGAGACGCTCCGTGCGCTCACCCCGCTGCGGCCCAGGGTGAGCCCGAGTTCGCTCGGGGAGGACGCGGTCCTGCTGGGCGCGGTGGCGACGGCGCTGGGCACGGCACGGGACGTGGCCTTCGAACGGCGCTCGGCGCACTGAGGCCCGACGGCCCGGGGGTACCGACCCCGCGTAACGCCCCCTCGGTCGGCGATCGGCCACGGGCCGGGGGGTTGACCCCGGATCAGAACTTGATCCGGGGCCGGGGCTTGACTCCGTGTCAGGGCTCGATTCCGGTCCGGGGCTTGATCCCGGGCCAGGGCTTGACCCCCGGGCCGCTGAATTGACGGGCCGGCGATTGACATGCCCTCTCGCTCCCCCTAGCTTCGCGAGTGAGTTGGTAAGGATTCATTACTTGTGGCGACACGCGACGCGCGGCGATGCGCGGTGTTTCCCGCGCGAGCGCCTCCATGCGTGGATGTTCCGACCAGCCCCGGGAGATCGCCGTGTTCCACCGACCTGTCGCCGCGCGCCGCACAACCGCGGCCCTCGCGTTGCTCGGCCTGCTCCTCGCCCTGACGGCCGGCGCGCCGCCCGCCGCCCCCGCGGGCCGCTCCGCCCCCGTCCCGGTCACCGCGGTCGGCGGCGCGCCCGGCAGCGCCACGGCTCTGGCGGGCTACGCGATCCGGTCGAGCGCCGAGGTGACCGACTCCCCGGCCGCCGTGTCGAGCCCGGGCTACCCGACCGCCGGGTGGTATCCGGCGCCGGCCCGCTCCACCGTGCTCGCCGCCCTGCTCGCGGCCGGCACGTACGCCGACCCGTTCTACTCCACCCAGCAGCAGAGGATCCCCAAAGCGGACTTCGCGGTCCCGTGGTGGTACCGCGCGGACTTCACGGTCGCGGACACCACCGCGCGCACCCGCCTCGACTTCAGCGGGGTGATCTCCGCGGCCGATGTATACGTCAACGGCCACCAGGTCGCCGACCGGGCCGCGGTCGCCGGCGCCTACACCCAACACGAGCTCGACATCAGCGCGTTGGTGAGGGCCGGCGCCAACACGGTGGCCTTCCGGATCCAGCCCAACGACCCGGACAAGCAGCTCACGATGGGCTGGATCGACTGGCTTCAGCCCCCGCCCGACCAGAACATGGGCATCGTGCGCGACGTGCTGGTCCGGCGCGGCGGCCCGGTCGCGCTGCGCGACGCGCACGTGGTGACGGCGCTCGCGGTGCCGTCCCTGGCGTCGGCCGACCTGACCGTGAAGGCCCGGGTCCGCAACGACTCGGCGGCGCCGGTCACCACGGCGGTCTCCGGCACCATCGGGCCCCTTGCCTTCCGGCAGGACGTGGCGCTCGCGGCACACGAGACGAAGCAGATCACCTTCGCCCCGGCCGCCCACCCCCAACTGCATCTGTCCGCACCGCGGGTCTGGTGGCCGGCGGGCATGGGAGCCCAGCCCCTCTACGACCTGGACCTGACCGCGTCCGTGCCGTCCGCCCCCGCGGCGAACGCCGCCGGCGCCGTCTCCGACACGGCGCACCGGACCTTCGGCATCCGCGAGGTGAAGGCGCCGCTGAACGCCGACGGCGCCCGTCAGTACGCCATCAACGGACGCCCGCTGCTGATCAGGGGCGGCGGCTGGTCGCCCGACGAGTTCCTGCGCTGGGACCAGCGCTCCGTGGAGGACCGGCTGGCCTACGCGCACGACCTCGGGCTCAACACCGTCCGACTGGAGGGGCACATCGAGCCGGACGAGTTCTTCGACCTCGCCGACCGGGCCGGGATGCTCACGCTGCCGGGCTGGGAATGCTGCGACAAATGGGAGGGGCAGGTCAACGGGGACGAGCGGGGCGAGCCGTGGACGCCGACGGACCACGCGGTCGCGCAGGCGTCGATGGCCGCCGAGGCCGCCCGGCTGCGCGACCACCCGAGCGTCATCTCGTTCCTGATCGGCAGCGACTTCGCGCCCGACCGGACGATCGAGAAGACCTATGTGGACGCCCTCACGGCCGCCGACTGGCCGACCCCGGTGGTCGCCGCCGCGTCCGACAACCCGGCCCCGATCACGGGCAGTTCGGGCATGAAGATGTCCGGGCCCTACGACTGGGTGCCGCCCGGCTACTGGTACGACAAGCGGGAGGGCGGCGCGAGCGGCTTCAACTCCGAGACCAGCGCGGGCCCCGACGTCCCCACGCTCGACACCCTGCGCCGCATGCTGTCCCCCGCCGAACTCGACACCCTGTGGAAATCCCCCGCGGCGAAGCAGTACCACCGCTCGCCCTCCACCACCTTCGCCACGCTCAAGCTGTACGACGACGCCCTGGCCGGCCGCTACGGCACACCGACCGGCCTCGACGACTACGTGCGCAAGGCGCAGCTCGCGCAGTACGAGAACGTGCGGGCACAGTTCGAGGCGTACGCACGCAACGCCAAGGACGCGAGCAGGCCGTCGACGGGCGTCGTGTACTGGATGTTCACCAGCGGATGGACGTCGCTGCACTGGCAGTTGACGGACCGTTACCTGGACCAGGGCGGTGCGTACTTCGGCGCGAAGAAGGCGAACGAGCCGCTGCACATCCAGTACTCCTACGACAACCGCGCGGTGACCGTCGTCAACAGCCGCCCGGCCGCGGTCTCGGGGCTCACCGCACACGTCTCGCTGTTCACCACCGACGGCGCGCGCGCCTACGACCGTACGGTGACGGGTCTGGGCGTGGGCGGCGGCGGAGCGAGCACCACCGCGCTGACCGTCCCGGCGTCGGTGCGCGGGCTGTCCACGACGTATCTGGCCAGACTCGTCCTCACCGACGCCGCGGGCCGTGAGGTGAGCCGCAATGTGTACTGGCTCTCCACCCGGCCCGACACCCTCGACTACGCGCACACCGACTGGTTCCACACCCCCACCACGGCCTACGCCGACCTCAAGGGCCTGTCCTCGATGCGCCGGGCCGGGGTGAGCGCGACGGGAACGACGACCGTCCACGAGAACGGCACGTCGACCACGACGGTGACGCTCCGCGGCACGGGCCCCGGCGCGACACCGGCCCTGCTCACCGATGTGCATCTGGTGAACGCGGCCGGCACGCCGGTCCTGCCGGTGCGCTGGTCGGACAACCAGGTCAGCCTGTGGCCGGGCGAGACGGCCACGATGACGGCGGACTACCGCACGGCGGACCTGCACGGTTCGCCGCCCCGGCTGCGCGTCTCGGGCTGGAACACGGCGACGGTGACCGTGCCGGCGGGCTGACGGTCCCCGACCTCAGACGCCGCCGAGCACCGGCCAGAGCTGGGGATCCTCGAAGTTCAGGGCCCAGATCGCGGTGTTGCGCACGCCGTGCCGGCGCAGCACCGGCAGGTCCGCGCCGACCCCGGCCGCGTCCTGGTACCAGACGCTGCGGACGGCGCCGCCCTCCTCATAGGTGAAGTGCGGCGTCTGCGAGTCGGGGTCGAGCCGGTAGGGCGCGCCCACCGTGGCCCGCAGCGCCTCCGCCTCCTTCCAGGTGACGTGGCGGGTCCTGCCGCCCGGCACCCAGTCCCAGCCGTAGGCGGGCAGGCCCATTTCCAGTTTGGCGGCGGGGATCAGGGCGGTGGCCCGGGTCAGGATGTCCTCGTACCACTGGGGGCTGGCCAGCGGGCCCGCCGCGCCGCCCTGCCAGTGCAGGTCGTAGCCCATGATGCGGACCCGGTCGGCGGCCCGGCCGATCGCCGCGTAGTCCCAGATCCGCCCGGTGCTCGCGGTCTGCGGGGAAACGGTGAGCACGCACTGCTTGGCGAGCGCGTGCAGCCGGCCGCAGAGTTCGCCGGCGAAGGCCGCGTAGGCGGCGCGCACCGTGAGGTATTCGGCGTCGCCGGTCGGGGCGATGGACTCGTAGTCGATGTCGATGCCGTCGTAAGCGCGGCTGCGCACCAGGGCCAGGAGGGTCTCGACGTGGGTGGCGCGCTGCGCCGGGTCGCCCAGGACCGCCGCCAGCTCGCCCGGCTTCAGCGTCTCCATCACGGTGGGCACGACCTTGATCCCCGCCTGGTGCAGCCCGTCGATGATGCGCGTCTCGCCGCCGCCCGGGTGGGCGTCGATCCGGTCCGCGGCCATCGTCCGGTACCAGAAGGGGCTGACGGTGTGCAGCTGCGCGGCGTGCCGCAGGACGTCGGCGTACGCGCCCTCCTGGTCCCAGTACGGGAGCCAGCCGGAGACGGTGCGCGGCGGGGGAAGCGGCTCCGCGGCCAGGGCGCGGGAGGGCAGGAGCGCGGTCAACAGCGCGGCGGCGGCGCCCAGGACGGCGAGACGCGCGCGGACGCGGCAGCGAGTGATCATGCTCCCGAGCCTGCGGCGCGCACGACCGGCCCGCTCCGCGCGTTGGGCCGTCCAGGCCCTACGGTGTCCGGATGACCGCATATCTCGACGGCCACACCGACCGTCCCGCGCTGCCCGGCCAGAACGGACCGACCGCCACCACCGAGGCCGATCCCCACGAGGTGGGGGCCGTGCGCATGGGCTACGCCCCGGACCGCGACGGCGATCCCGACCCCGGCGAGATCGTCTGGACCTGGGTGCCCTTCGAGGAGAACGACGGACGCGGCAAGGACCGCCCGGTCCTGGTGGTCGCCCGTGAGGCGGCGGGCACGCTGCTGGCGGTGCAGCTGTCCAGCAAGCGGCACGACCACGACCGCGAGTGGGTGGCGATCGGCGTGGGCCCCTGGGACCGGGCGGGCCGCGAGTCCTGGGTGGACCTCGACCGGGTGCTGCGCCTGCACGAACGGGGCATGCGCCGCGAGGCATGCGCCCTCGACCTGCCCCGCTTCACCCTGGTGGCCGAGCGGCTGCGCGAGCGGTACGGCTGGCGCTGACCCCGTCCGCGGCCGGGGACGGGCCGCCGGCCCGTCCTGCGGTGGCAGCCGCCGGGCGCCGGAGCAATGATGGCGGCGGAGGACCGTCGCAATCGGCCGTCGCCACAAAAGGCGCTCTTGTGCCGGGCGGCGACGGGGTCTTAGGTGGGACGGCATGTGTATCCGGCCCCCCGGAAAGGCGGACGTCCGTCCATGACCGCACGTGAGTTGACCGAAGCAGAGGCCGAGGACCTGCTGCGATGCATCTGCTTCAAGACGGGTCCGCCACGCGCCCTCGGCGTGGAGCTGGAATGGCTCGTCCACGATCTGCACGACGCCCGGCTCCCCGTACCGCACGACCGCCTGCGGTCCGCCTACGCGGCCCTGCGTGCCCTGCCGGTGCGCTCGCCGCTCACCGTGGAACCCGGCGGTCAGCTGGAGCTCAGCTCGCTGCCCGCCACCTCCCTGATGGAGTGCGTCTCCACCGTCTCCGCCGATCTGACCATGGTGCGCGCCGCCCTCGCCGAACGCGGCCTCGTGCTCGTCGGGCTCGGGCAGGATTCCCGGCACCCGCCGCGCCGCATGCTGCGTGAGGCGCGGTACGACGCCATGGAGGCCCACTTCGACCGTACGGGCCCCGCGGGCCGGGCCATGATGTGCGCCTCGGCCTCCGTGCAGGTGTGTCTGGACGCCGGGTACGAGGAGCCCGGCCCGCTCGGCTTCGGGCGGCGCTGGCTGATGGCCCACCTGCTGGGCGCCGTCCTGGTCGCCGCCTTCGCCAACTCCCCCGTCCAGCGAGGGGGTTCACTGCGTCACCGGTCGGTCCGGCAGGCCAACTGGAGCGACATCGACCCGGTGTGCGCGCTCGCCCCGCCGCTCGACGCCCCGCCCCGCGCGTCCTGGGCGGGGCACGTCCTGGACGCGCCCGTGATGTGCGTACGCGCCGAGGACGGCCCGTGGTCGGCGCCGGAGGGGTTCACCTTCCGGCGGTGGCTGCGCACCGGTGAGCCCCGGCCGCCCACCCGGGACGACCTCGACTACCACCTGACGACCCTGTTCCCCCCGGTGCGGCCGCGCGGCCATCTGGAACTGCGCATGATCGACGCACAGCCCGGCGACGACGGGTGGACGGTCCCGCTCGCCGTGACCCATGCCCTGTTCGACGATCCGGAGGCGGCCGAGAGCGCGTACCGGGTCGTCAAACCCCTTGCCGAGCGCACGGGTTCGCGGCCCGCGCCGCGCAATCCGCTCTGGGCCGCGGCGGCGCGCGACGGCCTCACCGACCCGGAGCTGCGCGAGGCCGCCACCGCCTGTTTCGCCGTCGCGCTCGCGGCGCTCCCCCGACTCGGCGCCGACCGGGACCTCCAGGACCGGGTGGCCGCCTTCGCCGACCGTTACGTCGTACGGGGCCGCTGCCCGGCCGACGACGCCCCCTCGCCCGCCGCAACGAAGGACATCACCCCATGACCGACCCGGAGCTGCTCAGGGCCCGCGCCCTGACGGCACTCACCGCCGCGCGCGCCCGTACCGGCGTGCTCACCTCCAGCGTCGAGGACCACGAACTGACCGCGCAGCACTCCCCGTTGATGTCCCCGCTCGTCTGGGACCTGGCGCACATCGGCAACCAGGAGGAGCAGTGGCTGCTGCGGGCGGTCGCGGGGCAGGACGCCATCCGGCCCGAGATCGACTCGCTCTACGACGCCTTCGAGCATCCCCGCGCCACCCGACCCACCCTGCCGCTGCTCGCCCCGGCCGAGGCGCGCCGCTACGCGTCCGACGTGCGCGGCCGGGCGCTGGACGTCCTGGAGAGCACCCCGTTGCGCGGCGGTCCGCTGACCGATGCGGCGTTCGCCTTCGGGATGATCGCGCAGCACGAACAGCAGCACGACGAGACGATGCTAATCACCCATCAGCTGCGGACCGGCCCGGCGGCCCTCACCGCGCCCGAGCCGCCGCACGGCACCCGCGAGGGCCTGCCCGCCGAAGTCCTGGTGCCCAGTGGTCCGTTCACCATGGGCACGTCCACCGAACCCTGGGCCCTGGACAACGAACGCCCCGCCCACCACCGCGTGGTGCCCGCCTTCCACCTCGACACCACCCCGGTGACGTGCGGTGACTATCTGGCCTTCATCGAGGACGGCGGCTACCGCGAGGAGCGCTGGTGGGAGCCGGCAGGCTGGGCGATGGTGCGCGAACACGGCCTGGTGGCACCGCTGTTCTGGCGGCAGGAGGGCGGCAGCTGGCTGCGCAGGCGGTTCGGGGTGACCGAGCCGGTGCCGCCGGACGAACCCGTCCTGCACGTCAGCTGGTACGAGGCCGACGCGTACGCCCGCTGGGCCGGGCGGCGGCTGCCGACCGAGGCGGAGTGGGAGAAGGCGGCCCGCCACGACCCCGTCACGGGCCGCTCGCGCCGCTACCCCTGGGGCGACGAGGACCCCACACCGGCCCACGCCAACCTCGGGCAGCGCCATCTGCGTCCGGCGCCGGCGGGCGCCTATCCGCAGGGCCGGTCGGCGCTCGGCGTACACCAGTTGATCGGTGACGTGTGGGAGTGGACGGCCAGCGACTTCCAGCCCTATCCGGGGTTCGTGGCCTTCCCTTACCGCGAGTACTCGGAGGTCTTCTTCGGACCGGAGCACAAAGTGCTGCGCGGCGGCGCGTTCTCCGTGGACGAGGTGGCCTGCCGCGGCACCTTCCGCAACTGGGACCTGCCCGTGCGCCGCCAGATCTTCGCCGGGTTCCGTACGGCGCGGGACGCGGCCTGATGTGCCGGCACCTGGCGTACACCGGGGACCCGCTGTCCCTCGGTGAGGTGCTGGTGCGTCCTGCGCACGGGCTCCACCGGCAGTCGTGGGCGCCGCGGCGCCAGCGCTACGGCACGGTCAACGCCGACGGGTTCGGCGTCGGCTGGTACACGGGCGGCGATCCCGTGCCCGCCCGCTACCGGCGGTCCGGGCCGATCTGGGCCGACCTCAACTTCTCCGACCTGGCCCGGGTGATCCGCACCGGAACGCTGCTGGCCGCGGTCCGTGACGCGACCGAGGCGGGCGCGGACGGCGAGGCGGCGGCAGCGCCGTTCGCCCACGGGCCCTGGCTGTTCAGCCACAACGGCGCCCTGTCGGGATGGCCCGGCAGTGCGGCGGGGCTCGCCGCGACGCTGCCCGCCGAAGCCCTGCTGCGGCTCGCGGCGCGCTGCGACTCGGCCCTGGTGTGGGCGCTGGTGCTGCACCGCCTCGACAACGGCGACGAGGCCGGGCAGGCGGTGGCCGACACCGTCACCGACCTGGCCGTCGCGGCTCCGGGCTCGCGCCTGAACCTGCTGCTCACCGACGGCGCGACGATCACCGCGACCGCCTGGGGCGACACCCTGTGGTACCGGCACGTGCCGGGCCGCTCCGCCGTCGTGGCCTCCGAGCCCTACGACGACGATCCGCTCTGGCGCGAGGTGCCCGACCGCACCCTGCTCACCGCCGACCGTACCGATGTCCTGCTCACCCCCCTCAAGGAGCCCCAGTAGTGCGCCCGTTCCAGCTGACCCGCACCCTGCCCGAGGACGCCACCGGGGCCGCACTGCGCGCCGACGTGCTGCACGGGCTCACCCGGACCCCCAAGTCCCTGCCGCCGAAGTGGTTCTACGACGCGCGCGGCAGCGAGCTGTTCGAGGAGATCACCCGGCTTCCCGACTACTACCCGACCCGCGCCGAGCGCGAGATCCTGCGTGACCGCGCCGCCGGCATAGCCGCCGCGACCGGCGCCCACACCCTGGTCGAGCTGGGCTCGGGCTCCTCCGAGAAGACCCGGCTCCTGCTGGACGCGCTGCCCGCGCCCCTCACCTACATCCCGGTCGACGTGAGCGAGAGCGCGCTGACCGGGGCGGCCGAGGGCCTCCTGGCCGACCACCCGGAGCTGCGGGTGCACGCCCTGATCGCGGACTTCACCCGGGTCCTCGAACTGCCCGAGGCGCCGGGCCCCCGGCTCGTCGCGTTCCTCGGCGGCACCATCGGCAACCTGCTGCCCGCGGAGCGGTCCGAATTCCTCGCCTCGGTACGGAAGTTGATGGCCGCGGGCGACTCGCTGCTCATCGGGACCGACCTGGTGAAGGAGGAGGCCGTCCTGGTCCGCGCCTACGACGATCCGACCGGGGTGACGGCCGCCTTCAACAAGAACGTGCTCAGCGTCATCGACCGCGAACTCGGCGCGGACTTCCACCCCGACGACTTCACCCACGTCGCGCTGTGGAACCGCGAGGAGGAGTGGATCGAGATGCGGTTGCGGGCCCGTCGCGACGTGACCGTCAAGATCCCCGAACTCGACCTCGCGGTCACCTTCACCGAGGGCGAGGACCTGCGCACCGAGATCTCGGCCAAGTTCCGCGAGGAGGGCGTACGGGCCGAGCTGGGCGCGGCCGGCTTCACGCTCTCACGGTGGTGGACCGACGCCGCCGGGCGCTTCGCGCTGTCCCTGGCGACGGCCGGCTGACGAGGACGCGCCCGGACCGGGCGGGCGGGCTCCGCGGCGCGGCCGGCGCCGCGGGGCCCGCGACGCCGGTCTCCGCGGGCTCCCGCGTACGGCACCGGGACGATCAGTGGCCGGGCGCCGCCTGCGGGGCCATGACGGAGACGGCGCGGTACCGGAGCGGGTCCTCGGGCGCGCCGCCGAGCGAGGCGGCCGCCGCGTACGGGCCCCGCCCTGTCTCCGCCCGGGCACACTAAGGCCTGATTCGAACGCTTGCCCGCGTCCGCCCCCGGGCAGCGGACGGGATGTGTTGTTCACGTCGGACGACCTTCCGCCTTCTCCCCCCGAGGACGTGCCACCGATGGCGACCCCGTCTTCTTCCCCGGCCACCCCGCAGCCGCCCCGCGACCGCCCGCCGATGGCCCGCTCGGCCTGGTCGGGCGTGCTGATCGGCGTGGGCATCGCGGCCTTCGTCGATGAGACCGTGTTCCACCAGCTGTTGCACTGGCACCACTTCTACGACCGCTCGACCCCTGCCGTCGGCCTCGTCTCCGACGGCCTCTTCCACGCGTTCGGCTGGTTCGCCGTGGTCATCGGCCTCTTCATGGTCGGCGATCTGCGCCACCGCGCGGCCCTCGCCGGCCGCGCGCTCGCCGGTGGCGTCCTGACCGGAAGCGGGGCGTTCCAGCTGTACGACGGCACCGTGCAGCACAAGCTGATGCGGCTGCACCAGATCCGCTACCACGTGGACCTCACCCCGTACGACCTGACGTGGAACGTCCTCGCCGTGCTGTTCATCGGGGCGGGCGTGGCGCTGCTGCTCCAGGCTCGTCGGCACTGCCTCAACTCGACTACAGCGGCGTGATGTTGACGGTCCATCAGCACAGCGGCGCGGCACCCGGGGCCTGGGCGCTCGCGGCGGCCGGGCTCGCGCTGTCCGGCGCGGTGGCCCACGCCCTCGCCGCGTCCCGGCTGCGGCGCCGCGGGGACCGCTTGCCCCGGGTGCGGGACCTCTGCTTCGGGGCCGGCGCCGCCCTGCTGGTGGCGCTCTGCCTCACCACACCGCCCGGCGGGCCCTTCACCGCCCACATGGCCCAGCACCTGGCCGTGGGCATGGCGGCGCCGCTGCTGCTCGTCCTCGGGCGCCCGATGACGCTCGCCCTGCGGTCGCTGCCCCCGGGCGGGCGGCGCCGTCTGCTCGCCGTGCTGCGCGCGCGGCCGGTACGGGTGGTCACGCATCCCGTGGCCGCGGCGCTGCTCGACGCGGGCGGCCTGTGGCTCCTGTACCGCACCCCGCTGTTCGCGGTCGCACACGAGCGGGCCTGGGTCGGCGTCCTGGTCCACGGGCACGTCTTCGCGGCGGGCCTGCTGTTCTCGGCCGTGCTGTGCGCGCTCGATCCACTGCCGCGCCGCCACGGCCTCGTCCTCAGGTCGGCGGCGCTGATCGGGGCGGGGGCCGCGCACGGCGTCCTCGCGAGGACGCTGTACGCCGCTGCCCCGCCCGGCACCGCGTTCGCCCCGGACGACCTGCGGGCCGCCGCCGAGTTCATGTACTACGGCGGCGACCTGGTGGGCATCGCCCTCGCGGCCGTCATCGGGTTCCAGTGGTACGCGGCCTCCGGCCGGAGCCTCGCGCGCGAGCGGCGGCGCGGGGCGCGCGGCGCCGGGCAGTGGCACGAGGAGCGTGCGGCCGGGGAGCGTGCGACCGGGGAGCCGCCGCCCTCACCCTCGTACGGTCAGTGAGGCGGTGTGGGCGCGGACCTGCTCGGGGCTCAGATAGGCGTCCGTGTACTCGAAGTCCTTCAGGGTGGCGGGCTTCTGCGCCTGGAAGCCGGTGCGGACGAAGTCGTCGCCGGCGACCGCGTTCAGCATCCAGTTGGTCAGCACCCGGGCCTTGGCCACGTTCGTGCGCAGCGCCGACCAGTGGTAGCCGCGGGCCACCGCCTGGGCGGGCAGTCCGCGCAGTTCGATGCCCAGGGGCTTGGAGACCGCGTCGCGCCCGCCGAGGTCCACCACAAGGCCGAGGTCCTTGTGCACGTACGGCCGCATTGGCTCGCCCCGCAGCAAGGACACGATGTTGTCGGCGAGCTTGGGGCCCTGGCGCATCGCGTGCTGTGCGGTCGGCGGGCAGAACGCGCCCTCGCCCTTGGCGAGGTCGGGCACGGCCGCCGCGTCGCCGAGCGCGAACACGCCGTCGAGCCCGGGCACGGTCATCTCGGGGGTGACCAGGAGCCGGCCGCGCTCGGTCTCCGCGTCCAGGGTGCCCACCAGCGGGCTCGCGGCGACACCCGCCGTCCAGATGAGGGTGCGGCAGGGCAGCACACGGCCGTCGGTGAAGGTGACCTTGTCGGCGCCGGCCTCGGCGATGGAGACGCCGAGCGACACCTCGATGCCGCGCTTCTGCAGGATGTCGAGGGCGGCCTTGCCGAGCTTGTCGCCGAGTTCCGGCATGAGCTTGGGCGCGATGTCGATGAGGTGCCACTTGATCTGCCGGGGGTCCAGGCGCGGGTAGCGCTTGACGGCGTGCGTGGTGATCCGCTGGAGGCAGGCCGCGGTCTCGGTGCCCGCGTAGCCGCCGCCGACCACGACGAAGCGCAGCCGGGAGGCGCGCTCCTCCTCGTCGTTGCTGGCGTCTGCGAGATCCAGCTGCGAGATGACGTGGTCGCGGATGTAGGCGGCCTCCGCGAGCGTCTTCATGCCCCGGGCGTGCTCGACGAGGCCGGGGATGTCGAAGGTGCGGGTCACGCTGCCGGGGGCCAGAACGATGTAGTCGTACGGCTGGTCGAGTGTTTCGCCGGTGATCTTGCGGATGACGCAGATCTTCGCCTTGGGGTCCACGCCGATGGCACCGCCGGGAATGATCCGGGTGCGGTGCTTGGCGCTGCGCCGAAGCGACACGGCCACCGACTGGGGGGTGAGGACCCCGGAGGCGACCTGGGGCAGCAGGGGCAGATAGAGCTGGTACGAGAACGGGGTGACCAGGGAGATTTCCGCTTCTCCCGGTTGGAGGCGGCGTTCCAGGCGCCGTACGCATTCGACCCCGGCGAAGCCGGCGCCAACGACGAGAATCCTCGGTCGTGCCACGGTGTGCGTCCTTTCCCTGGGACCTGCGAACGAGGACGAGAACAGGGCCCGTCCATGGCCCGAGTGCCCCTGACCGGCGTTCGTCAACACACCCATAGTGATCAACGGAGCTCCAGCGCACCACCGAACGCGTCCGCCGGTGACGGAAAACGGCGCCGCCCGGCCGGGGGTTCCGGGCGGGCGGCGCCGTCGGTGGTGGCGGGGGCCGACGTCAGGCGACGGTGCCGCTCTTGCTGATGACGACGGTGGCGCGCGGGGCACCGCTGCCGCTGCCGAGACCCTCGATCTGCCGCACGAGGTCCTGGCCCTCGACGACCTCGCCGAAGACGACGTGCTTGCCGTCGAGCCAGGGGGTGACGACGGTGGTCACGAAGAACTGGGAGCCGTTGGTGTTCGGGCCGCGGTTGGCCATCGAGAGCAGGAACGGCCGGTCGTGCTTGAGCGAGAAGTTCTCGTCGTTGAAGGTGGCGCCGAAGATGCTCTTGCCGCCGGTGCCGTTGCCGTGGGTGAAGTCGCCGCCCTGGAGCATGAACTCCGGGATGACGCGGTGGAAGGAGGACCCGGCGTAGCCGTAGCCGTTCTGGCCGGTGGCGAGCTCGCGGAAGTTGCGCGCGGTCTCCGGGACGACGTCGTCGAAGAGCCGGAAGACGATGCGGCCGGCGTCCTTGCCGTCGATGGTGATGTCGAAGTAAACGTTCTGGTTCTGCATGGCCCCATCCTGACATCCGTCGCCGCGCGCCTCGCACCCCGGCTCGCCCCCGTGCCTTCGCGCGCCGCGAAACCGGGCCGCGGGGCCGCGGCCCCGCGGCCGGTTCACGGGAAGAGGAGGCTGGTGATCCGGTCGGACGCGGCCTTCGCGGCCCGCTTCGGATCGGCCCCGTTCAGGACGGCCGTCATGTACGGCTTGATGGGGTTCTCGGCCTCCACGGCGGGCCACTGGGGCGAGTTGGGGGTGGCCCGCCCCTGGGCCGCGCCCCGGGCCATGGCGGCGGTGCCGGGCCGGCCCTCGACGGCGGGCGCCAGGCTCGACTTGTTGGGCACGTAGTTCATCGTGGCGGCGAGGTCGGTCTGCCACTTCTCACCGGCCAGCGCCGCGACGACCTGGACGGCCTGGGCGCGGTGTCGGGTCCTGCGCGGGATGATCAGGTCCGAGCCGCCGGTGAAGACCGCGCCCGGCTTGGCCTCGGTGGGGCCCGGGATCGGGAAGTAGCCGAGTCTGCCGGCGAGTGCCGGGTTGGCCTTCTCGATGGCGGTGGCGGCGCCCGGTACCGCGATCATCTGGGCGACATGGCCCTTGGCGAACACACCGGCCTGCGGCGGAGTCTCCTCGTCGGCGTTCTTCGGCCCGTTGCCGAGCGCCTGGAGCTGCCGGTAGAACTCCATGCCGCGCAGCGCGGCGGGGCTGTCCAGCGTGCCCTTCCAGTCGCCGGTGTCCGGCCGGGCGAGCTCGCCGCCCTCGTCCCAGACGAAGCCGGCGAGGGTGTACCAGTCCTGTCCGGCGAGGTAAATCCCCTGGTTGCCGCCGGAGTTGAGCTTGGCGGTGTCGGCGAGCCACTCGGCCCGGTCCTTGGGGGGCCTGGTGATGCCGGCGGCCCCGAAGAGGTCCTTGTTGTAGATCACGACGCGGTTCGCGGCGTACCAGGGGATGCCGTACTGCATGCCGTCCACGTTGCCGGGCTGGGCCAGGCCGGGCAGCCAGGCGTCGCTGCCCCAGTCGCGGATCGACTCCAGGGTCATGTCGAGCAGCCCGCCGCTCGCCGCGTACTGGGGCACCTGGGTGTTGCCGACCTCGATGACGTCCGGGGCGGTGCCGCCGGCCAGGGCGCTGTCGATCTTCGCGCCGATGCCGGTCCAGTCCTGGATCCGGACATCGAGTGCGACGTTCTCGTGCTCCTTCTCGAAGTCGTGCTTGAAGCGCTGCACGAAGTCGTCGGAGGCACTGTTGCGCATCAGCCAGACGGTCACCTCGGTCGTGTCGTCACCGAATCCGGGGAGTGTGCCGCAGGCACCGGCGGCACACAGGGACACCAGGGCCGCGAAGCGGGCGAGAGCGCGTTGGATCCTCACGAAAGGTCACTTTCTGCGTGTGGGCAAGCAGTCATGACCCGATGTGGGGGCAAGCGTGATGGCTTGTTCGGGCGTGGCTCGTGAGTTTGGTATGGACCATTCGGGGGGTCAAGGCCTGGCGGGACCGAACTTTTCCGGCCACCGGAACACGGCCGTGCCCGGGGTCCGGCCCGGCCGCTGTCTCGCGGACCACGGCCGGGTGGGGCACGGTGGAGGTACGCGACGAGAGGAGAGCACCTCCATGTCCCATCACACGTACCGCGTCAGCGAGATCGTCGGCACCTCCCACGAAGGCGTGGATCAGGCCATCCGCAACGGCGTGGCCCGCGCGGCGCAGACCCTGCACAACCTGGACTGGTTCGAGGTCACCCAGGTGCGCGGGCACATCGAGAACGGCGTCATCGAGCACTATCAGGTCGGGCTCAAGGTCGGTTTCCGCCTGGACGACGACACCGAGGTCTGACGCGGGCCCGGCACCGGTCGGGCGGGGGACGCGTCAGGCACCGGTCGGGCGGAGGACGCGTCGGGCGTGGCCCTCGCGCTCGCGGCCGGGGCTGCGGGCCCCGGGAATCACGGCGCGCCGCGGGCGTTGAAGAGGGTGTGAGCCCAGTGATCGCGACGACCCCCTTCTCCGTACTCGACCGCTCGCGCGTGCGCGCCGGGCACGACGGACCGCAGGCGCTGCGGGACACGGTCGCGCTGGCCGTCGAGGCCGAGCGGCTCGGCTACCACCGGTTCTGGGTCGCCGAGCACCACTCGGTGCCCGGCGTCGCGGGATCGGCCCCCGCCGTGCTGGCCGCGGCCGTCGCCTCGGCCACCCGCACGATCCGGGTGGGCACCGGCGGTGTGATGCTGCCCAACCACCAACCGCTGGTCGTGGCCGAGCAGTTCGGGGTGCTCGAAGCCCTCTTCCCCGGCCGGATCGACATGGGGCTCGGCCGCTCCGTGGGCTTCACCGACGGCATCCGCAGGGCGCTCGGCCGGGGCAGGCAGGACGCCGACGACTTCGCCGGACAGCTGGCCGAGCTGCTCGGCTACTTCGACGGCAGCCAGCGCGTCCACCCCCAGGTCCACGCCCGCCCCGCCGAGGGGCTTACGGTGCCGGCGTTCGTCCTGGCCACCGGGCGGGGCGCCGCCGTCGCCGCCGAGGCGGGGCTGCCCCTGGTCATCGCCGACGTGCGCGGCGAGGACGCGATGCTGCGGGCCATCGACGACTACCGCGCGGCCTTCCGTCCCTCCGCGCAGGCCGAGCGCCCCTACATCGTCGTGTCCGGCACGGTCGCCGTGGCGGGGACCACCGAGGAGGCCCGCCGGATCCTGCTGCCGGAGGCGTGGTCGACCGCGTACGCGCGCACCCACGGCGCCTTCCCCGCACTGATCCCGCCCGACGAGGTGCTGTCCCGGGCGATGACCGACCGCGAGCGGGGTCTGTACGAGGAGGCGCTGCGCGGGCCGGTGTACGGGACCGAGGAGGAGGTGACGGACGCCCTGGAGAAGGTCATCGGGCGCAGCGGCGCCGACGAGTTCCTCGTCACGACGAGCACCTACGACCGTGCCGCGCTGCTCGACTCCTACCGCCGGCTCGCCCGTATCACCGGTTCGGTGCCGGGCGACCGGGCCTGAAGATCTCCGACCGGCGCCCGGCCGTAGGCTTTGGGTATGCAAAGCCCCTCTGATCCGTACGTCCGTGTCCGTGGTGCGCGGGAGCACAATCTGCGCGCGGTGGACGTCGACATTCCGCGGGACTGTCTCGCCGTGTTCACCGGCGTCTCCGGGTCGGGGAAGTCCTCGCTGGCGTTCGGCACGATCTACGCCGAGGCGCAGCGCCGCTACTTCGAGTCGGTCGCGCCGTACGCGCGCCGTCTGATCCACCAGGTGGGGGCGCCCGCCGTCGGCGAGATCTCGGGGCTGCCGCCCGCCGTCTCGCTTGAGCAGCGCCGCTCGGCGCCGACCTCGCGTTCCTCGGTCGGCACGGTGACCACCCTGTCCAACTCGCTGCGCATGCTGTTCTCGCGGGCCGGCGACTATCCGGCGGGGGCGGCGCGCCTCGACTCGGACGCCTTCTCGCCGAACACGGCGGTCGGGGCCTGTCCCGAGTGCCAGGGCCTCGGCCGGGTCCACCGCACCACCGAGGAACTGCTCGTCCCCGATCCGTCGCTGTCGATCCGCGAGGGCGCCATCGCCGCCTGGCCGGGCGCCTGGCAGGGCAAGAACCTGCGCGACGTGCTCGACGCGCTCGGGTACGACGTGGACCGCCCCTGGCGCGAGCTCGCCCAGGAGGACCGGGACTGGATCCTGTTCACCGACGAGCGGCCGGTGGTGACGGTGCACCCGGTGCGTGACGCCGACCGCATCCAACGCCCGTACCAGGGAACGTACTTCAGTGCCCGGCACCATGTGCTGAAGACGTTCGCGGAGAGCAGGAGCCAGACCCTGCGGGCGAAGGCCGAACGGTTCTTGACCGCGGCGGACTGCCCGGTGTGCGAAGGGCGCCGGCTGCGCCCCGAAGCACTCGCGGTGACGTTCGCGGGCCGCACGATCGACGACCTCGTCTCCGTTCCGCTCACCACACTGGCCGATGTGCTGTCGTCGGCGGGCGACGGGGCGACCGCGGGCGTCCTCACCGGTGATCTGCTCGCGCGCATCGCACCGGTCGTGGAGCTGGGCCTCGGCTATCTGAGCCTGGACCGGACCGCGCCCTCCCTTTCGGCGGGTGAACTCCAGCGCCTGCGGCTCGCCACCCAGCTGCGCTCGGGGCTGTTCGGCGTGGTGTACGTGCTGGACGAGCCGTCGGCCGGTCTGCACCCGGCCGACACGGAGGCGCTGCTCACGGTCCTCGACCGGCTGAAGGCGGCCGGCAACTCGGTGTTCGTCGTCGAGCACCACCTCGATGTGGTGCGGCACGCGGACTGGCTGGTGGACGTGGGGCCGCTGGCCGGGGAGCACGGGGGCCGGGTGCTGCACAGCGGGCCGCCGCAGGCGCTCGCGGAGGTCGCGGAGTCGGCCACCCGGCGCTTCCTGTTCGACCGCTCCCCCGTTGCGCCCCGCACCGTCCGCGAACCCTCCGGCCGGCTGGAGCTGACCGGGGTGTCCCGGCACAATCTGCGCGGCGTGGACGCGTCGTTCCCGCTGGGCGTGTTCACGGCGGTGACGGGCGTCTCGGGCTCCGGCAAGTCCACGCTGGTGGACGCGCTGACCGATGAACTCCCGGGCGTGGGACGCCTGGTGAGGGTGGATCAGAAGCCGATCGGCCGTACTCCGCGCTCCAACCTCGCCACGTACACGGGTCTCTTCGACGTCGTGCGCAAGCTGTTCACCGAGACCGGGGAGGCGAAGGCGCGCGGTTACCGGGCGGGCCGCTTCTCCTTCAACGTGCCGGGCGGGCGGTGCGAGACCTGCCAGGGCGAGGGCTTCGTGTCGGTGGAGCTGCTCTTCCTGCCCAGCACCTACGCGCCCTGCCCGGACTGTCACGGTGCGCGCTACAACCCCGAGACGCTCGAAGTGACCCACCGGGGCCGCACCATCGCCGAGGTGCTGGACCTCACAGTGGAGGCGGCGGCCGGCTTCTTCGCGGACACCCCCGCCGCCGCGCGCAGCCTGGGCGCCCTCCTCGACGTGGGCCTCGGCTACCTCCGGCTGGGCCAGCCAGCCACGGAACTCTCCGGCGGCGAGGCCCAACGCATCAAGCTGGCCACGGAGTTGCAGCGCAGGCGCCGCGAGCACACGCTGTACGTCCTGGACGAGCCGACGACCGGGCTGCACCCGGCCGACACCGAGATCCTGCTGCGCCAGCTGCACGGCCTGGTCGACGCGGGCCACACGGTGGTCGTGGTCGAGCACGACATGCGCGTGGTCGCCGGCGCCGACTGGGTGCTGGACCTCGGTCCGGGGGGCGGCGACGAGGGCGGCCGGGTGGTGGCCGCGGGCACTCCGTCCACGATCGCGGCGTCGGGGGCGGGCCGGACGGCGCCCTATCTCGCGAAGGTTCTGGCGGGAGCGTAGGTACCGACTCCCTTGCTCCGCAGGTCAGTTGACCCCTCTGGCAAAGCGCGCGGAATGAATTGGCCTAGACCCTTGACCGGTCGTTGGTCCAGACCAATCATGAGGCGTCCGCACCCTTCTCTCACCCCGTCGGAGAGCCCCGATGAGACGCCCGAGATCCGTTCGCGCCCTGCTCGCCACGCTCAGCACCGTCGCCGCGTCCGCCGGCCTGGTCATCGGGGCCGGAGGCGCGGCGCACGCCGCGACCCCGCTGCCCGCCCACGTCTTCGCGCCCTACTTCGAGGCGTACTCCTCCGAGAGCCCCGCCGACCTGGCGCAGAAGTCGGGCGCCAAGTACCTGACGATGGCGTTCGTGCAGACCGAGGCGAAGGGGTCCTGCACGCCGTACTGGAACGGCTCGACCCAACAGCCCATCTCCACCTCCGTGTTCGGCGCGGACATCTCCACCATCCGCTCGCGCGGCGGTGACGTCATCCCGTCCTTCGGCGGGTACGCGGCCGACAACGGCGGCACCGAGATCGCCGACAGCTGCACCAGTGTGGACTCGATCGCGGCCGCGTACGAGAAGGTGATCACCACCTACGACCTCTCGCGCCTGGACATGGACATCGAGGACAACTCGCTGACCAACAGGGCGGGCATCGACCGGCGCAACCAGGCCATCAAGAAGGTGCAGGACTGGGCGGCGGCCAACGGGCGTTCGGTGCAGATCTCCTACACCCTGCCCACCACCACGAGCGGACTCGCCGACAGCGGGCTCGCGGTGCTCAACAGCGCGGTGAAGTACGGCGCGAAGGTCGATGTCGTCAACCTCATGACCTTCGACTACTACGACGGCGCCACGCACAACATGGCGAACGACACCCAGACCGCGGCCTCCGGGCTCCACGACCAGCTGGCCGCGCTCTACCCGGGCAAGTCGTCCGCCCAGCTGTGGGGCATGGTCGGCGTCACCGAGATGCCGGGCATCGACGACTACGGGCCGGCCGAGACGTTCACCACGGCGGACGCCACCGCCGTCTACAACTGGGCCGTCTCCAAGGGCATCAACACCCTCTCCTTCTGGGCCCTGCAGCGCGACAACGGCGGCTGCCCGGGCACCGGCGGCTCGGACAGCTGCTCCGGCATCGCCCAGGACACCTGGTACTTCAGCCACACCTTCGAGCCGTTCACCGGCGGCGGGGGCCCCGTCCAGGACGACTTCTCGGTGGGCGTCACGCCCGGTTCCGCCTCGGTCGCCCCCGGCGGCTCCACCACCGCCACGGTGAGCACGGCCGTCACCTCCGGCAACGCCAAGTCCCTCGCCCTGACCGCCACCGGCGCCCCCGCGGGCGTCACGGCGACGCTCAGCCCGAGCTCGGTCACGGCGGGCGGCTCGGCCCAGCTCACCCTCGCCGCCTCGGCGTCGGCGGCGCCCGGAACGTACCCGATCACCCTCACCGGCACCGCCGGCACCCTGGCCCACTCGGCCACCTTCACGCTCACCGTCTCGGGCCCCGGCGGCAACACCGGCGCGCTCGTCAACGGCGGCTTCGAGAGCGGCTCGCTCACTCCGTGGACCTGTGACAGCGGCGCGGGGGTGGTCTCCAGCCCGGTGCACGGCGGCTCGTACGCCCTGAAGACCGCGCCCACCTCCGCACAGACCGGCGAGTGCGCGCAGACGCTCACCCTCTCCCCCAACACCAAGTACACGCTGAGCGGTTGGGTGCAGGGCGGCTACGCCTACCTCGGGGTGCGCGGCGGCGCGACCGGCAGCACCTGGACCAGCTCCAGCGGCTGGACCAAGCTGAGCGTGCCGTTCACCACCGGCGCCTCGGGCACCGTCACCGTCTATCTGCACGGCTGGTACGGGCAGGGCGCGGTGTACGGGGACGACCTCTCCGTCGCCTAGGCCAACCGCCCCCGCCAGGGGGCGAGTTCAGCGGGCGGGCGCGCCCCCGGGATCCCCGGGGGCGCTTCCGCGCGTGTCAGCGGCCCGACTTGCGCACCTTCCTCGTCGCGCGCAGCCACTCCTTGTTCATGGCCGCGATCGACGGCAGTGGGATGCCCTTGGGGCAGGCCGTGGCGCACTCGCCGGTCAGGGTGCAGCCGCCGAAGCCCTCGTCGTCCATCTGCCCGACCATGTCGAGGACCCGCGTCTCGCGTTCGGGCGCGCCCTGCGGCAGCACGTTGAGGTGGTTGACCTTCGCCGAGGTGAACAGCATCGCCGAGCCGTTGGGGCAGGCCGCCACGCACGCGCCGCAGCCGATGCACTCGGCGTGCTCGAAGGCGAAGTCGGCGTCCGGCTTGGGCACGGGGGTGCTGTGCGCCTCGGGGGCCGCGCCGGTCGGCACGCTGATGTAGCCGCCCGCCTGGATGATCCGGTCGAACGCCGAGCGGTCCACCACCAGGTCCTTGACCACTGGGAAGGCGGAGGCCCGCCACGGCTCGACGTCGATGGTGTCGCCGTCCTCGAACGAGCGCATGTGGAGCTGGCAGGTGGTGGTCCTCTCCGGTCCGTGGGCGTCGCCGTTGATGACCAGCGAGCAGGCCCCGCAGATGCCTTCGCGGCAGTCGTGGTCGAAGGCGACCGGCTCCCGGCCCGTGAGGATGAGTTCCTCGTTGAGCGTGTCGAGCATGTCGAGGAAGGACATGTCGGCCGAGATGCCGTCGATGTCGTACGTGGCCATGGCGCCGGGCGCGTGGGCGTCCTTCTGGCGCCAGACGCGCAGGGTGAGCTTCATGCGTAGCTCCGCTGGGTGGGGTGGACGTACTCGAAGACGAGGTCTTCCCTGTGCAGGACGGGGGCCTCGCCGGTGGCCGCGAACTCCCAGGCGGCGGCGTAGGAGAACAGCTCGTCGCGGCGCGCGGCCTCGCCGTCGGGGGTCTGGGACTCCTCGCGGAAGTGACCGCCGCACGATTCGGCGCGGTGCAGGGCGTCGAGGCACATGAGCTCGGCGAGCTCCAGGTAGTCGACGACGCGGTTGGCCTTCTCCAGGGACTGGTTGAACTCCTCGCCGCTGCCCGGCACTTTGACGCGGCGCCAGAACTCCTCGCGGATCTGCGGGATCCGGTCGAGCGCCTTGCGCAGGCCCTCCTCGGTGCGGGCCATCCCGCAGTGCTCCCACATGAGTTCGCCGATCTCGCGGTGGAAGGAGTCGGGGGTGCGGTCGCCGTCGACGGCCAGCAGGAGGTTGAGGCGGTCCTCGGTCTCGGCGACGGCTTCGGCGACGGCCGGGTGCTCGTCGGTGACCGCCTCCTGGTGGGGGTGGCGGGCGAGGTAGTCGTTGATGGTCGAGGGCAGGACGAAGTAGCCGTCGGCCAGGCCCTGCATGAGCGCGGAGGCGCCCAGGCGGTTGGCGCCGTGGTCGGAGAAGTTGGCCTCGCCGATCGCGAACAGGCCGGGCACGGTGGTCTGCAGGTCGTAGTCGACCCACAGGCCGCCCATCGTGTAGTGCACGGCGGGGTAGATCCGCATCGGGGTCTCGTACGGGTCCTCGGCGGTGATCCGCGCGTACATGTCGAAGAGGTTGCCGTACTTGGCCTCGACGGCCGGGCGGCCCATCCGTGCGATGGCGTCGGCGAAGTCGAGGTAGACCCCCTGCCCGCCGGGCCCGACCCCGCGCCCCTCGTCGCAGACGTTCTTGGCGGCGCGCGAGGCGATGTCGCGCGGGACGAGGTTGCCGAAGGCCGGGTAGATCCGCTCCAGGTAGTAGTCGCGCTCGTCCTCGGGGATCGCCGCCGCCGGACGTGTGTCGCCCTTCGCCTTCGGCACCCAGATGCGGCCGTCGTTGCGCAGCGACTCGCTCATCAGGGTCAGCTTGGACTGGTGCTCGCCGGTACGCGGGATGCAGGTCGGGTGGATCTGGGTGAAACAGGGGTTGGCGAAGTAGGCGCCCCGGCGGTGCGCCCGCCAGATCGCGGTGGCATTGGAGTTCATGGCGTTGGTGGAGAGGTAGAAGACGTTGCCGTAGCCCCCGCTGGCGAGGACCACCGCGTCGGCGACGTACGTGTCGATGCGACCGGTGACCAGGTCGCGGGCGACGATGCCGCGGGCCCTGCCGTCCACCACGATCAGGTCGAGCATCTCGGTGCGGGCGTGCAACTCGACGTTCCCCGCGGCGATCTGGCGCGAGAGCGCCTGGTAGGCGCCGAGCAGGAGCTGCTGGCCGGTCTGGCCGCGGGCGTAGAAGGTGCGCGAGACCTGGACGCCGCCGAAGGAGCGGGTGTCGAGCAGCCCGCCGTACTCGCGGGCGAACGGGACGCCCTGGGCCACGCACTGGTCGATGATCTCGACGGAGATCTGGGCGAGGCGGTGGACGTTGGACTCGCGGGCGCGGAAGTCGCCGCCCTTGACGGTGTCGTAGAACAGCCGGTGGACGGAGTCGCCGTCGTTGCGGTAGTTCTTCGCGGCGTTGATGCCGCCCTGGGCGGCGATGGAGTGCGCGCGGCGCGGCGAGTCCTGGAAGCAGAACTGGACGACGTGGTAGCCCTGTTCGGCGAGGGTCGCGCCGGCCGAGCCGCCCGCGAGGCCGGTGCCGACCACGATGACGGTGTGCTTGCGGCGGTTGGCCGGGTTGACCAGCTTCGCCTCGAAGCGGCGGGTGTCCCAGCGCTCGGCGATCGGACCCGTGGGCGCCCGGTCGTCCGCGAGCGGCTCGCCGACGGTGTAGTCGATGTAGGAGGTCATGTCAGCTCACCACTCCGGTCATGACGGCGACGGGGACGCAGGAGAATCCGGCGAAGAGCAGCACGGCGAGCGCGTTGGCGAGGATCTTGAGGATCCGGTCGCGGGTGGCGTTGCCGGCGCCGAGGGTCTGGGCGGCGCTCCAGAACCCGTGCTGGACGTGCAGGGCGAGCGCGGCCATGGCCACGAGGTAGATCGTGTTCCCGTACCAGGTGGAGAAGGTGTCCACGACGTTCTGGTAGGGGTGGCCGGGCCGGAAGCCGGAGTGCACGGTGCCGGTGGTCAGGTCCAGGACGTGCCAGACGATGAACAGGGCGAGGATGACGCCGCCCCAGCGCATGGTGCGGGTCGCGTAACTGGCCCGGGCCCGCTTGTGGACGTACCCGGTGGGACGTGCGCGGAGGTCGCGGCGGCTCAGCTGGTACGCACAGACCGCGTGGCCGGCGACGGCGGCCACGAGCACCACGCGGATGAGCCACAGCGCCCAGGCGTAGTGCAGGAAGGGCTCGCCGATCGTGCGCAGCCAGTGGGCGTACGCGTCGAACCGGCCCGCCCCGAAGAAGATCTTGAGGTTGCCCATCATGTGCACGACCAGGTAGGACAGCATGATCAGACCGCTCACGGCCATGACCGTCTTCTTGCCTACCGTCGAGTCCCACAGGGTGCGCGGCAGGGACGGCGGTGTGCCCGTACGCCGGTCCGCCCGTTTCTCGGTGCGCGTTGCCAGAGCCATGTCCTTGACGCTAGAGGCGAACGACCCAAGAGGTCCAAGACATGGATCGGCTCATCTCCATAGGAATGACCTATCGTGGAGGGATGCAGTTCCAGCAGCTCCTCTACTTCGTGGCGGTCGCCGAGACCCGCCACTTCACCCGCGCCGCCGAGCGCGTCCACGTCTCGCAGCCCTCGCTCTCCCAGCAGATCAAGGCACTGGAGAACGAGCTGGGCGCCGAGCTGTTCAGCCGCGCCCGGGGCAACATCGCGCTGACCGACGCGGGCGAGGCGCTGCTTCCGCTGGCCCGGCGCATCCTGGCGGACGCGGACACCGCGCGCATCGAGGTACAGGAACTCGCCCAGCTGCGGCGCGGCCGGGTCCGTCTGGGCGCGACGCCGAGCCTGTGCACGGGGCTGCTGCCGGACGTCCTGCGTGCCTTCCACGACCGTCACCCCGGCATCCAGCTGCTGATCGAGGAGGGCGGCTCGCACGACCTGGTGCGCGAACTGGCGCGCGGCGCCCTGGACTTGGCGCTGATCGTGCTGCCGCTGCCGGCCGGGTCGCCCGCGCTCACCACGATCGAGCTGCTCCAGGAGGATCTGGTGGTGGTCTCCTCGGCCGCGGAGGCGGCACCGGGCCGGGGGAACGCGGTGCGCGTCGCCGAACTGCGCGACGCGCCCCTCGTGATGTTCCGGCACGGCTACGACCTGCGCGAGCTCACCGTGGCCGCCTGCCGCGCCGAGGGCTTCGAGCCCGCGTTCACCGTGGAGGGCGGCGAGATGGACGCGGTGCTCGGCTTCGTACGGGCCGGGCTCGGAGTGGCCGTGGTGCCGAGCATGGTGGCGGCCCGGTCCGGGGACCTGCGGGTGACGCCGCTGGCCCGGCCGGGCCTGCGCCGCACCATCGCGCTGGCCCACCGCAGCGACGTGGACCCGCCGCGCGCCGCACGGGAGTTGCAGCGGGTCCTGCTCGGCATCGGCGCCGGGCGGCGCGGGACGCGTCCGGTCTGACCGGCCGCCCCCCAGGTCGCCGCCGCGCCTCACACCGCGTCGATGAGGGCCAGCGAGTGGATGCGGTCCGGGGCACCGGGACGCGCGTAGTACCAGCCCTGGGCCGTGTCGCAGCCCAGCTCCTTGAGCTGCTCGGCCTGGGCGCCGGTCTCCACGCCCTCCACGGTGACCGCGAGGGAGAGGCTGTGCGCGAGCGACACGATCCCCTCGACGATCTTGATGTCCACGGGGTCGGCGGGCAGCTGCTGCATGGACTGCGTGAAGGAGCGGTCCAGCTTGAGCACGCTCACCGGGAGCCGGCGCAGATTGGCGAGGTTGGAGTAGCCGGTGCCGAAGTCGTCCAGGGCTATGTCGACGCCCATCTCGGCGAGCTGGCGCAGGGGCTTGAGGAGGTCGTCGTCGGCGCCGATCAGCGCGGACTCGGTGACCTCCAGGCAGAGGGCGCCGGGGGTCAGCCCGGTGCGCTCCAGCATCTCGACGGTGTCGGCGACCAGGCCCGGGTGGTAGAGCTGGGTCGGCGAAAGGTTGACGTTGATCCGCAGCGGCCCGCCGTCGGTGGCACCGGGGTGGGCCTCCTGCCAGGCGCGGGCCTGGCGTACGGACTCCTGCATCACCCAGCGGCCCAGCGGCACGATGAGCCCGGTGTGCTCGGCGAGCGGAATGAACCGGTCGGGTCCCAGCACCCCGTGCTGCGGGTGCGACCAGCGCACCAGGGCCTCCGCGCCGTGCACGCTGCCGTCGCCGAGATGGACGAGCGGCTGGTACTCGATGAAGAACTCACCGCGCTCCAGGGCCGCGGGCAGCGCGTTGGTGAGGCCGTGCCGGGTGATGGCCCGGGCGTCGGCCTCGGCGTCGGCGAACTCGAAGCGGTTGCCGCCCGCGGACTTCGCCCGGTACATCGTGATGTCGGCGCTGCGCAGCACTTCGGCCGCGCTGCGCTCGCCCGCCGGGCCCTCCACGACGCCGATGGAACCGCGCACGGTCAGCTCACGGCCCTCGATGCGGATCGGGGTGGCGAGCGTGCTCAGGATGCGCGAGGCCAGCTCGTCCGCCTCGAACTCGGTGTCGGGGCCCGTGGTGAGCGCCACGAACTCGTCGCCGCCGAGCCGGGCCACCATCTCGCCCGGCCCGGTCGCACAGCTCTGCAGCCGGTCGGCGACCTCCACCAGGAGGCGGTCGCCCGCCGAGTGGCCCAGGCTGTCGTTGACCGCCTTGAACCCGTCGAGGTCGAGGTAGCACAGGCCGAAGCGCTTGCCGTCGCCCGGGGCGAGCGCCTTCTCCAGACGCTCGAAGAACAGCGTGCGGTTGGGGAGGCCGGTGAGCGCGTCATGGGTGGCCTCGTAGCGCAGCCGCAGGTTGAGCAGCCGGCGCTCGGTGGTGTCCTCCAGCAGGGCGAGCTGGTACTGGGGCGTGCCCTCGGCGTCGCGCAGGAGCGAGACGGTGAGGTTGGTCCACAGGACGGTGCCGTCGCCCCGGTAGTACGGCTTCTCGACCCGGTAGTGGTCGCGTTCGCCCCGCACCAGCTCGTCGTAGAGCCGCCAGACCTGCGGGGCGTCCTCGGGGTGCACCCACTCGCTGACGTTGCGGCTGCGGATCTGGCCCTCTATCCCGCCGAACATCCGGGTGAGGGTCTCGTTGACCTCGAGGACCCGGCCCTGGAGGTCCGCGATGCCGATGCCGACCGCCGCGCCCTCGAAGACCGCGCGGAACCGGGTCTCGGTGGCGTGCAGGGCCTCCAGGGCCTCGCTGCGCGCCGACATGGCGGAGCGGGCGATGGCCTCCTGCTCGGAGCGGGTGCGTTCGCGCAGCGCGGCGGCGAAGCCGGCCGCGAGGGCGTGCTGGAGCCGGGCGCAGCGGGCCCGCGCCTCCTCGGCGGACAGCTCGTCGCCGGTGCCGCAGTACAGGACGAGGTAGGACTCGACCACGCCGAGGGTGCGGCTCAGGGCGTCCGGGTCGGTGCAGTGCACGGCGACCAGTTCGGCGCCGATCTCCTGGGCGGGCGAGGAGTCGAAGTGCCGTGCGTGCAGGGCCTGGATGAGCCGGCGGGCCAGCGGGACGAGGTGCTGCTCGAACTCGGGGCGGGTCAGCGAGGTCGCCGTCACCGGGAAGATCGCCCGGCTCCAGATCGTCGCGAACCGTCTGAGCCGGTCCTCGGGGCCGTCCGGCGCGAGGTCCGGAGCCGGGGTCGCGGGCGGGTTGCTCACGCCTTGCGCCCCACGCCGGCGAAGCCCGAGAAGGCGTACGGGTCCTCGTGCGAGGCATCGCCCTCCGGCCGCCACAGGGGCATCGAGACCACCCCGGGCTCCAGGACGTCGAACCCGTCGAAGAAGCGGGTGACCTGCTCCTGCGAGCGCATCACCAAGGGGTTCTTGATGTTGCGGTAGACGCCGACGGTGCCGCCGGCCTCTTCCTCGCTCAGCGGGATGCCCTCGTAGGAGGCGTGCGTCAGGACGAGGAGGCTGCCGGGGGCGAGCGCGTCACGCAGCTCGGCGACGGCCGCGTACGGATCGTCCTGGTCCTCGACGAAGTGGAGCACGGCGACCAGGAGCAGGGCGACCGGCTTCGACAGGTCGAGGAGTTCGCCGGCCTCCGAGGCGCTCAGGATGTCCTGCGGCTTGCGCAGGTCGGCCGCGGCGATCCCGGCCCCTTCGTTGCCTTCGAGTACGGCCCGGCTGTGCGCGACGGCCACCGGGTCGTGATCGACGTACAGGACTCGGGCCCGTGGGTTCGCCCGCTGGGCGACTTCATGAACATTTCCGAAAGTCGGGATTCCGGATCCGATGTCCAGGAACTGCGTGATTCCCTCGTCCACCGCGAATCGCACCGCACGGCGCATGAAGGCCCGGTTGGCCTGCATGACCTTGGGAAGTCCCGGAATGAATCGCATGGCCTCGCGGGCCGCTTCGCGGTCCACCTCGAAATTGTGCGAACCGCCCAGGTAGTAGTCGTATATGCGGGACACGCTCGGCACCGAGATGTCGATGCCCTGAGGGGCCCAGGCGGGACGCTCCATCAATGTCTCCAACAAGTCGCCGCAGGACGGCCATGACCATGACCATTGTTTGCGCCTGAGGCTACTGATCGTCCGCCGAGAGAGCGAGCAAAAACGGAAAATGGTCGTCCGTTATTGGTCACACGCCCACGGCATGTGCGCCGGATCGTACGGTCCGGAGCCGCGGTGCGCGTCATCGTATCGCTGGGTGGACACGTGCGTCGGCCCGTCATCGCGGAGGGGGGTCGCGGTGACGGGCCGACGGGGCCGGGGCCCGGGCTACTTGGGTGCGCCGACGAGCTTTCCCTCGGGGGACACGGCGTACCACGTGCCGCCCGCGCCCTGGCCGTTGGTGTCCCCGGGCTTGGCGTCGCCCGAGAAGGTGTAGACGGGCCAGCAGGTGATGGACTGCTGCTTGACGCCGTCGGGCCGGTCGAAGGTGACGAATCCCTTGAGGGCGATGCCCTTGGTGTCGTTCTTGGCGACCGGCGCCACGGCCGGCCACTTCTGGAGACAGGCGCCGGTGCAGGCGGACTTCATGGGCCAGGCCGAGTCCTTCTTGAAGCGGTAGACGGTCATGCCGCGCGCGTCCACGATGATGTCGCCGAGCTTGGCGTCCTTGCGGACCGAGAGGCCGGGCAGCGCCTCGGCGGGGGCGGCGGCCGCGGCCGACGCCTTCTTGCCGTCGGGCGCGGCGGCGTGCCAAGTGCCGCCGACGTTCTGCCCGTTGGTGTCGCCGGGGCTGGTGTCCTTGGCGTAGCGGTACATCGGCCAGCCGCCGATGGTGAGCTGCTTGGTGCCGTCGGCCCGGGTGACCGAGCCGAGCTTCGAGGCGTCGGTGCCCGCGGCGGCGGTGACCCCGTCGGCGGGCACCGCGGGCCACGCCTTGGCGCAGTCGTCCGCGCAGTTCGAAGCGGGCGGACTCGCGGTGTCCTTGTCGAAGCGGTAGAGGGTGAAGCCGGCACTGTCGGTGACGACCTTTCCGAGGTCCTTGCTGTCGCTGACCGTCAGCTGTCCGGCCGGTTTGGCCGCGGACTCGGCGCCGCCGGCCTGCCCGTAACCGCCGCCGGAGCCATAGGCGTTGTCGCCCGGCTGCTGGGCGGTGCTCGCGTTGCCGACGGGCTGGCCGTTCCCGCTGCTGCCCGCGTAGGCGCTGCCCTTGTCCTGGCCGCAGCCGGTCGCGGTCAGTGCCAGTACTGCTGCCGCCGCTGCCGCGATCGATGCACTGCGCCAGGTACTCATGTCAACTCCCGTTGTCCGTAAGGCTGTTGAGGCGCCGGGTGCGCCGGGTGATGGCCCTAAGTACGGGTGGCGGGCGGCGCCGCGTTCAACGCGGGCGCGGATTTTTTGCGCCCGGGCCCGAACGCCAGGTCAACGCGTCGAACACGCACCCCCGAGAACTCCCCCCTTCAGGCGAATCGGTTCGACACCCCCTACGGCCGCGGCCCCACCGCCCGATGATCACCTAGTGCAAGGACGACACCTCGCCGGACGGCTGTTCGCCGCCACGGCCCTCACCGTGCTCCTGTCGGCGCCGGCGCCGGCCACCCGGGCCGACGCCTGCGCGTACGCCTCCGTGACGCAGGGCAGCGGGGGCGGGCCCTGGGCGGTCGCGGGCACGGGTCACCGGTGCCCCTGGCCACCGCACCCGCACCCGCGGCCCCCGCATCCCCGGCCCACCCCCACCCCGACGCCCACCCCGGTGCCGCCCACCGCGACTCCCGCGCCTCCGGCGCCCGAGCCGCCGCCGAAGCCGGCCCCGCGGCCCACCCCGCCGCCGCGCCCCGCACCCCGCCCGAAGCCGCCGGCCGCGCCACCCGCGCCGGAGCCGCCCGCGGTGCACCGGCCCACGCCGCCCGCCCCTCCCGTGCCGCCGGCGCCGGGGGCCTCCGCGCGTCCGGGGCCGCCCCCGGCGCCCCGGCTCGCGCTGCGCGCCTATCGGATGCCGCCGCGCAAGAAGCCCGCGCCGCGCCTGTCCCCCGTCACCCTCACGCTGCTGATCACCGCGCCCGCCGTGCTCGGCGCGGCCCTGCTGCGCACCCGCTCCGGCTCCCGCTCGCGCTGAGCCCCCCTTTTTCTTGAGAGGCCCCCCTTGTCCGACTGGCTCGTCCTGGTCATCGCCATGGCCGCCGCATGTGCGGTCGTGCTCACCATCACCCTGTTCAGCAACCGCCGGGTCGACCCGGAGAACGACGATCCCTCCGACACCCCTGACGTCATCGAGTACATGACGATGATGATCGGCGTGGTGTACGCCATCGTGCTCGGCCTCGCCATCGCGGGCGTCTGGGAGGGGCGGGGCGCCGCCCAGGCGGACGTCCAGCAGGAGGCGCAGGCGCTGCACGAGATCAGCCAGCGCGTCCAGGTGTATCCGACGGAGGTCCGCGACCGGACCCGGGCCGATGTGGAGGCGTACGCCTCGTACGTGGTGCACACCGAGTGGAAGCACATGGCCAAGCACGGCGACCTCACCGACGAGAGCGCCCAGAAGCTGGAGGCGATCCGGCGGGACGTGACGGACTACCGCCCGGCCAACGACTTCGAGGCCCAGGCCTACCAGCCGCTGGTCGACCAGGTCGGCGCCGTGGACGCGGCCCGCACGGCCCGGGGGCAGGGGGCGGGCGCCACCATGCCGGGGGTGGTCTGGTTCGGCCTGATCACCGGGGCCGTCGTCACGGTCGGCCTGATCTTCACGCTGCAGATCAGGCGCACCTGGCGCGAGCTGCTGCTCGCCGGGCTCTTCAGTGCCCTGATCGCCTTCCTGCTCTTCCTCATCTGGGACTTCGACGCCCCCTTCGGCCGGGGCATCTCGGCGACGGCCGGCCCCTTCTTCGACCTGTTCCCGAACATCGGCTGAGGTCGCGCGCCGCTCCGCCGCACCCCGAAGGCCCCGCCCCGCCGGCGGGGCCTTCGCTGGTCCGGGCGGGGGACCTGGATGACCCGTTCGCCGGACACCGATCGCGACACGCCGGGCCACCTCCTAGCGTTTCGCGCATCGAGGTGCATCTCCCCCCATATGCGGCATCGATACCGCAGCTGCTCCTCGGGGACCGGAGGATTGACCATGGGCGCGATACGCATCGCATCCGTCGCGCTGCTCGGCGCTGCCGCTCTCCCGCTCGCCGTCCCCGCCGTCGCCGGCGCGGTCGACGGCCGGCCCAACGCGGGCAACGTGACCCCCTACGGCTTCAGCGTGACCCCGTCGGTGATCGCGCCCGGCGGTCAGGTCACCCTGAACGTGACCGGATGCTCCGGCGACGCGACGGCGTCCTCCGGCGTGTTCGACACCGTCACCATCCCCAAGGACAGCTCCCGCAATGCCACGGTGGACTGGGACGCCAAGCGCGGCGCCTCCTACACCGTGACGTTCAACTGCGACGGCGCCCGCGGCACCACCCAGCTGACGATCACGGGCGGCTCCCCCACCACCAGCTCGACGGTGCGCCCCACGGTCCGGCCCACGGTCACCGCTCCGCGTGGCGTCCGCGGCGGTCTCGGCGGCAGTGTGGACGACGGCCTGAGCCCCGTCGAGCTCGCGGCCGGAGCCACCCTGGTCGCGGCCGCGTGCGGCGGCGCGGTCTACGCGCTGCGCCGGCGCTCGGCGGCCCGCAGGCACTGACGGCGTCAGGCCCCTGCGCACACCCGTCGCCCCCGAGTCCTGGCCAGGACTCGGGGGCGACGGGCCGTTGGGGACCTTCCGGGGAGGTTCGTCCGGTCAGACCCGTACGCCTTGGCGCCGGCGGCGGGCGACGAACAGCGCACCGCCGATCGCGGCGGTTCCGGCGAGCGTGCCGCCGACCGCCATCTCGGTGTCGGTCGGGCCGGCGGCGCCGCCGAGCCCGCCGTCGGCTCCGCGGCCTTCGAGCACGCGGAAGCTGCGGGTCGCCACCCGGTCGTTGTCGTTGCACTTGACCGCCAGGCTGTAGGTGCCCGGGGTCGTGTGGTCGTGGATCCGCGCGGTGGCGTAGTTGATGTCGCCCGACGACAGGTGGACCTCGTCGAAGGCGTTCGAGCTGACCCTGCCGCCGTTGTGGCAGCCCCTGGCGGTGATCCTCAGGGTGGCGCCCTGGTGGACCACGGAGGGGTCGACTTCGACACTGGTCGGCCCGCCGCCGGAGGGCGGGCCTCCTGCGACGGCCGCCGGGGCGGCGAATCCGACCGCGATCCCGACCGCCAGCGCCACCGGTAGAGCGCGTGAAGCACGCATCGTTGAACCTCCATGGGAGGACGCCCCGGAGCCGTGCCCCGGGATGATCGACGAGTACGCCTCCCATGACGAACCCTCACTGCCAGTCATACAAGCCGCATTTCGGCACTGATCCACCCTGGTGAACCGCCCGTCCCCCGTACGGCCGCGCAATCTGACGGACCCGCAGGTCACAGACCGTCAGGTCGATTTCCGCGCGGGATGCCCCGGATGGGTCAGGCCCGGTGGACGGCACCCGTTCGCCGCCCTCCGATCGCCGAGCCGTCGCGGCGCCCTTACGGTGCTCGAAGGCGCGCTGAGGGCGGACGGCGAGGGACGGAGAGACATGGCGCAGAACGAGTACCGCATGGAGCGTCGCAGGCCCTCCCCGTGGGGAGCGCTGGCCCTGGTGATGCTCACCGGCCTCGCGCTGATGCGCAACGGTGCGGATGTGACGATGGGCCCGCCCCAGCCGGCCGCCGCGGCGGCGCTGACCAGCGGTTCGGGGACGGCCTCCGCGCCCCCCGCGGCGGCGGGGGTCCAGCCGCTGCCCTTCGCGCCGGCCTCCCGGGTGCGGATCGAGGCGATCAACGTGGACGCCCCGCTGATGGACGTCGGCACCGACGCCCAGGGCTGGGTGCAGGCCCCTCCGCCCCAGGACCCGAACCTGGCGGGGTGGTATCAGAACGGCGTGGCCCCGGGCATGCGCGGTACGTCGGTGATCGTCGGCCACGTGGACAACATGAAGGGGCCAGCCGTCTTCTACGGGCTCGGCTCGCTCCAGAAGGGCAACCACATCGAGGTGCAGCGCTTCGACGGCCGCACCGCGGTGTTCGAGGTCTACGGCGTCGAGGTGTTCGACAAGGCGAGCTTCCCGGGTACCCGGGTGTACGGCGACACCGGGCACCCGGAGCTCCGGGTGATCACGTGCGGCGGCGGCTTCTCCAGGGCCCGGGGCTACGACGGCAACGTGGTGGCCTTCGCCCGCATGGTGTCCGTCAAGTAGCCCCCCGTCGCGGACCCGGAGCGGCCGGGCGGGGCCGGGTGCGGACGGCCCGGCGCCGCCCGGCGCGGTCGCCGGGGGCGGCGGCCCGGGGTTCATCTGCGGCGCGGCGGCACCTTCAACGCGTAGCCCTGCGCGAGCAGTTGGGGCAGATAGGTGCGCAGGGCCGCGACGCTCTGCGAGCGGTCGCCCCCGGCGTCGTGCGAGAGCACCACCACGCCGGGTGCGGCCCCGTCCAGGACGCGGCGGATGATGGTGGCGGTGCCGGGCGTGGTCCAGTCGAGGGTGTCGACGGTCCAGGCGAGCGGCTCCATGCCCATCTCGGCCTGGATCTCGAAGACGTTGCGGTTCCACGCCCCGTACGGCGCCCTGAACCACTGCGGCGCCTCGCCGATCGCCTGCTCGATGACCTCGCTGGTGCGGCCGATCTCCGAGCGGATCGTGGCGGAGGGCGTCTTGTTGAGCTGGGGGTGGGTCCAGGTGTGGTTGCCGATGACGTGTCCGTCGTCGCGCATCTCGCGCAGCAGGTCCCGGTTGTCGGTGGCCATCTCGCCGCACAGGAAGAACACCGCGCGCACGTCGTGGTCGCGCAGGGTCTTGAGGATGCCGGGGGTGTAGCGAGGGTCGGGCCCGTCGTCGAAGGTGAGCACCATCGAGCGCTCCCCCAGCTGGGGCATGCTGAGGAAGGGTCTGGTGCGCACCGGCGGGAGCGCCGTGTGGTAGCGGGGCGGAAGGTAGGCGGTCATGGGTTCCAGGCGGTACGCGCTGGGCGCCGCATGGGGTGCGGCGGCGCCCCGTGGGCCCGCTGCCGGGGCCGCTCGGGGGGCGGGTGCCGGGGTGACGGTGTCCTCGGCGGTCAGCATGCGGACCGCGGCTGCGGCTCCGAGGCAGGCGGTGACGCGCAGCAGGGTTCGCCGACTGGGGAGCATCTGATCCCTTTTCACGACATACGGCTTTTGTTCGTCATGGCGGAAGGGTAGGGCGTACGGGCCGTGGCGGGGCCGACGAAACGTCAGCACCCGGCCCACACCGGCACGAATGGAGTCACCCGGCGGTTCCGGCCGGGGCGCGGTCAGGTACGGCGGACCAGCGGGAAGGGCAGGGTCTCGCGGATGGTGAGGCCGGTGAGGAACATGACCAGGCGGTCCACGCCGATGCCGAGGCCGCCGGTGGGCGGCATCGCGTAGGCCAGGGCGTCGAGGAAGTCCTCGTCGATCTCCATGGCCTCCGGGTCGCCGCCGGCGGCGAGCAGTGACTGCGCGGTGAGCCGGCGGCGCTGTTCGACCGGGTCGGTCAACTCCGAGTAGGCGGTGCCCAGTTCGGTGCCGAAGGCGACCAGGTCCCAGCGTTCGGCGAGGCGTGCGTCGGTGCGGTGCTGGCGGGTCAGCGGGGAGACCTCGGTGGGGAAGTCCTTGTAGAAGGTGGGCAGCTGCGTCCGTTCCTCGACGAGCCGCTCGTACATCTCCAGGACGACGTCGCCGCGGCTGTTCTCCGGCGTGTGCGGCACCCCGGCCCGGTCGCAGAGCCGGCGCAGCCGCTGCTCGTCGGTGTCGGCGTCGACCTCCTCGCCGAGCGCCTCGGACACCGCGCCGTACAGCGTCTTGACCGGCCAGGGCCCGGAGATGTCGTACTCGACGACCTTGCCGTCGGGGCCCGCCTTGCGGGCGATCGGGGAGCCGAAGGCGGCGGTGGCCGCGCCCTGGATCAGTTCGCGCGCGAGGTCGAGCATCACGTCGTAGTCGGCGTAGGCCTGGTATGCCTCCAGCATCGTGAACTCGGGGTTGTGTTTGTAGGAGACGCCCTCGTTGCGGAAGGTGCGGCCCATCTCGAAGACCTTCTCCACGCCCCCGACGCAGAGCCGTTTGAGGTAGAGCTCGGGCGCGATGCGCAGATAGAGGTCGAGGTCGTAGGCGTTGATGTGGGTGGTGAAGGGGCGGGCGTTGGCGCCGCCGTGGATCTGCTGGAGCATCGGCGTCTCGACCTCCAGGTAGCCGCGTTCGAGCAGGCCCTGGCGCAGTGCCTGGACGGCGGTGGAGCGGTGGCGGACCACGTCGCGCGCCTCGGGGCTCGCCACCAGGTCGAGGTAGCGGCGGCGCACCCGGGCCTCGGGGTCGGCGAGGCCGCGGCGTTTGTCGGGCAGGGGGCGCAGGCATTTGGCGGTCATCTGCCAGGCGGTGGTGAAGAGCGAGAACTCGCCCTTGTCCGTGGTGGCGGTGACGCCGGTGGCGGTGAGGTGGTCGCCGAGGTCGACGTCGCGGGTGAAGTGGTCGAGGACGGCCCGGCCCGCGCCTTCGCGGGTCAGGACCAGCTGGAGGTCGCCGGACCAGTCGCGGAGCACGGCGAAGACGACGCCGCCGAAGTCCCGTACGGCCATGACGCGGCCGGCGACGGTGGCGGCGGTGCCCTCGCCCTCGGTCCTGAGCCGGGCCAGGGTGTGGGTGCGGGCGGCGATGACGACGGGGTAGGGGTCGGTGCCGTCGGCGCGCAGCCGGTCGAGCTTGTGGTGGCGCACCCGCTCCTGGTCGGTGAGGTGACGCTCCGTCAACTCGGTGGCCGGGCCGGTCAGGCCGAGGGCCTCGATGGAGGGCAGGTGCGCGGTGGTCACGGGCTTGACGACGCCCTTGGGGCGGCCCTTGCCCCAGAGCTTGCGCAGGCTCGGGACGGAGACGAAGCCCTCGGCGATGCCGGAGGCGAGGCCGACGCGGGCGAGCGAGCCGGCGTCGCCGTAGCACAGGAAGCGCGGGAACCACTGGGGCCGGTACTTGACGTTCGAGCGGTACAGGGCCTCCAGCTGCCACCACTTGGAGAAGAACAGCAGCAGCTTGCGCCACAGGCGCAGCACCGGCCCGGCGCCGATGCGGGCGCCCTCCTCGAAGGCCGAGCGGAACACCGCGAAGTTGAGCGAGATGCGGCGCACCCCCAACTTCGGTGCGCCGGCGCACAGTTCGGCGACCATGAACTCCATGACCCCGTTGGGGGCGCTGCGGTCGCGGCGCATCAGGTCGAGCGAGATGCCGTCCGGCCCCCAGGGCACGAAGGAGAGCAGCGCGATGAGGCGGCCCTCGGCGTCGAAGGCCTCGACGAGGAGGCAGTCGCCGTCGGCGGGGTCGCCGAGCCGGTCGAGCGCCATCGAGAAGCCGCGCTCGGTCTCGGTGTCGCGCCAGGCGTCGGCGCGGTCGACGATCTGCCGCATCTCCTCGTCGGTGAGCGCCAGGTGGCGGCGGATGCGGGTGGTGGCGCCGGTGCGCGCGACGCGGTGGACGGCCTGGCGGGTGACGCGCATGTCGCGGCCGTCGAGGTCGAACGCGGCGACGTCGAGGATCGCCTCGTCGCCGAGCTGGATGGCGCCGAGGCCGTGCCGGGCGTAGGCGGTCGCGCCCTCTTCGGAGGCGCCCATCACGGCGGGCGCCCAGGCGTACTGGCGGGCGACGTCGAGCCAGGCGTCGATGGCGGGACCCCAGGCCCCCGCGTCGCCCACCGGGTCGCCGCTGGCGAGCGCCACGCCGGCCTCGACGCGGTAGGTGACGGCGGCCTTGCCGTTGGGCGAGAACACCACGGCCTTGTCACGGCGGGTGGCGAAGTAGCCGAGCGAGTCCTGCCGGCCGTAGGCGCCGAGCAGGGCCCGGATGCGGGGCTCCTCGTCGCCGTGCAGGGCGGCCTCCATGCGCTGCGAGCGGAAGAGGGTGGAGGCGGCGGTCAGCAGGGCGATGGCGCCGAACAGGCCGAGGAAGAAGTACAGGGGCCGGGGCGGGCTGCCGTCGAAGCGGCCGTTGGAGACGAGGCCGCCGAAGACGCGGTTGGTGGCCCACAGCAGCCGCTGGCCGCGCGGCAGCGTGTTCGGGAACAGTTCGACCAGGCCCCAGCCGACCAGGACGCCGGCGGCGAGCCCGAGGCAGAGCACTCCGACCGCGCGGCGGAAGGCGCCCCTGCGGGTCTGTGCGTAGAACTGCCGGCGGGCCAGGACCAGCACGATCAGCGCCGCGCCGCACAGCAGTCCGTTGGCGATCCAGGCCCATTCGGTGACGGCGACGAGCAGGACGTCGAGCAGGAAGAGCAGGCCGAGGTAGATGACGACCAGCCACCAGGCGACCTTCTTGCGGGCCCCGATGGCCGCCGCGAGGAGCAGCAGGAAGACGGCGTAGGCGAGGTTGGCGCTGACCGGGACGGTGACCCGGTCGAGGAACCAGGAGACGGGGTGCAGGAGCCGGCGCAGCGGCGGGATCAGCGCGATGACCGCGCAGAACAGGCCGAGCGCGCCGAAGAACATCGCGAACGCTTCGGGCACCCGCCCCAGAAAGCCGGTCCGCGACGGAATGGGCGCCGCCTGGCTGACAGTCATGTTCCGCACTCTAGGGAGGGCGGCGCCGGGGCGCCTGTCGGAGGCGGCGGGCGGCCCGTTAGCCTCGGGGCGTGACAGAGCAGCGGCCCCAGCCCCATCCCGAGTCCCAGCGCTTCGAACGCGGCACCGACGGCCCCAAGGTGATCGTCGCCGGTGTCGACGGTTCGGACTCCTCGCTCAGAGCCGCCGCGTACGCCAGTGGCCTGGCCCGCCGCCAGAACGCGCTGCTGGCCCTCGTGTACGTCCAGCCGGTGCTCGGGGCGGGTGCCGCGCTGGGCGCGCCCGTGGGCGATGCCACGGGCGAGATCGCCGAGGGCCTGGTCGCGGAGATCAGGGCGGCGGCGGAGCGGGTGCGGGGCATCTGGGACGTGCGGTGGGAGTTCCACACCTTCCGCGGCGACCCCTACTCCGGACTGGTGACCGCGGCCGACGAGCTGACGGCGGACGCGGTCGTGGTGGGTGCCTCGGAGTCGGCCGGCCACCGCATCGTCGGCTCGGTGGCGGTCCGTCTGGTCAAGGCGGGCCGCTGGCCGGTCACCGTGGTGCCGTAACGGCCGGGCCGCGCTAGCGGGACATCGTCAGGCCGTCCTTGGCGGCGCCCCGGCTGAGGACGGCCGCGCGGATGTGGTCCAGGGCCTCGGTGTAGTCCTCGCGGCCGGGCGACGTCGCGAGCGCCGCCGGCAGGCTCATCACGCGGCCCCGCTCCACGTCGATCCACTGCGGGACGAACTCCGCCCTGGTGACCTCCCAGCGCGCCCCGGGCCGCACGGGCGGTGCGAAGGTGAACCGGGCGATCGAGCTCATGTTGCCGCGGCTGTCGCGCGCACCGGAGTCGTTGAACATCTCGCCCGCGATCTGGTCGCCCTCGCCGTAGACGATCCAGGTGCCGTTGACCTTCTCGTACGCCTGCGGGATGTGGGCGTGGGTGCCCAGGATCAGGTCGATGTCGGGGCGGCCGCCGGTCCGGGAGGCGGTCAGTGCCTTGCCGAGCGCGAGCTGCTGCTGGTCGGGCTCGTCCTGCCACTCGGTGCCCCAGTGCAGGCTGACGACGACGATGTCGGCGCCCGCGGCCCGCGCCGCCCGGGCGTCCGCGACGATCTTCTTCTGGTCGATGAGGTGCACCGCCCAGGGCTGCCCGTCCGGCATCGGATAGCCGTTGGTGTCGTAGGTGTAGGCGAGCTGGGCGAGCTTGGCGCCGCCGGCCGTGAGCAGTGCCGGCCGCGCGGACTCGGCGGCGGTGCGACCGGATCCGGTGTGCTGGAGACCCGCCCTGTCGAAGGCCTTCAAGGTGTGGGCGATGCCGTCGGCGCCGTCGTCCAGGGTGTGGTTGGAGGCCGTGGAGCAGGAGTCGTAGCCGGTGTCCTTGAGGGCGGCGGCCACCTGCGGGGGCGCCTTGAAGGCCGGGTAGCCGGTGAAGGGACCCTCGTCGGGGCCGTACACCGTCTCCATGTGACAGATCGCCAGGTCGGCGCGGGAGATGATCGGCCTGACCCCGGCGAGCATCGGCCGGAAGTCGTAACCGCCGTCCGTGGCATCGGACTTGGCGCGGGCGATGGTCGAGTCGTGCGGGAGTACGTCGCCGGTGGCGACGAGGGTGAAGGGGCGCCGCGCGGGTGCGGCGCCCGAGGCCGGGGAGTGCTGGGCGTCCTGGGGGTGCGGCGGCTGTGCGGCGGGCCGCTGCGCGTCGGCGCATCCCGCCGTGGCCGCGAGCAGGAGGACCAGGGCTGCCGCCGCCCCCGGTCGGGTGCGCTGGGTCGGCTGGGGCATCGGCGTCGGACTCCGTCGGTCGGGGGCGGTCGTGTGTCCGAAATCCACCCCGGCGGAACGGGCCAGTCAAGCCGAAAAGCCGTTCATATGACTCAAGATCGCTGGATCGGACGCACCCGGCGGCCGGGTCGGCGCCCCCGCCGCCGACCGTTCGCCGTACCACTCGTCGCCCGGTTCGACCGCTCGTCGCAGGGTGCGGTACCGCGGGTGTCCCCGTCCCCGCGGATGCGGTCGGATACCGCTGATCGCGGCTTTCGGGGAGAGGGAGTGCACGGTGACGACGGCAGCCAGGGGCCCACGGCGCTACGCACACGAGCGCGATCTGGCCGAACTCCAGCGCACGCACGGCCCCGCCCTGCTGCACTTCCTGCTCGGCCTCACCTACGGCGACCGCCAGCGCGCCGAGGACCTGCTCCAGGAGACGCTGGTGCGCGCCTGGCAGCACCCGGAGGCGTTCGAGGCTCCGTACTGCTCGATGCGGCCCTGGCTGTTCACGGTCGCGCGGCACCTGGCGATCGACGCGCGGCGCAGCCGGCTCGCCCGGCCCGCCGAGGTGCGGGACGACGTCCTGCTCGCCACCGCCGAGCCGGGGGACCACACCGAGCGCTGCGCCGCCGCCCTCGACGTCCGCGGCGCCGTGAGGTCGCTCACACCCGAACACCGCGCGGTCCTCGTGCAGTTGTACTTCCGCGGCCTGAGCGTGACGGAAGCGGCGGATGTGCTCGGTGTGCCGCCCGGGACGGTCAAGTCCCGTTCGTACTACGCCTTGCGCGCACTCGCCCGGGTGCTGCCCGGCTATTCTGCGTCAGGTCCCGAAGGGCTCTTGGCGATGGGTTCCAGGTCCGCCTCGGTGAGCAGGGCGAGCAGCGAGGGCGTCTCGGCGACCTCCAGGTAGGCGGTGCGGCACGCCGCGCACCGGCGCAGATGCGCGGCGACGGTCCGCTCCTCGCCGGGCTCCAGAGCGCCCAGCACGTAAGCGCCCAACAGCTGTCGCACATGCATGAGCACCTCGTGTCGTGTGGCGGATCCTGCCCTTCTGGCCACGGCGGGCACGCGCCCCCGGTTCAATGCTCCCTGGAGCTCCCCGGGAGCGCCGGGACGGTCGATGAAAGAGGCGAGACAGGATGCGTCCGGAGGGAAGTAGCGGGACCAGTGGTGGCGAACTGCTGGTGCCGATGGCATGGATGTACGCGGAGTACATCGCCGACGAGTTGCTGCGGACCGGCGATCTGATGCCGCCGACGACCCTGGAGTTCAGGGCGGGGAGGGGCGCGCTCGCCCTGACGATCTTCCTGTCCGACGGGGCGGTCGACGGCGCCCGGGTGGTGGCCCGCCTGGAGGAGTGGAGTTCGCTCACCGCGGCCGGCCGGCCCTGGCGGCGCTGGGTGCGCACACGCCTGGACGAGCTGTCGCCGGACCGGGAGGGCGGGCCCGACGTGGCGATGGCGCGGGCCGCCTGGCGGTGGCTGGAGGAGACCGAGCTGCTGGCGGCGGACCTGGACGCGGTGGCGCCCGGCGCGGCGGACCCGCGGGCCGCGGAGGACGAGCCGCGGGTGTGGACGCCGGCGTGGGAACTCGGGCTGCCGCTGGGCCACTTGGCGATCCATCTGTTCTGATCGCGGCGCGCCGCCCGACGGGACGTCAACACCACCGGGGCGCGCGGTCCACCGGGGTCGCGAGGTCCGCCCACCGGGGCACAGCACCTGGGCCCGCCCGGCCGGTGTCGTCAACTGTGCACGCCCGCACGGTACTTGGGGATGCGCGCCGTCACCTTCATGCCCGCGCCGATCCCGGTCTCGATGACGAGCCCGTGCGCGTCGCCGTACACCTGGCGCAGCCGTTCGTCGACGTTGAGCAGGCCGATGCCGCCGGCCTCGCTCTCCTCGCCGCGCAGGATGCGGCGCAGCCGCCGCGGGTCCATGCCCGCGCCGTCGTCCTCGATGACGACCTCGGCCTCGTTGCCCGCGTCCAGGGCGCTGATGGTGAGGTGCCCGCCGCCCTCCCTGCCCTCGATGCCGTGCTTGACGGCGTTCTCCACGAGCGGCTGGAGGCAGAGGAAGGGGAGCGCGACCGGAAGCACCTCGGGGGCCACCTGGAGGGTGACCGAGAGCCGGTCGCCGAAACGGGCCCGCACGAGGGCGAGGTACTGGTCGATGGAGTGGAGTTCTTCGGCCAGCGTGGTGAAGTCGCCGTGCCGGCGGAACGAGTAGCGCGTGAAGTCGGCGAATTCCAGAAGGAGTTCACGGGCCCGCTCCGGGTCGGTGCGGACGAACGAGGCGATGGCCGCCAGCGAGTTGAAGATGAAGTGCGGGGAGATCTGGGCCCGCAGTGCCTTGATCTCGGCCTCGATCAACCGGGTGCGGGAACGGTCGAGTTCGGCGAGTTCGAGCTGGACGGAGACCCAGCGGCCCACCTCCCCCGCGGCCCGGGCGAGGACCGCGGACTCGCGGGGCGCATAGGCGACGAGGGTGCCCAGCACCCGGTGGTCCACGGTGAGGGGCACGGCCACCGCCCAGCGCAGCGGGCAGTCCAGGTCGTCGCAGGACAGCGCGAACGCCCGGTCGCGTCCGGTGCCGAGCAGCGGCCCCACCTGCTGCATCACGTGGGCGCTGTGGTGCTGCTCGCCCGCGCCGTCCCAGGTCAGGATGGTGTCGCGGTCGGTGAGGCAGAGGGCGTCGGTGCCGAGCAGCGAGCGCAGGCCGCGGGCCGAGCGGCGGGCCGCCTCGGCGGTGAGCCCGGCGCGCAGCGGGGGCGCGGCGAGCGAGGCGGTGTGCAGGGTCTCGAAGGTGGCGTGCTCGACGGGCGTGCCGACATCGCTGGGGCGGCCCCGGCGTGCGGCGCGCCGGCCGAGCCAGTATCCGGCGGCGGCGAGCAGCGGGCCGAGGAAGAGCAGTGCGGCCAGGGTCATGTCCGTCCTCCGTCCCGGCGGGTCAGGGCCTCGGGCAGATGGAAGCGGGTCATCGCGGCGTCGGTGCCGGCCGGCACCCGGCCCGGGGTGGCGAGCGAGACCCCGATCATGGCGAGGAAGCCCACCGGCACCGACCAGACGGCGGGCCAGGCGAGCAGGGTGCGAACGACGCCGGGCGGTGCCACGTCGAGCACGGTGGCGGCGACGGCGAGCAGCGCGGACCCTCCCCCGAGTACGAGCCCGGCGGCCGCGCCGGGCGGGGTGAGCCCGCGCCACCAGATGCCGAGCACCAGGAGCGGGCAGAACGAGGAGGCGGACACCGCGAAGGCCATGCCCACCGCGTCGGCCACCGGCACCCCGCTGACCGGCAGCGCGCCGAGCAGCGGCACCGCGACGGCGAGGGGGGTGGCGAGCCGGAAGTGGCGTACGCCGCGGGCCGGCAGCACGTCCTGGGTGAGGACGCCGGCGACCGCCATGGTGAGCCCGGAGGCGGTCGAAAGGAACGCCGCGAACGCGCCGCCCGCGACGAGCGCGCCGAGCAGTTCGCCTCCGGCACCGCCGACGAGCCGCCCGGGCAGCAGCAGCACGGCCGCGTCCGCGTCACCGGTGAGGGCGAGTTCGGGGGCGTACAGACGGCCGAGGGCGCCGTAGACGGGGGGCAGCAGGTAGAACACGCCGATCAGGGCGAGCACCACGACGGTGGCCCTGCGGGCCTCGCGGCCACCCGGGCTGGTGTAGAAGCGGACCACGACGTGGGGCAGGCCCATGGTGCCGAGGAAGGTGGCCATGATCAGCCCGTAGGTGGCGTACAGCGGGTGCCCGGTCCGGGAGGGCGCGTCGGGCACGGGGGTCGCGGCGGCGAGCACGAGACGGGTGCCGGCCGTGACGCGGTGCTCGCCCGCGGCCAGCGTCAGCGCGTCGCCCTCGTGGCGGCGGCCGTCCACCGTGCCGGAAACATGCACGGGCAGCGGCCGGTCCAGACGCAGCGTGAGGGTGTCGGCGACGCGGACGGTCTGCTGGTGGCGCAGGGTCGCGGGCTCGTCGTACACGGGCCGCGGCGCGCCGTCGCCGCGCCAGGCGAGGACCAGGAAGAAGACCGGGACGAGCAGCGCGGTCAGCTTCAGCGCGTACTGGAAGGCCTGGACGAAGGTGATCGAGCGCATGCCCCCCGCGGCGACCGCGAGCACCACGACGGATGCGACGAGCACCGGTCCGAGCCAGCCCGGCGCGCCGGTCAGGATCTTCAACGTCAGCCCCGCGCCCTGGAGTTGGGGCACCAGATAGAGCCAGCCGGCGCCGACCACGAAGACGCTGACCAGGCGGCGCACGGCCGTCGATTCGAGCCGCCCCTCGGCGAAGTCGGGCAGCGTGTACGCGCCGGAGCGGCGCAGCGGGGCGGCGACGAACAGCAGCAGCACGAGGTAGCCGGCGGTGTAGCCGACCGGGTACCAGAGCATGTCGGGGCCCTGCACGAGGACGAGGCCGGCGATGCCGAGGAAGGAGGCGGCCGAGAGGTATTCACCGCTGATGGCGGCGGCGTTGAGGCCGGGGCCGACGGTGCGCGAGGCGACGTAGAAGTCGGAGGTGGTGCGCGAGATGCGCAGCCCGAACCCGCCCACGAGCAGGGTGGCGAGGACGACGGCGGTCACCGCCGCCACGGCGTAGGTCTGGCTCGTCACCGGGCGGCTCTGCCCCGCCTCGTCCGGGCGGCGGGCACCGCCGGCCGGTCGGCGACCAGGCGGGCGAAGTCGCGCTCGTTGCGCTCGGCGGTGCGCACGTACCACCAGGCGATCAGGCCGAGCGGTCCGTGGATGCCGAAGCCGAGCACGCACCAGGTGACGGCGTCGTCGTCCAGGGCGCGGAAGGCGAGCGGCAGTGTCCCGACCGTGAGGGCCAGGACGGCGAACCCGCTGAGTGCGGCCCGGAGTTGACCGCGCATCAGGGAACGCACATAGGCGCTGCCGAGCGCGGTGTGTTCGTCGATCTCGGACTGGGCGCGGTGTCGCGGCAGCGGGCGGACCCTCCTCGGCTCCCCCGTCACCGTCTCGCGTCGCGCCGCCTGCTCTGCGGACATGGCGCGGAGTGTACGCATCCGATCACGGGTCGGGGAAGGGCCAGGTCAGCGGGTGGGGCGCCACAGCAGGCGGTCACGGACCGTGCGGGCGTGGCGCCGGCTGACGGGGAGTTCGGCGTCGCCGACCCGCACGCTCATGGTGCCCGCGTCCAGGCGGAGTTCGTCGATCCGGTCGATGGCGACGAGGTGGCTGCGGTGGATGCGCACGAAGCCGCGGCTGCGCCAGCGCTCTTCGAGGGTGGACAGCGGGATCCGCACGAGATGGCTGCCGCGCTCGGTGTGCAGTCGGGCGTAGTCGCCCTGGGCCTCGGCGTAGGTGATGTCCGCGATGGCCAGGAAGCGGGTGACGCCGCCGAGTTCGACGGGTATCTGGTCGGGTTCCTGGACGGCGGCGGCGCGGTCGCCGACGAGTTCGGCGACCCGGCGCACGGCCTCCGCGAGCCGCTCCGCGCGCACCGGTTTGAGGACGTAGTCGACGGCCTTGAGGTCGAAGGCCCGGACGGCGAAGCCCTCGTGGGCGGTGACGAAGACGATGAGCGGCGGTCGGGCGAAGCCGGCCAGGAGACGGGCGATGTCGAGTCCGCTGAGTCCGGCCATGTGGATGTCGAGGAACACCACGTCGACGCCGTTGCCGTCGTTCTCGCCGGCTTCGAGGGCCGTGCCGATGAGCCGCAGCGCGTCGGTGGCCGTGCTGGCGCCCTCGGCGGAGCCGATGCGGGGGTCGGCGCGCAGCAGGTAGAGGAGTTCTTCGAGGGCGGGGGCTTCGTCGTCGACCGCCAGTACGCGCAGCATGGGGCCGAAGTCTAGGTGTGCGGTGCGGGGGTGTCTTGAGCGTTCGGGCCGGTTCCCGCGTACCTGACGGCATGAGTTCGCCGCAGATCCACCGGGACGCCGGGGCCTACGCCCTCGGGGTGCTCGGTGCCGCCGACGTTTTCCGCTTCGAGGAGCATCTCGCCGGGTGCGCCCCGTGCCGGGACCTGCTCGCCGAGTTCGGGGGCGTCGCCGCCCTGCTCGCCGCGTACACCGCCGACGGAGCGGCGCCGAGCGGACCGGTGTCGCCGCAGGTGCTGCACGCGATGCTGGCGGCGGTGGCCCGGCGGCGCAGGCGCGGGCGAGGGGCGCGGATCGCTCTGGTGGCCGCGGCGGGGGTGCTCGTCGCGGGCGGGCTCGGCGTCGCGCTCGCACCGCCCGATCCGCGCTGGGAGCTGTCCTCGCACGCGCCGGGAGTGACGGCGTCCCTGGTGACGGCGCCCGAGGAGTGGGGCACGGACGTGGAGCTCGGGCTCGCGGGCGCGCAGCCGGTGGCGTGCACGCTCGTCGCGGTGGGCCGGGACGGCAGCCGGCAGACGGTGGCGACCTGGGCGGACCCCGGGGGGCGCCCGGTGCGGATGCGGGGGGCGGCGGCCCTGGCCGAGGACGCCATCGCCCGGTTCGAGGTGCGCACGGCGGCCGGGGCGCCGCTCGCGACGATCACGCCCGGCTGAGCCCCCACGGCTCGGGTCGGGCTACTTGAGCAGTTTCGACAGACGGCGGTCGGCGAGGACCTTGCCGCCGGTCTGGCAGGTGGCGCAGTACTGGAGCGAGGAGTCGGCGAAGGACACCTCGCGGACGGTGTCGCCGCACACCGGGCAGGCTTCGCCGGTCCGTCCGTGCACCCGAAGCCCGCTTTTCTTCTCGGCCTTCAGACGGCCCGCCTCGACGCCGCGGGAGCGCTCCACCGCCTCGGTGAGGGTGGTGCGCATCGCCTCGTACAGGGCGGTGGTCTCCTCCTCGGTGAGACGGTCGACGGGCTTGAACGGCGACATGCGGGCGACGTGCAGGATCTCGTCGCTGTAGGCGTTGCCGATGCCGGCGATGAGGGACTGGTCGCGCAGGGCGCCCTTGAGCTGTCGCCGCTCCCCCTTGAGCAGGGCCGCGAACGCGTCGCGGTCGAAGCCGGGGGCCAGCGGGTCGGGGCCGAGCCGTGCGATGCCGGGGACGTCGGACGGGTCGTGGACGAGGTAGGCGGCGAGGCTCTTGCGGGTGCCGGCCTCGGTGAGGTCGAAGCCGGCGCCGCCGGTCAGCACGACACGCAGCGCGAGGGGGCCCTTGCCTGGTCTGGGCGGGGCGGTGGGCAGCGCGTCGTACCAGCGCAGCCAGCCCGCGCGGGCCAGGTGGACGCACAGGTGCAGGCCGTCGGCGTCGAGGTCGAGGAACTTGCCGTGCCGGGCCACCTCCGTGACGGTGCGCCCGGCCAGGGCGGTGTACGGCGGGTCGTACGTCTTCAGGACGCTGATCGCGACGGGCAGCGCGGATTCGATCTCCCGGCCGACCAGGTGGTCGCGGAGGAAGACCCGCAGGGCCTCGACTTCGGGCAGTTCCGGCATACCTACCAGGGTGCCTCGTACGGCGGGGCTCAGCGAGCCGCGCCCGCCCCGCAGGCTCTCCGCGAGCCGGTCGAGGCCCGGTACGGCCCTGCCGTCGGGCGGCGGGGGCCGGGCCGTCAGAGGGGTTCGCGGTCCGGGACGGCGAACTCGCACCACACGCACTTGCCGCTGCCGCGCGACTCCACGCCCCACACGTCCGCGAGCCGGTCCACCAGCATCAGGCCGCGCCCCGACACCCCCGACGCGCCCGCTTCGCGGCGGCGCGGCAGGGCGCTGGAGCGGTCCTCGACCTCGACGCGCAGGCGGCGCTCGGGGCCGGACAGCACGCGGATGGTGACGATGGCGCCGCCGTCGGTGTGCATCAGGGCGTTGGTGATGAGTTCGTCGGCGGCCAGCTCGATCTCGTCGGAGCGCTCGCGGGCTCCCCAGGCGCGGACCGCCGCGCGGATCATGTGCCGGGAGGAGCTGAGCGCCTCCGGGTCGCTCTGCGCCACGTGCTGGCGCAGCCGGCCGCCGCCCTGCGGCACCTCGGTGGTGCTGCGGCGCAGGAGCAGCAGCGCCACGTCGTCGTCGCCGGCCTGCTCGTCGACCACGTCGCACAGCCGGTCGGCGAGCGCTTCGAGGTCCTGGGGGCCGCCGCGCACCAGGGAGGTGAGGAGTTCCATGCCGTCGTCGAGGTCGGCGCCCGGCTGCTCCACCAGCCCGTCGGTGTAGAGCAACAGGGTCTGGCCCGGGTCGAGTTCGACCGTCGACACCGGATACTCCAGTCGCCGGAACTCCGCCGACAGGCCGAGCGGGAGCCCGCCTTCCACCGGAAGTCTGCGACAGCTGCCGTCGGTCAGGCGCAGCAGCGGGTCGACATGGCCGGCGCGCACGATCTGCACCACGCCGGTGCTCAGATCGGCCTCCGCGTAGGTGCAGGTCGCGAAGCGGTCGGTGTCGAGTTCGTCCAGGAACACCGAGGCCCTGGCCATCACGGTGGCCGGCGTGTGCCCCTCGGCCGCGTACGCGCGCAGCACGATGCGCAGCTGGCCCATCACCGCGGCCGCGTGCGTGTCATGGCCCTGTACGTCGCCGATGGCCACGCCGACACGGCCGCCGGGCAGCGGGATCACGTCGTACCAGTCGCCCCCGATGTCCCGGCCGAACCGGGCGGCGCGGTAGCGCACGGCCAGCTGGGCGCCGGGCACCTCGGGGATGCGGCGCGGCAGCATCGCCTGCTGGAGGCCCTCGGCGAGATCGTGCTCCTGCTCGTAGAGCATGGCCCGCTGGAGCGACTGGGCGATCGAACTGCCCAGCGCCACAAGGAGGTTGCGCTCGTCACTGGTGAAGCCCCACTTGTCGCTGTAGAGCAGTCCGATCGCGCCGATCGGGCGGGCCTGGGCGATCAGCGGGAGGTAGGCGGCGGAGGTGATGCCGAGGCCGCTGATGTTGGGCCAGAGCCCCGGGTAGGACTGGGCGAAGTCCTCGGGCGACTCGATGAAGCGGGGCACGAGCGTGCGGACCACCTCGCTCATCGGGTACCGCTCGTCGACGCGGGTCCAGCGGGTGCCCGGCACGAAGCTTCCCTCGGGGCCCTCGGCGATCAGATGGATGCGGCCCGCCTCCAGGAGGCCCATCACCAGACTGGTGGCGCCCAGGTACTCGGGGCCCCGCGAGTCCTTCATGACGTCGATGACGTCCTGGACGGTCCTGGCGTGAGCGAGGGCGGCCGTGGTGGCCTCCACGACGCTGGTGGTGCGGCGCCGCTGGGCGTCGAGGCCCACCCGGGCGGTCGATTCGGCGAGTTCCTGCGTGGCGTCGCGGACCATGCCGATGATGCGCAGGGGCCGGCCGCTCTCGTCGCGGCGCACGAAACCCTGGGTGTGGGTCCAGCGCAGGGCGCCGTTGCGCAGCCGGATGCGGAAGTACGCGCCGTAGTTGGCGGTGCCGCTCTTGAGCGCCTGCGAGACGAGCGCGTCGAGCCGCAGGGCCTCGGCGGTCGGCACCCGGTCGGCGAGCGACTCGGGGTGGTTGTCGTACTCCTCGGGGCCCAGGTCGAACACGTCGAGGGCCGGCTGGTCCATGTGCATCAGGCCGGTGCCGAGGTCCCAGTCGAAGCTTCCCATCCGCAGGTCTCGGCCGTACGAGTGAAGGAAGCGGCACTCCTCGGCGCCGGCGGGCTCGCCGCAGTGGCACAGCTCGCCCGCCCCTCCGTCCCCGGTACCCGCGTCCATGGGGCCACGCTAGGCGCAGCCCGGACCGCGCGCATCAGGGAGCGGCGGGCGGCGCGCTCAGTGGGCGGGGGACGCCTTGCGCAGTGCGGTGATGCAGGTGCCGATGGCCGCCTGGAGCTCTTCGAGGCGCTGGACCATGTCGTCCTCGTAGATGTCGTCCGCGTCGTCCAGGGTGAGCTCCTCGAAGACCTTGGTGGCCCGCTGGAGGCTGCTGTAGAACTTCGTGCGGCGTTCCTGGACGCGCAGGTCGGGGTCGGCCTCGACGGCCTGCGCGACGAGGCCCTTGACGGTGTCGTACGCCTCGGTCGCCCACTCGCCGGTCTCTTCGGAGTCGTCGAGTTCGTCGAGCAGCGAGAGGTGGCGCTCGGCCTCGGCACGGAGCTCGGCGGGCGCCTCCACGGTCTGGCCCGCGGGGGTGCGCATCTGGTTGTTCTCGACGATCTGGCGGACGTAGCCGATGCGGTCGGCGGCCCTGGTCTCCTGGGCCACCGCCTTCTTCAGCTCGTCGGTGCGCGCGATGTCACGGGCCAGCTCGGTCTGGAGGGCCGGGTCCTCCTTGAGGCGGTCGAGCAGCGCGGTGCGGGCGGCCTGGGCGGTCCCGGGGTCGGCGAGGATCGCGGCACGCAGCGCGGTCGGGTTCTCGGCCACTTCGAGGGCCTTGGTCGGCCGGATGCCCTCGGCCTCGGCCGCGGCGGTGATGGCGGTGCCGCGCTCGGACGTCGCGCTGGAGCGGGAGGTGTAGTACGTGAGCCAGACGTCGGCGTCGGGCAGCTCGATGTCCTCACCGGGGACGAGTGCCTCGAAGAGCGGGACGAGGCCGTCGTCGGAGGCCTTGTCCCACGCCTTGTAGTAGCGCATGACGCGCTCCGCCGAGCAGCCGGCGAGCTCGCTGAACTCCTTGGCCGAGACCTTCGGCGTCTCGCCGGCCGCCTGTCCCCCGGGCCGCACGCTGCGGGCCACCTTCAGGGCGAACGCCCAGCCGCCGGTGCGCGCGTACGCGCCGAACTCGCGGGCGTCGCGCACCACGCTGTCGTGGGCCGCGCTTCCGTGGGAGGCGCTTCCGTGGGACGCGTTGTCGGGGGCCGTGTCGTCGAGAGCCGCGCTGTCGTGGGCCGCATGGTCGGGGCCGGCGCCTGCGTGCTCCGTGCTGTCGTGGACTTCGGCGGCGGGGGGCGCGGACGGCTCGGGCAGGTCGATGGCGGCGACGGTCACGGAGGACGCTCCTGGCTGCTGGAGGACGGACGACGGATGACGGACGACGGAACAAAGTACGCAGCCTATATGCACCCGTTGATGCGTCTTTCCGTCCCGCCCCGTGTCCCGTCACCGTGTCCCATGGTCCATGACCGTGTCCCATCTCCCGTGACCGCGGCCCGGGTGACGGGCAGGGCCCGGCGACGGCGCCGCCGGGCCCTGCCGATGCCGGGTACGTGCGTCGTCAGACGTTCTCCGACTCCTGGGACGGCCCGAAGACGTCGGAGTCGGGCCCGCTCGGGATGTCGGTGGGCAGCGAGGGCATGTCGTTCGGCGGGCTGGTCTCCGGGGCCGGGGGCACCAGGGGCGAGGGGGCCGACGGGCTCGCCGAAGGCGTCGGGGTGACCGTCTTGGTGGCGGGCGGACAGCCGCTCGGGGACGCGGCCGGGCTGTTCGGCGGTGCGGACGGGGACGACGGCGTGCCGGGCGTCGAGTCCGAGGGCGCGGGCGTCTCGGTGACCGTCACGGTCGGCGTCGGGGTCGGACAGTCGGGGCTCTGGCTCGGCGAGGTGCTCGGTGAGCTGCTCGGCGCAGACGTGCTCGGGCTCGCCGGGGGCGACGGCGGCTCGGGGACCGGGGGCTTGACCGGGTCGATCGTGATGTCCGGGCGCTCGCGGTCGTGCCGGCCGTCGTCGCCCGACTTCCGCTCGATCCACGTGTTGTTGGTGATGTTGACGATGATGAAGTTGTTGACGACCACCGTGGTGGGCCGCACCACGATCACGCGGTCGGCGCGGTAGCCCGGCCACGGCTTGCCCTTGTCGTTCCAGTTGCCCTGGTGGTTGTTGGGGGGCTTCAGCGGGTTGCCGCAGGCACAGCGCACGCGCGGCAGCCCGTGGCCGTCCACCAGGACCGCGGTGCCGGCCTGGAGGACGGACTGGAAGCTGGTGGCCGAGCCGTCGCGGAAGCCGTGGTTGGTGACGCGGGTGTCCACGCGCAGCACGACCGGGGTCAGACCGCGCAGAAAGCCCGCGACCGAGGCGGGGTCGATCCCGGCCGCGTCCGCGAAGGCACGGTTCTTGGCCCGGTCGCCGCCGAGGAAGCGGATCTGCTTCTCCACGTCACAGCTGGCCACGGACTGCGTACCGCCGTACAGGCCCGGCGTCGAGCCGTTCACGGTGCGCGGCGCTCGCAGGTCGCCGGAGGGGCCGGGGCCGGTCGGGGACGCCGCCGGAGTGGGGGTCGCCTTCGACTCGGCCGTGGACGCCGTGAACGGGTCCGGGCCCGCGGCGGCGATCGGCTGGAGGTTGAGGTCCTGGTTGCTGTCGGCGCCGGTGGCGCCGCCACCGCATCCGGCGGCGAAGGCACCGACGGACAGGACGGCGGCGGCAGCGGCGATTCTGCGCAGGGTCGAGGGCACGTGGATCTCCCACCTGTACGCCCCGAGTTGCCCCTCATTGTGTGCCGCAGCCGCGCGCCCGGCGCAAACGGACGGGGCAGAACGGGCGACCCCCGGCCGCGGCCCTCCCGCCGCGCGCGGGCCCGGCGCCCGCCCGGCAGGACGCCCGGCCGGGCCCCTGCCCTGCCCGGGCGCCCGCCTGCCATGCTGGGGGCGTGCCAGGACAGCGGAAGCGCAAGCGACAGCGGGAGCGCGAGGCCGGGGCGCGCTCCCCTCAGGCGGGTCGCTGGGAGCCGGTGTTCTCCACGGAGGACGAGAGGGAGCTGCGGTCCGAGGCCCGACGCCTGTGCGCGGAGCGCGGGTTGACGGACCCGTCGATGCTGCGCGTGGACATGTTCTGCGGGCGCCTGCAGTCCCCGACCAGCTACCGGCTCAGCCTCTTCGTCCCCCATGACCCGGCCGGCTGAGACCGGTCGCCAACTTCCTTTCCGCTCACACCAGTTCGGGACGCTGCCACTCCTCGCCCAGCACGTGGTGGTCGAGGAAGGCCAGCAGGGTCGCGTACCAGAGGCGGGCGTGGTTCGGGGCGAGGATCCAGTGGTTCTCGTCCGGGAAGTACAGGAACTTCGCCGGGACTTGACGGCGCTGGAGCTCCTGGAAGAGGGCCATGCCCTGACCGACGGGCACCCGGTAGTCCTTCGCGCCGTGCACCACCAGCATGGGCGTGCGGATGCGGTCGACGGCGAGGGCCGGCGAGTGCGTGTCGTAGCGCTCGGGGCGGGTCAGCGGATCGCCGAAGATCCTCCGGAAGTAGTCCGAGGCGTCGGTGTCCGCCTGGAACGAGCGCAGGTCCCAGACCGAGGCGTGCGAGACGATCGCCTTGAACCGGTCGGTGAGGGTGGCGACCCGGTTGGCCATGTAGCCGCCGTAGGAGGCGCCCGCGAGTCCGGTGCGGGTGGCGTCGATGTCGGGGCGCGCCACGGCGGCGTCGGTGGCCGCCATGAGGTCGCGGTAGGGCCGGCCGCCCCACTGGCCCCAGCCGCGCTCGTGCATCCGGGGCCCGTAACCGGAGGACAGCGCGGGGTCGGGCAGCAGGACCGCGTAGCCGCGGGCCGCGAAGGGCCAGGGGTTCCAGCGCCAGGTCCAGGCGTTCCAGGAGGTCTCGGGTCCGCCGTGCGGGAAGAGCAGCAAGGGCGCGGGGCGTGCGGCGGACGCGCCCTCGGGCAGTACGAGCCAGGACCGCAGCGGGAATCCGTCCTCGGCCACGGTGTGCACCTCGGTCAGGGTGCCCGGCAGGCGCCCCACGTCGCCGGGCGCCTTGAGCACGACGGGCTCCTGCTCGGGCGCGGCGGCGTCGAGCCGCACCGGGGTGGGCGGGGCGTCGATCGAGCTGCGCAGCGCGTAGAGGGTGCGTCCGTCGGGTGCGACGCACAGCGAGGTGTACGTGCCGGATGCGGTGAGCCGGGTGACGGTGCCGTCGGCGTCGCGCCGGAAGACCGGCGAGTGGCCCAGCTCGTCCGCGGCGAACCAGAGGGTCGCGTCGTCACGGCGGGGCGAGACCACCGCGCCGACGGGCCAGTTCTCGAAGTCCGGCACGAGCTCGCTCTCGTCGCCGGTCGCGGGGTCGACGCGCACGAGCATGTAGTGGAACGGGGTCTCGTACGTCTCGATCCGCTGGCGGGTGCAGATCACGGCGGCGCCGTCGGCGGTGAACAGCGGTGCGCTGTAAGCGAATTGGCCGTGCTCGACCACGTGCAGCTCTTCGCCGGTGGCGGCGTCCGCGATCACCACGACGGTGCGGTTGCCGTCCGGTACGTCGCCGGGCACGAAGCGGGTGTGGGCGACGCGGGTGCCGTCGGGCGAGAGCGCGGTCTCGGCCTCGCTCAGGAAACCCTGTCCCCCGGCGTCGACGGGCGGGCCCTGGGGGTCCTGGGGGTCTTGGGCGCCCTGGGGTTCCTGGGCTTCCTGAGCGCGGCGTACGAAGGTGTGCGGCTCGTCCGGGCCCAGGTCGCTGTCCCAGAACCGGGTGGGCCCGGACTCGTACAGGACGGCGGTGACCTTGGCGTCGGCGCGGTCCTTGCGCAGCTTGGCATGGGCCTCGGCGTCGGCCGCGCCGGGCAGCAGGCCGGCGGTGTACGCCAGGGTGCCGGTGTCCCGGGCGAGGGTGAAGCCGGCGATGCCGCCCGGGTGGCGCGCCAGCAGGGCCGCCTCGCCGCTCTCGGGCAGCGACCACACCGCGGTGCTCGCGTCGGGGTCCTCGGCCGCGGCGGGGTCGGTGTCCTGGCGGGCGGAGAGGAAGCAGAGGGTGCCGTCCGGGGCGAAGGCGGGCGCGGACTCGCCCGCGCGGGAGCGGGTCAGCCGGCGGGGCGCGCGTTCGCCCGTGACGTCGATGTCCCACAGGCCTGACACCAGGCCGTTGCGCTCGGAGTTGAGGCCCTGCACGGCGGCCACCAGCCGGCGCCCGTCCGGCGAGAGGGCCAGGGCGTTGACGCGGGGGGTTGCCAGGAAGGTGGGGAGGTCGTGGGAGGTGGTGGGGTTACCCGGGGTCTCGGACATTTGGCCATCCTGCCCCGGGGGGTTGGGAGGGGGACAGGGGGTGGGGGGTGATGGCCGGATCGTGCTGGGCCGCATGTTCGGTTCGGGCCGTGCGGGGGTGCTTGCGCGGTTCCCCGCGCCCCTGGGGTGGGTTGAGGTGGGGCGGGTGGCTGCGGGCCGTGCTTGGTTGCTCGCGCAGTTCCCCGCGCCCCTGCTTGGGCTGGGGTCCTCGGTCGACTGCGGGCCCGTGGCTGGGTGCTCGCGCAGTTCCCCGCGCCCCTGCATGGGCTGGGGTCCTCGGTCGACTGCGGGCCGTGGCTGGTTGTTCGCGCCGGTCCTCGCGCCCCTGGGCGGGCGGGGGTGGGGAGTCCGTGCCCCGGGGTGTGCGGGGCACGGACTGGGTGGTTCGGTTCAGTCGATGCCGGGCAGGATGTGCGGCTCGGCGAGGTCCTCTTCGTAGCCTGCGAGGCGGATCGGGGCCGAGCGGGCCCACACCTCGATGTTGCGGAGCTTCTCGGGCCGGCCGGCCCGTTCGCCGCCGCGTTCCGGGGTCCGGCGTTCGCGCTCTGTGGTCTCTGGTGTCACCGCGCACTCCTCTGTGTCGCGTAACCCTGGGCGTCCCGGCATGCGTCGTCCTACGACCCGGTGTCCGCCCGAAGGCAGGGGCTGGGCAGTTCTGACGCGGTGGCGCCGGCACTCTGTCCGCATCACGGCCACAGGTTGTGGGACGGATCCGGAACGGGCCTCGAGGGTTGGTGGACCCGCTGTGGCTACCGTTCGCACCAGAGTAACCAAATGAGCGCGGTAGCGCTCGATAGCGCCATTTCCTTTGCGTCAACTTTTCTTCGCCGGGAGTTCGGCCCGACGTTCACCCGCCATGATCTGCTCCCCGCATCGGCTGCCGCGCGCGGGGAGGAAATGACATGGAGCTGTCGGGCAAACCCCTTGAGGACCGGGCCGTGGAGGCGATCCACTCGGTCGACGAGCTGATGGACCTGCTGCATTCCTGCCGCGGCGCCTGGGACACGCCCGACCGCAGCGGCGACCCGGTCGACCTGCACGACCACGCGCTCCAGACCGCCCACCTGCTGCGGCGGGCCCGCCCGGCCGACAAGGAGCTGCAGGTGGCGGGGCTCGTACACGATCTGGGTCAGCTACTCCGTCCCGGTGACGACGCGGGACACGCCGAGACGGCGGCCACCGCGGTACGCCCCTTGCTCGGCGCCCGGGTGGCCCGGCTCGTACGGCTGCACGTGCCCGCGAAGCGCTATCTGGCCGCGGTGGAACCGGACCGCACCCTGTCGCCGCAGAGCGCGCTGACCCTGCGGGCACAGGGCGGGGTGATGGGGCCGGACGAGGCGGCGGCCTTCGCGCGGGATCCGCTGGCGGAGGACGCGGTGGTGCTGCGGCAGGCCGATGACGCGGGGAAGGTCGTGGGGCTCGCCGTGGGCGTGATGGAGGACTGGCGTCCGGTACTTGAGCTCGTCGCGGAACGGGGCGATCAGCCGGTGCGCGGGCGGAGTTGAGCCGTTGCGGGGGCCGCGCCGAGTACTGGGCGCTCACGCCGAAGGGCGGCACGCGGGTGCGTGCCGCCCTTCGGCGGACTCATGAACGGAGGGTCTACCAGTTGGCAGGCGCGTAGTCCTTGAGGAAGACGCTGTGCAGGTCCTCGCCCAACTCGCCGCGCACGATGGGGTCGTAGACGCGGGCGGCGCCGTCGACCAGGTCGAGCGGGGCGTGGAAGCCCTCTTCGGCCAGGCGCAGCTTGTCGTGGTGGGGGCGCTCGTCGGTGATCCAGCCGGTGTCGACCGAGGTCATCAGGATCTTGTCGCTCTCGAACATCTCCTGGCCACTGGTGCGGGTGACCATGTTCATGGCGGCCTTGGCGGCGTTGGTGTTGGGGTGGCCCGCACCCTTGTAGCCGCGGCTGAAGACGCCTTCCATGGCCGACACGTTCACCACGTACGCACGTCCGTTGGGCGCCTTGCGGGCGGCCTCCGCCATTACCGGGCGCAGGCTGCTGATCAGGATGAACGGAGCGGTGTAGTTGCAGAGCTGGGTTTCCAGCAGCTCGACCGGCGAGATCTGGTCGATGGACTGCACCCAGGTGTTGCTGTCCACGACGTCCGGGAGCAGGCCGCCCGCGTCCAGGGCGGTGCCGTCCTGGTACTTGGCGATGCTCGCGTTGCCCGCGACCAGGGCGAGGTCGGCGACGCGCTGGGCGTCGAGGCCCGAGACGCCGGCGGGCAGCGCGGTCAGGCCGTCGACCGCGCCGGAGTTGAAGGCGCCGATGACGTGGTGGGCGGGCAGTTCACCGGCGGGCAGCGGCGCGCTCTCGCCGTCCACCAGGGCGGCGTAGGCGGAGGGCAGTCGGCGCACGGTCTGGGTGGCGTTGTTGATCAGGATGTCCAACGGCCCCTGCGCGGCGGTCTGCTCGGCGAGGGCGACCACCTGCGCCGGGTCGCGCAGGTCGATGCCGACGACTTCGAGGCGGTGCATCCAGTCCGCGGAGTCCTCCATCGCCTTGAAGCGGCGGATGGCGTCCTTGGGGAAGCGGGTGGTGACGGTGGTGTGCGCGCCGTCGCGCAGCAGCCGCAGCGCGATGTACATGCCGATCTTGGCGCGGCCCCCGGTGAGCAGCGCGCGCTTGCCGGTCAGGTCGGTGCGGGCGTCGCGGCGGGCGCGGTTCTCGGCGGCGCACTTCTGGCAGAGCTGGTGGTAGAACGCGTCGACCTCGACGTACCGGGTCTTGCAGATGTAGCAGGACCGGGGGCGCTGGAGTATGCCCGCGATCTCGCCCGTCACGGACGAGCTGGGCAGCAGGCCTTCGGTCTCGTCGTCGATGCGCTCGGCGGAGCCGGTCGCGGTCGCCTCGGTGACGGCCCGGTCGTGGGCGGTCTTGGCGGCCCGGCGCTCCTGGCGGCGGCGCTGCTTCACGGTGCGGTAGACGCCGGCGGTGGCGCGGCGTACGGCGATCGCGTCGGGGTGGTCGACGTCGATCGTGTCGAGTTCCGCCAGCACGCTCAGGCAGAGCGCGAGCCGCTCGGGGTCGATGCCGGGGCCGAAGTCCTGGTCGACGCCCTGCTCGGGCCGCTCGTCGACACCCGGGCCCTGTCCCTGGCCCTGGAAGTCCTCTGTCACCGTCATCGCCGCTGCGTTCCTCGGTCAGTCGTGAGTGAGGGGGAGCAATCAAGTCCCCAAAAGGGTCATCGTACGGAGCGAGGGGGCCGGGCACCAAACCGCGCCCGGAGGGGCCTCCGGTTGGGCCCGGCCCCGGCGTGGTCGCCCCACACCCCTCCAGCGCGGCTGGCGACCCGCCCCGCACCCTGACGGGCTGCCCAGCGCTCGGCGCCCCGCGCCAGGAGTTCGCCCGCAGGTCGGGGGTGGCTGGTCGCGCAGTTCCCCGCGCCCCTGTAGGCCCTGCCGTGTTCATGGCACTGGTCTACCTCGCCTGCGGCCGACGCTGCCCCCAGCACCCCTGCCGGAAATTCGTCCGCAGGTCACGTGTGGCTGATCGCGCAGTTCCCCGCGCCCCTGGCAGGGTGCTTGCGCGGCAGCGCAGTCACGAGACGGCCTCAGCCCAGCGGGGGAACGAGGAGTTGCCCCCCAGCACGGCCCGCAACCACCAGCCCCGGAAGTGGCGCGGCGAACTGCGCAAGCAACCCCGCACGGCCGGCAGCCCCGCCAGGGGCGCGAGGAACTGCGCGACCAGCCCCCCACGGCCCGCAGCCGCACAACCAGAACAACCCCCGAGGGGCGCGGGGAACTGCGCAAGCAACCCCGCACGGCCGGCAGCCCCGCCAGGGGCGCGGGGAACTGCGCGACCAGCCCCGCACGACCCACAGCCGCACAACCACACCAGCCCCAACAGGGGCGCGAGGAACTGCGCGAGCAACCGCGCGCGAACCGCAGCCGCACAACCAGAGCCACCCCCAAAGGGGCGCGGGGAACTGCGCGACCAGCCCCCCCCGGCAGCCAACCCGCAAGAAACCCCGCACCCCCCGCAGCCAAGCCGCAGAAGGCGAAGGGGGCTACTCGGGGGCCGGGGTCAGCCGGGGCAGGAGGTCGGCGCGCAGGGTGGACGGGGGCGTGCCGAGGGCGGCCAGGACCTCCAGGGCCCGCCCGCCCTCACCCGCCGCAAGCAGCCCGAGCAACATGTGCCCCGTACCGAACCGCTCGTGCCCGAGAGCGGCAGCCTCCCGCACCGTAGCCTCCAGAACCTTCTTCGCCCGGGGCGTGTAGGCGGGCCTGGGGTACTGGAAGGCCCCGGGCCCGAACGCACTGTCGGCCTGGCGCTTGATCTCCTCGACGTCGATGCCGATGGAGGCGAGCGCGTCCTTGGCCGGCTGCCCGCCGGTGCTGGGCACCCCGGCCGCCTCAAGGACCCGTACGGTCTCCGCCCGCAGCGGCACGAGGGCCAGGCCCTGGGCGGTCAGGGCCTCCCAGGCCGTGCTGTCGTCGGTTGCGGCGAGCCCGAGCAGGAGGTGCTCGGTGCCGATGAAGTCGTGCCCCAGGGCGATCGCCTCGTCCTGTGAGGCCACGATCGCCCGCTTGGCGCGATCGGTGAAAAACTCGAACACCTTCAGTCCCCCTTGCCCGTGGCTTTGCGCCTGCTCGCATGCTTTTCATGCACCGACTGCCGACTGACCTGCAGCGACGTCGCGATGTTCTGCCAGGACCAGCCCTGTTCCCGGGCGTTGTCCACGTGGACGCGCTCCAGCTCCTCCAGGAGGCGGCGCAGCGCGACGACCGCCGCGAGTCCGACGGCGGGGTCCTTGTTGGTGACTTGTCCGGCCAGCGAGGCCGGTGTGTCCTCAGCTCCCATGCATGTCAGGTTGCCCTGACAGAGGCAGTCTGTCAAGGAATCCTGACACGATCGCCCGGCCTCAGTCGGCGTCCCGGCGCGGCGGACGGTCGAAGACGCAGTCCCCGCACAGCCCGCCCCCGGGACAGCGGTAGTAGAGGCAGCAGCTGCGCCGACGGAACGCCGGGCCGGGCAGCGGCGTGCCGGTGCCGGCGAGAAGGGGGTGGGCGAACAGTTCGGCGCCCAGGGCCAGGGCCCGCTCCCCCACTTCGGGGCGGCCCGACTTCCGCGCCCAGCCGCACAGTTCGCGTACCGCGCCCGCCAGCGCCGACCCGGCGTTGCCGCGCAGCAGCCCGTACGACACCGCCGTGTCGCACCGGACCGCGTCGGCGAGCGGGGCGAGGTGGCCCTCGACGACGGCGGCCACGAGGTGCTCGGCGGTGGCGCCGCACCGGGCCGTCCCGGGCGCGAGGACCAGGTCGTCGGGGGAGGTGCGGGCGCCGTCCCAGTACAGCCGGCCGGGGGCGAGGTCCGGCACGGCTCCGTGGAGCGCGGCGGGGCCGAGGGCGATCGACCAGAGCCGGGCGGCGAGCCCCAGGTGGGCGATGGAGGCGGCGACCCGGCGCTCGGGCGCCCGGAGCCGCTGCGCGACGGTGTCGATCCGGGCGCCCAGGGGTTCCGCCGCCTCTCCCGCGTACACGGCGGCGAGCGGCACGTACGACCCGTCGACCGGGCCGGTCCTGAGGGCGAAGAAGCCGCCGATCGCCGAGGCCCGCGCCAGTTCTTCCGGGTTCACTCTGTCTCGCCCCTCCAGTGGTCCGGCTGTCAGTCCGTGCCACTGTGGCACGAACCCGGCCGTGGCCGGTTCACACCCTGCGGGCAGGGACGATCGCCGGACTCGGCCCCCGCCGGCGAGGCACCTCGGAAGGTGATGCTCCGATTCCCTTGACGCCCTTTTTGAGCTGCGCTTTTACTGAAAGTCCGAAATCTGGGAGGACTTTGGTCGTACGCCCCTACTCCTCCTGGAGTACGCGGTGATCGGTGCTCAGGGACGACGACACAGGGTCCACAACGAGACATCGTGGAGCCATGAGCGCCCTTGTCCTGGCCGTGCTGCTGTCCCTGGTCTCCGCCGTCGCGTACGCGGCGGCGGCGATCGTGCAGGAGCGCGTCGCCGCGTCCGCCCCGAGCAGCGCGTACGCCCCGGTGCGCCGCCCGGCGTGGTGGGGGTCCGTCGTGCTCAACGGGCTCGGCGCCGTGCTGCACGTGGCGGCCCTGGCCTTCGGCCCGCTCACGCTGGTGCAGCCGATGGGCGCGCTCACCATCGTCTTCGCCCTGCCGATGGCGGCGGTGTTCATCCACCGCCGGGCCGGGGCCGTCGCCTGGCGCGGCGCCGTCATGGCCACGGCGGGCCTCGCCGGCCTGCTCGCGCTCACCGACGGTTCGGACGCGGACCCGATCGCCCTGGGCCCCCGTCTGGTCCTGGCCACGGCCGGGCTCGGGGCGGTCGTGGCCCTCTTCCTGGCCTCCAGAGCACTGCACCGGGCGGTGCCGCGCGGCATGGTGCTCGCCGCGGCGGCCGGTGGCGCGTTCGGTCTCGCCTCGGTGTTCACCAAGTCGGTCGCCGAGGACTGGCGGTCGGGGCTGCCTCTCACCGAACTGCCCGTCCTGCTCGCGATATCCGTCTTCGCGCTGTCGGGCCTGCTGTTGTCGCAGGCCTCCTACCGCGGGGCCGGCCTCGCGGCGCCGCTCGCGACCGTGACCGTCGTCAACCCCGTGGTGGCCGCGGCCATCGGTCTGACGCTGTTCGGCGAGTCGTTCCGGTACGGGACCGCGGGCACGGCCGTCGCGCTCGGGTTCGGTGTGGTGGCCGCGGGCGGCCTGATCCTGCTCACCACCCAGCGCCCGCGCACCGTCGCCGACGACGGGCCCCTCCGGCCGGCGGTGGCCGCGGGGCCGGACCCGGCCACCGGTCCCGCCGGGCGCCGGGAGGACACCCCGGATCAGACCGCGACGCCGCCCGCCCTCAGGTAGGCCAGCGGGTCCACGTCGGAGCCGTAGGCAGGTCCGGTCCTGATCTCGAAGTGCAGATGCGGGCCGGTGGCGTTGCCGGTCGAGCCCGAACGCCCGATCCGCTGGCCGGTGTTGACCTTCTGCCCCGTCTTCACACTGACCGCCGACAGGTGCGCGTACTGGCTGTACCGGCCGTCGGGGTGGTGGATCACCACCTGGTATCCGTACGACCCGCCCCAGCCGGCCGCGACGACCGTGCCGGAGGTGACGGCCTTGACCGCGGTACCGGTGGAGACGGGGAAGTCGACCCCGGTGTGGTAGCCGCTCGCCCAGGACGCGCCCGCCTTGTGGTACGGGGTGCTCGGGTCGGCGTCGACCGGCGCGGTGAACGCCGCCGTCCTGGCCGGTGCCTTCGCGACGGGTTTGGCGGCAGGCGGTTTGGCGGCGGGCGGTTTGGCGGGCGACGGCTTGGCGGCAGGCGGCTTCGGCACGCTCCTGGGCGGAGCGGTCGGCTTCGCGGCCACGGCCCCTGGCAGCGTCAGACGCTGGCCCGGACGGATGAGGTCGGGGTCGGCGCCGACGACCGTACGGTTCTCGGCGTACAGGTGCGGCCAGCCGCCCTGCACGCGCTCGCGCTCGGCGATCAGGGACAGCGAGTCGCCGTGCACGACGGTGTACGACTCCCGCTGCCCCGGCACCTTGGTGGGGCTCGCCTGCTCGGTCTTCCGGGCGGCGGGGGGTCTGGCGGCCGGGGGCTTGGCGGCCGGCTTGGACGCGGCGTGCGGAGACTGCTGCTTGATCACGGTCCGGTGCTCGGTCTCCGTGGTCAGCTGCGGCGCCGCGCCGCCCCGGGTGAGACCGGCCCGCACGGAACAGACTGGCCAGGCGCCGGGGCCCTGCCCCTTGAGCACCTTCTCGGCCACGGCGATCTGCTGGTCGCGGGTGGCGAGGTCCGCTCGCGGCGCGTACTGGCGACCGCCGTACGCCTCCCAGGTGGACTGCGTGAACTGGAGCCCGCCGTAAAAGCCGTTGCCCGTGTTGATGTGCCAGTTGCCGGTCGATTCACACGCCGCGACCTTGCTCCACACATCGACGGAGGCGGCGTCCGCGGTGCCCGCGGCGATCAGCGGGAGGGCCATGCCGACCCCGCCGGCGGTGACCGTCAGGGACGCCTGGTTGATCCGGCTCGGCTGATACCGGCGGTGCCGGCCGCGTAAGGCCATGAGTCCCCCTCGAAGGCTCCAAGAGCCGCCAAAATAGGGGCTGCGAACAGGTCATGACAAGGGGTCGGACAAGCGGAGGGAAGCCTTCGAACCGGCCGGGACCTACGGCACGCCGTGTCGGGCCCCTCGCCCGTGCCGTATGACGTGGAGCGTTCCGTAGGGTGGGCGCCGACCGTGCGCCGTGAGGGCCGCTCGTGGCGCCGCGCACCCCGAGGATCCAGGAGCACACGCATGAGTGGAACCGCCCAGATCGGCGTCACCGGACTCGCGGTCATGGGCCGCAACCTCGCCCGCAACTTCGCGCGCAACGGGTTCACGGTCGCCGTCCACAACCGGACCGCCGCCAAGACCCGCGCGCTGGTCGAGGAGTTCGGCTCCGAGGGCAGCTTCGTGGCGGCCGAGTCGCCCGAGGAGTTCGTGGCGGCCCTGGAGCGCCCGCGCCGGCTCGTCATCATGGTCAAGGCCGGCGAGCCCACGGACGCGGTGATCCAGGAGTTCGCTCCGCTCCTGGAGGAGGGCGACGTCATCATCGACGGCGGCAACGCCCACTTCGAGGACACCCGCAGGCGCGAGCGCGAACTGCGCGAGCGCGGCATCCACTTCGTGGGCGTCGGCATCTCGGGCGGCGAGGAGGGCGCGCTGCACGGGCCGAGCATCATGCCGGGCGGCTCGGCCGAGTCCTACGAGTCGCTCGGGCCGCTCCTGGAGCGCATCGCGGCGAAGGCGCCGGACGGTGCGCCGTGCGTCACCCACGTCGGCCCGGACGCCGCCGGCCACTTCGTGAAGATGGTGCACAACGGCATCGAGTACGCCGACATGCAGCTCATCGCGGAGGCGTACCACCTGCTGCGCACGGTCGCGGGCTACTCCCCCGAGAAGATCGCCGAGACGTTCCGCGGCTGGAACACCGGCCGGCTCGACTCGTATCTGATCGAGATCACCGCCGAGGTGCTCGCCCACGTGGACGCGGCGACCGGCGAGCCCTTCGTCGACATCGTCCAGGACCAGGCCGAGCAGAAGGGCACCGGACGCTGGACGGTCCAGATCGCGCTCGACCTCGGTGTCCCGGTCTCCGGCATCGCCGAGGCGGTGTTCGCGCGCTCGCTCTCGGGCCACGCCGAACTGCGCGAGGCGGCCCGCTCCCTGGCCGGGCCGGCGGTCGCCCCGCTGGACGAGAAGGAGGCGGCGGCCTTCGCCGAACAGGTGGAGCAGGCGCTGTACGCGTCCAAGATCGTGTCGTACACGCAGGGCTTCCACCAGATCCAGGCGGGCAGCGAGCAGTACGACTGGGGTGTCGACCCGGGCGCGGTCGCCGCGATCTGGCGGGCGGGCTGCATCATCCGGGCCGCGTTCCTGGACCGGATCCGTAGCGCCTACGACGCGCGGCCCGACCTGCCGAGCCTGCTCTCGGACAAGCGGTTCGCCGACGAGATCGGCGCCGCGCAGGACGACTGGCGCGCGGTGGTCGTGGCGGCCACCCGCCAGGGCGTACCCGTGCCCGGTTTCTCGGCCGCGCTCGCCTACTACGACGCGCTGCGCGCCGAGCGCCTGCCGGCGGCGCTGACGCAGGCCCAGCGCGACTTCTTCGGCGCGCACACCTACCGGCGCACCGACCGCGACGGCTCGTTCCACACGCTGTGGGGCGGGGACCGTTCGGAGGTCGGCTCGGACTGACCGCCGTCGGCCCCGCCGAGGGTCGGCCCCGCGGCGGGGCCGCGCGGTGCGGTGCGCTCAGCCGGCCGGTTCGGGCTGCGGCGGACCCGGTACGGGGTCGGGGCCCGGCGGCTGGGGCACGGGATCGGGCAGATCCGGGTCCGGGCCCGGCTGCGGCGGCTGCGGATCGGGGCCCGGGCTCGGCGGCTGCGGGTCGGGTCCGGGTCCGGGCCGCGGCGGCACCGGGTCGGGGCCCGGGCCCGGCGGGTTGGGGATGGGGCCCGGCTCGGGGTCGGGCAGCGGCGTGGGCCACGGCGGGGTGGGCTCCGGGTGCGGCACGGTCATGGTCGAGCCTCCTCAGGGGATGAGTTCAGCTTCACCCGCGCGCCTGCCCGGCGCCCGTCGGTTCAACCCGTCCGGGTCAGGCCGTACGGCGGGGCGGGGCGGCAGCGGGGCCGGGTCAGCGCGCCGCGTCGGTCCCGGGCGGGCCGGCCGTGACGAGGGCCGCCGCCGCCCGCAACCCGAGCCGGGGACTGGCGAGGACCGGGACGCCGGTGGTCGTGCGGGCCGCCGCCGGCGCCATGGAGGCCTGCGCGAGCACGATCGCGTCGACGTCGGTCAGCGCGTCGGCGGCCCGGGCGATCGCGGTGACGTACGCCTCGGTGTCGCCGGACGCGAAGTGGTCCCAGGCACCCTCGACCAGGACGCCGCGCAGCGCGATGGGCCGCTCCCCCGCCTCGTCGCGCAGCAGCGCGGCCGTCGGCTCCAGGGTGGACGCGACGGCGGCCAGCACCACGATCCGGCGGCCGCGCGCCACGGCCGCCGCGGCCATCGGCCGGTCGACCCGTAGGACGGGAACGCCGAGCGACGCCGAGGCCGCCTCGGCGACCGCCCCGATGGTGGAACAGGTGCACAGGACGGCGTCCGCGCCGCGGTCCACCGCCTCGGCGAGCACCCGCAGGACGTCCTCGCGCACGGCGGCGGGACCCAACTCCCTCGCATCGCCGAGCAGTTGCTCATGCACGAGGTGACGGAGCGGCAGACCGGGCGCCTCCTCGTCGCGCAGCGCGTCGAAGACGGGGACGTGAACGGGCGAGGTGTGCAGCAGCGCGAGCATCGTCACCACAGCTCCGGACGGGCCGAGAGCCGGGCCCGCGCCGCCTCGACGAGGGCGGCCGGGGCGGCGGGCGCCTCGTCGGGGTGCCGCTCGGCCCACCGCGCGGCGTACGGGCAGAGCGGCACGACGGGAACGCCCTCGCGCGCGGCCAGCGCGTACAACTCCCGCACGAGGGACCCGGCGATGCCCCGTCCCTCGTGCCCTGGCTCCACGACGGTGTGCACGGCCACGAGCGCACCCGGCTGTCCGTCGAGCGTGAAGTAGTCGACGCGGCCGACCGGTTCACCCCCCTCGAACGCGGCGAGCCGCCCCCGCGCGCGGTCGTCCCGGATCTCCGTCATGGTGCGGCTCCCGTCCCTCGTGGCCGATACGGCCGGATCAGCTCTGCGGCCCGGGAACCCTGGCCTGGGGGCTGCGCCGCTGGTCGGTTCCGGGCACGGGCGCCGAGGCGTCACTGCCGAGCTCGACGATCCGGTTGGCCCCGTCGACATGCACGACCCTGGGCTTCAGAACGCGGGCCTCGGAGTCGTCGACCTGGGCGTAACTGATGAGGATGACCAGGTCACCGGGGTGCACGAGGTGCGCGGCGGCGCCGTTGATCCCGATGACACCGGACCCGCGCTCGCCCTCGATGACATAGGTTTCCAGGCGGTTGCCGTTGTCTATGTCGACGATGTGGACCAGCTCCCCGGGGAGCAGATCGGCGGCCTCCATCAACGCGACATCGACGGTGACGGACCCGACGTAGTGCAGGTCGGCCTGGGTCACGGTGGCGCGGTGGATCTTGGACTTGAACATGGTGCGCAGCATCGAGGCACTCCCGGATCTATGCTCCCTGCCTGCGGTTTTGCAGGTCAAGGGCGGTTTTCATGCCCCGCCGGGCGAGGTCCTGCGGGTCTTGCTCCCGCGCGGGCTCCCGCCGCGGCGGCGGCGCCAAGCTTACGCACCGCCCCCCGGCAACGTCCGTGATCACGGTCACCCGCAGTCGGGCGCGCGGGCGAGGCGCGACGGGGCTGGCGGGGCGGGGCTGGCGCGACGGGGCTGGCGGGGCGGGCTCAGCGGGGCTAAGGCTCCGCCCGCCCCGCGTCCCCGGGCCCCTCCGGATCGAGGTGCGGCAGCCGTCGGTCGAGCCATGACGGGATCCACCAGTTGGCGCGGCCGAAGAGGTACATCGTGGCGGGGACCAGCAGCAGGCGTACCACGGTCGCGTCGAGGATCACGCTGACGCCGAGCCCGAGGGCGAGCATCTTCACCACCACGTTCGGCGACAGCATGAACGCCAGGAACACGCTGGTCATGATGAGAGCCGCGCACGTGATGACGCGGGCGGTCGCGGCGAGGCCGGTGGCGACGGCGAGGTGGTTGTCCGCGCGGTGCAGCCAGGTCTCCCGGATGCGGGCGAGCAGGAAGACCTCGTAGTCCATCGAGAGGCCGAAGATGATCGCGAACATCATCATCGGCACGTACGACTCGATCGGCACCTTCTCCGTCATACCGACGAGGCCGCCGCCCCAGCCCCACTGGAAGACCGCGACCACCACGCCCCACGCGGCGGCGATGGAGAACAGGTTCAGTACGGCGGCCTTGAGCGCGACCAAAAGGCTGCGGAAGACGCAGAGCAGCAGGACGAACGCGGCCGCCACCACCACCCCGATGATCAGGGGCAGTTTGGAGACGAGCCGGTCGGTGAAGGTCTGGCCCGCCACGGTGGGGCCGGTGACGTAGCCGGTGGCGCCGGTGCCGGCGAGCGCGTGCGGGACGGTGTCGTCCTGGAGGGTGTGGATCAGGTCGGTGGTGGCGTCGTCCTGCGGGCCGGTCTTCGGGATGACGGTGCTCACCAGCAGGGCGTGGTCGGGGGTGGGTTTCGGGGGCGTCACCGAGGCGACGCCGGAGGTGGCCGCGAGGTCGCGCTGGAGCGTGCCGGCCAGGGCCTGGCTCTGGGACGGGTCGGCGGCCTGCTGACCGTCCAATTGGGCCACGATCGTGATCGGGCCGTTGGCGCCCGGCCCGAAGCCCTCGCTGATCAGGTCGTAGGCGCGGCGGTCGGTGTTGGTGGTGGGCTCGGCGCCGGCGTCGATGTGGCCGAGGTTCATCGAGCCCACCGGGATGGCGAGGACGCCGAGCAGGACCAGGCCGCCGACGAGGAAGAGCCACGGGCTCCGGCCGACCCGCGCCGCCCAGCGGTGCCAGACGTCGTTGGTGCCGGTCGGCTCGGCGACCGGGGTGCGCACGTGCAGGCGGTCGATGCGCCGGCCGAGCAGCCCCAGGAGCGCCGGGGTGAGGGTGACCGACGCCGCCGCCGCGATGATCACGGTCAGTCCTGCGGCGGCGCCCAGCGTGCCGATGAAGCTCATGCCCGACACGTACAGACCGGCCAGCGCCATCGCCACGGTCGCGGCGGCCACCAGGACCGAGCGGCCACTGGTGGCGACCGTGCGGCCGACCGCCTCCACGGGTTCCGTGCCGCCGTGCAGGAGGGCGCGGTAGCGGGTGGACAGGAAGAGCGCGTAGTCGATGCCGACGCCGAGTCCCATCATCGCGGCCAGGGTCGGGGCGGCCTCGCCGAAGCTGAACCGGGCGGCCAGCAGGCCGAGCGCGCCGAGCCCGACGGCGAGTCCCACGATGGCGGTCACCAGCGGCAGCCCGGCGGCGATGACGCTGCCGAAGCCGATCAGGAGCACGAGCACGGCGACGCCGAGGCCGATCGCCTCCGAGCTGAGGTCGGCGGCCTTGGGCGACGCCAACTGCCCGAGTGGATCACCGTAGTCGACGCTCATGTGGTCGGAGCGCAGCGGCGCGACGGCGTGGTCGACCTTGCCCACGTAACTGTGGTCGAAGCCCGCCGGATTGCTGCTGAACGTGACGGTGATCTGCGCGATGGCGCCGGTGGCCGAGATCGCGCCGGGTGTGGTCAGCGGGTTGCTCACGGACGTCACGTCGGGCAGCTGCTGGAGGTTCTTCACCGCGCTGTCGATGGACGCCTGGTGGTCGGTGACCGGGCCCTGGCCGGACTTGACGACGATCGGGGACGAGGTGCCGGACGAGCCGCCGTGGGCCTTCAGCAGGTCGGCTCCGGTCTGGGTGCTGGTGCCGGGCAGCGAGAAGCTGTCGGCGTAGGTGCCGCCCCAGCGCGCGTTGGCCAGGCCGCACCCGACGAGCAGGACCAACCAGGCCGCGACGATCCGCCAGGCGTGCGTGGCGGACCATCGGCCGAGCCGGTGCAGCAGTCCGGTGGCACCTTCGGCTGCCGGTGCGTTCTTCATGGGCGTGACCTGTCTGCCGGGCTGAGGAGACCGTACGGAGGGACCGGGCGGGGATGACCGGGCCGGGAGGCAGCCGGGCGCGAATGACCCCGCGGCGGCCCGGCGGGGGCGCGGGCGCGGGCGCGCCGGGGGCTCAGCCGAACGTCTCGACCTCGTCCTGTTCCTGCTGCCTGGCCCTGCGCCCGACCACGGCCGCGGCGGCCACCGCGCTGCCGAGGAAGGCGGCGGCCACCGTCCAGGGCTGGTCGAGGACATGCCCGGTGGCGTGGTCGAGCGAGTAGCGGCCCGCGCCCGTGAGGCCGGTCGCGGCGGCCGTGAAACCGAGGAACGCCGGGTATTCGAAGCCGCCGCCCTGGGCGAAGAAGCCCGCCGGCGCGTGAACGGACACCGCGCCCGCCATCGCGCCGGCCGCCGCGGCTACGGCGGCCGGAGTGGCGAGGCCGAGGGCCAACAGGGCGCCGCCGCCCATCTCGCCGAGGCCGGCCGCGATCGCGCTCTGCTTGCCGGGCTTGAACCCCATGTGCTCCATGGCGGCGGCCGTGCCTTCGAGCCCGCCGCCGCCGAAGCAGCCGAAGAGCTTCTGGGCACCGTGCGCCATCAGTACGGTGCCGGTGCCGACCCGCAGCACGAGCAGTCCGAGGTCACGTCGGCTGAGGCAGGTCATCGCGTCTCCCTGGGCATGCGGCGGTGGACTCGCCTCCACTCTCCGCGCCGCCCGGCCCCGACCCTCAGCGTTGCTGAGCCGTACGGGTCACACGCCGGGGAACGCTCAGCGCGCGGCCTCGCCCTGGGCCACCTCGATGCCGCCGTGCAGATCGGCGGCCGCGTCGATCGCCGAGGTGGCCGACGCGCACAGACACCCCAGCAGGACGGCCGCTATCAGCCGGGCGCTCCGCGCTCGGGGCAGCCGCGCGGTGGGGCGCCGGTCGAGCAGGGCCGCCACCCGGCGCGGCACCGGACCCGCCGCCGCGGCCAGCGCCGCGCGGGGCCGGGGCGCGGTCGGCCCGGCGGCACGGGCGGCGAGCGCGGCGCGGCCGATCGCCCGCGCGGCGAGCCTGCGGTCGCCCACCGCCCCGGCGGCGTGTTCGTCCGCGGCCCGCTCCAGGGCGAAGGCGAGGGGTGCGCGCAGCGGGCGCAGCGCCGGGTGGCAGTGCGCGGCGAGTTCGGCGACCGCGAGGAACAGGTGGTGGCGGCTCGCGAGGTGGGCCCGCTCGTGGGCGAACAGGGCCTCGCGCTCGGCGGGCCCGAGGGCGTGGAGCATGCCGGTGGTGACGACGATCCGGCCGGGCCGGCCGGGCAGCGCGTAGGCGTCGGGACGCGGGTCGCGCAGTACGGCGAGCTCAGCGGTGCCGGGCGTCAACAGGGCGCGGGCGGCGCGCAGTTCGGCGCGGTGCCGGCGGGCGGCGCGGGCCGCGGCCACGCCCGAGGCGGTGACGAGGGCGGCCGCGGTGGCGGCAGCGGGAAAGGCGAGCCCGTCCGCGAGCGCGTCCAGCGGGGAGGTGAGGTGTTCGAGGGAGGCGAAGAAGGGCAGCCGCAGCGCTCCGGCCAGCGCGATCAGGGCGAGCGCCGCCGTCGAGCAGAGGGCGAGGCCGGTGGCCGCGGTGGCCAGCAGCCAGGCGGCCGGGCGGGGCGGCAGGGCCTCGGCGAGCCGACGGGCCGCGGGCACCGCGAGGAACGGCACCAGGAGCGGGACCCAGACGGAGAAGATCACCGGTCCTCGCCTCCCGACTCCTCCAGGAGGGAGCGCAGCAACTGCTCGTCCTCGTCGCTGAGTTGGGAGACGAACCGGGCGAGGACGGTGGAGCGGTCCTCCTCCTTGGCCAGTTCGGTGTGCATGCGCCGGGCGGTCAGGCCCGGCGCGTCCTCCGTCGGCGTGTACGCGTAGCCGCGCCCGGCGCGACGGCGGGTGACGGCCCCCTTGTCGTGCAGGCGGGTCAGGATCGTGGTGACGGTGGTACGGGCCAGGCTTCCACCGAGCTCGGCCTGGACCTCGCCCGCGGTGAGCGGCGCGCCGGCCGCCCAGAGCGCCGCGAGGACCCCGGCCTCCAGTTCGCCCGCCGACCGTCGCGCGTCCCCGTGCCCGGCGCTCCCGGTCGCGGTCACGGCGCGACCCTGCCGTGTCGCCCGCCCCGGCGCCCGGCGCCTGCGGTCCTGGTCATCGCACGCTCCTCCCCACTTCGTCCGTCCGCGGCCCCCACGGGTCCACGACTTGGGTCACGTCCCGGTCCACGGCCGCCCGGCGACCCGGTACACGACCGCTGGCCTTCCGCGGCCCGCTCAGCCCGCTCGGTCCGCTCGGTCCGCTCGCTCCGCGACGTTCGTCCGTCCACGGTCTTCGCCCGCCCCCGCCGCATTCGTCTACAGTGCTGTAGACCGTCTGCGCCACTGTAGTCGGCCGAGCCGTGCGCGTCCCCTGGGGGACGGCGGCGGCCCGGTCACCATTATGGGAGGGCCCACCGACATGGCCGCCGTACCCCTGTTCGCAGCCTCGGCCCCCCAGGCCGTGAACGTCCTCGACGCGGGCTCGCTGCTGTCCGCCTTCGGCGCCCTGGGCATCGCGGTGGTGCTCTTCGCCGAGACCGGCCTGCTGATCGGCTTCCTGCTGCCCGGCGATTCCCTGCTCTTCACCGCGGGACTGCTGTGTGTGCCCGGCGGCAACGGACCCGTGTCGCTCTCGCTGCCCGAGGTCCTGGTCTGCTCGGTGGTCGGCGCACTGGTCGGCGCCCAGGTGGGCTACCTCATCGGCCGCCGGGGCGGGCGCGCCCTGCTGGCCCGCAGCACGTCCCGCAAGCTCCACGAGGGGGCCGCGCGCGCCGAGGAGCTGCTCGCGAAGTACGGGCACGCGAAGGCCATCGTCCTCGCCCGCTTCGTACCCATCGTGCGCACGGTGCTCAACCCGCTCGCCGGGGCGCTCGGCGTGCCTGCCCGGGTGTTCGCCCTCTGGCAGATCGCCGGTGGACTCGTGTGGACCTGCGCCCTGGTGCTCGGCGGCTACGCGCTGGGCTCGTCGGTGCCGAACATCGACCGTTATCTGCTGCCGCTCGTGGCGCTGGTGGTGGCGGTCTCGCTCACCCCGGTCGCCCTGGAGGTCCTGCGCGCCCGCCGCTCCCGTACGACCTCCGAGGACGCCCGCTGATGCACCGCGACAGGCGGGCCGGCGCCGCACCCCGCATTCTCGGGCGCGGTCGAGCGGTGGCACACCGGTGAGTGTGTCCCGGCTGAGTGTGTCCCGGCGCACGGGTGCGACAGCCTGCGTGCTGCTGGTCCTGTTCGTGCTGCTCGCGATGGTGGTCGCGGTACGGCACGGGGCCCCGCTGCCCGGCGACCGCGCCCTGCACCGCTGGCCGCTCGGCCACCGCCCGCCGGTCGCCGTGGCCACCGCCCGGGCCGTCACGGCGACGGGCAGCGGGGCCGTTCCGTACGCCCTGGCCGTCGTCGCGGGCCTGATCGCGGGCCGCAGTGCCCTCCAGCGGCGGTACGCGGTGGCCGGAGCCCTCGCGGTGCTGATGCTCGGCCAGTTGGCGCGCTTCGTCCTGATGCTGCTGGTGGGCCGCCCGCGCCCGAGCGCCGTCGACTGGGCCACCACCGCCTCCGGCTTCTCGTTCCCCTCCGGGCACACCACCACCAGCGCGCTCACGGCGGGACTGCTCATCTGGGCCGTCGGGACCCGCCGCAGCCTCGCGTCCGCCCGCTTCGCCGTCGTCCTGCTGGCGCTCTGGGCCGCCGCGGTCGGCCTGTCCCGGGTCTACCTCGGCGTGCACTGGGCCAGCGACGTCCTGGGCGGCTGGCTGTTCGCCGGGCTCTGGCTCTGCCTCGCGGCCCCGGTGGCGGCGCCGTTCACCCGGCGACTGCGCGCGGATCCGGCGGAGCTCCGGGAGACGTCCCTGACCCGCGAACTGCCGTGAACGACACATGAGTTGAAGCACCCCGCACCGAATCCGCCGTCGTGCCGGATCTCGCCGTCGTGCCGGATCGGCCGTCGTGCCACAGCCGCCGTCGTGCCACAGCCCCCGTACCACGCCACCCGAGCGAGGGCGGCCGATCCGGACGATCCGCACCCGTCCCGCCGCGCCGCCCCCGCCCCTCACGCCGCCTTGAAGAAGGCGTTCCATCCACCGGGCGGCGCCTGCCCCACTTCGAGCGAGCGGAGCCGGTCGAGCACCTTGGGGTCCTGCACGTCGAGCCAGTCCACGAACTGGCGGAACGAGACCAGGCGGACGTCCCGCTTGTCGGCCATCGCCTTCAGCGCCTCCTCGACGGCGTCCATGTAGATGCCGCCGTTCCACTCCTCGAAGTGGTTGCCGATGTAGAAGGGCGCACGGTTCGTCTCGTACGCGCGCCGGAAGCCGGCCAGGTAGGAGGCGGTGGCCTGGGACCGCCAGGCGGGATAGCGCGAGGGCATCCCCTTGGTGCTGTTCTTGGACTGGTTGGCGAGGATGTTGTAGTCCATCGAGAGGACCTCGAAGGAGTGGCCGGGGAACGGGATCCCCTGGAGCGGAAGGTCCCACACGCCCTGACGCTTCTGCGGCCACATCTGACGGCCGCCGGGCGAGGAGGCGTCGTAGCGCCAGCCGCGCTCCTTGGCGGTGGGCAGCAGGTTGTCCTGGCCGAGCAGACACGGCGCACGGCCGCCGATCAGCTCCTTGTGGTAGTCGAAGGGCAGCGGGTCCTCGTCCGTCCAGCCGGTGTTGGTGCGCCACTCGGTGACGAAGGAGACCGCCTGGTCGATCTCGCTGTGCCACTGGGCGGGCGTCCAGTTGGCGACGGAGCCCGAACCGCCGCAGAAGTGCCCGTTGAAGTGCGTGCCGATCTCGTGCCCCTCGGACCAGGCCTGTCGGACGTAGCGCAGCGTCTCCTTGAGGTGCGCGTCGGAGAGGTAGCCGATGTCGGAGGCGCCGACGGGGTTGTTCGGGGGCCGGTAGAGGCTCCGCTTCGACTCCGGGAGCAAGTAGAGGCCCGAGAGGAAGAACGTCATGCCAGCGCCGTGGTCCCTGGCCACGTCGAGGAAGCGGGGGAAGAGGCCGTTGCCCACTTCGCCCGCGCCGTCCCAGGAGAAGATCACGAACTGCGGCGGGGTCTGGCCGGGTTCGAGCGGAACGGGCCTCTCCGGCTGGTTGGGCTGCCGCCCGGTGTCCGCCGTGGAACCGTCACCGATCAGCCTGACCTGCGATTTCCCGGGCTTCGCGGGTCCTTGGCCCGGACGGCTGGAGTGACTTGACCCCGCGCCCCCCATCGAGCCGCACCCGGCGAGCCCGGCCGCCGCGACCGCCCCAAGTCCCGCGCCCAGCAATCCCCTTCGGCTGATCTCTGACATGCCTGCTCCCGTCACTCATCCACGGACCCCAGATGTGTAGACCAGAGCGAGGTGAATTAACCCGATATCGGACGATATTGAGCCGCTCGCCAAGTCAAGAATCCGTCATGGTCACGATGTGTGATCGCCCATCCACTCTCCGTCCGCGCGGCTCACGGTGGCGGGCCCTGGAGGCTCCCACGCGGGGCACGAAGTGCCCGTTCGTCAACTCGCCCGCAGAGCGCAGGACTTGCTCCCCCTTCATGTCACCTTGACGATAACGAGAACGACCGCTATCGTCCGACTGACGAAAAGAAAAGGGGTCCGTCATGGCCGACATCTCACGGCGCCTCGGCTGGCGCCACCTGCGCTCCGCACCCACCTCGCACATCCGCCACCACAGGAACGGCCGGCCCGCGCACGACGGCGTCGGGCTGGGGTTCTGGTTCAGGCCGCTGAGCGCCGCACTGTCCGAAGTGCCGGTCAACGACCGGGAACTGGCCATGGCCTTCCACGCCCGCACCGCCGACTTCCAGGACGTGACGGTGCAGGCGACCGTGACGTACCGGATCAGCGAGCCCGGCACCGCCGCCGACCGCCTCGACTTCTCGATCGACCCGGACACCGGCAGCTGGCGCGGCGACCCCCTGGAACAGCTGTCGACCCTGCTCACCGAGACGGCACAGCAGCACGCCCTCGACGTCCTCGCGCGCACCGACCTCTCCGCCGCGCTCGCCGACGGTGTCGCCGCGGTGCGCGAGCGGATCTCGGCCGGACTCGCGGCCGAGCCGCGGCTGCCCGCGACCGGCATCGAGGTGGTCGCCGTACGGGTCGTCGCGATCCGTCCCGAGCCCGAAGTGGAGCGCGCGCTGCGGACCCCGGCGCGCGAGCGCATCCAGCAGGAGGCGGACCGCGCCACCTACGAACGGCGGGCCGTGGCCGTCGAGCGGGAGCGCACCATCGCCGAGAACGAACTGGCCAGCCGCATCGAACTCGCGCGCCGCGAGGAGCAGTTGGTGGAGCAGCGCGGCACCAACGCCCGCCGCGAGGCCGAGGAGCAGGCGGCGGCGGACGCGGTACGCACCGAGGCGGAGGCCGCCCGCACGGTGCGGCTCGCGACGGCGGAGGCGGAGGCGGCCCGCGCGGCCGGCGAGGCGCGGGCCGGGGCCCAGGCGGCCTGGCTGCGGGTGCACGGCGAGGCCGACGCGGCCACCCTGCACGCGCTGGCCGCGACACGGCTGGCCGAGAACCTGCCCCGCATCGACAGCCTGACCCTCTCCCCCGACGTGCTCACCACCCTCGCCGAACGGTTCGGCCGGGATGCCCGGGATGCCCGGGGCGACCGGGGTGACCGGGGTGACCGGGGTGACCGGGGTGACCGGGGTGACCGGGGTGACCGGGCATGAGCCTCGCGCCGCGCGCGGTGCTCGTCCACCGCACCTCGGAGTACGAGGAGTTGCTGGCCCGGCACGGCACGCACGGCCAGGCCGACTTCTTCCTCTCCTCGCGCGGCCGGAGCATCCGCGAGGTGGCCGAGCGCCATCACCGGACGCTGCGTGCCCTGACCGAGGTGGCCGCCGCGATCCCCCCGCAGTGGCGCCAGGCCCGGGTCGAACGCGCCGATCTGGACCGCTTCCTGTTCGCCCCGGAGGACGTCGTGCTGGTGGTCGGTCAGGACGGCCTGGTCGCCAACGCGGCCAAGTACCTCGCGGGGCAACCGGTGATCGGCGTCGATCCGGAGCCGGGGCGCAATCCCGGGGTGCTGGTCCGGCACCCGGCCTCCGCCACCGCGCGGCTGCTGCCCGCGGCGGCCGCGGGCGGCTGTGCGGTGGAGCGGTTGACCATGGTGGAGGCCGTCACCGACGACCGGCAGCGCCTGCTCGCGCTCAACGAGGTCTATCTCGGCGCGCCGGGCCATCAGACGGCCCGCTACCGCATCGGCTCCGACACTCCCGGCACGGGCACCGAGGCGCAGGCGTCCTCCGGCGTCCTGGTCGGCACCGGCACCGGGGCGACCGGCTGGCTGAGTTCGCTGTGGCGTGGCCGCGCGGGCGCTCCCGCGCTGCCGGCCCCGGCCGACGCCCGCCTGGTGTGGTGCGTACGCGAGGCGTGGTCCTCGCCGGTGACCGGGACCTCGTTCACCGAGGGCGAGTTGGCGGGGACGCGGCGGCTGCGGATCACCGTGGAGTGCGACCGGCTGGTGGCGTTCGGGGACGGGATGGAGGGCGACGCGCTCGACCTGACCTGGGGTCAGTCGGTGAGCGTCGGCATCGCGGACACGGCACTGTGTCTGGCGGGTTGAGGCCGATCGGCCGCGCGGCGGCGGGCCGTGACCCCCGATTGTCAGTGGCGTACGGCATCGTGGGAAGCGAGCCCGTACTCCGAGGGAAGGCTGCCGATGACCGCCACCGCCGTGATGACGTCCCATGAACGCTCCGCCGCCCAGGCGTATCTGCGCCTGCTGAGTACGGTGCGCGCCGCCCTCGACGCTCCGGCCGGCGCGTCCGGCGCCCCGGTCTCGCTCGAAGGCGTCATCGCCGAGGCGGACGACGCCCTGGCGCGGGCCGGTCTCGCGGGGAACGAGGCCGTCCTGTTCGCGCTCGTCGGCAGCCTGCACACGGGAGGTGCGCCGGGACGGCCCCGCGGGTGACCGCGGGGCGTCGCGCGCCCCGGGTCAGCGCTTTTGGCCGACGCCGCCGTACATGGCGACCTCGTCCGGCAGCGTGTCGCCCGCCTCGGGGCGCCAGCGCGAGCACGAGACGACGCCGGGCTCCAGCAGATCGAGCCCGTCGAAGAAGGTGGCCACCCGCTCGGGGGTGCGCTGGGTCAGCTTCGGCGTGCCGTGTTCGTTCCAGAACGCCACCGCGTCGTCCACGTCGGGCATGGCCGGGCTGGTGATGGTGTGCGACAGCACCAGGAAGCTGCCGGGGGCGAGTTCCTTCATCAGGTCGCGCACCAGGGCGCGGGCCTCGGCCTCGTCGGGGATGAAGATGACGACGCCGAGCAGCATGAGGGCGACCGGCTCGCTCAGGTCGAGGGTCTTCGACGCGTGCTCCAGGATTCCGGCGGTGTCGCGCAGATCGGCGTCGAGGTAGTCGGTGCGGCCCTCGGGGGTGCTGGTCAGCAGGGCGCGCGCGTGCGCGAGGACCAGCGGGTCGTTGTCCACGTAGACGATCCGGGCCTCGGGCGCGATGCGCTGGGCGACCTCGTGGGTGTTGTCCGCGGTGGGCAGGCCGGTGCCGACGTCGAGGAACTGGCGCACCCCGCGGTCGGCCACGAGGTGGCGCACGGCTCTGCCGAGGAACAGCCGGTCGGCCAGGGCGTAGTCGCCGATGCCCGGGTGCAGCGCGCGGATCTGGTCGCCCACTTCGCGGTCGACGGGGTAGTTGTCCTTGCCGCCGAGCCAGTAGTTCCAGATCCGGGCGGTGTGCGGCTGCGCGGTGTTGATGCGCTCGCGCACGTGGTCGGGCGTCGACGAGGGGGCGGGATTCTCGGTCACGGGTACGTCTCCTGGTGATGCGGGCGCTGCGTCAACGGCCAATCTAAAGACTGGTGTTGCGAACTGTCACAGAGTTCGTGGCGCGGCGCACGCCGTATCTCGCGCCGTCCGCGCCGGACGGCCGCGCGAGCCCCCATATCCCCCCATTTTCAAGCCGGTTGAAGGACTGGTAGGAAACCTTCCTATCCGCTACGCTCCCGGCGGCGGCTCGGCGCGGTGCCCGGTCCTCCCCGTGGGCATGACGCGCTCAGCGAGAGCTCTGACCCGGCCGTCGCGACGGTGCTCCCTGCCCGTGACGAGGGCGGGTGCGGCGCCTCGCGCTCCGGTGTCCAGCTCTCGCCACCCCCCAAGGCAGGGAGTCCAGGTATGCGCCTGAACGCCTCCGCTCCACCCTTCTCCGCACCGCGCCGTCCCGCCGTGGGCGCCGCGATGGCCGCCGTCCTCGTCCTCGTCGCGGGGCTGCTGCTCATCTGGCCCGACCGGGCCGGAGCCGCCGCCGACCCGCTCATCTCCCGCGACCGGCCGGCCACCGCCTCGTCCTCCGAAACCTCCTCGCTCGGCCCGAAGAACGCCGTCGACGCCTCCGCCACCACCCGCTGGGCCAGCGCCGAGGGCAAGGACCCCCAGTGGATCCAGGTCGACCTCGGTGCCACGGCCGACATCACCCGCGTGGCCCTCAGCTGGGAGGCCGCGTACGCCAAGGCCTACCGGGTCGAGTCGTCGGCCGACGGCGCGACCTGGACGCGCCTCGCGGCCGAGAGCGCCGGCAACGGCGGCACCGACGACTGGACGGGCCTGTCCGGCAAGGGCCGTTACGTCCGCGTGTACGCCACGGCCCGCGGCACCTCCTACGGCTACTCCCTGTACGACCTGTCGGTCTATGGATCCCTCGGTGGCGGCACGCCCCCGACCGGCGCCTTCACCGTCGTCGCCGCCGGCGACATCGCCGCGCAGTGCACCGCGTCCGACAGTTCCTGCGCCCACCCCAAGACCGCCGCGCTCGCGCAGAAGATCGACCCGCGGTTCTACGTGACGATGGGCGACAACCAGTACGACGACGCCCGCATAGCCGACTACCGCGCCTACTACGACAAGACGTGGGGCGTCTTCAAGGCGAAGACCCACCCGGTGCCCGGCAACCACGAGACGTACGACCCGGCGGGCAGCCTCTCCGGCTACAAGCAGTACTTCGGCGCGATCGCCTACCCGCAGGGCAAGAGCTACTACAGCTACGACGAGGGCAACTGGCACTTCATCGCCCTGGACTCCAACACCTTCGACCAGTCGGCGCAGATCGACTGGCTCAAGTCGGACCTCGCCCGCAACAGCAAGGGCTGCATCGCCGCCTACTGGCACCACCCGCTGTACTCCTCGGGCGGCCACGGCAACGACCCGGTCAGCAAGCCCGTCTGGAAGCTGCTCTACGGTGCGGGCGCCGACGTCGTCCTCAACGGCCACGACCACCACTACGAGCGCTTCGCCCCGCAGGACCCGGACGGAAAGGCGACCGCCAAGGGGATCGTCGAGATCGTCGGCGGCATGGGCGGCGCCGAGCCCTACCCGATCGAGCAGGTCCAGCCCAACAGCCAGAAGCGGATCAGCGGACAGTACGGCGTCCTGAAGCTCGACTTCAACGACTCCGGCTACACCTGGAGTTACGTCGGCACGGACGGCCAGATCAAGGACTCCGCACCGAACTACACCTGCCACTGATGTACCTGGCGACCACCGGTCGCCGGGACGCGCCGCCCCCGTCCGCCACCGGCGGGCCCGGGCGGCGCGTCCCCGCCACCGTCCTCGCGCTCGGCACGGTCAGCCTCGTCACCGACGTCTCCTCGGAGATGGTGACGGCGGTCCTGCCGCTCTACCTCGTGGTGGGCCTCGGCCTGTCCCCCCTCCAATTCGGCTTCCTGGACGGCCTGTTCAACGCGGCCTCCGCCGTCGTGCGATTGCTGGGCGGGCACGCCGCCGACCGCGGCGGGCGGCACAAACGCGTCGCCGGCCTCGGCTACGCCCTGTCCGCCGCCTCCCGGCTCGGGCTGCTCCTCGCGGGCGGCGCGGCCGGCCAGATCGCGGCGGCCCTCGCCGTGGACCGCGTCGGCAAGGGCATCCGCACCGCGCCACGGGACGCCCTGATCACGCTGAGCAGTCCCCCGCACCTGCTGGGCCGGGCCTTCGGCGTGCACCGCGCCATGGACACCACGGGCGCACTGCTCGGCCCGCTCGCCGCGTTCGGTCTGCTGTGGGCGACCGCGGACGCCTACGACGCGGTGTTCGTCGTCAGCTTCTGCACCGGACTGCTCGGCGTCCTGCTGCTCGTCCTGTACGTCCCCGGCCGCACCGATTCCCCCGCAGCCCCAACTCCCCGACGCCGCAACCCCCTCGCCGCCCTGCGCGGCGCGGCCTTCCGGCGGATCCTGTACGCGGCAGCCCTGCTGGGGGCCGCCACCGTCGGGGACTCCTTCGTCTATCTGCTCCTGCAGCGCGGGCTCGACATCCCGGTCGGCTGGTTCCCGCTGCTTCCGCTCGGCTCGGCCGCCTCCTATCTGCTGCTCGCCGTCCCGGCCGGCCGCGTCGCGGACCGCGTGGGGCGGCGGCTGCCGTTCCTGTACGGCCATGTCGCGCTGCTCGGCGTGTACGCGCTGCTGCTCATTCCGGCCGGCGGCCCGGCCCTCCTGCTCGTGCTGCCCGTGCTCGCGCTGCTCGGCGTCTTCTACGCGGCGACCGACGGGGTCCTGATGGCGCTGGCCTCGCCGGCCCTGCCGGAGGGCGGGCGGGCCGGCGGCCTCGCCCTGCTCCAGACCGCCCAGGCGCTGACCCGGCTCCTGGGCACCGCCGGGTTCGGCGCCGCCTGGACCGTGTGGGGTCAAGGACCCGCGCTGTGGGCCGCGCTCGGCGCACTGGCCGTCTCCCTCGCCGGCGGCTGGGCGCTGCTGCCGCGCACGCCCGCCCCCGCACCGGAAAGGTCCACCGCATGAGGCCCCGCGCGAAGCTCGCCGTGCTCGTCACGGCCGTCCTGCTGCTCGCCGCCGGCTCGCTCGGCTATGTGCTGCACTCCACCCACCGCGGCGCCCAACGGGCCGCCGCGGACGGCTCGTTCACCCTGGAGGGCCCCGGCCTGTACTTCCGGGACACGGCCACCGGACGCATCGCCCACCAGCCGCTCGGCACCCCGAACGCCGCCCGGCGCGGCGGCGGACCCGCGTGCGAGCGGTTCTACGCGGCCGGGGACACCGCGGTGTGCCTGCGCCGCGAGCCCGGGGTGCCGCCGCGCGCGTACGCCGTGGTGCTCGACCGGCGGCTGCGCGAGGTGCGCAGGATCGCCGTGCCCGGCATCCCCAACCGGGCCCGGGTGTCCGCGTCCGGCCGGATGCTCTCCTGGACGGCGTTCGCGGTCGGCGACTCGTACGCGGCGAGCGGCTTCTCCACCCGTACCTCGATCCTGGACCTGCGCTCCGGCTACCTCATCAAGTCGATGGAGGAGATCCCGCTGACCTTGAACGGCGCCCGCTACCACGCCCCCGACGTCAACTACTGGGGCGTGACGTTCGCACGCGACGACAACCGCTTCTACGCGACCGTCTCGACCAGGGGCCGCACTTATCTCGTGGAGGGCGACATGGCCGCCTGGTCGGCCAAGTCCCTGCGCGAGAACGCCGAATGCCCCTCCCTGTCGCCCGACAACACCCGGATCGTCTTCAAGAAGAAGGTGTCGAACGACCCGGCCGCGCCCTGGCGGCTGTACGTCCTGGACCTCGCGACGATGGCGGAGCGCCCGCTGGCCGAGTCGCACAGCGTCGACGACCAGGCCGCCTGGCTCGACGACCGGACGGTGGCCTACGCGCTGCCCGGCCGGGCGGGCCGGGCCAGTGACGTGTGGGCCGCGCCGGCCGACGGCACGGGCGCTCCCCGGCTGCTCGTGGAGGGCGCCTCGTCACCGGCCGCGGTGCGCTGAGCCGGCGCCCGAGGTGCGTCCCGGTGCCGGGGGCGCGGCGGGCGCCGGCGCTCCGGGCGGGTCCCCCGGCACCTGGGCGGGCCCCGCCCGCCGCGCCCTCACGCCCCCTCCAGAGCGCGGGCGACGGTGTCGAAGAACGCGGCGTGCGCCCGCGCGCTGCACGGGGATTCGGGGTTCCAGGCGAGGATGCGGGCGCGTTCCTCCAGAGCGCGCCACGAGGGATCGGTGCGCAGCGCGGCGAGCGGGGCAGCGTTGCACCGGACGTCCGCGAGGACGATGTCGGGCCGCAGTTCCACCGCCGCGTCCCAGGGCGCGGTCAGCCAGTTGGCGCCCGGCCCCTCCCCCGGTGCCACCAGGTTCACGCCGAACTCCACGAGCTCGCGCAGCTCGGGCCAGGCCGTCGGCCGGGCCAGATGGACCTGGTCGGGACCGGCCGGCGAGAGCGCCAGGACCCGCGGAGCCGGGGTGCGCGCGGTGGCGGCGCGCAGGCGCTCCTGCGCGGCGGTGAGGGCCGACGCGTCCTCGCGTGGCGCGCCCAACGCCGTGGCCAGGTCGGCGAATCGGGCCCGTATGCGCGCGGGCGTGCGGTCCGTGCCCACGTCGAGGACGACCACCGGGACGCGCTCCTCCAGATGCTTCGCCGTCTCGGGGTCGAGACCGTAGACCTGGCCGCCGCCGTAGCTGACGGCGACCACCAGGTCCGGCTCGGGGGCGAGCAGCGCCGCCACGTCGAGGCCGCCGCCCGCGCCGAGGTAGCCGACCTCGTGCGGGGGCAGCGCGCCGGTCTTGGCCGGGTCCGGATCGGGGCCGTCGTGGAAGGAGCCGAACACCGCCGTGGGCCGGACGCCGAGGTCCTCCAGGGTGGCTCCGGCCTGGACGTAGGCCACGACGCGGACCGGCGGCGCGGGCGCCGTCGAGACCTGTCCGCGGTCGTCCGAGAATCGCCAGGCAGTCTTCTCCATGACGTCATCCGCCCCCAATGCGGTCGCGTTGCCGGCTCGTGCGAAGCCGTGTCCCCCGCTTGCCTGCCCAACGCACGCGATCGGCACGCCAGTTCCCGCCTCCCTTACGGCGCGCGGCCCCAACCTGCTTGTGACGCAACGTCGTTGGGGGGCAGCAAGGGAGGCTACGGGCACCGACCGTTTCGAGCCGTACGCCATGACGACGGGGCGACGGGAGGCCGGACAGCTCGTAGTCTGCGGGGCCATGAACACGACACGCCTCGCGGGTCTCGGCCTCGCCGCGGTCCTGTCATGCACCGCGGCCGTGCTCCTCGGCGTGGGCACCCCCGCGAACGCCGACACCGCCGACCTGACGTTCAGCACCGACGGGGCCGCGGTCAACCCCGGCGCCGTCTTCGATCTGACGATGACGCTCACCAACACCCAGGCGACCGAGATCAGGTTCATCTACCAGTCGATCCGGCCGACCTGGGACACCGAACGCCAAACCGACCTCCGGTACGCGCAGGTGAGCTGCTCGGCGGACGGCTCCCCCTGCGCGGACGCCACCCGGCTCGGCCTGGACTACGCCCTGCCGCTCGCCCCGGGCGAGAGCCGCACCGTGACGCTCACCTACCGCATCGCTCCCGAGTCGGCGTGCGGGCGGACGCTGGGCTTCTCCTCGTACCTCTACTACGAGTACGGCAGCGGCCTGTTCTCCACGAGCGACACCTACGGGTCGCCGGACATCGCGGTGCGGTGCCCGGCGGCGCACTGAATACGGACCCGCGGCCACCCGGCACGACGGTGGCCCCGGCACGGATGCCGGGGCCACGGTCAGGGAGCGGGCGTTACCGCGTGGCGCCGCGGAACCTGCGGTAGAGGACCCCGCCGCCCAGGAGCAGCGCGGCCGATGCGGGGATCGCGAGGCCGATGCCGTCCGCTCCGGTGTGGGCCAGCGTGGGCCCCTGCGCCACGGGGAGCGCCGGGGGCGCCGCGGCGGCCGGGACCGCGGTGTGCGGGGCGGGCGGCGCGGGGGCCGGCGGCGGAGCGGGGTGGTGGCGGACCGGCGGCTCGGACTGGTTCACCGCGGTGTTCCCGATCGACGGGTTCAGGACGCCGACCACGCCCACCGAGTTCCCGGAAATGTTGACGGGGAGGTCGACCGGGAGCTGGAGTCCGTTGCCCGCGAGGACACCGGGTGAGTTCTTCTCGCTCCCGGACGCCGACGCGCCGCCGCCGTTGCCCGCGTGCGGGGCGCCTGCCCTGACGCCGTGCCCGTGGGAGGCGCGCGAGACGTTGGCGCAGGTGTTGCCGGCGCTGGGGTTGAGCAGTCCGAGGACGTCCACGGTGTTCCCGCACACGTTCACGGGGAGGTCGACCGGGAGCTGTACGGCGTTGCCGGCCAGCGCTCCCGGCGAGTGTTCGGCACTGCCTCCGGCGGTGGAGTCCGCGTGGGCGTAGCCGGTCGCGGCCAGCACACCGCCCGTGGCCACCGCCGTGACCAGGCCCTTCATGGCGACCCGTCTCATTGGTTTCCTGCCTTCCGGAGTTCGTCACGGACCGCTCGCCCGCACCGCCATCAACGGCGAAGAGGCCGGATGGGTTATGCCTCATACGCCTTTCACTCCATCGAGTGGCCTGATTATCGAAGCGCGTCGCACTGGTCCTGCTTGCAGTGCTATGAGCCGGTTTCGGCGCCCGGTACACGGCGCCGCGCAGCCGTCCCGCGCGACCGGGGGGCGGCCCCCGCACCGAGCGCGCCCCATGGCAAGATCGCTCGCAGGCCGGCGGGGAGTCCCTGGCCGGGGCAGGTGCGGGGGTTGAGGGTGCGCGGCGACACACAGGCCTGCGAGCGGCCGGGCGGACCGGAGCCGGCGCTTGCGGAGCCGCTGCCTCCGATCGCCCTCCAGGCCGCCGGTCCGCGAGCCAGGACCGAACACTGGCTCAGCCGATTCGTACGTTTCCTCGGGCGGAACCTGTGCCGCGAATTCCGGGTCGTCGTCGCCGAGCCGGTGCGCGCGCTCGTACGGCGCGGCCTGTCCGGAGTGGCGCTCGCGATCTTCACCGCGGTGGCGGTGCTCTCGCTGCACGCCGTGGACCAGACCCGCTCGGGGGCGACGCTGGTCCGGCTCGTCTCGCACGTCCGGGGCGACATCCCGCTCCCGCTCGTACTGCTGCGCACGCCCCTGTCGCTGTTCGTGCCGGCCCGTGACATGGCGGCGCTGCCGGGCATCCCCGTGCTCTTCCTCGGGATCGCGCTGGCGCAGCTGGTCCTGGGGCCCGCCCGCACCGTGCTCGTCGCGTACGCGGTGTCGTTCGCGGGCACGCTCAGCGCGCGCGTCATGATCGCGCTCGGGCCCCGCTGGTGGGGGCTGCCCCCGGAGGCCGCGCATGTCATCGACACCGGGGCGTCCGCCGCCGTGGTCGGCCTGTTCGCCCACGTCGCCACCGTGAAGCGGGCGCCGGTCCTGTTCCTGTTCGCGGTCACCCCGACCGTGCTCAGATCCCTGCACAAGCCGAACCTGGCGGGCCGCGAGCACCTGGTCGCCATCACGGTCGCGGTGCTCCTCGGCCTGCTGGCCACCCGCAGGAACCCGGCGCTGCGCGACGGAGCGTCGGGGGCCTGAGCACGGGTGGCGGGGCCGGGGCGCGCCCGGTCCGGCTCACTCGTCCTCGTTGCCGTCCCGCGTGCAGGCGATCACCCCGGCGACGTCGGCGAACCGGGCGGTGAGCACGGCCGGATCGGCGCGGCCGACCGCCGAGACGACGACCTCGGCGGGGTCACCGCCCCCGCCCGGCCGTTGCATCTGGAGCCCCGCCACCGTGAACCCGGCACGCTCGCACTGCTCCATGAGTTCCCGCAGCAGGCCGGGCCGCTGCTCGTAGGTGATGCGGAAGGTCGGCGCGGCCGTGCGCATCGCGGGCAGCCGGTGCACCAGGGGCCGCACCAGGTAGGCGGCCACGAAGTAGGCGGCGGTCGCCAGTATCGAGAGCAGTGGCAGCCCGGCGGCGGCAGCGGCGCCGACGGCCGCGGTCAGCCAGATCGTCGCCGCCGTGGTGAGCCCCTGTACCGAACCCCGGTGCACGAAGATGACGCCGCCGCCGATGAACCCGACGCCCGACACGATCTGCGCGGCGACCCGGGACGGGTCGAGCTCGATCGTGCCGGCGTGCAGCACATCGCCGAACCCGTACTTGCTGACCAGGGTGAACAGGGCCGAGCCGACGCCCACCGTGGTGTAGGTGCGCAGCCCGGCGGCCTTCTGGCGGATCTCCCGCTCCAGGCCGATCGCCGCGGAGAGCAGGAACGCGAGGCCGAACTCGCCGGCCTGCACCCAGCCCTGCCCGCTCGGCTCCAGCACCCCGGCCGCCACCTGCACCATCACGTGCCCCTTCCCACTCGGCCGCGCCCCGCGCACGAACAGGGTCTCCCTACCCATACAGCCACAATCCATGGCGGCCCGCCCGCACGGGGACGCCCGGGAACGCCGTCGTCAGGGGCGGTCGCGGCGGTGCACGCCGACCACGTATCCGCCGTCGTCGTAGGGAGCCGCGTCCCAGGTGGCGAACCGAGCGACGGAGCTGAGGCCGGCGGCGGCGCAGTGGGCTTCGTACTCGCCCAGGGTGAGGACGGGCGGCACGGGCAGATGGGCCGTGTCGAGCCCGAAGCCCGCCACCAGCAGGCCGCCCGGGCGCAGCGCCCCCGCGAGGCGCGCGACCACGTCGCCCTCGGTGCCCGGCGTGACCAGCGGCAGGACGTTCCCGGCGGCGACGACGAGGTCGAAGTCCGCGGCGACACCGAGGGCGGCCGGATCGAACGCGGCCAGATCCACCCGGTACCAGGGCAGCCCCGGCGCCCGCTCCCGCGCCACGTCCAGCATCGAGGCGTCCAGGTCGACGCCGACACAGTCGTAGCCGAGCTCGGCGAGGCGGATCATGACCCGCCCGGTGCCGCACCCGGCGTCCAGCACCCGGGATCCCGGCGGTACGAGGGACGCGCAGAGCGCCGCCTCGCCGTGCACGTCCTTGCCACCGCGCGCCAGCGCCTCGAAGCGCGCCGCGTACTCGTCCCCGGAGGTTCCTCCGGTCAGTTCCTGCCAACGACTCATGGGGCCGACTGTAGAGCGCCGCCGGGACCGTCCGGCCGGCGCCCGGAATCGGGGGCGCGCCGAGCCGGTCCGATATCCTGACGGGGTGGCGGACACAACCGGCGGAGAGCCGCAGACCGACGGACGCTCCACCCGGTGGGACAAGCACAAGGCGCAGCGCCAGGTCGACTTGGTGGACGCGGCCGTCGCGCTCATCGAGGAGGAGGGCACGCGCTTTCGCGTGCAGCGGCTGGCCGAGCGGGTGGGCCTGCCGCGCTCGGTGCTCTACCGGCACTTCAAGGACCGCGCCGCGCTGGACGAGTTGATCCGCCGGCGGGTGGTGGAGTCGTTCCTGCGGCGGATGGAGCCCACCCTCACCTTCGAGGGGACCGTCGAGGACGCCGTGCACCGGGTGGTGGGCGCGCATCTGGACTGGGTGGCCCAACACCCGCGCCTGTACGCCTACATGGGCGTGGCGGAGCATGCGATGGGTGACGGCTCGCTGGTGGCGGACACCAAGACGGCCATCGCCCTGATGCTGAGCGAGCGGTTCGGGGACGTGCTCAAGGCGCTCGGGGTGCCGCAGGCTCCGATCCGGTCGGTCGCGGTCGGCATCGTGGGTTTCGTGGACACGGCGGTCAACCAGTGGGCGCACGACGAACGCCGCGAGCAGTCCGAGGAGGAGCTGCGCGCGATGCTGTGCCGCTCGGTCTGGGCGATCCTCGACGCGACGCTGCGGGACCTGGGTGTCGAACTGTCGCCGCAGCAGCGCGTGTCGGACCTGGAACGGCGCTGACCGCGCTCCCCCGCCGGCAGCCGCGAGGTCCGATGTTGTCCGCGAGACCCGGGGGCTGCCGTCGTCGAGTCCCCGCCGCCGGGGCCGCGACGCGTGCCGGCGCCCCCGGCCCCGTCAGCCCCGGCCCCGTCAGCCGCGTACCGCCGGGACGGTGCGCGTGGCGGCGCGGTGCAGTGCAACGGTGTCCGTGAGCTTGACGCGGGGTCGTCCCTGGGCCTCGCCCGCGGCTCGCTCCACGCCGTCGATCGCCCGCCACGCCGCCAGGTCCAGGGCGGCGCCCGCCGTGGCCGCGCCGGACACCGGCCGGTCGAGGCGGCCGGCGGCGAAGTCGTCCAGGAGGGATGCGACCGTCTCCTGGGCGCAGGTCTTGTTCGTTCCGATGAAGCCGGTCGGCCCCCGCTTGATCCAGCCCGCGACGTAGACGCCCGGCTCGACCCGCCCGGCCTCGTGCGGGACCGTCGCGGTGTCCTCGTCGAAGGGCAGACCGGGGACGGGCCGGGCCCGGTAGCCCACGGAGCGCAGCACGAGGCCGGTCTCCAGGGTCTCCACCTCGCCGGTGGGCCGGGCGCGGACGGTGCCGTCGTCGTCGGTGTGCAGGGTGGTGCCGGTGACCTCGACGGCGCGCACCGAGCCGTCGCCCACGATCCGCACCGGAGCGGTGAGGAAGCGCAGCACGATGCGGCGCCGGCCCTCGACCGGCGGGCGGGCCGCCAGTCGCGACAGCAGCCGCGTCTTCTCGGTGGCATCGGGCGCCAGGCCGTCGGGCCAGCCCTCGACGCGTACGTCCACGTCCGTGAGGGCGCCGAGCGCGAGCAGTTCGGGCACGGTGAACGCGGCCTGTGCCGGGCCGCGCCGGCCGAGGAGGACGACCTCACGGAGCCGGCCGGCGCGCAGCGCGGTGAGCGCGCGGTCGGAGATGTCGGTGCGGGCCAGGGCCGTGGGGTCGGCGGTGAGGACACGGGCGATGTCGAGGGCCACGTTGCCGTTGCCGATGACGACCGCGCGCTCGTGGCCGAGGTCGTGGTCGTCGTGCGCGCGGTCGGGGTGGCCGTTGTACCAGGCGACGAACTCGGTCGCGCAGACGCTGCCGGGCAGGTCCTCACCCTCGATGCCGAGGCGCCGGTCGGTCGCCGCGCCCACCGCGTAGACCACCGCGTGGTGTTCGCGCAGCAGGTCGGCGTGGGTGACATCGGTGCCGACCTCGACTCCGAGGCGGTAGCTGAAGGCGGGCTGCGACTCGATGGCCCGGAACAGGTCGGTGACCCGCTTGGTGTCCTGGTGGTCCGGCGCCACACCGGCCCGTACGAGGCCGTACGGGGTCGGCAGCCGGTCGTAGACGGTGACCCGCACGCCCGGATGCCGCAGCAGCTCGTCGGCGGCGAAGAGTCCGGCCGGCCCGGAGCCGACGACCGCGACGGACAACTCGCCCTGCGGGAGCCGCCGTTGCTTCGGGACCACGTGCATCGGAGCACGGTCGGCGTGCGGATTGGCCTGGTAATAGGCGGCGTTGAGCTCCAGGAACGGCAACTCCGCGGCGGCCAGCGCCGTATGGGGCTTGAGCGCGTCCACCGGACAGGCCGTCGTGCAGGCACCGCAGTCCACGCAGGTACGCGGATCGACGTACAGCATCGCCGTGGTGGCGAAGCCGGGCTCGCCCGGCGCGGGGTGGATGCAGTTGACCGGACAGGCCAGCACGCAGGAGGCGTCGGCGCAGCAGGACCGGGTGACGACGTACGGCACGGCGGCTGGTCTCCGTTCGGGCGGTGGGGGTGGGCGGGGCGTCGGGGCGGTACGGATGGTCAGTCGGTGAGCGGAACCGGTTCGCCGCGGAAGCGCGCGGGGCGGCCGTCGATGCGCAGGGCCCGCCACAGCGGGCGGGAGGCCTTGTTCATCAGGCCGATGTCCTCGGCGAGCATCCGCACGTCGGAGAACAGGTCGTGCAGCATCGCGCGGCCGGCCTCGGACTTCCAGAAGACGTCCTTGACCACCCACGCCGGGATGCCGACCGCTTCGGCGGACTTCCGGTCCGGGATCATGATGACGTCGCACAGGCTGCGCATGATCAGCGGGAAGAGCAGCGACAGGGCGCCGCGGCGGGCCCGGCCGAAGCGCGGGACGCGCAGACGCAGGAACTCGTGCGCGAAGGAGATGTGGCGGGCCTCCTCCGCGATGTGGATCTGCATGATCCGCTGCGGCAGGGGGTGCACCGGCTCCCCGCTGCGCAGGGCCGACTTCTGCAGATGGTCGATGGGCTCCTCGCCGGCCAGGATGCCGGTGAAGAACGCCTCGGGGTACAGGGACCCGAACAGCGGCAGTACGCGGCTGAGTTGGCGGAACCAGCGCTTGCCCCCGGCGGTGTCCACGCCGGTGCGGTTGACCAGTTCCTGGAACATCTGGGTGTGGTGGGTCTCCTCGGTGACCTCGTGTGTGAGGTACCTGAACTCCTGGTCCCGGTTGTCGAGTTGGTAGACGTAGTCGAGCGCCCCGCGCATGAGCAGGTTCTCGAACTGCATGCCCACCTTGGCGATCACCGCCCAGCGCCAGATCCCGATCCGGATCCGCGTCTCCAGCGGCTGCTCCTGGTACCACGGGTGGGCGCCGAGGGCGTCCGCCGAGGTGAGGACCCAGCGCGGGTCGTGCGGGTCGACGGCGAACTCCGGGTCGTCCCACGCTATGTCGGTGAAGGCGTTGAAGTGGACGTTGACGGAGCCCTCGGACAGGGTCCGCAGGCGCTCGTCGTAGGCCTTCCTGGTCAGGTGCGCGGTCATCGTCGTCCTCGCTTGTCTGGTGGGCCGCCCCTGCGGTCAGGCGGCGCGGGTGGATTCCTCGGCGCCGGCCGCGGTGTCCGCGCCGGACGGGCCGGCGGTGGCGAAGCGCAGCGGTGCGTCCTCGATGGGGGCGTCCTGCAACAGGGCGCGGTCCCGGTAGTAGTTGTTCCACAGCCGCCACGGGTCGCGGGTGCCCTGGCGCGGCATGGCCCGGTCGGCCCGCGCGATGTAGCCGGAGGTCAGCGCCTCGCCCATGACCGAGAACTCCGAGCGGTCGCCGTCGCCGGCCACCGGGGTGGCGATGTCGTGCCCGTGACGCCGCATGTGTGCCAGCAGGCGGGCGGTGTAGCCGGCCGCCAGGTCGGCCTTCAGGGTCCACGAGGCGTTGGTGTAGCCGATGACGAGGGACATGTTGGGCACGCCTTCGAGCAGGACGGCCTTGTAGAGCACCCGGTTCGTGACGTCCACCGGGTCGCCGTCGACGCTGAGCGCCATGCCGCCCAGGAGCCGGACGTTCAGTCCGGTGGCGGTGACGACGATGTCGGCCTTCAGTTCCTTGCCGGACTCCAGCCGGATGCCGTCGGCGGTGAACGTCTCGATGCGGTCGGTGACGATGTCCGCCCGGCCGCTCTTGAGCACCTTGAACAGGTCGCCGCCGGGGACCACGCACAGGCGCTGGTCCCAGGGCTGGTAGCGCGGGGTGAAGTGGCGCATGTCGACCCCCTTGCCGGCCCTGGCCCGCACGAGGCCGAGCAGCACCTTGCGGGCGAGCCGGGGGTGGGCGCGGCAGAAGGCGTAACTCGCGCGCTGGAGCGCGATGTTGCGGGTGCGGGCGATGGTGTGGACCAGCCGGGCGGGGGCGCGCAGCTTCTGCAGGACGGCGGTGACCGGGTCGATCTCGGGCAGCGCGAGGATGTACGTGGGCGAGCGCTGGAGCATGGTGACGCCCGCGGCGCCGTCGGCCAGCGCGGGGAGCAGGGTGATGGCGGTGGCGCCGGAGCCGATGACGACCACGCGCCTGCCCGTGTGGTCGAGGTCCTCGGGCCAGTGCTGGGGGTGGACGACCTCGCCCCGGTAGTCCGCCTCGCCGGGGAATTCGGGGCGGTAGGGCTCGTCGTAGTCGTAGTAGCCGGTCGCGCCGACGAGGTAGCCCGCGCTGTAGCTCTCGCGCTCGCCGGTGCCCTCGTTCTCGACCTCGACCGTCCAGCGTCCGTCGGTGTGCGAGAAGTCGGCGCCGGTCGCACGGCGGCCGAAGCGGATGCGCTGGAGGACCCCCGCCTCGGCGGCGGCGTCCTCGACGTACTGCCGGATGTCCGCGCCGCCGGCGAGGACGCGGGCCTGGCGCCAGGGGCGGAAGCCGAATCCGAAGGTGGCCATGTCGGAGTCCGAGCGGATGCCGGGATAGCGGAACAGGTCCCAGGTGCCGCCGACGCGGGCCCGCCGCTCCAGCACGACGACCGAGGCGCCGGGATTGTCCCGCAGGACGTGGCGGGCGGCGCTGATACCGGATATCCCGGCGCCGATGACCAGGACGTCGACGTGCTGCTGCTCCATCGCGCAGACCCTCGCTCTCGCTCGTGGGCACGTGAGCGCGGCAGGGGCGTGGGGCCGCTGCCGCTCGGGGCGCCGACGCCTGCCCGTGCTCGTGGTGACTCCCGTGCGCCTTCTGGCAATTTACCTGCGACACGGCGTTTCAGATACCGGCGGTAACGTGATGTGGGTCACTCTCCCGAAGGGTTTATGCCGCCGAGCGCACGCCGACTCCTGTCCCTCAGTCCGCCGCCGGGATGTGTTCGAGCAGGTGGAGTTCCTCGGTGTCCAGCCGTCCCTGGAGGCGGCGCAGCACCGTGTCGTCGATGTCGCCGTCGTCCCGCAGCCGGATGACGACGGCCCGGCGCTCGGCGAGGAGGGCCAGACTGAGGGCGGTGTGGTCGTCGGTGAGGCGCACCGGATGGACCGCGAGCTCCTCGGGATCGTCCGGGACCACGGCGCAGCGCTGCGCCACCGCGTCCGCGCGCAGCCGGTGGGAGCGCAGGACCGCCTCGCGCACGCTGGGCGCCGTCTCCAGACGGGTCGCGAGGCGCGGCAGGGCCGCGAGCGCGGAGGCCAGCGCCGCCGATTCGGCGAGCCACTCCTCCCGGGCCGCGTCCCGGTCGTGCGGGATCCGCGCCCAGCGCACCACCCAGGGCAGGATCAGCGCCTGCGCCATCGTCACGACGATCACCACGCCGGTGACGAAGACGATGAGCTGACGGGACGGGAAGGCCGCACCGTCCTCGAGGCGGGCGGGGACACCGAGCACGGCGGCCAGTGAGATCGATCCGCGGAACCCGGACAGGGCGCTCACGGTCAGCCGCCGGTGCGAGTACGTCGTCCCGGAGGCGCGGGCGGTGCCCCGTCGGACGACGCGGAAGAAGCCGGCGACGCCGAAGTAGTAGGCGAAGCGGACGGCCACGAGCGTGCCGGCCGCGGCGAACCCGGTGGCGAGGGCGCGCGGGATCTCGACGTCGCCCATCGTGCGTACCGAGTAGTCGAGTTCGACGCCGATGAGGACGAACAGGGAACCGTTGAGGAGGTAGGTGGCGACCGTCCAGAAGTTCTGCGCCTGGACCCGCACCTCCGCCCGTACGGTGCGCGGTCCGCTCCGGCTGAGCATGAGGCCGCACACCACGACGGCGACGACGCCCGAAGCGTCGATGTCCTCCGCGAGCAGATACGCCGTGAACGGGGCCAGCAGCAGGAGCACTTGGCCGCGCAGCGCGTCCCCCGTCACCGTCCTGGCCCGCAGCCACTGCACGACCGTGCCGGTGACGCTCCCGATCAGCGCCCCGCCGCCGTACCCGAGGACGAACAGCCACCCGACGTGCGGGGCGGTGATGTGCTCCGTGCCGACGGTCACGCCGACCGCGATGCCGTAGACGACCAGCGCCGTACCGTCGTTGAGGAGGCTCTCGGCACGCAGCAGGGTGATGTCCCGGCGCGGCAGGAGCCGGGCCACGACGCCGACCGCGGTCGCGTCGGTGGGCGCGACGGCGGCGCCCAGTACCCAGGCCGGGCCCCAGCCGATCCCGAGCCCGTGCGCGACACAGGCCACGGCCGCGGCCGAGGCGATGACCAGCACGGTGGCGGCCAGCGCCACATCGGTGAGGTGGCGGCGGATCTCGCGCAGGGACGTATTGAGGCTCTCCCACGCGAGCAGCGCCGGCAGGAAGAGCAACAGCACGACTTCGGAGGGCAGTTCCACCTTGCTCAGCGCGGGGACCAGGCCGATCAGGACGCCCATGACCATGAGCACCACGGGCGGCGCGACGCGCAGCCGGTCGCCGAGGGCGGAGCCGACCAGCACGGCGACCCCCAACAACACGACGAGCTCCAGACCGAGCACGGCTTCCTCCCTCGGACACGGTGGTGGTACCACTGTGCCGTGCGCCCGCGCAGGTTCCCGGAAACGATCGAGGGCCGGTTTCGGATTTCTCCGAAACCGGCCCTGACCTCGACTCTCACAAGTCGGGACGACAGGATTTGAACCTGCGACCCCTTGACCCCCAGTCAAGTGCGCTACCAAGCTGCGCCACGTCCCGATGCCGTCTGACCTGGGGTTTCCCCCGGCCGTTCGTGCACGAGAACCATACCGCACTCTGGCACCGCGGCAGGAACGGGGGACAATCGGGGCATGGAGACTTCCGCGCGCCGCGATCGTGATGCCGAGGGGCGGGCCCGCAACGCCCGGCCGAGGGACGGGCTCGGGCGGCCGCTGCCGTACGGCGCCGAGGGCGTGGCACGGCAGCCGGAGGGCGTGCAGCGGGTTCCCGCGGAGACCCTGCGCGAGGCGCAGCGGCTGCTGGACGCCGGGATGCCGTTCCACGCGCACGAGGTGTTCGAGGACGCCTGGAAGGCGGGCCCGGCCCAGGAGGAGCCGCTGTGGCGGGGGTTGGCCCAGCTCGCGGTCGGGCTCACCCATGCCGCGCGGGGCAACTCCAGGGGCGGGGCCTCGCTCCTGGAGCGCGGCACCGGCTCGCTGGCCCGGTACGCGGCGCGCGAGGGCGTACCCACGTACGGGATCGATCTGGACGGGCTCGCCGTCTGGGCGCGGGAGCTGTCCGCCCGGCTGCCGGCGCCGGTGGACGCGGCCACCGAGGCGCCCCGGCTCACCGGCTGAGCACGGGCGCCCCTCCCCCCGGGGCCGCCGGCCGGACCCGCACGGATCGGCCGGCTCAGCCGCTCAGCAGGATCACTTCCAGGGTGCGCGGCCCGTGGACGCCCTCCACGCGGTCGAGTTCGATGTCGCTCGTCGCGGACGGGCCCGAGATCCAGGTCAGGGGACGGGTCGGGTCAAGGCGGGGCATCGCCTGCGGGACCGATGCGACGACCTGGCCGGGGGCGCGGACGACACAGATGTGGTGATCCGGTACGAGCGTGGCGCGGCGGCGGCCCTGGTCGGGTCCCGCGTCCAGGACGATCGTGCCGGTCTCGGCGATGGCGAGGGCGCAGCCCGTGATCACGCTGTCCACGGCGTCGAGTTGGGCCGCCGTGGTCCCCGGGGTGTCCGTCACGTGCGGCACCGGGGTGTCCGCGAGCCAGGCCGCGGGCAGGCCCGGCGGGACCAGCACGCTCGTCGCGCCCCGCGCGGCGAGCAGCCGGGCGACGAGCGGGGCGAGCCCGTCGGGGTCCGTGCGGTGCACGAGCGCGCGGTAGTCGGCGAGGTTCTCGTGCAGCAGGTCGAGCACGGTCGCGGGGTCGTCGGAGGTGTGGCTCGTGAGGTAGTCGCGGACGGCGGCGGGGGCCTCGGGGGCGCCGGCCACGGCGGCCCGGACGCGGGCCAGGATGCGGTCGCGTGAGCTCATGCGCGGTTCTTCCTCCACCAGTCGCGGAAGGGTTCTGCGGGCAGTTGGGGCAGGTCGCGGCTGTCGGTCCAGGCCCCGGCTCCGGGCGGGCGCCGGGGGTGCAGGGCACGGGTGCGCGCGGCGGCCCGCTCCCCCGCCGCCATGGCCCGGGGATGGTCCATGGCCCAACCGGCGGCCTTCATCGCCGCCCTCTCCAGGCGGTGCCCCGGGCCGCCCCCCTCGACGACCCGTTCCCGGAGGTGAACCAGGACCTCGGGGATGTCGATGGCGACCGGGCACACCTCGTAGCAGGCGCCGCACAGCGTGGACGCGTACGGCAGGGACGCGTCGATCTCGCTCGTGGTGCCCCGGAGCTGGGGAGTGAGGACGGCTCCGATGGGGCCCGGATAGACCGAGCCGTACGCGTGGCCGCCGGCCCGTTCGTAGACCGGGCAGACGTTGAGGCAGGCCGAGCAGCGGATGCAGCGCAGCGCCTGGCGGCCGACGTCGTCGGCCAGGGCGTCGGTGCGGCCGTTGTCGAGCAGGACGAGGTGGAAGGCGGACGGGCCGTCGTCGTCGGCGGTACCGGTCCACATGCTGGTGTACGGGTTCATGCGCTCGGCGGTCGAGGAGCGCGGCAGGGTCTGGAGGAAGACCTCCAGGTCCTGCCAGGTGGGGACGACCTTCTCGATGCCGACGACGGAGATCAGGGTCTCCGGCAGGGTCAGGCACATGCGGCCGTTGCCCTCGGACTCGAAGACGACCAGGGTGCCCGTCTCGGCGACCATGAAGTTGGCGCCCGAGACGCCGACCTTCGCGCGCAGGAACTTCTCGCGCAGATGCAGCCGGGCCGCCTCGGCGAGTTCGGCCGGCGTGTCACCGAGGCCTTCCGGGGCCGGCCTGCCCCAACTGCCCATCTGCGCACGGAAGATGTCGCGGATCTCGCGCCTGTTGCGGTGGATCGCGGGGACGAGGATGTGCGAGGGGCGGTCGTCGCCGAGCTGAACGATGAGTTCGGCCAGGTCGGTCTCGTAGGCGTGGATGCCCTCGGCGGCGAGCGCCTCGTTGAGGCCGATCTCCTGCGTGGCCATCGACTTGACCTTCACCACCTCGCTCTCCCCCGTCGCCCTGACCAGACCGGCCACGATGCGGTTGGCCTCGTCGGCGTCGGCGGCCCAGTGCACGGTGCCGCCGGCCGCGGTGACCGACTCCTCCAACTGGACCAGATGGCGGTCGAGATGGCGCAGGGTGTGGTCCTTGATGCGCCGGCCAGCCTCGCGCAGCTCCTGCCAGTCGGCGAGTTCGGCGACCGCCCTGGCGCGCTTGTCGCGGATGGTGTGGGTGGCGTGCCGGAGGTTGCCGCGCAGGGTGGCGTCGTGCACGGCCTCGCGCGCGGCCTTCGGGAACGCGGGCATACCGACGAAGGTGCCGCTCATACGTGGGGCTCCGCTTCCGTGCTGAGGAGGATCTCGGCGATGTGCAGGGCCCGCATCGGGGCGTCCTGGCGGTGGAGGATGCCGCCGATGTGCATCAGGCAGGAGTTGTCGGCGCCGCACAGCACCCGGGCACCGGTCGCGGCGGCGTTGCGCACCTTGTCCGTGCCCATCGCGGCGGAGACGTCCGGGTTCTTCACCGCGAAGGTGCCGCCGAAGCCGCAGCACTCCTCGGCGCCCGGCAGCTCCCGCAGTTCGAGCCCCCTGACGGCGGCGAGCAGCCTGCGCGGCCGGTCGCCGAGCCCCAGCAGGCGCAGGCCGTGGCAGGAGGGGTGGTAGGTGACGGTGTGCGGGAAGTACGCGCCGACGTCGGTCACGCCGAGGACGTCGACGAGGAACTCCGTCAGCTCGTACACACGGGGCACCAGGGACGTCGCGACGGCGCCCAGGCCCGCGTCCCGCCCTTCGGCCGCGGCCCGGTCCGCGATGCGCGGGTAGTTGTCGCGGATCATCGCCACGCAGGAGCCGGAGGGGGTGACCACATGGTCGTAGCTGTCGAAGACCCGGCCCATGCGGCGCACCAGGGGTTCGGTCTCGTGCCGGTAGCCGGTGTTGAACTGGGGCTGCCCGCAGCACGTCTGTCCGGCCGGGAAGTCGACCTCGACACCCAGCCGTTCCAGGAGCCTGACCGTGGCGACGGCGGTGGCCGGGTAGAGCGCGTCGTTGACGCAGGTGGCGAAGAGCGCAACTCGCATGGTCGGAGGATATGCCGAGCGCGAGGCCCGCGACAGGACCACCACGTGCGGCCGTTCACCACACCAGGGGCAGCTCTTCCGGCGAGCGGTGGATCATCGTGGGCCGCATGACCACCGGTCTGTCGGGCGCGAGGCGCAGACCCGGCAGGCGTGTGGTCAGGAGCTCCAGGGTCACCCGGAGCTGCTCGCGGGCCAGCGTCGAACCCGGACAGCCGTGCACCCCGTACCCGAAGGCGAGATGGCGCGCCGGAGGCCGGGTGATGTCGAAGACGTCGGGTCTTTCGTGGCGGCTGGGATCCCGGTTGGCCGAGCCGAAGGCGACGAACACCACGGCGCCGACGGGCAGTTCGGTGCCGGACAGGACGACGGGGCGGGTGGTGATGCGCCGGAAGCCCTGGATCGGGCTGTCGTAGCGGGCGGCCTCCTCGACGGCGGCGGGGATCAACTCCGGTTTCTGGCAGAGCAGTTCCCACTGGGCGCGGTGGTGCATCAGATGCAGCAGCATGGAGCCGATCAGGGCGCTCGTGGTGAGGTGTCCGGCGAGCAGGAAGTTCTGCAGGTGGGCGACCATCTCGTGGCGCTCGTCGAGGGTCAGCTCGGCCGCGGGCAGGTCGCCGCCGGACGCGAGCGCCGCGATCAGTGCGCTGCACAGGTCGTCCTCGGGGCGGGCGTGGCGCTCGCGTACGTACCGGTCCAGGAGGTGCTGCATCGCCACGACGTCGCGGGCGGCGGCGAGTTGGTCCGCCTCGTCCATCGGCCGGAACAGCAGTTGTTCGGCCCGGTACCCGCCGTGCACGGCGAGCGGCACGTCGGCCGGGTCGAGGCCGATGAGCCGGCCGATCACCTGGCCGGGCAGCCGGAGGGCGAACTCCGCCATGAGGTCGGCCGAGCCGCGGTCCGCGAAGGCGTCGACGAGGTCGCTCGCGCGCCGGGCCGCGTACGGTACGACCGCGGCGACGCGGGACGGCGAGAGGCCGTGCACGATGGGCGCGCGCAGACGCTGGTGCAGGGCGCCGTCCGAGCTGACCACGACGGGGCGCCCGCCGAAGCCGCGGCCCATCTCGGCGAGCACCGTGGGGCCCGGCAGGACGTCGGGGCGCAGCGCGTTGGCGGAGGAGAACGCCTCGGGGCGGCGCAGGACTTCCCGCACATCGGCGTCCCGCGCCACCAGCCACGCGTCGAGCTCCGGCACGAAGGTCAGGCCTTCGGCGGCCCGGGCCCGCGCATAGTGCGGATAGGGGTCGCGCTGCAGCGCGTCGAGCCGAGCGTGCTCATGCCGGTCCACAGGCTCATCGTCTACGACGTCCGGTCACATCGGAAGAGTGCCGGAGGGGCAGAACGTGGCGTTTTCGCCGCCGGCGCCCCGGTGGGGCCCCGGCGGCGCTCGATGTCAGGCGCTCGGGTCGAGGACGGTGATGAGCCGGGTGACGGTCGCGGCCATCGCCTGGCGGCCGACGGTCAGATAGGTGCGGGCGTCCACCGCCTCGGGATGGGCGGCGAGGTAGGCGCGGATCGCGTCGGTCATGGCGATGTTCAGGGCCGTGCCGATGTTGACCTTGGCGATGCCGCCGGCCACCGCCGCCGAGAGCGCCGCGTCGGGTACGCCGGAGGAGCCGTGCAGCACCAGCGGCACCCGCAGGACGTCGTCGAGCCGGCCGAGCAGGGCGTGGTCGAGTTCGGCGGTGCGGGACGTCATGGCGTGGGTGGAGCCGATGGCGACGGCGAGCGCGTCGACGCCCGACTCGGCGACGAACTGCCGCGCCTCGGCGGGGTCGGTGCGCGCCCCGGGCGCGTGGGCGTCCAGCGGGGCCCTGCCGTCCTTGCCGCCGACCTCGCCCAACTCGGCCTCGATCCACAGGCCTTGGGTGTGTGCCCAATCGGCGGCGGCGCGCGTGGCCGCCAGGTTCTCCTCGTACGGCAGGTGCGCCGCGTCGTACATGGCGGAGCTGAACCCGGCGTCCGCCGCCTGGCGCAGGAGGTCGTCCTGCTTGACGTGGTCGAGGTGGAGCGCCACCGGTACGGCCGCGGCCTCGGCCGCCGCGACGGCGGCACGGGCGAGCGGCAGGACCCGGCCGTAGCGGAACTTGACCGCGTTCTCGCTGACTTGGAGGATCACCGGCGACTTGGCCGCCTCGGCGCCGGCGATGACGGCCTCGGCGTGCTCCAGGGTGATGATGTTGAAGGCCGCGACGGCCCGGCGTTTGGCGGCGGCCTCGGCGACGAGCGTGCCGGTCCTGGCGAGTGGCATCAGTGCTTCCCCTTCACCTGTGTCACGTGGTCGGCCGTGACACGTACGTCGTTCGATGTCGCATAGGGCGGTGTCGCAGTGGGCGGTGTCGCGCGGGGCGGTGCCACCCCGCGCCGGGTCCGCTCAGGCACCGTCGAGGATGACCGAGCGGGTGAGGTGGCGCGGGCGGTCCGGGTCGAGGCCGCGGGCGGCGGCTACGGCGACGGCGAGGCGCTGGGCGCGGACGAGTTCGGCCAGCGGGTCGAGCCGGCCCTCGATCCACAGCGCGCCGGTGGCGGCCACCTGCTCGGCCAGGCCGTCGGGGGCCTCGCCGAACATCCAGGTGGCCGTGCTGGTGGTGGAGATGCTGATGGGGCCGTGGCGGTACTCCATCGCCGGGTAGGCCTCGGTCCAGGACAGCGACGCCTCGCGCATCTTGAGCGCGGCCTCCTGGGCGAGCCCGTTGGTCCAGCCGCGGCCGAGGAAGCTGAACTGCGTTGCTTCGACCAGGCCTTCGGGCAGCGGCTCGGCCAGCGCGGTGCGGGCGTCGGCGACGGCCTGCTCGGTGTGCAGCCCGAGGTGGGCACGCAGGAGCGTGAAGGCGGTGGTGGCGAAGCGGGTCTGGACGACCGACTCCTCGTCGGCGAAGTCGAGCACCACGAGGTCGTCGGCCACCTCCATCACCGGAGTGGTGGGGTCGGCCGTGACGGCGGTGGTACGGATGCGCCCGCGCACCTGGGCCAGCAGGTCGAGCACCTCGGTGGTGGTGCCGGAACGGGTGAGCGCGACGACCCGGTCATAGGTGCGGGTGGCGGGGAACTCGGACGCCGCGAACGCGTCGGTCTCGCCGAGGCCGGCGCTCTCGCGCAGCGCCGCGACGGCCTGCGCCATGAAGAAGGAGGTGCCGCATCCGACGACGGCGACGCGCTCGCCCGCGGCCGGCAGCGCGTCCTTGTGCTGGAGGGCCAGTTCGGCCGCCCGCTTCCAGCATTCGGGCTGACTGCTCAGTTCGTTCTCGACATGGCTCATGCCGGGCTCCCACCCTCTGGACGTGATGCGGTTCCATGCGTGTTTCTGCAAAATATAGCTCGGTAACGAGCACAATCAAGCATATGCGCGTGCGCTAAGGTCACTACGGACGGTTACCGGTACGAAGAACGGAGGGCGCGGATGTCGCGCGACGCCCGCTGGCAGGCACTCCTCGAACTCCTGGTGGAGCAGGGCCGCCTCGATGTCGACGAGGCGGCGACGGCCCTCGGGGTGTCGGCCGCGACGATCCGCCGCGACTTCGACCAGCTCGCCGAACAGCAGATGCTGGTGCGCACCCGGGGCGGCGCCCTCGTGCACGGCGTCTCCTACGAGCTGCCCCTGCGCTACAAGACGGCGCGCCAGGCCTCCGAGAAGCAGCGCATCGCGAAGGCGGTGGCCGATCTGGTCGCGCCGGGCGAGGCGGTCGGCCTCACCGGCGGCACCACGACGACGGAGGTGGCCCGCGCGCTTGCCGTACGTCCCGAACTGGCCGGTGGATCACCGGCGTTGACCATTGTGACGAACGCGCTCAACATCGCCAACGAGCTGGCGGTGCGGCCCCAGTTCAAGATCGTGCTCACGGGCGGCGTGGCCCGCCCCCAGTCCTACGAGCTCACGGGCCCGCTCGCCGGCGGTGTGCTCAACCAGATCACGATGGACGTGGCGGTGCTCGGCGTCGGCGCCTTCGACGTGGTGCACGGCGCCTCGGCGCACGACGAGGACGAGGCCGGCATCAACCGCCTCCTGTGCGAGCGGGCGGAGCGGGTCGTCGTCGCGGCGGACTCCACGAAGCTCGGCCGGCGCACATTCGCCCGCATCTGCGCGACGGACCAGGTGGGCACCCTGGTGACGGACACGGCGGTGCCGGACGAGACGGCCGCCCGCTTCACCGAGGCCGGGGTCACGGTCATCGCGGTCTGAGCGACGGCCTCAACTGATGCGCAGGGCCGGGAAGACCACCGATTCGAGGAGTCCGAGGAACCTGTCCTCGCCCTGGAAGCGGTCCTCGAAGAGGCGTTCCACGCGCAGCATGCCCATGATCATCGGGGCGACGTAGCCGATCGCGGGGTTGTCCGCCGCGATCTCACCGCGCTCCACCCCGCGCCCCAGCATCGCGTCGAGCGCGGCGATCTCGGGGTTCAGGACGGTCTCGCGCAGGGCCTCGCGCAGATCCGGATGCTTGATGTAGGCCTGCCCGACGGCCTCCATCAGGGCGGTGTCGGGCCCGTCACGACGGCCGACCGCCCGGGCCGCCTCGCGCAGGTCTCCGGCGAGCGTGCCGGTGTCGATGCCGGAGAAGAAGGAGCAGCGGCTGCGGCCGAGCGCGGCCGTGACGAGCAGCGGCTTGCTCTTCCACTGCCGGTACAGGGTGGCCTTGCCGCACTTGGTGCGCGCGGCCACGCCCTCCATGGTCACGGAGTCGTAGCCGCCCTCTCTGAGCAGGTCGAGCACCGCGTCGTACAGCTCGAGCTCCCGCTCGGGGCTGATCTTGCTGCGGCGGGCAGCGGCCGTGGCGGCCTGCGTCGACATCGTTCCCTCCGGCGAAAAACAAGGGGCACTCCTGCACGTACGAGAGTAGGCTCCGCTCGTTCGAGACGCAAACGTATCGAGACGTTTGCGTCTCGATGAGTTTCGATCTAGCCTTCCTACGTTTGCTTGTGTTTCTTCCTCGTATCGATCCAGGTTCAAAGGGGCCGGAGAATGTTTGCCGGTATAACCACGGGGGCGCGTCGTCAGACCCGTCCCGCCGGACCGGAGACGACCGCTTCCCGGCCGCCCCTGGTGCGCGAGCTGCTGCTCGTGACCGCGCTCTTCCTCGTGTACAAGTTCGGCCGTCAGCTGGCGAACGGGCACGAGGCGAGCGCCTACGACAACGCCGACCGGGTGTGGAGCTGGGAGCGTGCGCTGCACCTGCCCGGCGAGGGCTCGGTGCAGGGCCTGCTGCTGCACGGCGACACCCTCGTGAAGGCGGCCAACACCTTCTACGCGACCGTGCACTTCCCGGCCACCGTGGCCTTCCTGGTCTTCCTCTATCTGCGCCGCCCGGCCCACTACCTGTGGTCGCGCCGGGTGCTCGCGGGGCTCACGGCCGCCGCGCTCGTGCTGCACATCACCGTCCCGCTGGCGCCGCCGCGCATGCTGACCACGGCGGGCCTGGTCGACACCGCCCAGGTGTACGGCCCCTCGGTCTACGCGGCCACGCCGGACACCGACACCATGGCCAACCAGTTCGCCGCGATGCCCTCGCTGCACTTCGGCTGGGCGCTGATGGTCGCGATCGGGCTGATCGGCGCGACCCGCAGCCGCTGGCGCGGGCTGTGGCTGCTCCACCCGCTGCTCACCCTGCTCGTGGTGGTCGGCACGGCCAACCACTACTGGCTGGACGCGATCGTGGCCGCCGCGCTCCTGGGGGCCGTGCTGTACTTCGTGCCGGCGCCCCGGCCGCTCACACAGTTGCCTGCGGCATCCAAGCGGAGGCGCCAGGGCTCCGTACCGCGCCCCGTTGCGGCGGCCGAGCGCACGCGGTCCCCGCAGGGCGGACCCACGGTGCCCGCGCACACCGGACCCACGGTGCCCGCGCAGACCCCGCCGAACGACTCCACGCCCGTGTCCCACCGGACACCCGCTCCCCCGCGCTCCCCCGCGCCCCAGCTCTCCGAGGCCGTGCGATGAACGCATCCGCGCTGCTCGCCATCCTGCTCTCCCTCGCCTCGGCCGCCGGCTACGCGCTGGCCGCCGTCGGCCAGTCCCGGCTCGCCGCCCAGGGCGGCGGCGGAATCGGCCGGCTGCTCGCCCGGCCCCTGTGGTGGTGGGCGGTCGGCCTCAACGCGGCGGGCGCCCTCATGCACGTGGCGGCGCTGCACTACGGGCCGCTCACGCTGGTCCAGCCGCTCGGCGCGCTCACCCTGGTGGCCGCGCTGCCGCTGTCGGCGTACTACGAGCGCCGCCGGGTCGGCCGACGCGAGTGGCGCGGCGCGGCCTGGACGCTCCTCGGGCTCACCGGCCTGATCGCGGTCACCGGTCCCGCAAGCCCCGGTGACGCGCTCAGCCTGCGCGAGGCCCTCGCCATCGCGGCGGCCACCGCGCTGCTGCTCGCCTTCCTCGTACGGGCCGGGGCGCACTCCGCGCGCGGCACCGGCCTCGGCCACGCGACCGCGTCCGGGATCGCCTCGGGCGTGGCCTCCGCGCTGACCCAGACCGTGACCGCCTCCCTGGCCCGCGAGCTGCCCGGCGGCCCGCTCGCCTGGTGGCAGACCGCGCTGCTCGCGGCGCTCATGGCGACCTTCGCGGTGGGCGGGCTGCTGCTCTCGCAGGCCGCGTTCCGCGGCGGTCTCGCGGCCCCCCTGGCGGTGGTGAACCTGGCCAACCCGGCGGCCGCCGCGGTCATCGGGGTCGCGCTGCTCGGCGAGACCTTCCACGGCGGGCCGCTCGGCTGGCTGGCCGGGGCCGCCTCGGCGGGCGTCGCGGCCCGCGGCGTGCTCATGCTGACCGGCGCCGGACACGCTCCGGCGGACGTGGCGCCCGTGGAGCCCGCCGTGCGCATCGCGGACCTGCCCGCCCCGGAGCCCGTGGTACGGATCACCGCCTGAGGGTGCCCCGCGGCCTCGGCCCCCGTACGCCCGGCGCCAACGCTCCGCCGGGGCCCGTCGGCCTCCCCGGACATCCTCCCCCGGACGTGCGGAGGGGCCGTACCGGACGGCTCACGGTACGGCCCCCGACCTGGTGGCGGGTGTCAGGTCACGCGATCCGGACGGAGAAGCCGTGCCCGGTCGACTGCGACGGCGTCCGCACCTCCGTCACTCCGGTCGCGGGATCGAAGAACCAGCCGGTGCCCGCGGCGGCCAGCTCCGCCGCCGAGCCGAAGCGGTGCAGCCGCAGGCCGCCGAGCGCGACGACGCCGGGTGCCGCCTTCGTGTGAACGGTCACATGGTAGGCCCGAGTTGACGGCTTGCCCCGGTAACCGCCGACACTGGCACCGATGGTGACCACCGAGGCCCGCCCCGCCGACGTCACCTGCACGCGCTGGGTGGCCGACGCGCCCTTGGCGAACTGCCGGGTGACGCCGTCGTCCTCGTACAGCGTGTAGGACGAGGTGCCCGGCCGCGGATAGATGTCGTAGTCCAGTTCGCCCTTGTCCCGCGTCTGCCAGGACGTGGTGCCCTTGGGCCACATCGGCACGATGGATCCGCCCTTCACGAACAGCGGAAGGGTGTCGAGCGGGGCGGCGTAGTGGTCGATGGTCGTGGGGCCCTGATAGGTCCTGCCCGTCCAGTAGTCGGTCCAGGTGCCCTTGGGCAGATAGATGCCGTCGCGGACACTGGTGTCGCTGTAGACGGGTGCGACCAGGAAGTCGGGGCCGGCCAGGAACTCGTACTTCGCGTCTGGCCCCAGGGTGTTGGGGTCGTCCGGATACTCCAGGGACAGCGGGCGCACGGCGCCGACGCCGGTGCGGGTCGCCTCCTTGGAGAGCCCGTACATGTACGGAATGAGCCGCTCCTTGAGCTGGAGGTACTTGCGGTTGATGGAGGCGTACGGCTCGCCGTCCAGCCAGGGCTGCTGGTCGGCGGCCTTGCCGGTGGTGAGGTCCTTGGCCCAGCCGTCCATCGTCATGATGGCGGGCAGGAACGCCTTCCACTGCAGGTCGCGGGTGTACATCCTGGGGTCGTGGCCGAAGATGCTGCCGACGTCGCCGGTGTTGTACGCGATGCCGGACAGGGTGGCCCCGGCATAGGTGGGGATCTGCCAGCGCAGATAGTCCCAGCTGAGCTTCTGGTCGCCGCTCCACAGAACGCCGCAGCGCTGAGCGCCGGCCCAGGAGACGGGCAGCCACACGAAGCCGCGCGCGTCGCTGTTGTCCTCGATGCCGGCCTTCGCCCGGTCGCAGGCGTCCAGCGCGAAGCCGTACCCGTTGCCCACCCAGGCGACGTCCAGTTTGGCCACCCGCTGGCCCGCCTTGACCTGCTCGGCGAGCTTGTCGAGGCCGTCCTGGGTCCACAGGCCGAGTTGGGCGTTGTGGGCCTGGAGCCCCTTGCCTGTCTCGGCGAGGTTCTCGTACCCGCACCCGTAGCCGTCGTTGACGAGCATCCAGCCGAGGGGCATCTGGTTCTGGGTGTAGCCGTCGGCCACCCTGAGCGCGTCCAGGGTGTGCCGCTCGCCCCGGTTGGCGTTGTGCAGGTAGCAGTCGGAGTCGCCCGGTTCCAGCCCGTACACCGGCGGCATGAACGGCTTGCCCACCAGGGAGGTGTACTTGCCGATGACGCCCTTCACGTCCCCGGTGAAGTAGTAGGCGTCCAGGCGCCGTTCCTGCTGCCCGGTGCGCACGCGCGGGCCGAAGTCGTAGACGCCGGGGGTGAGGGTGTTGCGGAACACCCCGTATCCGGCGGACGAGATGTAGAAGGGCTGGGAGTTGTTCCAGCCGCCCTCGTTCCAGTTGGTGTTGTTGCCCACGTTCATGACCTGGTCGCGGTGCGAGAAGCTGCCGTTCTGCTCGCCGCCGCCGAAGAACTGCTCGCCGGCGCCGCGGGTCAGGCTCTGGCGCATGCCGCCCGAGGTCCAACGCAGCGGGTCGGCCTCGGACCAGATCACCGTCCTGTTGTCGCCCTTGTAGAGCGCGAAGCGCAGCGGCCTCTTGTAGACGCGCAGGACGACGTCCTTGGCGCGGATGCCGTAATAGGCGCCCGCGTCAAAGGAGTTGGTGTGCTTCTGCGGCTCCGGCGGGGTCTGGATCATGTGGCTGCCGGGCGGGTCGGTGAACGTCCCGTCCGGGGCCGCGCGCAGCCGCAGCGTGTCGTCGGCGAGGAAGTCCGCGCGGGCCTTCAGGGTGCCCGCCGCGATGTCGTACGTGCCCTCCTTGCCGCCGAAGGCGGTGAGGTTCCCCGCGTCGGTCGGCTGCGGCAGGTAGGCCGTGCCGGTGAACGAGTTGTGGTGCACGTCGTAGGGGACGACGACCACGTGGTACGTCCCCGACGCCTTCGGGATGACGGTCGACTCGGGGTCGGCGGTGCCGGCACTGGAGGCGACCTGCTTGCCCGCGTCGTCGTAGACGTACATGTCGAAGTCGTCGGTGGGGGTGGCCCATTGGACGGAGACCGGCACGCCGCCCTCCGGGTTGTCGTCCCACTGACCGGCGGGCGGCTTCACGGTCAGATCGAAGCGGGCGCACACGGCGCCCTCCGGGTCCTGCGCGGGCGGCGGGCACTTGTCGGGCGAGTCGACGGTGCCCTTCTCGTACACCGGGCTCTGCCAGGTCAGCGACGTGGCCGTGCCGTCCAGGACGCCTCCGGGGGGCGCTGCGGCCTCGGCGTGGGCGGCCGGAACGGCCAGGGCGGTGAGCGCGAGCGTCAGCGCCGAGAAGACGGCGAGGGCCGGCCGTCGCGGCGGGTGGGAGCCGTGCCAGGGGGTCCGCAAGGGTTCGTTCTCCGTTCGTACCGAGCAACAGCCGGGCGTGGCGTGCGCGTTCATGCTTGGAACCGTGGAGTTTCGAGCATCAAGATTCACTGTGCGTTGGGTACATGTCAACGCTTGCGGCGGGGGGCAGGGTGAAGCGGGGTGCGGGGTGGGGGGGTTTGGGGGTGAACGCTGGGAAAGGTGCGGGGTGCTTGTGGGGGGGTGCCCGTGGGGGGGTGCCCGTGGGGGGCCCCGCCCCCGCGCCGGCTAGGGCATGCGGCTGACGGCCCGGGCTGCCCTGAGGAGGGTGGTGGGGTGCCGGGCGTGCCGAGTCGGGTGCGGCCCACGGGTGGTTATGGGCGCGTGCGTTGACCCGGAGGGGCGCGGGCTGCGCGGGATGACAGCTGCCGGGCAGGCCGCCCCGGGGGGACGCGCAGGCTGCGCAGGGCGGCGGGTCGGCACGCCGATCTCGGGGTAACGCACCGGCCGCGCAGGGCAGTTGCCGGCACGCCGACCCGGGGAACGCACCGGCCGCGCAGGGCAACTGTAGGCACCCCGGCCCCGGGCGGCGCGCGGGCTGCGCGGGGTCGGCGTGCGGTGGCCGGGGGGCCAACCCGGGGCGGGGCGTGGGCGGTTACGGGAGGACGAACCAGTCCATGCCGAACGCGGCCAGCAGGCCCACGACCAGCAGCCAGGAACCGAGCCGCGTACGGCCGTTGCGGCTGAGCTCGATCACGACGCCGCACAGGATGAGGGCGATCCCGTACACGCCGACCACGAGCACCGAGGACCGGGTCGCCAGCCGTACGACGAGGATGACGGCCATCGCCGCCATGAGCACCCCGGCCGCGACCATCCGGACCCGTCGAGCCATCCATGGCGCCATGCCGCGCCGGGGCTCGTCCTGGGCGTCCGAAGCGGTCGGGGACTCGGCGTCCAGGTCCGCCAACCGCGTTGCCTGCGGGGCGAGTTGACCGGGGCGGGCGTTACGGTCTGCCGTCGATGCGGGGGCGGTCGGTGCTGCGGGCTCGGCAGGGGTGCCGGGGTCGTCCGGGGTCGCGGAAGCGGACCCCGCCCGCATCGAGGGGGCCGAGGCGTCCGGCGTGGCGGACCCGGCGCCCTCCCCCGCGTCGGGCGCAGCCGGGTCCGGTTCGGCGGTGGCAGCCGGGGTGGCCGGGGCCGGGTCGTGCGGCGTCGCGGAGTCGGGGTCCGCCGAAGTGGTGGGGGGCGGGCCGGCCGACTTGGGTGGGGCGGACGGGGGTCGGGGGGTTCTCGCATCCTCGGCGGCGCCGGCCCTGCCCTCCGCCTCACCAGGCCGCTTCGAGGCCTGGCCCGGTATCGTCGCCTCCGCCGGGCTGGACGCGTCAACTGCTTCCGGGGCCGCGCCCACCGCTTGTTCCTGATCCGAGGTGCTCATGAGCCCGGATCGTAATCGCTCACCCGGCCACGGTGTTCCACCCCCGCCCCGCCCCGGCCCTACCTCGGCGTGAGCCCGCTCACAGAGCGTCACCGGCCGGTCGCGCATGGCCGGACCAGGCCGCGAGCCGGTCGGCGGCCGGGGCGTCCGGCGCGATCTCCACGACCGGTCCGAACGGCACGCCCTCGCCGCGCCGTTCGGCCGAGAGAGCGGTCCGCATGGCCGCGAGCGCCCGCTCCAGCAGGGCGTCGTCCCAGGCGGGGCGCAGGCCGGTCGCGACGGCCAGGTCCCAGGTGTGCACGGAGAACTCGGTGACGTAGACGCCGAGGATCGCGGCACCGGTCAGCGTGCCGAACGGCAGCGTGAATTCCTTGGCCAGCACCCCGGGCCGGTCCCACACCTCGGCCATGTCGCGGGCCGCCGCGTCCCACGGCGCCGACCACGCGCCGTCGGACACGTCCTCGGCGAGGACGGGCAGCGCGAAGGGGTCTTCGCCCCGGCCCAGCACCACGAGCCGCCGCAGGACGGCGAGTTGATGGTTCGCGACATCGCGCACCGTGTAGTCGGGGCAGGGCGTGGGCGCGTCGTAGTGCTCGGGCCGCAGGGCGGAGATCGTGTGGCCCGCAAGGGCGATGGCCCGGTGGAAGTCGGCGCGCGTATCGGTGGCGGACGCGGTGGCCGGGGCCCCGTCGTGCTGTGCGGTGTTGGTCATGACTCCAGCTTCGGGCCTCAACTGGCCATCTCCTGGCCAGTTTTACGGTGAGAATCGATCGTATGAGAGCCGACCGCCTGGTGGCGACCCTGCTGTTCCTTCAGACCCGGGGCCGGGTGACCGTCGCCGAACTGGCCGCGGAGCTGGAGACGTCCGAGCGCACCGCCCGGCGCGACCTGGAGGCCCTCGCCGCCTCCGGCGTGCCCGTCTACTCGCAGCGGGGGCGCGGCGGCGGCTGGTCCCTGGTCGGCGGCGCGCGGACCGACCTCACGGGTCTGACGGCCGACGAGATCCGCGCGCTGTTCCTCGTCACGGGCCCGCTCTCGACCACGCCCGCCTCGCGAACGGCGCTGCGCAAACTGGTGCGGGCGCTGCCGTCCACGCTGCGGGCCGACGCCGAGGCGGCGGCGCGGGCCCAGGTCACCGACGGCCTCGACTGGTCGCGCTCCCCCGTCACCGCGCCGAGCGCACACCTCGACGCGCTGCGGCACGCCGTCGTGGACGGCGTGCAGGTACGGCTCGGATACGCCAGGCCCGGCAGCCCCGCCGACGAGCGGACGGTCCATCCGCTGGGCCTCGCCTCCAAGGCGGGCAACGAGTACCTGGTCGCCGGCACCGAACGCGGGCTGCGCGTCTACCGGTTGAGCCGCATCACCCAGGTCACCCCGACCGGGGCTCCCGTCGTGCGCCCGCCCGGTTTCGACCTCGCGGAGGCCTGGCGGACGCTCGCGGCCCGCATAGAGGAGCGCATGCTCGCGGCCACGGTCACCGCCCGCGCCGCGGCCGACGTCGAGCCCCTCCTGCACGGCTTGTTCGCGGGCCGTCTGCGCATCGTGCGTACGCTCCCCGACGGCCGCCTGGACATCGAGGTGGACGGCCCCTCGGCCGAGATCGTCGCCGCGCAACTGGCGGGTCTCGGCCGGCGCGTCGAGGTCGTGGCGCCCCCGCGGGCCCGGGAGCGCCTGGCCTCACTGGCCGCCGAACTCGCCGCCCTGTACGGCCCGGCGACCAACGCCGCCGGACCCGGCCGGCCCGGCCGGCCCGGCTGATTCGGGGGCCCGGCTGACCCGGGGGGCCACCCGTCAGGCACGCACCGGCTCACGCCCCGCCGTCCGCCCCGGAGGACGACGGCGGCGCGGGCTGGGACGACACGGGCGACCCCTGCGAGGCCGAGGAGGGAGGCTGCGTCGCGGGCGAGGAAGGGGGCTGCGTGGCGGGCGACGAGGGGGGCGAGGGCGGCGCGGACGAGGGGCCGGATGTGTGCGGGCAGGCCTTGGACGGGCCACCGGAGAGCGACTCGCACGGCGAAGGGCTGGACGTCGACGGCGACTCACTGACGGACGGCGAGTCGGACGGTGACGAGGAGGGAGGGGTCACCGGCGGGTTCGTCTTCCTGTCACCGGTCCCCGTGTCGCCCTTGTGCCGCTCGAACCAGGCACCGCTGTCCGGGTCGTACACGACGAACTTGTTCACCACCTTGACCGCGGGCGCCACGACGACGACGTTCGCGGGCTGGTACCCGGGCCACGCCTCCCCCGTCCGCTTCGGTGTGCCCTTCTGGGCGACGGGCGGAAGGAGCGGGTTGCCGCAGGCGCAGCGCACCCTCGGCACACCGCGGTCGTCGACGAGTACCGCGGTACCGGCCTGCAGCACGGCCTGGTAGCTGGTGGCCGCGCCGTCGCGGTAGCCGTGGTTGGTCACGCGGGTGTCCAGCCGCAGCCGTACGGGCGTGAGCGCGCGCAGATAGTCGGGCACGGCGGACGGTCCGATGCCGAGAACGGAGGCGAACGCCTTGTTCTTGGCCGGCTCGTCCTGGAGTGCGGCGACCTGTTTCTCCACGTCGCAGCTGCCGACGTTCCGTGTCCCTCCGTAGAGGCCGGGGGCCGCCCCGTCGACACCGCGCGTCACATTGGCCGAGGCCGACGCACTCGGCAGCGCGACCGGAGAGGACGGCGCGGAGTCACCGCGGGCCGTCGACCCGGTGAACGGGTCGGGCCCCGCCTTCCCCGCGGGCTGGAGCAGCACCTCGCCGCCGCCCGCCGCCGACGTGCCGTGCGACGAGCCGCCGGGGCGCGTCAGGACGACGGCCAGCACCACCGCGGCCACCACGACCGCGGAGATCGCCGCGACGCGGGGCGCCGACTTCCACCACGGACGGGACGGACCGGATCCCGGACCGGATCCCGAGCCCGGCCCGCCGGGCCCGTCGCCGTGCCCGCCGCCGCCCGGACCGTTCGGCGGGCCGCCGCCCGGCGGGCCCGACGGTCGCCCGGCTCCCGGTGGCGGTGCCGACCCGGCGCGGGTCGCGCCCGCCTGGGTGTCGCCCGGCCCGGAGGGGGTCGGCTGCGAGGGGCCCGAGAGCGGGCCCGAAGGCGGTCCTGTGGGGCGTCCTGAGGACGGCGGCTCGACGCTCACGAACTCTTCTTCCCTGCGTAGGGTGATCCGGCGTAAGTGGGTCTTGGCGTATGCGGGTGAGGCGTGTGCGGGGTCCGGCGGGTGCGGGAGTGCCTGGCGCCCGGCAGGGGACCGGCTCGGCACCCCTGCCACCTCGGGCGATTTGTCCCTTACGCGCCCATTGTGTGCATCGGCTCCGGGGAGCCCGCAAGCTGACGCGGTCGGCCCTCCCGACGGGCGAGGCGGTCCGGCGCTGCTTAGCGTGACACCGTGAGCGAGCAGACACCGCCCCGGCGGACAGCGGCGCGACGCGCGGAGCAGGGCCGGCCGGCCCCTCATGGCTGGCCCCACGCCCTGCTGGCCGTGATCGCCTCCTTGGCGGTCATGGCCGTCGTCGCCGCGCTCGGCCTCTGGGCCGCCGGCGCGACCGACCTGCCCGGCGGGGCGTTCCCGAGCGTGGTGGCGGCCGTGGTCGTCATGGCGGTCGGGGGTTCGGTGGGGCTCTCCGGTGACGCCGGGGTGATCGCCGACACGCAGGCCGGGCTCTCCGTGCTTCCGCTCTCCGTCACCCTCGCCGGGGCCCTGACGATGGCCGCCGGATTCCTCCGCCCGCTGCGCCACCGTGCGGTCGCCGACGTCAGGGAACTGGCCGGCTGGGCCGCGCGGATCGCGGTGCTGTGGCTTGTGTTCCTGGTCGGCCTCGGCCTGTTGGCCCGGCACCGCTTCACGATCGCCCTTGGCGGCCCCGCCGATGCCATCGGTGACGTCCTCGACTCCTCGCCCAGGGTCGGGTTCGCGGCCGATGTGCCGCTGACCCTCATCTTCGGAGTGCTGTGGCTCGCCGGCGTCCTCGTGCTGGCCCTGCTCGTCTCGCGCGGGGCGCCGCTCCCCGCCCGCCTGTTGCGCTTCCAGGAGTCGGTGCGCCCCGCCGCCCACGCGATGGTGGTCCTGCTGCTGGCGTACGTCGCCCTGGGGTTCGTCATCGGCGTCGTCGTGGCGGTGACGCGCGGACATGCCGCCGAGACGCTCGCGGTCCTGCTGCTCGGACTGCCCAACCTCCTCTGGCTCGCCTTCACGCTCGGCCTCGGCGCGTCCTGGGAGGGCCGGGTGGACGGGCCGTTCGGGCTGCCCATGCCCCGGGTCCTGAACGACGTGCTGCGCACACCGGACGACACCACGCTCAGCCTCAGCACGCTCGCCGATCACGACGGGCGGGTGTGGTGGCTGCTCGTCGTCGCCGCCGTCCTGGTGCTGGGCGCCGCGTTCCTGATGGCGGCCCGGTCCCCCGTACGGATGCGGGTCTGGCAGCACGCCGTGCACATGGCGGTGGCGCTGACCCTGACGGTGCTGGCCGTCTGCCTCCTCGCCGGCGTGTCCGCCCATTACGGGCTCTCCCTCCTCGGCATCGGGGACCTCGGCGGCGGCCTGTCGGGCCTGGTGGAACTGCGGCCCCAGCTGTGGCGGGCCCTGCTCCTGGCCGTGGCCTGGGGGCTGGTCTCGGGGTTCATCGGCGGGCTGCTGGCGCGGCGGGTCCACCGGCGCGGAGCGGTCGAGACCGACCCCGCCTGAGCCGGGCACGGGTCGGCCGGCCAGGCCCCGGCTCAGCCGGTCAGGTCCCGGAAGACGGGGCGGGCCCAGCTCGGCGGCCCCGGAGGCGCGCCCGCTCCGCTCGGCACGCCCGCGACGGGGCGGTCCACCCGCGTCGGAGGGTGGTCCGGCGCAGTGCCCCCGGTGGCCGCGGTCCGCAGCGCGGCGGCGAACGCGAGGCAGGATCCGTACCGCTCGTCGGGACGTTTGGCCAACGCCCGCGCGAGGACCGCGTCCAGGGCGGCGGCGACACCGGGCCGCTTCTCGGACAGGCGGGGCGGCTCGTCGTACTGATGGGCCCAGAGCAGGGCGATGTCGTCGTCGCGCTGGAAGGGCGGCCCGCCCGCCAAGGTCTCGTAGACGACGCAGGCGAGGCTGTAGACATCGCACCGGCCGTCCACCGGGCGGCCCGAAATCTGCTCCGGGGCCACGTAGTCGAGGGTGCCGACGAACTGGCCGACGGTCGTGAATCCGGTCAGCGACAGCGACTTCTTCGTGAGCCCGAAGTCCGTGAGGTAGGCGTGCTCCGGGTGGTCGCTGTCCGTGCCCTTCGCCACGAGGATGTTGCCCGGCTTGACGTCGCGGTGGACCAGGCCGTGGTCGTGTGCGGCGTCGAGCGCCGACGCGACCTGGGTGGCGATGCGGAGGGCGGCTTCGACGGAGAGCGGGCCCGCGTGGTCGAGCAGGTGGCGCAGATCGCGCCCGGGGACGTACCGCATGGCGATGTAGAGGACCCCGTCCGTCTCCCCCGCCTCGAAGACGGGCACGATGTGCGGGTGCTCGATCGCGGCGGCCACACGTGACTCGTGCGTGAAGCGCTGCCGGAAGGTGTCGTTGCGGGCGAGTTCGGGGGCGAGGAGCTTGAGGGCGACGGTCCGGTCGAGGCGCAGGTCCTTGGCGCGGTAGACGACGGCCATGCCGCCCCGGCCGATCTCCCCCTCGACCCGGTATCCCGCGATCTGCTGCCCGACCAGCTCGGAGGGCCGCCCGGAGTGCGGGCTCGGGCCGGGTTCCCCCGCCGCCCGCGCCATCAGCGCTCACCGGGCCGAACCGGCGGCACGACCTGCGTTGCCCCGGCCCCGCCCCCGGCCTGAATTGGCGGCACGACCTGCGTCTCCCCGGCCCCGCCCCCCGGCCGAACCGGGAGCACGACCTGCGTTGCCTCAGCTCCGTCCACGGCCTTTTCCGGCGGCACGGCCTGCGCGTCCCCGACCCCGCCCCCAGCTCCGTCGGACGCGTCCGGGACCGCCGGGACAACCGCGGTCGGTTCCGCATCCGGCACAGGGGCCACAGCCCCGACCACCCGCGTCGGTTCCGGCCGCCTTACCGGCCCCGCCCCACCACCAGCACCCCTCTCCTCCGCGTCCCGTGCATCCCTCGCATCTCGCGCATCCCCCGCACCCCGCGCATCCCGGGCATCCCGGGCATCCCGCGAAGGTTCCGCCCCGTCCCCGTCCCCACGCCCCTCGACGCTCGGCCCGCCCTCGGCCGCGTACGTACTGAGCCGCGCCCCGTCGCAGTACACCCATCGCTCGTGCTCCGCGTCGTACAGCCATACCGATTCGCCGTCCACGACCACCCCCACCCGCAGTCCGCGCGTCCGGCGCCGGAAGGACTCCCCGTCGGTGCTGCCGCCCGCCAGGTCCTCGGCCGCCCGCCGGTAAGCGGCGACGGCCTCCTCGGTCCTGGCCAGAAGCGGGCGCGGGTCGGCCGTCCGGGTCAGCGGGCCGCTCGCGCCCGGCGGATCCCGCGGCACCGCGAGCAGGAGCCGGGCGTCGACCCACGCCGACCAGCCATTGGCGCAGACGATCCGGCCCCAGTCGCCGAGCCGGTCGACCAGTTGCACGGGCAGCAGCGCGTCGAGCGGCAGCGTCGGGCGGTCCACGTCCGGCGCCTCCCAGGCGGGCAGCCCGTCCTGGGGGACGACATGTGTGGGGCGGAAGTCGGCGGTGGTCATCCAGGTGCTCCTACTTCCGCATGACGGCGGGTTCGTGGCGCCGCAGCAGCCTCGCGACCGCGTAACCGAACACGGCCGAAAGGACGGCCAGCATGCCCAGGTTGAGCAGCCAGACACCCGCGGAGTGCTGGAAGAGCGGGTCGGCGGTCAGGTCCCCCGGCACGATCCTGCCGAGTCCGATGGTCCCCGCCATGGCGCCCAGCGCCCAGCGCGACGGCACGAGCCACGCGAGCTGCTCGACGCCGGGCACCCCGTTCAGTTTGAGGAGGGCGCCGCAGAACACCACCTGGACGATGGCGAGGAGCACGAGCAGCGGCATCGTCACCTCCTCCTTGCGCACCAGCGCCGAGACGAGGAGCCCCAGCATCATGGCGGTGAAGGCCAGCAGGGCCACCGCCAGAGTGACCTCCACCAGGGGTGGCAGGAGAACCCCCTTGCCGCCGGGCGCGTTGAGGTCGACACCCAGCAGGGCCACCAGGGTCAGGACGACGGCCTGCAGCACGGTGATCGTCCCCAGGACGACGACCTTGGACATCAGGTACGCCGATCTGGAGAGCCCGACCGCCCGTTCCCGCCGGTAGATGACGCGCTCCTTGACCAACTCCCGGACGGCGTTGGCGGCGCCGGTCAGGACTCCGCCGACGCAGAGGATGAGCAGCGCGTTCATCGCCGTCTCCTGCGTCAGCCTGCTCCCCGCGAGGGCGCGGGCCATGGCGCCCATCACGAACGGCAGCGCGATCATGATCGCGAGGAACGTCCGGTCCGCGCCGAGCGCGGCGGCGTAACGCCGTACCAGGGTGCGGAGTTGGGAGCCCCAGCTCTGCGGTTTCGGCGGCGGCGCGAAGGAGGCGGGCACGGCCGCGCCGGCCGGCGCGAGGGGCCCGGGGAACGGCTGGGCGGAGGCGTTGGCGATGTACTGCTGGTGGAGCGCCGATGCCCGGTACTCCTGGGCCCAGTCCCGGTCCCGGTCGGCCTCGAAGGCCTCGAACGCCTCGGGCCACTGCGTGAAGCCGAAGAAGGGGAGCGCGTCCTTGGGCGGTCCGTAGTAGGCGATCCGGCCGCCCGCGGCGAGCACCAGGAGCCGGTCGCACACGTCGAGGCTGAGCACGCTGTGCGTGACGACGATGACCGTGCGGCCGTCGTCGGCGAGGCCGCGCAGCATGTGCATGACCGAGCGGTCCATGCCGGGGTCGAGTCCGGACGTCGGCTCGTCCAGGAAGAGCAGTGAGGGTTTGGTCAGCAGTTCGAGAGCGACGCTGACGCGCTTGCGCTGGCCGCCGGAGAGGCTGTGGATGGGCTGGTCGACGCGCTGTTCCAGGCCGAGTTCGCGGATGACCTCGTCGACCCGGGCCCGGCGCTCCGCCTTCTCGGTGTCCTGGGGGAAGCGCAGCTCGGCGGCGTATCCGAGCGCGCGGCGCACGGTCAACTGGGCGTGCAGGATGTCGTCCTGCGGTACGAGGCCGATGCGCTGGCGCAGCTCCGCGTAGTCGCGGTAGAGGTCGCGGCCGTCGTAGAGGACGGTGCCGCCGTCCGCGGGGCGCAGCCCGGTGAGGGCGTTGAGCAGGGTGGACTTGCCGGCGCCGCTGGGTCCGACGACGGCCAGCAGGCACTTCTCGCCGACCGGGAAGGAGACCTGGTCGAGAAGGGTCTTGCGGCCCCGGTCGACGGTGACCGTCAGCCCCTGGACGTCGAGCGACACCTCGCCCGTGTCCACGTACTCCTGGAGCTCGTCGCCCACGAGGCAGTACGCGCGGTGGCCGATGCCCACGATGTCCCCCGGCGCGACCGGGGCGCGGGCGACCGGCTGGCCGTTGAGATAGGTGCCGTTGTGGCTGCCGACGTCGACGATCTCGTACGTTCCGTCCGCCAGGTGCCGCAGTTCGGCGTGCCTGCGGGAGACGACCAGGTCGTCGATGACCACGTCGTTGTCGTCGGCGCGGCCGATGCGGACCGTACGGGCGGGCAGGGGACGCACGGTCGTCGGGCGGCGGAAGGTGCCCGTGGCCGAGGGCATGCTCACGGCGGAGGGGCGCTCGGCGCGGACCGGCTCGGGAGGAGCGCGGCCGACGAGCACTGCGCGGGGCCCGTCCGTGACGTTGCCGAAGCGGATGACACTGCCCGGCCCGATGTCCCCCGCCTGCACGCGCCGCCCGTCGGCGTAGGTGCCGTTGGTGCTGTGCTCGTCCTCGATCGTCCAGTGGTCCAGCTCGGCGTGGAGGACGGCGTGGTGCCAGGAGACGCGGGCGTCGTCGAAGACGATGTCGCTCAAGGGGTCGCGCCCCACGTGGTAGTCCCGGCTCGGGCTCATCACCGTGGATCCGGTGTCCGTCTCCAGGACGAGCTCGGGCGGGCTCACCGCACTGGGCCGCCACTCTCCCATGCGGTGAATTCTACCCATTAGCCCCTTTTGTCGCCTGGGCGCACCGGCTGAACCGGGCCGGCCCAGGGGCGGGGGCGGCCCCCGCGGAGGCCGCCGAAAAGCGATCAGGGCCGGTGTCGGATTTCTCCGACACCGGCCCTGATCTGCGACTCTTTCGAGTCGGGACGACAGGATTTGAACCTGCGACCCCTTGACCCCCAGTCAAGTGCGCTACCAAGCTGCGCCACGTCCCGATGCCCGTCTGACCTGGGGTTTCCCCCGGCCGTTCGTGCATGAGAACAATACCGCACTTCCCGGGGTGGTCACGAACCCCTTTCCCGTGCCGCCCCGCGCCGGCTCGGCCGCCCGGCGCCCCCCTCCTGTCCCTGACCCCTATCGCTGTCCCTGCTCGAAGTACGCCACCAGTTCCGCGTCGAGGTCCGGCACCCGGCGTGCGGTGCCGCCGGACCTGAGGGAGGCCGTGGCCTCGTAGCCGGCGGCGACCGCCATGCGGGCGGCCACGGGCGAGGTGTCGGTGACGCCGCCGTCGCGCACGAAGCGCAGGAACTCGTCCATGATCAGCGGATCGGCCCCCGCGTGCCCGGCGTCGTCGTCCGGGGCGTCCGGGATGTCGTACGTCTCGTCCGGCACCGCGCGGTACCCGGAGCGGTGGGAGTTCCAGACCTTCACCTGGCCGCCCGGGCCGTCGCCGAAGTTCTCCAGGCGGCCCGCGTCCCCGATGACCGTGTAGTTGCGCCAGTAGTCGGGGGTGAAGTGGCACTGCTGGTACGAGGCGAGGACACCGTTGTCCAGGCGCATGTTCACGAGCGAGACGTCCTCGATGTCGATCACCGGATTGAGCGCGCGCTGGGTGTGCGGCGGCCAGTGGCCGTCCTCGGTGTACCAGTCGTCGGTCTTGGGCTCCCCGGGTGCCCGGCGGTGCGGGTTGTCCCCGTACACCATGAGGTCGCCCATCGCCTGGACGTCCCGGGTGTAGGCGCCCGACAGCCAGTGGACGACGTCGATGTCGTGCGCGGCCTTCTGGAGCAGGAGGCCGGTGGTGTTGCCGCGCTCGGCGTGCCAGTCCTTGAAGTACCAGTCGCCGCCATAGCCCACGAAGTGGCGCACCCAGACCGTCTTAACCGTGCCGATGGCGCCGCGGGCGATCAGGTCGCGCATCATCCGGATCACGGGCATGTGCCGCATGTTGTGGCCGACGTACAGCCGGGTGCCCGTTTCGTGCGCCGTGCGCAGGATCTCGTCGCAGCGCTCGACCGTGATGTCCAGGGGCTTCTCGACGAAGACCGGCTTGCCGGCGCGCAGCGCGGCGACGCTCACGTCGGCGTGGGTGTGGTCGGGGGTGAGGACCAGGACGGCGTCCAGGTCGGGCGCCTCGACCATCTTGTGGTGGTCGGCGGTCACGAGGGCGTCCGGGAAGGCGGCGAGCGCCGCCGCGCGGGCCCGGGGGTCGGGGTCCGCGACGGCGGCGACGACGCAGCCGCGACCGGGCCGGTGCGCGGTGCGCGCGAGGGTGCCGCGCATGCCGTATCCGATCACGCCGATACGGAGGTCGTTCATGTCAACTTCCTTCACGTCGGGGGGTGTTGGGGCGGGCGGGGTGGCGGCGGGCCGGCCGGTTCCCGCGGCGCACGACACCGCGGAGGCCGGCACTCCCCCCGCACTCCCGGCAGCCCGCCCGGCACACCCCGGGCCGGGACGGGCCCACCACGGCCACTCCAGCACACACCACCGCACGGCGAGCGGACCGGTCCGCCGCGGCCGGGGCGCGCCGCCGGCCACCGCGGCCCCCACGAGGCCCGCCCGGCCCGGGCCGATCGGCCCCGGCCGCGGACCTGCCGGGGCCGGTCACGGGAAGGGCCGCCCCGGGCCCGGCCCCCGTGGCCGGATTCCTCACCACTTCCCCACACCCCGGGCCCCACCACGGCACACCCGGTCCGTGCGGCACACCGCCCCCCGAGGCCCCACCCCCGTCCCCGTGTCCGGATGACGTCGATGCCGGGCCGGGCCGGAGTGCCGCCGCGGGGCCCGGGCGGGACCGGCGCGCGGTTCCGTATCGCGCGCTCCGCCAGGCGCTCTCCGCCACCCCGACGCACCGTTCGCGCCGGTCCGCACGCCAACGCGCTCTCCTCCGGTGCCACCGGCGCGCCGCCGAAAGGAGCCCGGCGCCCCTTACCGGAGGGCTTGACTCCCTTACGGACAGGGGTCGTTGGGGATCACCGCCCGTGGGTCGCCCGGCCCGTCGCGGCCCGGGCCGGGCGACCGAGGCGGTCCCGCGTCCGGCGCGCCACCCCCCGAGGGCACCCCGGTACGCGGCGCGGCCGAGGTCCGCCGACCCGGCGCGGGAGCGACAAACCGCAGGTCGGGACGGGTTCCGCAGGCGCGGGGCGCGGGAGCCCGGCCGCGCGGTGGCCGGCGGGTTCCGCACCGCTTGCCGCCGCGCCACCCTACGATCCGCCACCCGACGCCACCCCAGACGGCACAAAGCGCTGGTCGGCGGGGTGGCGCGGGCTCCGATCGTTCACCCGCACGCGTGAACGGGCGCCCGAATTCGGCGATGTCGAAGCCGAATCGGTTCTGCAAATGCCTCGGGATGTCACGTCCGTGCCCGTCCCCTTCCGTTTTCTGACCCTCAGTGCCACTTGCCCACGAAACCTTTGCCGTCGTCATGTGGCAGGAAGTTGTGTGAAGGGGATGCAATCGACTGGGACCGAACAGGCCGGGGCGCACACAACGGATCGTCATCCATCGGTCAACAGGCCTTGTTCTGGCCAAAGTTGACGAAGGATGGTGTGGGAGACGAAGGCGGTTCACAGCATGAGGAGGTCGGCCTCTTCGGGACGGGACCACTGCCGATGCACCACCTGCCGGGGCCTCCCGTGGCAGGCGTTTCGCGGAGGAGGGCTCGCGGGATGGACGGATACTTCACCAGCCGGCTTCACCAGCAACTGAGGGAGGACGTACGGCACTTCGCGGAACGCGAGGTACGGCCGCGGATAGCCGAGATGGAGGCCGCGCGCACCGTGCAGCACGAGCTGTCGCGGCTCATCGCGCGGCAGGGCTGGATAGGCGCCACCGTCAGTCCCGCGTACGGCGGGATGGGCGTGGGGCACCTCGGCAAGACCATCATCATCGAGGAGCTGTCGCGGGTCAGCGGCGCCATGGGGGCGATGGTGCAGGCCTCGCAGCTCGGTGTGGCCAAGATCGTGCACTTCGGGGACGAGGAGCAGAAGAAGACCTGGCTGCCGGCCGTCGCCGCGGGCGAGTGCCTGCCGACGATCGCGGTCACCGAGCCCGAGTCGGGCGGGCATGTGCTCGGCATGGCGGCGAGCGCGGTGCGCGACGGCGACGACTACGTGCTCAACGGCCGCAAGGTGTACGTGGGCAACAGCCACGTGGGCGATCTGCACGGGGTGATCCTGCGGACCGGACCCGGCTCCTCGGGGCTCTCGGCCTTCCTCGTGGAGTCCGACCGCCCCGGCTTCTCGCTGGGCGAGCACCGCGAGGCGATGGGGCTGCACGGCTTCAGCTTCGGCGAGGTCCGCTTCGACAACTGCCGTGTCCCCGCCTCGAACCGGCTCGGTGAGGAGGGGGACGGGCTGGCCGTGGCGTACTCGTCGAGCGTGCTGTACGGGCGGGCCAACCTCACCGCGGTCTCGCTCGGCATCCACCAGGCGATCCTGGAGGAGACCACCCGGTTCTGCGCCGAGCGCATCCGCTACGGCAAACCGCTGTACGAACTGCCCAACATCAAAATCAAGTTGGGGCAGCTCCAGTCCCGGGTCATGACGGCGCGCCTGGTCGCCTATCACGCGGTGGGGCTGCTCGACCGGGGGCTGCCGTGCGACGCGGAGCTCATGAACGCCAAGGTGGTCAACGTGGAGTCGGCCCTGGACTCGGCCCGTACCGCCATGGAGATCCATGCGGCGGCCGGTCTGTTCACCGACCGCCCCATCGAGCGGTATCTGCGCGACGCCCATCACATCTTCGCGCCCGCCGGCACCTCGGACGTCCAGCTGCTCCGGCTGGCCGAGGTGGCGCTCGGCAAGGCGAAGGGGCAGTGGTCTCAGCGGCTGTCCGACGTCGTGCGGATGCCGGAGCCGGCCTCGGCCCACTGAGCGCGGGCGCGCCGCGGGGACGGCTCAGAAATGGCCGTCCTCGCGCCGGTGGATCTGCTCGATCAGCTCGGCGGCCATCGTTTTGATCGTTTCGAGCCCGGCCCTGCCCCAGGGCCGGGGCTCGGTGTCCACCACACAGATCGTGCCGAGCGCGATGCCGGTACGGTCGATGAGCGGCGCCCCGAGATAGGAGCGGATGCCGATCTCGTCCACCACCGGGTTGCCCGCGAAGCGCGGGTAGTCGCACACGTCCTCCAGGACCAGCGCCTTGCGCCGGACCACGACGTGCGGGCAGTACCCGTGGTCGCGGGCCATGATCCGGCTCACCCCGCCGGCCGCGGCCGCCGCGTTGAGGTCCGAGCCGTTGTGCGTGCCGTTCGGGGTGTGCAGGCCGGCGAAGAACTGCCGGTTCTCATCGATGAAGTTGACCATCGAGAAGGGCGCGCCGGTCACCTCGGCGAGCTTGCGGGCGAAGTCGTCGAAGGCGGCGTCGGGCCGTTCCCCCATGCCGAGTTGACGCAGTCGCTGGACGCGCACCGGCGCCTCCCGGTCGACGGGGGTGAGCAGCAGATGTCCGGTCGGGTCGTACGTCATAGTCAGGCTCCATGGCTGGTGGCTGCCGGGATGGTGGCGAGCAGGTGCTGGACCAGGGTGACCAGCGTGCGGATGCCGGAGCTGCCGATGCGGGCGTCGCAGAGCACGACGGGGACCTCGGGCTTGAGGTCTATGGCGGCCCGCACCTCCTCCGGGTCGTAGCGGTAGGAGCCGTCGAACTCGTTGACGGCGACGAGGAATCCGATGCCCCGGCGCTCGAAGAAGTCGACGGCGGAGAAGCATTCGTCGAGCCGCCGGGTGTCGGCCAGGATCACCGCGCCGAGCGCCCCCTCGGACAGCTCGTCCCACATGAACCAGAAGCGTTCCTGCCCGGGGGTGCCGAACAGATAGAGCACGTGGCGGTCGTCCAGGGTGATGCGGCCGAAGTCCATGGCGACCGTGGTGGTCGTCTTGGACTCGATCCCTTCGAGGCTGTCGTGGGCGGCGCTGACCGTGGTGAGGAGTTCTTCGGTGGAGAGCGGTTCGATCTCGCTGACCGCTCCGACAAAGGTCGTCTTGCCGACCCCGAACCCGCCCGCGACGAGGATCTTCAGCGCGGTCGGGAACGGGTCTCCGGCGTCCCTGCCGGGCAGGGTGTCAAAGCCGTCGTCGTAGGCCATCGAGCACTGCCTCCAGCAGAGATCGGTCAGTGGGCGTGTGGGCGTAGTGGGGGGCCCGTGCGGTCACCGCCCCGCAGTCCACCAGGTCGGAGACGAGCACCTTGGTGACGACGGCCGGCAGCCGTAGGTGCGCCGAGATCTCCGCCACCGAGGTGGGCCCCTTGCACATGCCGAGCGCCTGGGAGTGTTCGGGGCCCAGATGTGTCTGGGGCGCGGTGCCGGTGGCCATGACCTGGGAGAGCAGGTCCAGGGTCGCGGTGGGCCGGGTGCGGCCGTTGCTCACCGTGTAGGGGCGGATCAGCCGCCCGGCCGCGTCGTCGAGCCACGGCCCGTCCTGCGGGGCCGCCATGGTCAGCCCCTCAGACCGCTGGGTGCCCCCGCGCCCTGCCGGGCCGGGGTCACGAGGTAGGGCCGTACGCTCTTGACGAGCATCGCCATCTCGTAGCCGAGCACCGCCGCGTCGGCCTCCCGGCCGGCCAGGACGGCGAGACAGGTGCCGGAGCCGGCCGTGGAGACGAAGAGCAGCGTGGAGTCGAGCTCCACCACGACCTGGCGGACCTCGCCACCGTCCCCGAAACGCGCGCCCGCGCTGCGGCCGAGCGAGTAGAGCCCGGAGGCGAGGGCCGCCATGTGGTCGGCGCTGTCGGTGTCGAGGCCGTGGACGGATTTCACCAGACCGTCGGAGGAGAGCAGAACCGCATTGCGGGTGTAGGGCACCCGCTGGACCAGTCCGCTCAGCAGCCAGTCGAGGTCCGAGACGTGTCCGGTCGGCGCATCGCTCGCCATGGTGCATCTACTCCTTGGAGTGTTCGGCGTCAGTTTCCGACTGGAGCGCCTGGGGTGACTGATGGGTCGACTGTGCCGGGTGGTTCTGCTGAGCCTCCGCAAGGCCGATGCCGCGCTGGAAGGCGGCCATCAACCCCGGGTCGTGCAGCGCCTGTTCGTCGCTCCGGCGCGGTGCGGGAGCGTCGCGCAGCTGGGGCACGAGGTGCTCCTGGCTGCGGCGCCGGGGCAGGTCGGGGCGGCCCATGGTGCCGCGCACGGCTCCGTTCTGGGTCCTGGGCGCGGCGACCAGCCGGGGCTCGGCGTATTCGGGCGCGCTGCCGTGCCGGCTGCCCGGCACGGCGGCGGCCGGGTTGGGCCGCTCCTCGTCGGCCCCGCGCACCGGCAACGGGCCGTTGCCGCGTCCGTTGGTGGTCGGCTCGGTCAGCTGCGTCCGGGGCGGGGGCAGCAGGTCGACGGCGGGCCCGGCCTGGAACGCGGGCTCCGGCCGCAGGGGTTCCTGGAGCAGGGGCTCCTGATGCGGAGGGGTGCGGGGCGCGGGCTCCGGGCGTACGGACTGCGTGCCTACGGGCCCAGCGAGCAGCGGGTCCCGGTGCAGGGGTTCCGCGTGCAGAGGCTCCGCGTGCAGAGGCTCCGCGTGCCGGGGTTCCGCGTGTCGGGGTTCCGTGTGCACGGGCTCGGGACGGGCGGCGGGCTCGGCGGGGGCCAGGGCCGGCGCGGGGGCCGCGGCGGCGACGCGGGGTGTCTCGGCCGGCCGGGCGAGCACATCGGCGCCCGGGCCGGGGCCCGAGCCGTCCCGCCCGGCGCTCTGCGCGGACTCCTGCTGGGCGTCGCCCTGTTGGCTGAGGCCCTCGCTGTCGGCGCCCAACAGGCCCTGGGGCAGCACCAGTACGGCCTGCACACCGCCGTAGATGTTGGTCTGCAACCGCACGGCGATACCGTGCCGGCGCGCGAGCGCGGAGACCACGAACAGGCCGATGCGGCCGTCCTGGAGGAGATGGGCGACGTTCACCTGGTCGGGGTCGGAGAGCAGTGCGTTCATCTTGTTCTGCTCGGTGACCGGCATGCCGAGCCCGCGGTCCTCGACCTCGACGGCCAGGCCGGCCGTCACGAACTGCGCGCGCAGCAGGACTTGGGTGTGCGGGGCCGAGAACACCGTGGCGTTCTCGACGAGTTCGGCGAGCAGGTGGATGACGTCGGCCACCGCGTGGCCACGCAGCGTCCCGTCGATCGGCGGGACCAGTTTCACCCGGGGGTACTGCTCCACCTCGGCGATGGACGAGCGCAGGACCTCGGTCATGGTGACCGGGTGCGACCACTGGCGTCGCGAGATGGCGCCGCCGAGGACGGCGAGGTTCTCGGCGTGCCGGCGGATGCGGGTGGCGAGGTGGTCGACGTGGAAGAGGCCCTTGAGCAGCTCGGGGTCCTCGACCTCGTTCTCCAGCTCGTCCAGGAGCTGGATCTCCCGGTGGACCAGGGACTGCAGCCTGCGGGCGAGGTTGACGAAGACCTCGACCTTCTGCTCGTTGCCGACGCTGCTGGAGAGCTGGGAGGCCTGCACCACGGCGACCACGGCCGCGTCGTGGGACCGGTTCAGCTCGTGCGCCAGCAGCTCGAACTCATCGGCCCCGGGGGGCAGTTGGGCCGGCGTCTGCCGCGCGGGCGGGCCTTCGCCGCGCCGGAGCGCCTCGACCACCGTACGGAGGTCGGCGGCGGAGCGGGCGCTGCCCCTGCGCAGCCCGTTGGCACGGCCGAGCACCGTCTTGGCCACCCGGTCGGCGCCAATGCCCGCGGCGACGAGGGCGGCCAGCGCGAGCACGGCGAAGCCCGCGAGCGCGGCCCAAAGACCGATGGAGGGGTGCCGGCCGGTGGAGTGCAGGGTGAAGGCGACGGCGGCCGCACCGCACAGCACCGCCACGGTGGCGGGCAGCACGGCGGCGCGCAGCAGCTGCGGGCGTATGCGGGACTCGGGCGACGGGCGCGGCCCGGGAGGCGTCGGCGTCCGGCCCGCGGGAGCGGGGCGTTCGGCGCCGGGGGCGGGCGGCTGCGGCCGGGTGGCGTTGCGGCCGTGCCGCCCGCCTTCGCGGCGGTCCGGCCGCGCTGCGGGTGCGCGGAGATGAGACATCGGCGTCCTCGGTGCGTGGGGTCCCATGGATCACTCTGGCAGGCCCGACTCGGCTGCTGTAGGGCCCACTTTGATCGTCGGCCACTCACCGTAGTGTTCAATCCATCACCCTCGGTGCTCAGTTGGGAAACTTCCCCGTACGGCGTCCCGCTCTGGTATGACGCCTCGTACGGCAGACCGACCCCGTGCGCGTCCGCTCCGACATGTGTTCGCCAGGTGGCCACGGCCGGGGTCTGGACGCACGGGCGGGTGGGGCCAGGCCCACTTCTGGGTCCGGAGGGGCTCCGGGGGGCGGACGACGGTGCACAGTGGTGATCGTCGGGCCGCGCCGACCAGGGGCGCGGCGCAGGGGTCACCGGTGTGACGGCCGGGTGCGCGAACGGGAGGCGGGGACGATGCGACGGATGTGGTCGTGGGTGGCGGACGTGGGTGTGGGGTGGGTGCGGGCCTGCGCGGTGGCGGCGGTCGGCCTGCTGATCCCGGCCGTCTGGGCAGCGGCCGTCGCGCTGGGCGTGGCGTGGGGTGCGTCGAACCCGTGGTCGTGGCTCGCGCCGCTGGTGCTGGTGGGCGTGGGCACCTTCGCACTGGCGCGCCCGGTGTGCCGCGCGGTCCGTTTCCTCGTCGCCCGGTGGAGCGGCACCGTCATCCCCTCGGGATACCGCCGGCCGGGGCCGGTGACCCGGCTGTCCACCGGGTACTGGTGGAACGGCTTCGGCTACGAGCGCAGCAGCCGTGACGCGGTGCTCGACCAGCGGATGCGGCTGCGCCTCGGGGACCGGGCCAACGCGCGGGACCTGCGGTTCACCGCGGTCCTGGCGCTCACCGCGGCCCCGGTCGCGGCCGTGCCGCCCGCCGCCCTGGTCACGATGGCCGTCTGTGGCGTCCGGCCGGGGCCGTCCGCGGTTCTCCTCGGGGCCGGGGCCCTGGCGGTGGCCGTGGGATCGGGCCCGTACGCCTGGCGGCTCCTGCGGCCGGTGGCCGTACGGTTCCTGCGTCCGTCGGCGGCGATGGCGCTCGCCGAGCGGGTGGACGAATTGACCGCGCAGCGCGCCGACACCACGGTGGCGCAGGCCGCCGAGATCCGCCGGATCGAACGGGACCTGCACGACGGGGCCCAGGCGCGCCTGGTCGCGCTCGGGCTCTCGCTCGCCACGGCGGAGAAGCTGATGGACAAGGACCCCGAGCGGGCCAGGGCGCTGATGCGGGAGGCGCGGGCCGGTGCCACCACCTCCCTGTCCGAACTGCGCGAGCTGGTGCACGGCATCCATCCGCCGGTCCTGGGCGAGCGGGGCCTGGTGGACGCGGTACGGGCCTTCGCCCTGGACAGTCCGCTGGAGGTGCGGGTCACCGCCGACGGCGAGTTCCGCCTCGACCCGCCGATCGAGTCCGCCCTGTACTTCGGCATCGCCGAACTGGTCACCAACGCGGTCAAGCACGCGCACGCCTCGCGCGCGCGGATCTCCCTCGCGCAGGACGCCACCGGTGTCGTCGTCGAGGTCGAGGACGACGGGCGGGGCGGCGCGAAGGCCCGGGAGGGCGGTGGCCTGGCGGGGCTCGGCCGCCGCCTCGCCGTCTTCGACGGCGGCGTGGAGATCAGCAGCCCCGAGGGCGGCCCGACCCTGGTGAGGATGATGGTGGCATGCGCATCGTTGTAGCCGAAGACCTCTATCTCCTGCGGGACGGCCTGGTGCGCCTCATCGAGGCGTACGGACACGAGGTGGTGGCCACCGCGACCACCGGGCCCGAGACCCTGGAGGCGCTGGTGACATGGCGGCCCGATGTGGCCGTGGTCGACGTCCGCATGCCGCCCGCCCAGTCCGACGAGGGGCTGCGCGCGTCCCTCGCCGCCCGGCGCGAGGTGCCGGGCCTGCCCGTCCTGATCCTGTCCCAGCACGTCGAACAGCTCTATGCGCGCGAGCTGTTGGCCGACGGGGCCGGCGGCATCGGCTACTTCCTCAAGGAGAGCGTGTTCGACGGCGACCAGTTCATGGACGCCCTGGAGCGGGTCGCCGCGGGCGGCACCGCGATGGATCCGGCCGTCATCGCCAAGCTGTTCGCCGCCGGCCCGTCCAACCGTCTGCTCGCGGCGCTCACCGAGCGCGAGCACGCCGTGCTCGCACTGATGGCCGAGGGCCTGTCCAACCAGGCCATCGGCGGGCGGCTCTTCCTCAGTGAGAGTGCGATCAGCAAGTACACGACGTCCTTGTTCGGCAAGCTCGGCATCGGCGACGACCAGAGCGGCAACCGCCGGGTCCTCGCCGTGCTCACCTACCTCAACAACGCCTGAGCCGCGCTCCGTTCGCTCACTGCTCGCCCCCGGGCAGGGTGGTCGTGGTGAGCGTCCCGGCGGGCTGCCCCGCCAGGGCCCCCTCGATGGAATCGCGCCAGACGGGCCCGGCGAGGGTGCCGCCGAAGGCCTCCCCGACGGTGGTGCCGCCGATGCTCTGGCCGTCGAGGTCGCGCGGCCTGCGGGTGTCGCTGACGACGGCCGCGCCGGCCAGTTCGGGGGTGTAGCCGGCGAACCAGACCTGCTTGCTCTCGTCGGTGGTCCCCGTCTTGCCCGCGCTGTCGCGGTCGGTGAGTCCGGCGGGTTTGCCGGTGCCGTCCTGGACGACGCCGAGCAGCATGGTGGTGACCGTGTCGGCGGTCTGCGCGGACATCACCGGGTGGCAGTCGGCGCCCGGCACCGCGACGTCGCCGCCGTCCGGCTTGGTCACCGAAGTGATCGCCACCGGGGTGCAGTAGGTGCCGTGCGCGGCGAACGTGGCGTACACATTGGCCATCTCCAGCGGGGTCAGGTCGTTGCTGCCCAGCGTGAGCGAGGGGACCACCTGGAGTTTGGTGCCGCCCGCCTGGGCGGTGATGCCGAGCGCGTTGGCCATCCTCGACACCTCGCACAGGCCGGTGTCGGCCTCCAGTTGGGCGAAGTAGGTGTTGACGGACTGGGCCATGGCGTCGGGCATGTCGAACGGGCCGACCAGGGAGTGGCTGTCGTTGTGGACCTCGCCGTTCTCCGGGTAGGTGTTGCCGGCGCAGTCGGACATGGCGGGCCAGGGCATCGAGTACGGCGCCGGATACTGCTGACCGGGGCTCGTCCCCTGCTCCAGGGCGGCGGCCGCCACGACGGGCTTGAACGTGGAGCCGGTGGGGAACCCGAGCCCGCCGCCCATCTTCGTGCCGACGTTGAGGTTGATCTCCGTCTGGTGGGCGCCCAAGCCGTAGTCGCGGCTCTGCCCCATGGCGAGGATCTTGCCGGTGCCGGGCTGGACGAGGCTCATCACGGCCGCCGCGTCGTCCGTGGTGTAGGCGTGCGAGGTGACCGAATCCTGGAGCGCCTTCTGCGCCTTGGGCGACAGGGTCGTGCGGATCCGCAGCCCGCCCCTGCTCCACAGGGCCCGCCGCTCGGTCGCGGTCCGGCCGAACGCGGGGTCGGTCAGGACGATGCGGTGCACGTAGTCGCAGAAGAAGCCCTCGCCCTGGTGGGCGGTGATGCAGCCCTGGCGGGGCGCGCTGATCCTGAGCCTGATGGGTGTGCCGATGGCCTGCCGCGCCTGGGCCTCGGTGACCGCGCCGTACTGGGCCATCTTGGTGAGCACGGTGTCGCGGCGCTGCTTGGCCAGGGAGGGGTTGGTGACCGGGTCGTACATGGACGGCGACTGCACGAGGCCGGCGAGCAGGGCGGCCTGCGGGAGGGAGAGGTCCTTGGCGTGGACGCTGAAGTAGCGCTCGGCGGCGGCCTCGACGCCGTAGGCCTGCTCACCGAAGAAGGTGATGTTCAGATAGTTGGTGAGGATCTGGTCCTTGGGCAGGGTCTGCTCCAGCTCGATCGCGTAGCGCAGCTCCTGGATCTTGCGCCCTATGGTCTGGCGCTGGGCTTCGAGCACGGCCTTCTGGTCGCTGCCCGCCTGCTCGACGAAGACGTTCTTGACGTACTGCTGGGTGAGCGTGGAGGCGCCCTGGGCGACGGCGCCGGTGGCCGCGTTCTTGTTGAGGGCGCGCAGCACGCCCTGGAGGTCGACCGCCCCGTGCTGGTAGAAGCGGTTGTCCTCGATGTCGACCAGCGCCTGGCGCATGACGGGCGCCATCCGGTCTCCGGGTATGACGGTGCGGTCCCGGTCGTAGACGGTGGCGATGAGGCCGCCGTCGGCGTCGTAGATCTGGGACGCCTGCGAGAGCGGGGGCGTCTTGAAGACGTCGGGCAGGCTGTTGAAGCTCTCCGCCGCCGACTTGGCCCCGGCCCCCAGCGCCCCCGCGACCGGCAGGGCGATCCCCGCGGCGAGGGCGCCCGCCAGAACGCTGACTCCGAGGAACCGGAGCAGGCGGATGAACAGGGAGCCGGGCGGGCGGGGGCGCGTGGAGGACATACGCGGAAACATACGCAGCGGACCTATGAATCATGCCGGGCGCCTGTCCGCCCCGGACGATTCCGGCCGCCCGCTCCGGGCCCGCCGGCCTCCCGTCGCGCCCGCGCCCGGTCATGGCCGCGACGCCCGCCGGTAAACCCCCTGACCAGGCGTGATCTACTTCTCCGGCATCCAAGGAGAGAAGACCGTGAACCACCCCTCGCGCGCCCTGCTCGGCGCCGTGCCACTGCTCGCCCTGGCACTCGGCGTCACCGCCTGCTCGGGCGGCGCCACCGCGCGGCCGTCCGCGTCGTCACCGGGCCCGGCGGCGAGCGGCCCGGCTGCCCCGCCGTCGGCCGCCGCGTCCCCGAGCGCCATCGCATCCCCGTCCGCCTCACCGGCCGGCCCCTCGGCACCGTCCGGACACACCCCGGCGACGGCACCCCGCTCCGCCGACCCCGGGGCGAAGTCCCGGACTTCCCGGGCCCCCGCGGCGAAGCCGGAGCGGACGGGCCGTGCGTCCGGCGGCGGGCGTTCCACCACGACGGGCTCGGACGACGGGAGCAGCGGGAGCATCCCTCAGAACCCGAACCGGGGCTCCCACCCCGTGCCCGCTCCCCCGCGCCCGGCGCCCAAGCCGACCTGGTCGGACGCGCGGTGGAAGCCCGGCGACCCCGTGCACGACGGCTAGGGCCTGTCGGGCCGCTCCGGGCCGGGACGTAGGCCTGGTTGACTGGTCCGTATGGATCACGCACAGGCTCCCGGCGCCCGGCCCCGGACGCGTACGGCGCTGCCCCTGGACCCCGAACTGGCCCGCGTGCTGGCCGCGTTGGGGCCACGGGCGAGGGTCCCGCTCACCCCGGAGAACCTCGCGGAGCGCCGGCGGCGCGACGTCTCGGACCGGCCGAGGCCGACGCTGGAGGACCTTCGGGCCGACGGCCGCTTCGAGGTGACCGAGCTGTCCGTGCCGCGTCCCGCCCGGGGTCCGGACGTGACCCTGGTGTTGGCCGGACCGGCCCGCCGGGCGGGGCCGCTGCCCGTCCTGTACTACCTGCACGGCGGTGGGATGGTGATGGGCAACGCCTGGTCGGTGCTGCCCCGGCTGCTGCGGGAGTGGGCGCTCGACCTCGGACTCGCGATCGTCTCGGTCGACTATCCGCTGGCGCCGCGGGCTCGCCACCCGGTCCCGGTCGAGGCCGCCTACGCGGGGCTCGTCCATGTGACGGGCCACGCGGCCGAGTTGGGCCTCGACGCCGAGCGCGTGGTCATCGGCGGCAAGAGCGCGGGCGGGGGCCTGGCGGCGGCCCTCGCACTGCTCGCCCGCGACCGGGGCGGGCCCGCACCGATCGGTCAGCTGCTGCTGTCCCCGATGCTCGACGACCGGGGCGAGTCCTTTTCCGGCCGGCAGATGGCGGACCTCGACCCCTGGGACCGGATCTCCAACTCCACCGGCTGGCAGGCCCTGTTGGGCGATCTGTGCGGCACCCCGCGCGTTTCGCCGTACGCCGCCCCGGCCCGCGCGGAGGATCTGTCGGGGCTGCCCGCAGCGTACATCGAGGTCGGCTCGGCCGAGACGCTCCGGGACGAGGACGTGGCCTACGCCCGGGCGATCTGGCGGGACGGCGGCGAAGCCGAACTGCACGTGTGGCCCGGCGCCTGCCACGGCTTCGACACCCTCGCGCCCCGGGCGGCGATCAGCCGGGAGGCCCGACAGGCCCGAACGCGCTGGCTGCGGCGCGTCCTGGACCGCAGCGCTGCGCCGCAACTTCCTTACCGTGAACCATAGTTGCGCCGACCGGCCGGGCTCAGAGCCGGCGGACCACGACGAGTACCACGAGCAGTACGGTCGCCCCCGCGCTCATCCCGTGGGCGACGACGGCCGTGACGGGAAAGTGCCGTTCGGCCGTGGTGCCGTGCTGGGAGTGGCGGCCGGAGCTGGGCAGCCAGCGCAGCAGCATCGCGGCTCCGAACGCCGCCACGACGAGGACGCCGGCGCACGCCGCCCAGGCCAGGCCCGCGAGGTCCCCCATGAGGTAGCCGCCCCAGGCCACGAGCCCGGCGAGCGCGACCACGACATGGCCGCCGATCAGCCACAGCGGCAGCCGCGTCACCCCGGGGGCGCGCTGGCGCAGGCCGCCGTGGCGGATCCACACGGCGGCGAGGTAGCCGCCGAGAGCGGCGGTCACCAGCCAGGCGCACAGCACGAAGACACCCATGCACTCCCCCACGGTCCGTCACGGCACGGCACGTACCAGGACAGCGCATCGGAGCCGGGCGGCCCGGACGCCCATTCCCTGATTCACCCGTTGGCGTGAAAGGTCCCGCGAGTTGCCGGCACTGCGGCCCCGGGCTGTGCCACCGCGCCCTCGGCCACCACCGCCTCCACCGCCTCAGGCGCCTCAGGCGTCGAGCGCCGAGCCGCAACTCCAGCAGAACCGCGCGGTCCGCTCGGAGGCCAGCCGTCCGCACGCGGGACAGACCTGGCCGAGCAGACAGGCGCCCTCGCCGCCCTCCGCGCCCGGGGGCGCGCCGATGGCGAGACCCGGCCTGCGGGTGTGGACGGAGAGGTATCCCATGCCGTCCGGGCCGGCGGCGAGCGAGCGGCGCGAACCCTTGGGCAGCCAGAGCGCGGTGACGGGCCGCAGCGCCTGGGCGCCCGACTCCGTACGGAGTTCACCGCCGCCTTCGAGCACGACGAGCAGCACGTCGAGCCGCAGGTCCGTGTGCTCCTCGATGACGCGGCCGGGCGGCAGTCGCAACAGGTTGGCGTCCAGACCGCGTCCGCCCTCGGCGAGCCGCCACAGCGCACCGCCCCGGTCGGCGGCCGCCGCCGCGAGCTCCCTGCCGAGGTCGGCCACCACCCGCGCGCCCTGCTGTTCCATCTCCGGCTCACCGTCCCACTGTCCGCAAAGGTCATCTCGGCGCCCGCCCCGTCGATCCCCCATACGCGTGCCCATTGCAAGTATTGCAAAGAGCAAGACAAAAAGCGTATAGCTCGCATCAACTCTGCGGAGTCGCCCCGTCACGCACCGCATCACCGATGCAGTCTGAGGTGAAGCGGAACACCGGCAACCGTAAGCCAGCGCACGGGAGTCCGGTGCTCCGGGGCAGCCCGAAAGGAGCGACGGTGTCGGTACGGCGTGGTGCGCGCGAGGAAGCGGAGCGAGTGGCGGCGAACGCCACGGAACAGCTTCTGCGAGCCGGCCGCATACTGCGGCGGACCACGACCACCCCGGATCTGCGGGCGGTCTACCGCGCGGACCAGAAGGTCAACGACGAGCCCTACCGCGAGCGTTGGGCCCACGACAAGGTGGTCCGCTCCACGCACGGGGTGAACTGCACGGGGTCCTGCTCCTGGAAGGTGTACGTCAAGGACGGCCTGATCACCTGGGAGACCCAGGAGACGGACTACCCCTCGGTGGGCCCCGACCGGCCGGAGTACGAGCCGCGGGGCTGCCCGCGCGGAGCCTCGTTCTCCTGGTACACCTACTCGCCGACGCGGGTGCGCCACCCGCTGGCCCGCGGCGTCCTGGTGGAGATGTACCGGGAGGCGAAGGCGCGCCTGGGGGATCCGGTGGCCGCCTGGGCCGACATCCAGGGCGACCCCGAGCGGCGCGGGCGCTACCAGAAGGCGCGCGGCAAGGGCGGTCTGGTGCGGGTGGGCTGGGAGGAGGCGCTGGAGATCGCGGCCGCCGCCCAGGTGCACACCATCAAGGAGTACGGGCCCGACCGGGTGGCCGGGTTCTCGCCGATCCCCGCGATGTCGATGGCCTCGCACGCGGTGGGGGCCCGCTACCACTCGCTCATCGGGGCCCCGATGCTGTCGTTCTACGACTGGTACGCGGACCTGCCGATCGCCTCCCCGCAGGTCTTCGGCGACCAGACCGACGTGCCCGAGTCGGGTGACTGGTGGGACGCGGCGTATCTGATGCTGTGGGGCTCGAACGTGCCGGTCACCCGCACCCCCGACGCGCACTGGATGGCCGAGGCCCGCTACCGGGGCCAGAAGGTGGTGGTGGTCTCCCCCGACTACGCGGACGCCACGAAGTTCGCCGACGAGTGGCTGCACCCGCATCCGGGCACCGACGGCGCGCTCGCGATGGCCATGGGGCACGTGATCCTGAGCGAGTTCTTCGTCAAACGCCAGGTGCCCTATTTCCTCGACTACGTAAGGAAGTTCACCGACCTGCCCTTCCTGGTCGAGGTCACGCGGCGGGCGGACGGCAGTGCGGTGGCCGGGAAGTTCGTGACCGCCGCCGACCTCGGGCTCGGCGACCCGTCGGACACGGAGGCGAACCGGTTCCGGCCGGTCCTGGTCGACGAGGTGTCGGAGTTGCCGGTCGCGCCGAACGGCACCATCGGCGACCGCTGGTCCAAGCAGGGCGAAGGGCGCTGGAACCTGGACCTCGGCGATGTCGTGCCCCGGCTGACCTTCCACCGCGCCGCCGGCACCGCGAGCGCCGAAGTGCTCCTGCCGCGCTTCGACCGCAGCGGCACGATGCGGCGCGCGGTGCCGGTGCGGGAGATCGGCGGGCGCCGGGTGACCACGGTCTTCGACCTGCTGCTCGCCCAGTACGGAGTGTGGCGCGAGGGGCTCACGGGTCAGTGGCCCGTCGACTACGAGGACGCCACGCAGCCGTGCACCCCCGCCTGGCAGGAGACCATCACCTCGGTGCCCGCAGGCGCGGTGGTGCGCGCGGCCCGGGAGTTCGCGCACACCGCGGAGAAGACCCGCGGCCGCTGCATGATCGTCATGGGGGCCGGCACCAACCACTGGTTCCACTCGGACACCATCTACCGCTCGTTCCTCTCCCTCCTGCTCCTGACGGGCTGTCAGGGAGTGAACGGCGGCGGCTGGGCGCACTACGTCGGACAGGAGAAGGTCAGGCCGTACGCGGGCTGGCAGCAGGTGCAGTCCGCCGCGGACTGGGTGCGGCCCTCGCGCCAGATGGCCGGGACGCCGTTCTGGTACCTGCACACCGACCAGTGGCGCTACGAGCGGTACGGGGCCGACGCGCTGTCCTCCCCGGTGGGGCAGGGCCTGTTCGCCGGCCGGCACACCGCCGATCTGGTGGCCCAGTCCGCCCGGCTCGGCTGGATGCCGTCCTACCCCACCTTCACGGACAACCCCCTGGACCTCGGCGCCCGCGTCCGGGCCAGCGGTCACGAGCCCGGGGAGTGGACGGCGGCCGAACTGGCCGCGGGCAGGCTGAAGTTCGCGGGCGAGGACCCGGACGCTTCCGCCAACTGGCCCCGGGTGCTGACCGTCTGGCGGGCGAACCTCATCGGCTCGTCCGCCAAGGGCAACGAGTTCTTCCTGCGTCATCTGCTGGGCACCGGCGACAACGCGAGCGCCGAGGAGGCCGGGCCGGGCGAGCGGCCCCGTGACGTGCGCTGGCACGAGGAGGCCCCGCGCGGCAAGCTCGACCTGCTGCTGGCCCTCGACTTCCGCATGACGTCCACGACGCTGATGGCCGACCTGGTGCTGCCGGCCGCCACCTGGTACGAGAAGCACGACCTGTCCAGCACGGACATGCACCCCTATGTGCACGCGTTCTCGCCGGCCATCGACCCGCCGTGGCAGGCCCGTACCGACTTCGAGATCTTCCACGGCCTGGCCGCCCGGCTCAGCGAGCTCGCCGCCGGACACCTGGGCACCCGGCACGACCTCGTGGCGACCGCGCTCCAGCACGACACCCCCGGTGAACTCGCCCAGCCCGGCGGCATCACTCCCGACTGGCAGACGGGCCCGGGCCCCGTACCCGGATACAACATGCCCCAACTGACCCTGGTGGAGCGGGACTACACCGCCGTCGCCGACCGGCTCGCGGCGCTCGGTCCGCTGGCCGAGCAGCACGGCATGACGGTCAAGGGCGTGACCGTGCACCCCGGCCCCGAGGTGCGCCGGCTCGCCGCCCGCTGCGGGACGGCGGCGAGCGGACCGGCGGGCGGCCGGCCGCTCCTGGACACCGATGTGAAGCTGTGCGAGGCGATCCTCGCGCTCTCGGGCACCACCAACGGACGTCTGGCGGCCGAGGGGTTCGAGCAGCTCGCACTGCGCTGCGGCCCGGAGAGCGGGCTCGCCACACTCGCCGAGACGGTCGCCGAGCGGCGCGTGGTGTTCTCCGACACCCAGCGCGGCCCCGTCCAGGTCGGCGCGAGCTTCGAGTGGTCGGGCAAGGAGGCACCCGACCGCCGGTACTCGCCGTTCACCATCAACACCGAGCACCGCAAGCCCTGGCACACCCTCACCGGCCGCCAGCACTTCTACCTCGACCACGACTGGATGGCCGAGTTGGGCGAGCAACTTCCGCTCTACCGCCCGCCGTTGGACCTGGCCGCGCTCGGCGAGCAGACCCGTACCGACGACAGCGGGGCGCGCTCGGTGGCGGTCCGCTACGTCACCCCCCACTCGAAGTGGTCGATCCACTCCGAGTACCAGGAGAACCTCCTGATGCAGACCCTGGCGCGCGGCGGGCCCGTCATCTGGATGAGCGTCGAGGACGCCGAGGCCATCGAGGTGGCGGACAACGACTGGATCGAGGCGGTCAACCCCAACGGCGTGGTCGTGGCGCGGGCCGTGGTCTCGCACCGGATGCCGGCCGGGACCGTCTTCATGTACCACGTCCAGGAACGCCTGGTGAACGTCCCCAGGTCCGAGACCACCGGGCGGCGCGGCGGCGTCCACAACGCGCTCACCAAGGTCCTCATCAAACCGACCCATCTCATCGGCGGATACGGCCAGTTGTCGTTCGCGCCCAACTACTACGGGCCCACCGGAAACCAGCGCGACGCCGTCACCGTGATCCGCCGCCGTGCGCAGAACGTGGAGTACTGAGAGCATGCCCCCTCGCTCAGCGACCATCGGACGGGTCATGGCGCAGGTCGCCATGGTCATGAACCTCGACAAGTGCATCGGCTGCCACACCTGTTCGGTCACCTGCAAGCAGACGTGGACCAACCGGAGCGGCACGGAGTACGCCTGGTTCAACAACGTCGAGACCCGGCCCGGCCAGGGCTATCCCCGCGGCCACGAGGACCAGGACAGGTGGAAGGGCGGCTGGCGGCTCAAGAACGGCCGCCTGGTGCCGCGCGCCGGAGGCCGTGCACGCCGCCTCGCGACCCTGTTCGCCAACCCCGACCTGCCCTCGCTCGCGGATTACTACGAGCCCTGGACCTACGACTACGAGACGCTCACCACCGCCCCGCTCGGCGACGACGTGCCCACCGCGCGGCCCCGCTCGCTGATCGACGGCAGGCCGGCCGAGGTGACCTGGGGCCCCAACTGGGACGACGACCTCGGCGGCGGCCCCGCCCAGCTCGCCGCCGACCCGGTCCTGCGCGGGATGAACGAGGCGGTGCGCCTGGAGTACGAGCAGGCGTTCATGTTCTATCTGCCACGGATCTGCGAGCACTGCCTGAACCCGTCGTGCGTGGCCGTGTGCCCCTCGGGCGCGCTGTACAAGCGCATCGAGGACGGCATCGTGCTGGTCGACCAGGACCGGTGCCGGGGCTGGCGGATGTGCGTGTCCGGCTGCCCGTACAAGAAGATCTACTTCAACCACCAGAGCGGCAAGGCCGAGAAGTGCACGTTCTGCTACCCGCGCATCGAGGCGGGCGAGCCCACCGTGTGCTCGGAGACCTGCGTGGGCCGGCTGCGCTATCTCGGCGTGATGCTGTACGACGCCGACCGGGTCGGCGAGGCGGCCTCGGTAGCCGACGAGAAGGACCTGTACGAGGCGCAGTTGGATTGCTTCCTCGACCCCGACGACCCCGAAGTCGCCCGCGCCGCCGAGGAGTCGGGGATCCCGCACGACTGGATCACCGCGGCACGCCGCTCCCCGGTCCGCGCCCTGATCACCGACTACCGCGTCGCGCTGCCGCTGCATCCGGAGTACCGCACGATGCCGATGGTCTGGTACGTGCCGCCGCTGTCCCCCATCGTGGACTCGCTGACCCGCTCCGGGCACGACGGCGAGGACCCCGCCCAACTCTTCGGCGCCATCGACTCGTTGCGCATTCCCCTGGAGTACCTGGCGGGCCTGTTCACCGCCGGGGACACCGGTCCGGTGGAGGCGGCCCTGTGCCGGCTGGCGGCGATGCGCGCCCACATGCGCCGCATCAACCTCGGCGATGAGCGCGACCCGGCAATCGCGCGCGGCGTCGGTCTGGACGAGCGGCGCATCGAGGAGATGTACCGGCTGCTCGCGGTCGCCAAGTACGAGGACCGCTACGTCGTGCCGACCAGCTACACCGGATCGGTGCCGAGCGATCCGGCTGACGGCGGCTGCAGCCTGGACGGCGACGGAGGGCCCGGGATGTACGAGGCGGGGCTGCCCGGCATGGACGCCTTCCACGCCCCGCCCGTGCCGGCCGCCACGGGCGGGGGGCCGGACGGAGAGGCGGAGCCGGGCCTGCGCGGCCGGGTGAACCTGCTGAACTGGGACGGCCGCAGCGCCGCCCGCGGGCTCTTCCCGCGCCGCCGCGAGGAGGGGGAGCGATGACCCGCCCCGCCGTCCACCAGGCGGCCTCGCTGCTGCTCGGCTACCCGGACACCGACTGGCCCGTCCGGCTGCGCACCGTCCGCGCCGCGCTGGAGCAACTCCCGCCCGGGGAGACCGCGTTGCTGCTCCGCTTCTGTTCCGCGGTCGACGGCGTGGCGCAGCTGGAGCTCGCCGCGCGCTATGTCGCCACCTTCGACCGCAGCCGCCGCCGCGCCCTGCATCTGACGTACTACACCGACGGCGACACCCGCCGCAGGGGCGCTTCGCTCGCCCGCCTCAAGGGGCTGTTCCGGGAGCACGGCTGGGAGCAGGGCGACCGGGAGCTGCCCGACTTCCTGCCCGCCGTCCTGGAGTTCGCGGCCCGCTGCCCCGCGCCGGGCCTCGCCCTGCTCGTGGAACACCGGGCGGCCCTGGAACTGCTGGGCCACGCGCTGGAGAAGTTCCGCAGCCCGTACGCCGATGTCGTACGCGCGGTCTGCCGCACCCTGCCCGGGCCCGGGCCCGCCGATCACGCGGCGGCCGTGCGCCTGGCCCGCAACGGCCCGCCCACCGAGACGGTCGGGCTCGCCCCCTTCCCGCCCCGGGGTTCCCGGCCCACCGAAGGAGTCCGCAGGTGAAGCATCTCCACATCGCCCTGTGGGGCGTCCTGCCCTACCTCGCCCTCACCGTCCTGGTCGCCGGGACCGCGTGGCGCTACCGCTACGACCGCTTCGGCTTCACCACCCGTTCGAGCCAGCTCCACGAGTCCCGGCTCCTGAAGGTGGGCGGGCCGCTGTTCCACTACGCGCTGTTCCTGGTCATCGGCGGCCATGTGATGGGCCTGCTCGTGCCCGAGGCGGTGACCCAGCGGCTGCGGGTGAGCGAGGAGATGTACCACGCGTCCGCGCTGGCGATGGGCGGCCTCGCGGGCGTCGCCGCGGTGGCCGGTCTCGGGATCCTGCTGGTGCGCCGGCTGCGCGTCCCCGCGGTGCGCGGCGCGACCAGCCGCAGCGACCGCGCCGTCTACCCCCTGCTCGTCCTGGTGCTGCTCGCGGGCCTGACGGCCACCGCCAGCAGCGTCACCAACCCCTACGACTACCGGCTCGGCGTGTCCGTGTGGTTCCGCAGCCTGTTCGCCCTCGACCCGGACGTGGACGCCATGGCGCACGCCCCGCTGGTGTACCGGCTGCACGCGCTGCTCGCCATGACGCTGTTCGCGGCCTGGCCGTTCAGCCGTCTCGTGCACGCCTTCACCGCGCCGGTGGGCTATCTGGTCCGGCCGTACGTCGTCTACCGCTCGCGGGCCCGGGCGACCCCGTACCGCCATCCCGCGGCCGGGGTCGGCGGCGGGACCGGCGGGCGCGGCGGAGGCCGGAAGCGGGCCCTGCCCCGCTGAGCGGCGGGGCGGGGACTCAGCCCGCCGCCCCGCCCTCTTCCGCCGCCCGCCGGAAGTGGTCGGCGAGGCGGCGGTGGCCGGTGGTGGGGGCGATGACGTCCTGGGTGAGCACGGTCAGCGGGAATTCGACGGCGCCGTACACCCGCAGCGGCGTGGTCCGGCGCAGTACGGCGAGGGCGGCCCTGAGCACCCCGGCGGGGACCCGCGTGATGCGCGGGGGCCGCCCCAGGGCGCGGAAGGCCTCGCGTGCGACGGCCTCGTGGGTGAGCACCTCGGGGCCGCCGATCTCGATGTCCTCGGGGCCGCCCTCGACGGCGCCGGCCACCGCGCCCGCCACGTCCGCGCCGTCGACGGGATTGATGCGAAAGGCGCCCCGGCCGAAGACGACGGCACGGCCCCTGCGGGCCATCGTCAGGTACTCGTCCATGTCGGAGAAGAACCCGTTCGGGTACACGATGGTGTACGCCGTCCCGGAGGTCCTGAGTTCGGCCTCGAACGCCCGCTTGGCGCGCACGAGTTGGACCCGTTCCAGGCCGGGCGCCCGGACCACCGACACATACACGAACCGGCCCACCCCGGCCCGGCGGGCCTCGGCGAGCAGGTTGTGGTTCGCGCCGTGGTCGACGTCCCAGCAAGTAAGCCTGCCGGCCCCGCGGCCGACCAGGCCGACCGAGCTGACCACCACGTCGACGCCGTCGCAGCACCCGGCGAGCGCGCGGGCGTCGGTGGCGTCGGCCCGGTGCACCTCGGCCACCAGATGGCGGACCGGCGCCAGTTTGGCGGGATCGCGTACGAGCGCCCGCACCCGGTGTCCGCGCGCCGCGAGTTCGCGCACTATCCGGCTGCCCACGTATCCGGTCGCCCCGGCCACCAGCACCACCATGGCGTACGCCCCCTCCGGGCTCTCAGCGTCCCCGCGCGAGCGGGTCGTCCACCAGGCCGCCGATGCGGCGCACCTCGTCGAAGGGGTCGACGCCGAGTTCGCCGGCCGCGCGGGTCAGGGCGCGCAGCGCGGGCACGAGCCCGGCCCGCTCCTCCGCGGGCACCCGGGCGACGAGCGCGCTGACCTCGGTCTGCCGGTGCGCCATGACGCGGCCCACCAGATCGCGGCCCGCGTCCGTGAGGTTCAGGACGACCTCGCGCCGGCTCGCCGGGTTGGTCCTGCGGTCCACGAGTCCGGCCGCCTCCAGACGGTCGACCATGCGCATGGCGGTGGACGGGTTGACGCCGAGGGTGGCCGCCATCGCGGCGAGCTTCAGCGGCTCGCAGCTCTCCAGGACCACCAGGGCACGCAACTGCGGCAGCGTCATGGTGTCGTCGATCGAGGACAGCGCCCGGGCCGAGACGGCGACCAGGAGCCGCGAGGCCGCCATCACGGCGACGGCCACCTCCTCGGCCTCCAGGTCCAGCGCCGACCGGTCGGGCGGCGCGTGGCCGGCGGCACTGCCGGAAGGTTTCCGCACCTGCCGCGGTGCGGCTTCGTCGTGCGCCATGGAGATCGATTCACCCCATTTGTTCAAGGCTGACTCAAGACGGGCAGGCGGCCCTTGTAATCATTGCAGTCTGCAATGTTAGCCTGTGTTCGGATCGACCGGACCTGCGCGGGCGCGACAGGATCGGTCAGCAAGGAGTGATTGACGATGACGGTGGAGCCGATACGCGAAGCCTATTCGTTCGTGTGTCTGCACTGCGGGCACGCCTGGGAAGGCTCGTACGAGATACAGCACTCGATCGACGCGAACGGCACGACGCGCTCGGACTACTACGTCCGCGGCATGCGGCAGCCCTCTCCGCTGACCCAGAACACCTGCCGGATCTGCCACCGCACCACGATCCGCGTCCTGCGCTCCGGCCGCGTCGCCGCGGCCCGCCCGCTCTTCGACTGACCCGGCGGGACCCGGGGGCACGGCGTCCGAAGGAGCACGCCGCGCCCCCGGGCACGCGCGGGGACCGCGCGCGGCGCGGCTTCCCGTGCCGGCCCGCCGTCCCCCGCTCGCCCCTTCCGCTCCGACGGGCAGTGCAGCCCGTCGAGCGTCGCCGCCCTGCCCGCACGTCGTCGTGCCCGGGCCGGTGACGCCTGCCCACCCTCGCCGTACGGAGACCTGCCATGCCGTTCCCAAGCGCCGCCCACCCCCATCCCCCCGCACCCCGGCACGGGGTGAAGATCCCGCACCTCGGCGACTTCCACGTGCCGCCGCGCGTTGCCGCGATCACCGTGCTCGCCATCCCGATCGGAGCGGCGGCGGCGCTGGTCGCGGTCGCGCTCCTCAAGCTGATCGCGCTGTTCACCAACCTCTGCTTCTACGGCCGGTTCGCCTTTTCCACGACGGCCCCGCACGGCACCCCGCACCGCTGGCTCCTGGTGGTCATGCCCATCGTCGGCGGCCTGGTCATCGGTGTGATGGCGCGCTACGGATCGGAGAAGATCCGCGGGCACGGCATGCCCGAGGCGATCGAGTCGATCCTGATCGGCGGCAGCCGCGTCCAGCCCCGGGTGGCGGCGCTCAAGCCGCTGTCGGCCGCGATATCCATCGGCACCGGCGGCCCGTTCGGCGCCGAGGGCCCCATCATCATGACCGGCGGCGCGGTCGGCTCGCTCATCTCCCAGCACCTGCGCGTGACCACCGACGAGCGCAAGGCCCTGCTCGTCGCCGGCTCCGCGGCCGGCATGGCGGCGACGTTCAACGCGCCGCTGGCCGCCATCCTGCTCGCCGTCGAGCTGCTGCTCTTCGAATGGCGTCCGCGCTCCTACCTGCCGGTCGCCGTGGCCGCCGCGACCGCGACCCTGGTACGCGGTCCGCTGCTCGGCACCGCCCCGCTCTTCGGCGGCGCCCACGTCCCCGCACATCTGCCGACGTCCGCGTACGGACTGTGCGTCGTCGCGGGCCTGGCCGCCGGACTCCTCGCGCTGGGCGCGACGTCGCTGGTCTACCTCTCCGAGGACCTCTTCGCCAAGCTGCCCTTCCACTGGATGTGGTGGCCCGCGATCGGCGGTGCGATCATCGGCGTCGGCGGCCTCTTCGAGCCGCGTGCCCTCGGCGTCGGCTACGACGTCATCGACCAGCTGCTCACCGGGCGCGCCACCACCGGCCTGATCATCGGCATCCTGGTGGTCAAGACCCTCATCTGGGGCCTGTCGCTCGGCTCGGGCACCTCGGGCGGTGTGCTCGCCCCGATGTTCATGATCGGCGGAGCCCTGGGCGCCGCGGAAGGGCTCGTCTTTCCCCAGGTCAGCCCCGGGTTCTGGGCGCTGGTCTCGCTGGCGGGCGTCCTCGGCGGGGTGATGCGGTCGCCGCTCACCGGCATCGTCTTCTGCCTGGAACTCACCCATGAGATGAACGCGCTGATCCCGATGGTCATCACCGCGTCGGCCGCGTACCTGCTGTCGGTCATCGCGCTCAAGCGCTCGGTGCTGACCGAGAAGCTCGCCCGGCGCGGCATGCACCTGACCCGCGAGTACTCGGTGGACCCGCTGGAGGTCCATCTCGTACGGCAGCTGGAGACGCCGATCCGCCTCACCTTCCGGGCCGGCCAGACGCTGGGCGAGGCCGCCGCCCTGCTGCACAGCGCCTACGCGGCGGGCGACCCGGACAAGGTGCTGGCCCAGCGGCTCTACCCGGTGCTCGACGGGGACACCCTGTCCGGTGTCGTCACCCGGCACCAGCTGGTCCACGGCGACGATGACGACACCACCACCCTCGGCGACCTCGCCCGGCCCGCGGTGACCGCCCACGACGACGAGACGCTGCGCACCCTGGCCAACCGCATGGCCGAGCACGACATCACCCGCATCCTGGTCGTCAGCCGGGACCAACAGCCGCGCGTGGAGGGCCTGGTGAGTCTGCGTCAGCTCCTGCACGCACGTCGCGTCGACATCCACGAGGAGCAGCACGTGCAGCGCCATCTGTATCTGCGCCCGCGCCGCCGTTCGTCCTTGGTGGTGGCCTCGGGCGGCGCGGCCCTGCCGCACCCGGAGGAGGACCAGGTCACGGTGACCGCCCCCAACTGATGCCCCTGGGGCGGGCGCGGCGGCAACCGGCCGGCCGTCGCCCGACCCCCGGGTCGCTTCCGGCACTCGGCGTTCGGGTTCCGGCCCCGGCGCCCGGCGGTCAGCTCCCGCCGGGCGGGCCCGGGGGGCGGGCCGCCGGGAGCGCGCAGGCCGGGGTGCCGCCCGGCATCCGGTCGCGGTGGTCGGCGACCAGCCGGTAGAGCCCGTGCGCGATCCAGCGCAGCGGGGGCAGGGTGAGCAGCGCGCCGGGGACCGCCCAGACGCCGCCCGCGTTCAGGAGCAGCCTGGCGACGGCCTGCGCCCCGCCGCGGACCCTCCCGTCCGGAGTGACCCACAACACCTCGTACGCGGCGCGCTGTTGGACCACCCCGAGCGCGGCGAGGTCCGCGAACTGCCACGGCGTGGTGTCGCAGCGGGGCCGGATACGGCGCTCGACGAAGGCCACGCACGAGCTGCAGAACGCGCAGTCCCCGTCGTAGACGAGGACGGGCCGGCTGCGCATGTCCCTCCTACGCGGCACGGGAGCGGCTCACCGCTCCCCCGCCAGGTCGAGTTCGGCCACGGGCACGGGCTCCGCCTGCGCGCTCGCGGGGGTGCGCCAGGGATGGTCGAGGGGCGCGGACAGCGGTCGCCACCACGGCTCCGCGGGAACGGCGCCCGCGGGTTCGAAGGGCTCGCCGGGACGCGGGAAGGCAGCGGTCTGCGCCGCCGCCCCGGCAGCGTCCAGCGTCCACTCGCCGGGCTCGGCCCAGGCGTGCGGGGCGAGGTTGAAGGTGCCCCAGTGGATCGGGACGAGCACGCCGTGCGGGGCGCCGCCCTGGAGGTCGAGGTGGGCGCGCAGGCCCTCGGCCGGCGTCATGTGGATGTCCGGCCAGAATGCGCTGTACGCACCGATCTGGATCATCGTCGCGTCGAACGGCCCGTGCTCCGCCCCGATGTCGCGGAAGCCGCCGAAGTAGCCCGTGTCGCCGCTGTGGTAGATCCGGTGCTCGGGCCCGGTCACCACCCAGGACGCCCAGAGCGTGTGCTGCTGGTTGCGCAGCCCGCGGCCGCAGAAGTGGCGGGCCGGGGTCGCGGTGAGGCCGAGGCCCCCGACCTTCGCCGACTCGTTCCAGTCCAGCTCGTGGATGCGGTCCAGGGGCACGCCCCAGTGCTCCAGGTGGGCGCCCACGCCGAGCGGCACCGCGAACACCGTGTCCGTGCCCGCGAGCGCGCGGATGGTGGGCAGGTCCAGGTGGTCGTAGTGGTCGTGCGAGATGACGACGACGTCGACCGGGCCGAGGGCCGCGAGCGGCAGCGGGACGGGGTGCAGCCGCTTGGGCCCGGCGAAGGCGAAGGGGGAGCAGCGCTCGCCCCAGACCGGGTCGAACAGCACCCGGTGCCCGTCGATCTCGGCCAGCACGCTGGAGTGCCCCATCCAGGTGAGCCGCAGGCCGGTGGCCGGCGGCCGGGCGATGTCCGCGAGGGTGGTGGGGTGGACCGGGATGGTGCCGGTCGGGGCGCGCCGTACGCGCTGCTCCTTGGTGAAGAACTGCTTCGCGAACTCCAGGGTCGAGCCGGAGGGCCTGGTCCGCGCGCCCTCCGGGTTCTGGAACACGCCGTCCGCGAAGTTCGGCGAGCGGCGGATGCGGGCCATCCGCTCCCCCGCCGGATCGGCGCCGAAGGCCTCGGAGCGCAGCGCGCGGAGTCTGGAGCGAAGGGGAAGCAGAGAACCAGCGCCGGTCACGGCACCTCCAGGGGCTCGGGGTCTTTCCATTATGAGCGGCTGTCGCGGCCGTACCGGAGCGGGGAGGTCCGCTCGGCGACCGGATCGTGCGGGTCCTCGTGCGACGCCCCGGGTGCCGTACCGGGGCAACACCGATCCGGACGCCCGGATTCCCGGCAGCCGCCGGGCGGCGCCTGCCATGATGCGGGGATGATCACTCCGATACCTCCCGTGGTGCCGGCCGGCCGCATGGCCCGGCGGCAGCAGCCGTCCTTCGTCCTGCCCGGGGGGCGTGAACTGCGCCCCTGGCGGGAGAGCGACGCGGACATACTGCTGGCGGCGGGCCGGGACCCGGCGATCGTGCACTGGAACCGCGTCGAGCGGCTGACCCGGGAGACGGCCCGCGAGAAGATCGCCCGCTGGGGGCAGCGCTGGACCGAGGAGGCCGCGGCGATCTGGGCGATCGCGCGGCGCGAGGACGACCGGGCCGTGGGCCTGATGGGTCTCGCCGACTTCGACCTGGCGGGCGGCAGCGCGGAGCTCCTGTACTGGCTGCTGCCGTCCGGCCGTGGTGACGGCGCCGCACTCGACGCCACCGTGCGGGTCAGCCGCTGGGCGCTCGACGAACTCGGTCTGCACCGGCTGCGGATCACGCACTCGGTCGACAACCCGGCGTCCTGCCGGGTGGCCGAGCGCGCCGGATTCGCCCTCGAAGGCACTATGCGCAGTGCGCTGCTGCACGCCGACGGCTGGCACGACGAACACCTCCACGCCCGCATCGCGGGCGATCCCTGGCCGCACGGGAACTGACCGCCGGCCCACGGATTACGCCCACAGCAAGCACAGGTTCCCGGCGGCGGATCCCTGGGGCAGGGTTGCGGACATGAGAGTGCTGATGCTGGGCGGGACGGAGTTCGTCGGCAGGGCCGTGACCGTGGCGGCGCAGGAGCGCGGCCACGAGGTGACGGTCTTTCACCGGGGCAGCCACGCACCGCCCGCCCGAGTGGCCTCACTGCACGGCGACCGCACCGCGGCGAACGGGCTCGCGGCCCTCGCGGACGGCACCTGGGACGTGGTGGTGGACACCTGGTCGCACGCTCCGGCCGCGGTCCGGGACGCGGCGCGGACGCTGGCCGGGCGGGCCGGGCGCTATGTGTACGTGTCGAGCCGCTCGGTGTACCCGCACCCCGCGCCGCCCGGCGCCGACGAGGACGCGCCGCTGGTGGAGGGCTCCGCGGACGAGACGGGCGAGGTGGACTACGCGCGGGCCAAGCGCGGCGGCGAGCTGGCCGCGGAGCGCGAATTCGGCGCCGATCGCGCCCTGTTGGTGCGCGCGGGCCTGATCCTCGGGCCGTGGGAGAACATCGGCCGGCTGCCGTGGTGGCTGGCGCGCGCGGCGCGCGGCGGCGACATGCTCGCGCCGGGCCCGCGGGACCTGGGCATCCAGTACATCGACTGCCGCGACCTCGCCGAGTGGATCCTGGACGCCTGCGAGGCGGGGCTCAGCGGCCCGTACAACCTGGTCTGCCCGGTGGGGCACGCCACCATGGGCAGCCTGCTGGAGGCCTGTGTGCGGCTGACCGGCGACCGGGCCGTACCGCGCTGGACCGAGCCCGGGGCGATCCTCGCCGCCGGCATCGAGCCGTGGCAGCACCTGCCCGTGTGGGTCCCGCCGGGCGAGCTGCACGACACCATGCACCGCTCCTCGGTGGCCAGGGCCGTGGCGGCCGGGCTGCGCTGCCGCCCCGTCGAGGAAACGGTCGCCGACACCTGGGAGTGGCTCCGCTCGATCGGCGGGACCGCTCCCCAGCGCCCGGACCGGCCCCCGGTCGGCCTCGACCCGGCGCTGGAGGCGAAGGTGCTGGCCGGCTGAGGCGCACCGGCGCGGGTGCCCAACACCCCTGATCCGACACGATGTTGACACCTCGTCAGAAGTACTGACCGGGTCGATCGGCCGCGCGGCCGGACGCCGTCAGAGCGGCAGCAGATCCGGCCGCTTGGCCGAGACCGCGTCGCCCGAGGACTCGCCGCGCAGTCGCCTGCCGATCCACGGCACCAGGTACTCGCGCGCCCAGTGGATGTCGTCGCGCCGCACCTCCAGGGTGCCCCGCGGCGGCAGCGGCGGCCACGGCTGGTCCGGGTCGGCCGGCACGTCGAGCCCGAGGACCTGGGCGGCGCGCAGCGCGACCCGGGTGTGCCCCTCGGCGGAGAGGTGCAGCCGGTCCACGTCCCAGGCGCGCCTGTCCTGTACGGACTTGAGCGACCAGAGGTCGAGCACCGGGCAGTCGTAGCGGTCCGCGATGGCCCGCACGTGCCCGTTGTACGTGGCGATCTTGCCCCGCAGATGGCGGAGCAGCGTGACGCCGCGGGTGTCGAAGCCGGTGGTCACCATCACGGTGGCGACGGAGGACTTGAGGTCCGCGAGAGCGCGCTCGAAGCGCTCTGCGACCTCGTCCGGATCCGTACCCGGCCGGATGATGTCGTTGCCGCCCGCGCAGAAGCTCACCAGGTCGGGGGCGAGTTCCTTGGCCCGGGGCACCTGGTCCTCGACGATCTGGTCGAGGAGCTTGCCCCGCACGGCGAGGTTGGCGTAGCGGAAGGAGCCCTCCGGACGCTGGTCGGCGAGCAGCACGGCGAACCGGTCCGCCCAGCCGACGAACGCTCCGTCCGGGCCGGGGTCGCCGACGCCCTCCGTGAAGCTGTCGCCGATCGCCGCGTACGACCCGAACGTCCCGCTGCTGAATGATCTCGAATCGTCTGACACGAGGATCCATCCTCCACCTTCGCAAGTGACCTACGCCACCGTAGGGAGGGGTTGACGGGGGGTGATATAGACCACCCGGTCAGTTCGTCCCGGCCGGGAATAGGCCACCCCGGAGACACAACCGGACTGCTGCGGGCGGGTGTTGCGAAGGCGCGCCCGGCGGGCCCCCTTCACGCGTGCCCGGCCGGGCACGCGTGAAGGGGGTCCGCCGCGGGGAGACGGTGGCCCCGGGAACGCATGTCGTATCGTCGACAGACGCGCAGGACGCGCCACCCAGGATCGACGTCAGGAGTCCCCGTGACCCAGCAGATTCCGCAGGTCCCCGTGACAGAGCCGGAGCTTTCGGGGGTGCGCAACTTCCGTGACGTGGGCGGGCTGCCGACCGTGGACGGACTGCGGGTGCGCGAGGGACGGCTGTTCCGCAGCGGACACCTCGCCCACGCCACCGCGGCGGACGCGGCCTTCCTCGCGACCCTCGGCCTGCACACGGTCTTCGACTTCCGCAACGCCGGGGACCAGAAACTGGAGGGGCCCGACGTCGAGCTGCCGGGCGTGCGCAACCTCAACATCCCGCTGACCGATCCGGCCGACGGCGCCGAGTTCTGGAAGATGGTGCGCGACGGCGACCTCGACGAGCTGCGCGCCGCGCTCTCGGACGGCAGGGCGGCGGACCGGATGATCGCCTCGTACCGCGAGATCATCACGCAGCGCACCGCCGAGCACAGCCGGGTCCTGCACGCCCTCGCCGAGGACAGCGTGCCCGCCCTGATGCACTGCGCGGCGGGCAAGGACCGGGCGGGCCTGTCCATCGCGGTCACCCTGCTCGCGGTCGGGGTGGAGCGGGACGCCATCGAGGCGGACTACCTCAAGTCCAACGACCCGCACCGCCGCTACAAGGTGCGGCGCACCAGCACCTCCGCGGACGCGATGTCCCCCGAGGTGATGGAGCTCCTCAGCCCCCTCTTCGACGCCCGCGCCGCGTACCTGCGTGCGGCGTTCGACACCATCGAGGCGACCTGGGGAACCACCGACCGCTACTTCGCCGAGGGCCTCGGGCTCGCCCCCGAGACCCGCGAGCGGCTGCGCGAGCGCCTCCTGGACGGGACGGGACGGTAGGACGGGCGGGCCCGCAGGGCGGGCGGGGCGGGCGGGGCGGGCGGGGCGGCTACTTGCCGCCCACCTCGAAGAGCAGATAGAGGAAGCCCGCGAAGATGTGCCCGGCGACGAGGTAGGCGAAGAGCCGGACGACCAGGCCGCGGGGGAACTTCGTCTCCGCGGTCTCCTCGATGCTCCTGCGGGGGGTGGGCGCGGCGCCGGGAGCGCTCTCGTGCTCGGACATGTCGGTCCCGTCCTCTCAGCTGTGCGGGTGGTGGGGATGGGGGTCGGGGCTCTGCAGCAGGGTGTGCACGAACAGGAACGCCGCCCCGCCGCGGGAGGCGGCCGAAATGCGGTGCGGGGTCAGCGAGTCGAAGTGGGCGCTGTCCCCGGGGTCGAGTTCATGGGTGGCCTCCCCGAGGCTGAGCCGCAGCCGCCCGGTCAGGACGTAGAGCCACTCCTCGCCCGGATGCACGCGGACGAGTTCGCGCTGGGTGCCGTACGGGACCTCGACGCGCAGCGCCTGCATGGCGCGGCCGGGGCCGCCGGTCTCGTGGTAGGTCCAGCCGTCGGCCTCGCGCGGTGCGGCGCGGCCGGCCCGGATGACGGGCTCGCGTTCGGGGGGCATCTCGCCGAGCAGTTCGGAGACCGTCGTACCGTAGATGCGGGCGAGCGCGAGCAGCATCGGCAGCGAGGGCTGGCGGGCGCCCGTCTCCAGGCGCGAGAGGTGCGCGGGCGACAGGCCCGCGCGCTGGGCGGCGGCCTCCAGGGTGAGGCCGCGGCGGCGCCGGAGTTCGCGCAGCCGGGGTGCGACGCCCGGGAGCGCCGCGACGTCGTCGTCGCCAGGAGTGCTCATGCACCCCATTCAGGCAGGGCATTGCCTCAGAGGCAAATCTTTTGCCTCTGAGGCAAAACCGCCTACCGGTTGGCCACGGCCTGCTTCACCAGCGTCCGCCCGAAGTCCCACATCAGCCCGCCCCCGCCGTGCGCGTCGTCCATCACGGCGGTGAAGGCCGCCACGAAGCGGTCCACCTCGCGTTCCGTGATCGTCAGCGGCGGGATCAGCTTGATGACTTCCAGGTGGTCGCCGGAGACCTGGGTGAGGATCCGGTGCTTCTGGAGCAGCGGCACGACGACCATCTGCGCGAACAGGCCCTTGCGGGCGGCCTGCAGCATCGTCCAGCGGCTGCGCAGCCCCAGCGAGGACGGCCGGCCGAACTCGATGCCGATCATGAGCCCGCGCCCCCGGACGTCCGCGAGCAGCTCGTAGCGGCCGATCAGGGCGGCGAGCCGGGAGCGCAGCAGATCGCCGGTGGCGCGCGCGTTCGCCACGACGCCCTCGTCCTCCATCACCGAGAGCACCGCGAGCCCGGCCGCCATCGCCTGGGCGTTGGAGCCGAAGCTCGCCGAGTGCACCAGGACCCGGTCCATGGACGAGTAGACCTTTTTGAAGATCCACTCCTTGCCGAGGGTCGCGCCGACCGGCACATAGCCGCCCGACAGCGCCTTCGCCACGCACACCAGGTCCGGCTCGACGCCCTCGTCGTGCTGGTAGGCGTAGAAGTCGCCGGTGCGCCCGAGGCCGGTCTGCACCTCGTCGGCGATCAGCAGCGCCTTGTGCCGGTGCAGCAGCTCCTGCGCGGCGCGCAGATAGCCGGGCGGCGCCTCGTGGACGCCCTTGCCCTGGATCGGCTCGACGATCAGCGCCGCCACGTCGCCGCGCTTCAACTCCCGCTCCAGGGCGGCCAGATCACCGAGCGGCAGCGCGGTGTCGGGCAGCAGCGGAGCGAAGCCGTCGCGGAACCCGGACTCCCCGTTGACCGAGAGCGAGCCGGTCGTCAGGCCGTGGAAGGCGTGCGAGCAGTACAGGACGCGGGGTCTGCCGGTGGCGTACCGGGCGAACTTGAGGGCGGTCTCCACCGCCTCGGTGCCGCTGTTGCCGAAGAACACCCGGTCCAGGTGCGGGCTGTGCGCGAGGAGCCTCTCGGCGAGCAGCCCGGGCAGCGGCTGGCAGTCGAAGCGGGTCAGGTCCGCGAGGGAGGCGTCCAGGACGTCGTGCAGGGCCTTGCGCACGACGGGGTGGTGCCGGCCGAGGCCCATCACCCCGAAACCCGCGAGCATGTCGAGGTAGTCGTTGCCCTCGGCGTCCCAGAAGTACGCGCCCTCGGCCCGCTCGTAGACCTTGTCGAAGCCGATGGTGTGCAGCATCCGGGGAAGCTGGTGGTTGAGGTACTTGGTGTGCAGCTCGTAGCGCTCGGCCCCGCGCTCCGCGAGCAGCCGCGCCAGGTCGAAGCCCTTGGCCCGCGGGGCGCCGTCACCCGGTGCGCGGGCGTGTCCGCCCGGGGCGCCGTCACCCGGCGCGACAAGAGGTCCGCGCGGGGCGCCGGCCCCCGGCGCAGCCGAGCCCTTCGGCTCCGTTTCGGTCATGCCTCGTTCTCCTTCCCGGCCGCCGCCGATCGGGGTGGGCCCCGGGGAGGCGGACTCCCCGGGGCCCATGACGTCAGCCGCGGTTGCCGGAGACCGTCTCGCGGACCGCCCTCAGCGACTCCTTGAGGGACCCCATGGTGGCGAGCACGGCGGTCGGCTCGTAGCCGCAGTGCGCCATGCAGTTCGCACAGCGCTCGTCGCGGCCCCGGCCGTACTTGCTCCAGTCGGTGTCCTCGACGAGTTCCCGGTAGGTGGGGACGTACCCGTCGCTCATCAGGTAGCAGGGGCGCTGCCAGCCGAAGAGCGAGTAGTTGGGGATCGCCCAGGCCGTGCACGGGAAGTCGGCCTTGCCCTCCAGGAAGTCCAGGAAGAGCGGTGAGTGGTTGAGCCGCCAGCGCGCCCGGTTGCCGCCGGCGAAGGCCTTCTTGAAGAGCTCCCTGGTCTGCTCGACCCCCAGGAAGTGCTCCTGGTCGGGCGCCTTCTCGTAGGCGTACGCGGGCGAGATCATCATCTCGTCGACCTTGAGGTCGTCGTTGAGGAAGTTGAGCACCTCGATGATGGTCTGCGGGGTGTCGGTGTTGAAGAAGGTCGAGTTGGTGGTGACCCGGAAGCCCTGCCGCTTGGCCTCCTTGATCGCCTCCACCGCCTCGTCGAACACGCCCTCCTTGGCCACCGACTCGTCGTGCCGCTCACGCAGCCCGTCGATGTGCACGGCGAAGGCGAAATAGGGCGAGGGTGTGAACTTCTCCAGCTTCTTGCGCATCAACAGCGCGTTGGTGCACAGGAAGACGTACTTCCGCTTGGCCACCAACTGCCGCACGATCTCATCGATCTGAGGGTGCATCAGCGGTTCGCCACCTGCGATGGAGACCATCGGGGCGCCGGACTCCAGCACCGCTCCGACGGCCTGGGCCACCGGCATGCGCTGCTTCAGGATTCCGGCCGGGTGCTGGATCTTTCCGCAGCCCTCGCATTTCAGGTTGCAGGCGAAAAGCGGCTCCAGCTCGACGATCAGCGGGAACTTCTCACGCTTGCGCAACTTCTGTTCAAACAGATAGGTCCCGACCCTGATGGACTGGCGAAGCGGCATGGCCATCTGGCTCACCTCCTGGGGAGCGGCAAAGAACGGTGCCATTCAAAAAAAGCGGGAAGAACGGCACGAAGAACGCGGAAGGCTGATATTCCACCGCGCACCGTGCCGATCCGGACCAGTTCATGTTCTGGAGCGTCCACGACCACCCGTACGGCCGCAACCGGACGCGTTCCGGCCTGCCGGGCCGCCCGCAGCGTGGCGGCGGACTCCATGTCCACCGCGATCGCCCCGGCCGCCCGCAGCTCGGCCCGCTCGGGGCCGCGCACGACGTGGTCCGAGCCGGTGAGCGGCCCGGTGTGGACCGTGCGGCCCGGCAGCGCCGCGCTGAGCGCCCGGGCGAGCCCCGTGCTGTCCGTGCACACCGTGGACCCGTCCGGGTCACGGGTTTCCTCGGCGACGACCAGGTCCCCGGGGTGCATCCCGGGGACCAGGCCGGCGCAGAAGCCTGAGGCGATCACCGCGGCGTCACGCATCCCGTCCGGGGCGAGGACGCGCGCCATCGCACGCTCCGCGGACCGGGGGCCCATGCCGCTGCGCAGCACGGTGACCGGGCCCGCCGCCCCGCCGCGGGCGCCGCGCAGCGCGAACCGTTCGATGGTGAGCGCACAGGCGATCACCAGCGGCACGGGCCGCGGCACCTGGGTCTCGTCCATCAGCTCCCCTGGGCGGCGCTGGGAGAGAACGGTTCTCCATGGACGTAGCGGCCGAGCGCGGTCAGCGGGAAGACCTGCCGGTAGAGGTGGTAGTTGATCGAGAAGTCCCAGGGGAATCCCGTTCCGGTGAAGTACGGCTCGTCCCAGGAGCCGTCCTCGCGCTGGTTCTCGGCGAGCCAGGCGATGCCGCGCTCGGCGGCCCTGCCGTCCCGCTCTCCCGCCGCGAGGAGCGCGAGCAGCGCCCACGCGGTCTGGGACGCGGTGGAGGGGCCGCGGCCCACCCACTCGGTCTCGCCGTAGGAGCGCAGGTCCTCGCCCCAGCCGCCGTCGTCGTTCTGCACCGACTCCAGCCAGCCCACCGCGCGGCGGACCGCCGGGTGCGCGGCGGGGATCCCGGCGGCGACCAGCGCGGGCACCACCGAGCCCGTCCCGTAGACGTAGTTGACGCCCCAGCGCCCGAACCAGGCGCCGTTCGCCTCCTGTTCGGCGAGCAGCCACTCGATGCCGCGCCGGGTGCGCGGATCGTGCGCCTTGCCCTCGTAGGCGAGCATCTCCACCACATGGGCGGTCACGTCGGCCGACGGCGGGTCGATGACCTCGCCGAAGTCGCAGAACGGGAGCCGGTTGGGGAAGGCGCTGGTGTTGTCGGCGTCGAACGCGCCCCAGGCGCCGTTCTTCGACTGCATGCCGAGGTTCCAGCGCACCCCCCGGGCGATGGCCGCCTCCACCCGCTCCGGCTGCGGGTGCTTGACGCGGCGCAGCGCCAGGATGACCTCGGCGGTGTCGTCGATGTCCGGGTAGTTGTCGTTGTGGAACTCGAACGCCCAGCCGCCCGGCGGGAGTTCGGGCCTGCGCACCGCCCAGTCGCCGGGCCGGGTGATCTCCTCGTCCAGCATCCAGTCGGCCGCCTTGACCAGCGCCGGGTGGTCGCCCGGCACTCCCGCGTCGGCGAGGGCGATCGCGGCCAGACAGGTGTCCCACACCGGGGACTGACAGGCCTCGATCATCCGGGAGCCGTCCTCGCGCCACACCGCGAACCGGTCCAGGGACTCCAGACCGGCCCGCATGACCGGGTGCTGGAGGTCGTAGCCGAGCAGGTGCAGCGCGATCACCGAGTACACGGCGGGGGGCTGGATGCCGCCCCAGCAGCCGTCGTTCTCCTGGCGCTCGATGATCCAGCGGGCCGCGCTGCGCATGGCGGCCCGGCGCAGCCGGCGCGGCGCCACCTTGTGGTAGGCGTGCAGGACCTTGTCGAGGCGCTGGAACACTCCGGGCCAACTCGCCACCGGGTCAAGGGGCTTGACGGGATGGGGGCACCGGGGGTCGGTGTGCAGCTCGTCGAGGGCGAAGGGCGCGGGGCGCACCGGCCGCTTGGCCGAGACCACGGTGAGCGGCACGATGGTCTGGCGGGCCCAGCAGCCGAAGTCGTAGATGTTGAGCGGCGCCCAGGTCGGCAGGAAGATCAGCTCGGGCGGCAGCTCGGGCAGGTCGTCCCACTTCCACCAGCCGAACAGGGCCAGCCAGATGCGGGTGAAGACCCGGGCCGAGGCGATTCCGCCGCGTGATCTGATCCAGGCCGACGCGCGGGCCATGTGCGCCTCGTCGGGCCCGTCACCGGCCAGCCGCAGCGCGACATAGGCCTCGATGGTGGCGGAGAGCTCCCCCGGGCCGCCGTAGAACGTGGCCCAGGTCCCGTCGTCGCGCTGCTCGCCCCGGATGAACAGGGCCGCCGCCCGGAGCGTCGCGCTGTCCTGGATGCCGAGGAACTGGCGCAGCAGCAGGTCCTCGGCGTCCATGGTGACGTTGGTCTCCAGATCGCCCTTCCACCAGCCCTGGGCGTCCTGGCGCGCGAGCAGGTGCTCGACGCCGCGTTCGGCCGCCCGCCGGGCGGCGTCGAGCACCGCGTCCGCACCGGGACCCGTCGCGCTTGGTGCACTGGCCGCGGCGGCCCGGGGCCGCGGGGCCCCGGTGCTTCCGTCGGTCGTCGCTGTCATGGCTTCCCCTTCGTGCAGTAGCTACTTCTGCTGTGCTGGGGTCTCCGTCGGATACGGCCCGGTTGCCCGGGCCCGTCCGGCGACTGCGCGTCATATGGGAATGGTGATCATCTCTTTCGGACGACGACGAAGTCCGCGAGCGCGGTGAGCTGCGCGCGGATCTTTTCCGGCATGTCGACGGCGTCCAGCGCCTCGATCGCGATGGTGTGCTGCCTGCGGGCCTCCTGGGAGGTCCACTCGCGGCCGCCGGCCTCCTCGATCAGCGCCGCGCGGGTGGCGAACTCCTCCTCGGAGAAGCTGTCGAAGTCGTTGCTCTTGGCGTCGGCGGCGAGCAGCTCGCCCAGGCGCGTGGAGGCCGGGCCGCCCGCGGCGAGCGCGGCGACGACCGGCAGGGACTTCTTGCGCTGGCGCAGATCGCTCCAGGTCTGCTTGCCCGTGGCGTCCGGGTCGCCCCAGATGCCGAGCAGGTCGTCCACGGCCTGGAAGGCGAGGCCGAGGTGGTAGCCGTACGCCTCCAGGGTGTCGGCCGTGCGGTCGTCGGCGCCGCCGAGCACGGCGCCGATCGAGCAGGCGCAGGCGAGCAGGGCGCCCGTCTTGTTGCCCTCCATCTCCAGGCACTCCTCGACGGTGACCCGCTCGCGGTGCTCGTAGGAGATGTCCTGGGCCTGACCGTCGATCAACTTCCGCGTGGCGGTGGTGAGTCGGCGGGTGGCGCGGCCCGCCTCGACCGTGCCGAGTTCGAGCAGGACCTCGTTGGCGAGCGCGAACAGGGCGTCGCCGACGAGGATCGCCTGGGCCGGCCCGTGCACCTTCCACACCGTGTCGCGGTGGCGGCGCTGCTCGTCGCCGTCCATCAGGTCGTCGTGCAGGAGCGAGAAGTTGTGCACGAGTTCCACGGCGACCGCGCCCGGCACGCCGACCTCGGCCGCGGCGCCCGCCGCCTCCGCGGAGAGCAGGGCGAGCGCGGGCCGCACGGCCTTGCCGCCGTCGCCGTCCGCGGGACGGCCCTGGGCGTCGATCCACCCGAAGTGGTAGGCGGCGACGGTGTCCATGGGAGCCGCGAGCCGGTCGACGGCCGCGCGCAGCTCCGGAGCAGACAGCGCTCGCCCCCGCTCCAGCAGGGCGGTGACGTCCACGGTGTCCACAGCCGGGTTCGCCGAAGCCGAAGGCACAGTCGGCACAGTCTCTCCTCTTGTTCCAGTACTGCTGACAGTCATGCCGCCTCCTGAAGCGGATGAACATGGGGGCGGCCGAGGGCGGAGAGAGCGGCGCCGGCGGCACTGAACCCGCTGCGCACGGCGCCCTCCATGGTCGCGGGCCAGCCGGTCGCGGTCCACGCGCCGGCCAGGTACAGGCCGTCCGCGCGGGTCCGTGCCGAAGGCCGCAGCCGTCCGACGCCGGGGGTGGGGGCGAACGTCGCTGTCCGCTCCCGGGTGACGAAGAAGTCGAGGATCTCCGCGCCGCGCGCCGCGGGCAACAGCTTTTCCAGCTCCGGGAGGTAGCGGGCGCGCAGTTCGGCCACCGGAAGCTCGATCTCGTCCCCCGCGTCCGACTGGGACAGGGCCAGGTACTGGCCGCCGCCGGTCAGGCCCGAGGAGTCGGTCCGGTCGAAGACCCACTGCACCGGGGTGCCGAGCGCGGCGAAGAACGGCTGCCGCAGCACCTTGCGGTCGTAGACCACGTGCACGTTGAGGATGGGCGCGGTGCCGATGCCGAGCAACCGGTCCGGCTCGTCGAGCGCGCCGGCCGGCAGCAGGTCGTGCGCCTCCTTCTGCGGCACGGCCAGCACCACGGCCTCCGCCTCCAGCGCCTCGCCGGCCAGCTCGACGCGCCAACTCCCGTGTTCCGTACGGGAGATGGACTCGGCCTTGGCGCGCGTGGCGACGCGTACGGAGGCCGCGTCCAGGGCCTTGCGGGCCAGGGTGTCGTGCAGGTGGCCGAGCGGCACACGGGCCCAGCCGATGTCGGCGGCGCCCGCCTCGGAGAGCAGTCCGGTCTTGAAGACCATGGCGGCGAGCCCGAGGGAGGCGTTGGGCGCGGTGGCGTTCAGGGTCGCCACGCCCACCAGGTCCCACAGGGCCTCGATGGTGCGCGGGGACTGGCCGTGCCGGGCCAGCCAGCTCGCGAAGTCGACGCCGTCCAGGGCCGGGTCGGCGGGGTCGAGCTTCTTCAGCGCGAGCGCGGCGCGCCCGACCGAGGCGCGCTCGGCGAGCGAGAGGTGCGGATAGGTGACGAGGCTGCGCGCCAGGTGCAGCGGCACGGGCAGCGCGTCGCGGCGCAGCCGGCCCAGCCGGGGCCCCCCGCGGTGGGCCACGTCGAGGACGGGGACGTCCAACCGAGGCTGGACCGGGGCGAGTTCGGCGCCGCCGACGCGGTCCAGGAACCAGCGATAGGCGGTGCAGCAGCGCAGGTAGACGTGCTGGCCGTTGTCCACCGTGAGGTCGCCGCGCCGGAAGGAGAAGGCGAGGCCGCCGAGGCGTGGACGGCCCTCGACGAGCGTCACGTCGAGGCCGGCGTCGGCGAGTTCGAGCGCCGCGGTGATGCCGGCCAGGCCGCCGCCGACCACCACCGCGCTCTTGGGCCGTGTGTCGCTCATGCGCTCTCCCCCAGGGCCGTGCCGGCGCCGCGCGCACGGCGGGCCGGCGCCGTCAGGGACGCGTCGGCGCGCCGGGACCTCGCACGCCGGACCCGCGCGAGCGTGCCGGGCCCTTCGTCCAGATGGGCGTGGTGCATCAGACGCGCCTCCTGGCGGTCTGCCGGGAGACGTACCGGGTGTCGAGGCCGGAGAGCCCGCGGACCGCGACGTACGCCTTCTCGCGCCCGGGCAGCGAGACCCGGCCGCGCAGCACGGCCTCCGGATCGCGCTCGATGCGGTCGAGCAGCCGCCGGTAGATGCCGGCCATCGCCGCGACACAGGCGCCGCTGCGCCGGTCCAGCATGGGCAGCAGGCGGTAGCCCTCGGCGAACAGGGCGCGGGCGCGCCGCACTTCGAAGTGGACGAGCCCGGCGAAGTCGGAGCCGGGAGGCGGCACGGGCGTGTCGAAACCCGTCGAGCAGCCGAACTTGGCGAGGTCGTCGGCGGGCAGGTACGTCCGCCCGTTGCCCGCGTCCTCGCGAACGTCCCTGAGGATGTTGGTGAGTTGGAGGGCGAGCCCCAGCGTGTCGGCGTACTCGAAGGCGCGCTCGGCGCCCGGCGCGCCGGGCTGGGTGCCGAACACGCCGAGCGAGAGCCGGCCGATGGCGCCGGCGACGCACCGGCAGTAGACCTTCAGGTCGTCCCAGGTCTCGTAGGTCTCGCCGTACACGTCCATCAGGACGCCGTCGATGAGCTCGTCGAGGCCGTCGAGCGGGATCGGGAAGCGGCGCGCCGCGTCCGCGAGCGCCACCGCGACGGGGTCGGTGTCGTCGTCCTCGACCGCACCGTCGCGGACGCGCCCGAGCAGCGCCCGGGTCTCCTCCAGGCGCGTCTGCTTGGCGTCCTTGGCCAGCGTGCCGTCACCGATGTCGTCGACCCGGCGCGAGAACGCGTACAGCGCGGACATCGCCTGCCGTTTGTCGGCGGGCAGCAGCCTGATGCCGTAGGCGAAATTGCGCGCCTGCTGCCCGGTCACGGCCTCGCAGTAGCTGTATGCGGCCTGTACCGGTGCGGACACGGGTGCCTGTGCCTCCACTGTCCGGCTCACCCCTCTCTACGCGCTCTTCGCAAGACGGCTCCCACCTCGCGCACCAGCCGTGCCTTGGTGGGCTTGGGCGGCCCCGGGAGGGGGTCGTGGCCGGCGGCGGCGACCGCGTCGAGCGCGGCGCGGCCGCCGGCCACGAACCCGGCCAGCAGCAGCTTGAGTCTGCCGTGGACGCTACCCACCAGGGGGGTGCCTTCATTCAGCAACGACCCGGCGCGTTCCGCCTCGAACGCGACCAGGGCACGCACCGAGGCGCTCCCGCGGGGGGCGGCCAGATCGGCCTGTGTGACATGGAAACGGGACATGTCCTCGGCCGGCAGATAGATCCGGTCCCGGCCGAGGTCCTCCTTGACGTCCTGGAGGTGTTCGACGATCTGCAGCGCCGTGCAGATCGCGTCGGAGCGGCGGACGCGCTCCGGGCTCGCGGTGCCGGTGATGGCGAGGACGAGCCGCCCCACGGGGTTGGCGGAGAGCTCGCAGTAGGCGAGCAGGTCCGCGTACGTCTCGTAGCGCCGCACCCGCTGGTCCTGCCGGTTGGCCTCGATCAGCCCGTGAAAAGGCTCGGGGGTCAGCGCGCAGCGCCGCACGGTCGGCTGGAGCGCCCGCAGGAGCGGGTGGTGCGGGGTGCCGTCGAAGACCCGGTCGAGGTCTTTCTCGAACGCGTCGAGAAGGACGAGCCGGTCGTCCGCGTCGGCGGGGGTCACGCCCAGGTGGCGGGCGTCGGCGCCGCCGGGGGCCAGGTCGCCGTCGCCGATGTCGTCGACGAGCCGGGCGAAGCCGTACACAGCCATCAGGTCGTCGCGCCAGGCGCGCGGCAGGAAGAAGGGGGCGACCGGGAAGTTCTCGTCCGCGGCCTTGTCGAGCGTGGCGCGCGAAGGGGTCCCGGTGCGCAGGTCCGGGCCTCGGGTCACCGGGTACCGCCCGGGGCGGGAACGGCGGCCGTCCCTTGGAGCTGGAGATCTTCCGTAGCCATGGCCGTCACATCTCCCGTTCTACACCGCCGACCCAATACATCCTATTTCGGACACGCCGCCTGGCCTCCCCGGACGGGATGACCCGTCCGTCGGGGAGCCGGGGGCGTATCACCCCACTTGCCGCGAATCAGCACCGGTACAGCTTACGTTGTACAACGGCCGACGACGCGCGGGGGTGTTGCGAGCGTTACAAGAACACTCCATTGCGGCCCAACCTTCCTCCCGTACCGGCAACTTGACGGGATCTTGACCGCCCGGCCACACCCTAGGACGCCAAAGCCCCTGCCGGGGTTGATCGACAGGGGCTCCGGATCGCACGGTCCCGGGATGACGGGCCGTCAGCGGCCGGACTCCTTCTGGTAGGCCTTGACGACCTCGTCGGTCGGCCCGTCCATCAGGAGCTCACCGCGCTCCAGCCACAGCACGCGGTCGCAGGTGTCCCGGATGGAGCCGATGCTGTGGCTCACCAGGAACACCGTTCCGGCATGCTTGCGCAGCTCGCGGATGCGCGCCTCGGAGCGGATCTGGAACTGGCGGTCGCCGGTGGCGAGCGCCTCGTCGATCATGAGGACGTCGTGGTCCTTGGCCGCGGCGATGGAGAAGCGGAGCCGGGCCGCCATGCCGGAGGAATACGTCCGCATCGGCAGGGAGATGAAGTCGCCCTTGTCGTTGATGCCGGAGAAGTCGACGATCTCCTCGTAGCGCTCCTTGACCTCCTCGCGCGACATGCCCATGGCGAGACCGCCGAGGATCACGTTGCGCTCGCCCGTCAGGTCGTTCATCAGCGCCGCGTTCACGCCGAGCAGCGAGGGCTGGCCGTCGGTGTAGACCCGGCCGCTCTCGGGCGGCAGCAGGCCGGCGATGGCCCGCAGCAGCGTCGACTTGCCGGAGCCGTTGGAGCCGATCAGGCCGATCGCCTCGCCGCGGTAGGCGGTGAAGGAGACGCCCCTGACCGCGTGCACCCGGCGCATGCCGCGGGACGCGCCGCCGGTCCTGTCCCGCTTGACGATGCGGCTCAGGGCGGCGGTCGCGCTGCCCTTTCCGCCGCCGCCACCGTTGACGGTGTACACGATGTGCACGTCGTCGCAGATGACGGTGGGAATGCGCGCGTCCTCGACGGCGACGCGGTCCTTGATGTCCTCAGCCACGGCCATACCGCTCCTCAGCCTTCCAGAAGTACACGAATCCCAGGGCGCCCACGACGACGGCCCAGCCGACCGCGAGCATCCAGACGTGCGGGGGCAGGGACCCGCCGCCGTAGCCGTCCAGCAGGGCGTAGCGCGCCAGGTCCATGTAGACCGCGGCGGGGTTGACCTGGAGGACGTGCTTGAGCCAGCTCGGCTTGTCGTGCAGCACCGCGGTGATGCTGAACATCACGCCGGACGAATACATCCAGGTCCGCATGATGAACGGCATCAGCTGCGCGAGGTCCGGCGTCTTCGCGCCGAGCCGCGCGAAGATCAGCGCGAGGCCGGTGTTGAAGACGAACTGCAGCGCCAGCACCGGGATGATCAGGATCCAGGTCATGCCCGGCATGAAGCCGGAAGCGACCACCACGATCATCAGGACGATCATCGAGAACAGCAGCTGCTGGAGCTGCTGGAGCGCGAAGGAGATCGGCAGCGAGGCGCGCGGGAAGTGCAGCGCCCGCACCAGGCCGAGGTTGCCGGAGATCGCCCGTACGCCCGCCATCAGCGAGTTCTGCGTGAACGTGAACAGGAAGACGCCGGTCACCAGGAACGGGATGAAGACGTCGTTGGGGATGCCCTTCCTGGTTCCCATGAGCACGCCGAAGATGAAGTAGTAGACCAGCGCGTTCAGCAGGGGCGTCGCCACCTGCCAGATCTGGCCGAGCTTCGCCTCGCTGTACTGGGCGGTCAGCTTGGCCGAGGAGAACGACAGGATGAAGTGGCGCCGGCCCCACAGCTGCTTGATGTAAGCGGTCAGTCCGGGACGGGCACCGCTCACCGACAGCCCGTGCTTGGCGGCGAGGTCCGCCGGGGACAGGGTTGTGTCACTCACAAGTGGAAACTTTCGTGTTCAAGAAGTACGCCCGATGGTCTCAGAGCCGAGACTCTCAGATGACGGGGGGACGGCCCAGCCGGGTGAGCGTGAAGACCGTACGCCACTTCATGGGCCGGCGCGGTCCGCAGGGCGTCGTCCAGCCCTCCTTGAACCCGCCGAACCAGGCCTTGAGCGCCGGGCCCGACGGCCTGCGCGCCAGGGTCAGGAGCAGCCAGACCCCGAGGTAGACCGGGACCAGCGGCGCCGGCAGGTTGCGGCGGGCCAGCCAGACGCGGTTGCGGGCGACCATCCGGTGGTAGACCGCGTGCCGGGACGGGGCGGTCGTCGGGTGGTGCAGGACCATGTCCGCGCGGTAGTCGATCATCCAGCCGGCGTTGAGGGCCCGCCAGGCCAGGTCGGTCTCCTCGTGGGCGTAGAAGAACTCGTCGGGCAGCCCGCCGACCTCGGCGAACACCCGGGTGCGCACGGCGTTGGCGCCGCCGAGGAACGTCGTCACCCGCGAGGAGCGCATCGGATCGGCGGCCCGCAGCCGCGGGACGTGGCGGCGCTGGGTGACGCCAGTGTCGGGGTCGGCGATGCGGAAGCTGATGATGCCGAGCTCGGGGTCGGACGCGAAGGCCCGGCGGCACAGTTCGGCGGTGTCCTTGTTCGCGAGCAGACCGTCGTCGTCGAGGAAGAGCAGCACGTCGACCTCCGCGCCCGACGGGCCGAACGCCTCGATGCCGACGTTGCGCCCGCCCGGGATGCCCAGGTTCTCGGGCAGCTCCACGGTGCGTACGCCCTCGGGGACGTCGGGCACGGGCGCGCCGTTGCCGACGACGACGACCTCGACGCGGTCGCCGTCCTGCCGCGCGACCGAGTCCAGCAGGGCACGCAGTTCCTCGGGACGGTTGCCCATGGTGATGACGACCGCGCCGACCTTCAGGGGGGCGTTCACTTGAGCCTGCTCGAAGCGAGGATGGACACGAGGTGCAGCAGCGACTGGAGGAGCGCGATGCCCGCGAGCACCGCGACGCCCAGCCGCGAGAAGTACAGGTCGCCCCGGACCTGGTCGACGACCGCGAGGACCAGGATCAGCAGGGACGCCTCGATGCCGAGGACGAGCCGGTGGAACTTGAGCGCCGCCGCGGCCCGGCGGGCCAGCGCCACGCCGGAGGAGCGCGGGGTGGCCGCGGCGTCCTTGACCGGCGGCAGGCCGCCCTGGTGGCGGGCCACGCCCACGAGGTCGGTCTCGGCCTTGATCAGGATCGCGCCGAGCGCCGCGAGCGTACCGAGGAAGGCCCACAGCCAGTCGATGCGCCCGGGGCCCCACAGGTCGGCGGCGCGCAGGCCGAAGCCGACCAGGACCGCCGCGTCGCACAGATAGGCCCCGACCCGGTCCAGATAGACACCGGACAGCGAGAACTGCTTCTTCCAGCGGGCGACTTCGCCGTCCACGCAGTCGAGCAGGAGGTAGCCCTGGACGGCGATGACGCCGAGGACGGCGCCCCAGACGCCCGGGACGAGCAGGGCGGGGGCGGCGAGGACACCGCTGAGGGTCATCAGATAGGTCAGCTGGTTCGGCGTGACCTTGGTGGTGACCAGGACGCGGGTGATGCGCAGGGAGATCTCGCGCATGTACAGGCGGCCGCCCCAGTGTTCTCCGCTGACCCGGTCCTTCACACCCGCCGGGTGCACGACCGGGCGGAGCTCAGCTACGGATGGTCTTGGCATAGTCGGCGTACGCGTCCCTGATCTGGTCGGTGGACAGGTCGAGGTGCTCGAGGATGGTGTAGCGGCCCGGGCGGGTCTGCGGCGCGAACTCCACGGCCCGGACGAACTCCTCGGCGGTGAAGCCGAGTTCCTCCGCGGTCACCGGCAGCGCGTGCCGGCGCAGCACCTCGGCCATGAGGGCGCTCTGGTCCCCGGCGCCCCGCAGGTGCATCGCGAAGGCTGCGCCGAGGCCGCACTGCTCGCCGTGACTGCCGGCGCGCTGCGGGAAGAGCAGGTCGAAGGCGTGGCTGATCTCGTGGCAGGCGCCCGACGAGGGGCGGCTGTCACCGCTGATCGACATGGCGATGCCGGACATGACCAGACCCTCGGAGAGGGTGACCAGGAAGTCGTCGTCGCCGACGGTGCCGGGGTGGCGCAGGACCGCCTCGCCGGCGCTGCGCGCCATGGCGGCGGCGAGCCCGTCGACCGGCTCCCCGGTCTCGCGGTGCGAGAGTTCCCAGTCGGCGATCGCCGACAGGTTGGAGATCGCGTCGCCGATGCCCGAGCGCACGAAGCGCGCGGGCGCGTCCCGGATGACGTCCAGGTCGATCAGGATCGCCAGCGGCGTGGGCACGCCGTAGGAGCCGCGCCCGTTGTCGTTGTCGAGCGTGGAGATCGGCGAGCAGATGCCGTCGTGCGAGAGGTTCGTGGCGACCGCGACCATGGGCAGCCCGACCCGGGCCGCCGCGTACTTGGTCACGTCGATGATCTTCCCGCCGCCCAGGGCCACCACCGCGTCGTAGCGCTTGCCGCGGATCGCGTCGGCGAGACGGACCGCCGCGTCGATGGTGCCGCCGTCGACCGGGTACCAGTCGGCGCCGGGCAGCAGCGGGCCGAACTGCTCGCGCAGCTTCAGGCCCGAACCGCCGCTGATGGCGATGGCGAGGTTGCCGTTGGCGGAGATGCGCTGGTCGGCGAGGACGACCGCGAGGTCGTCCAGGGCCCCCCGCCGGATGTCGACGACAACCGGCGAGGGGATGAGGCGCGTCAGTACTGGCACGCGATCTCACGGCCCTTCGCGAGGTCGTCGTGGTTGTCGATCTCGACCCACGACACCTCGCCGATGGGGGCCACGTCGACGGTGAAGCCGCGGTTGACGAGCTCCTGGTAGCCGTCCTCGTAGTAGAGGTCGGGGTCGCGCTCGAAGGTGACCTTGAGGGCGTCGGCAAGCTCCTCGGCGGCTTCGGCCTCGATGAGCGTGACGCCGATGTACTCACCGGTGGCGCTCGCCGGGTCCATCAGCTTGGTGATGCGCTGGACGCCCTTGCCCTCGGCGGTGATGACCTTCATCTCCTCGTCGGCGAGGCTCTTCACCGTGTCGAGGGCGAGGATGATCTTCTGACCCTTGCCGCGGGCCGCCAGCAGCGTCTTCTCGACCGAGACGGGGTGGACCGTGTCGCCGTTGGCGAGGATCACACCGCGCTTGAGCACCTCACGCGCGCACCACAGGGAGTAGGCGTTGTTCCACTCCTCGGCCTTGTCGTTGTCGATCAGCGTGATCGCGACGCCGTACTTGGCCTCCAGGGCCTCCTTGCGCGCGTACACGGCCTCCTTGCGGTAGCCGACGACGACGGCGACCTCGGTCAGGCCGACCTCGGCGAAGTTCTTCAGCGCGATGTCCAGGACGGTGGTGTCACCGTCGACAGGCACGAGGGCCTTCGGGAGCGTGTCGGTGTAGGGGCGCAGACGCCGTCCGGCACCGGCTGCCAGTACGAGGCCAATCATGCTGTTTCTCCTTCGTCATGTACGGCAGGTGCTCCGGAGGACACCCAGAAGCGGATGGACTCCACGAGCACCACGAGCGCGACGGCCGCCGCGAGGGCGGTGAGCGCCAGGGTGAAGTCTGTGTCTCGCGTGGCGAGGACGGCGGCGAGCACCGTCACCACGAGCGTGCGGCCCTCGTGGCCGCCGATCACCCGCACCAGCCACTGCGGCGGCGCGCCGGAGCCGCCCTTGATGCGGTAGACCGTGTCGTAGTGATGGTAGGCGACCGCCGAGACGAGCCCGAAGGCCGCGGGGAGCGCCCCCTGCACGTCCGAGCGGGCCGCCAGGATCAGGACCGTGCAGTACTCCGCCACCCGGAAGAGCGGGGGTACGAGCCAGTCGAGGGCGCCCTTGAGCGGGCGGGCGACGGCGAGGCCCGACAGGACCGCGGAGAAGACGGCGGCGACGATCATCTGGCCGCTGCCGACGGGCTGGGTCAGGGCGGCGGCGATCAGGGCCGCGACGCCGACGGCGGCGACCACGGGCGCGCCCGGGATCCGCGGCGCCCTCGCGCCCACGAGCTGGGCGAGCGGCCCGCTGTCGGCGAGGTCGGCGAGGGCCCGGGCCGCGCGGTCGGTACGGGTGGCGCGCCGGGTCAGCGAGCGCAGGACGCGGCCCGCGGTGGTGTAGCAGGCGGCGAAGGCACAGCCGATGAGCAGCGCGTAGAAGACGATCCGGGGCGTGGTGGCCGCGGTGAGCACCGCGATCATCGCCCAGCGCTCGCCGATCGGCAGCACGATCATGCGGCGCACCCACACCGTCCAGCCGACCGAGTCGAGCTTGTCGGAGAGGGCGGCGGTGGGGCTGGTGTTGGCGGACGCGTCGTGGTTCGCCTCGTTGAACGAGAAGTCCACGACGTGGCGGCAGGTCTGGAGGACCATCGCGCCGAGTGCGAGCGCCCATACGTCGTCGCCGCCGCGGGCCGCGCCGAGCGCGAGCCCCGCGTAGTAGGCGTACTCCTTGGCGCGGTCGAACGTGGCGTCGAGCCAGGCGCCCATCGTCGAGTACTGCAGCGAGTAGCGGGCGAGCTGCCCGTCGGTGCAGTCCAGGACGAAGGAGAGGATCAGCAGCACGCCGGCCGCGACATAGCCGCCGCGCGTCCCGGTCGCCGCGCAGCCGGCCGCGATGAGCGCGGTGATCAGCGAGGCGGTGGTGACCTGGTTGGGGGTCAGGCCCCGGCGGGCGCACCAGCGGGCGAGGTAGCGCGAGTAGGGGCTGATGAAGTGGGTGGTGAAGAAGCCGTCGCGGGACTTGACCGCGTTGCGCAGCCGGACCGCCTCGTCGTCGACGGCGGCCACGCTCCGGCTCGCGGCCAGCGCGGCGCTCTCGTCGGCCGGGACGGTCGCGACGAGCGAGCCGAGCTCGGGGTGGTGCACCGCGAGCCCGTCCGTCTCCAGGGCCGCGGCGATGTCGTCGGTGAGGACGGAGGTCGTGCGCACCGGGGCGGCGGGCACGACCGCGCCGCCGGCCACGGCCCGGGTGAGCGCCGGCCGTGCCTCGGCCTGGACGGTCAGGGCGCCGGGCACCGAGGCGGCCGGGAAGCGGGGGTCGGTCAGTGCGAGGCGCAGCGCGTGGACGTGTCCCACGAAGCGCGGGTCGACGAGCGCGACGCGCTCACCGGCCGGCACCTCGGCGAGCAGGCGGGGCAGGTCGTCGGGGAGGAAGGCGTTCCGCACGTCGAATCCCAGCGCGCGCAGATCGGGTCCGAGCTGCGATCCGGGCACCGGCGGACCGGTAAGGATGGCGGTGGACAGACGAATTCACTCCTTGCGACTGACACGGCGGACGTCACGGCCCGGCCCGGCACGGGGGCGGGCGGCACGTCGGCAGAGGCTATCGGATGCACGGAACCGGGAATTCACTGGCCGTTCGCGCCCGATGAGGCCCGGGAGCGCCCTGTGCGGGGACGCCGCGATCATCATGGTGGATCAAGGGCGCAGCCCACAAACCGCGCCCGGCCGCCGCCGGAGCACCGTCCGCGCCCCTCCCCGCGCCGCAGGTGTCCGGCGCTGGGCCCAGCACGCTGACCTGCAAGCATTTCCGCAGGTCAGGGCATATGACAACGGTGTTCAGTGCCGTGTTGCAGATACCCCCCACCCGTTGTTCACTTGGCCCCCGTACGGGGATAAGCAACCGACCGGCGAGACACTGGGGAGGGCCTCCATGGGGGCTGGGCACGACCACGGACACACGCACGGCGGGCCGCCGCCCACCGGCACCGCGGCCGCCGCCTACCGCGGACGGCTGCGGATCGCACTCGGGATCACACTGACCGTGATGGTCGTGGAGATCGTCGGCGGTCTCCTCGCGGACTCCCTGGCACTGGTCGCGGACGCGGCGCACATGGCGACGGACGGGCTCGGCCTCGCGATGGCGCTGCTCGCCATCCACTTCGCCAACCGCCCGGCCGGGGGCAACCGCACCTTCGGGTACGCCCGTGCCGAGATCCTGGCCGCGCTCGCCAACTGTCTGCTGCTGCTGGGCGTCGGCGGATACGTCCTGTTCGAGGCCGTCGCCCGTTTCGTGGCACCGGCCGACACCTCCGGCGGCACCGCGGTCGTCTTCGGCCTGATCGGCCTGGTCGCCAACTCGGTCTCGCTCTCGCTGCTCATGAAGGGGCAGCAGGACAGTCTCAATGTGCGCGGCGCGTTCCTGGAGGTCCTCTCGGACGCGCTCGGCTCGGCGGCCGTCGTGGTGGCGGGGCTGGTGATCATGACGACGGGCTGGCAGGGGGCGGACCCGATCGCCTCGCTGGTGATCGCGGTGATGATCGTGCCCCGTACCGTCAAGCTGCTGCGCGAGACCCTCAACGTGCTCCTGGAATCGGCCCCCAAGGGCGTCGACATGGCGGAGGTGCGGGCGCACATCGTGGAGCTGCCGGGCGTCGAGGACGTCCATGACCTGCACGCCTGGACGATCACCTCGGGCATGCCGGTGCTGTCCGCCCATGTGGTGGTCAGCCAGGAGGTGCTCGACTCGGTGGGGCACGAGAAGCTGCTGCACGAGCTGCAGGGGTGCCTCGGCGACCACTTCGACGTCGAGCACTGCACATTCCAGCTGGAGCCGGGCGGCCACGCCGAGCACGAGGCGAAGCTCTGCCACTGAACGCGCGGTTCCGGGGGCCTCGCGTGGGGCAGGACATGCGGATGCCGGTCAATGGCGGACACGCCGCTTTTGTACGGCAGACTGAGCAGCCGAGGACCGAAGCGAAGGATGGTTATGCCGAGCACACCAGCCACCACGGCGAACAACTCGTCGAACGGGACCACGGGCGGCGCCGCACCAGAGATCATGCTCGAACTCGTCGACGAGAGCGGCAACACCATCGGAACCGCGGAGAAGCTCTCCGCCCATCAGGCGCCCGGGCAGCTGCACCGGGCGTTCTCCGTCTTCCTCTTCGACCCGTCGGGCCGCCTCCTCATCCAGCGGCGCGCGCTCGGCAAGTACCACTCCCCCGGCGTGTGGTCCAACACCTGCTGCGGCCACCCCTACCCCGGCGAGTCCCCGTTCGCGGCCGCCGCCCGGCGCACCCATGAGGAGCTCGGCGTCTCCCCGTCGCTGCTCGCCGAGGCCGGCACGGTGCGCTACAACCACCCGGACCCGGACTCGGGCCTGGTCGAGCAGGAGTACAACCACCTCTTCGTGGGCCTGGTGCAGTCGCCCGTGCGGCCCGACCCGGAGGAGATCGGCGAGACGGCGTTCGTGACGCCCGACGAGCTCGCCGAGCGGCACGCGCGCGCCCCGTTCTCGTCCTGGTTCATGACGGTGCTCGACGCGGCGCGGCCCGCGGTCAAGGAGCTCACGGGGCCCGACGCGGGCTGGTGATGCCGGGCAGCGGGGCCAGCGGGAGCGCGGCCCAGACGACCTTTCCGCCGTTCGCGGTCTGCTCGACGTCGCACTCCCCGCCGGCCTCCCCGGTGATCTCGCGGACCAGGAGCAGTCCACGGCCGCCGGTCTGCGCGTAGTCCGGCTCCAGGGCACGGGGGCGGTAGGGGTGGTTGTCCTCGACCGCCACCCGGATCCATTCGGCGCCGATGGCCACCTCCACGGCGACCTCGGGCGAGAGCAGCGCCGCGTGTCTGACCGCGTTGGTGACCAGCTCCGAGACGATCAGCAGCAGTCCCTGGACGAGGTCCTCGTGGGCGGGCACGCCCTGGCGGTGCAGCAGGTCGCGGACCGCGTGCCGGGCCTGCGGCACCGAGGAGTCGACGGCGGGGGCGGTGAACCGCCACACCCCCTCGTACGCCTGCTGCCGGGCCGGAGTGGCGGGTTCGGGCGGCAGACTCCCGCGGATCTCCATGTTCCGGCACCATCCTCGCGGCTCGACACTCGACGGACACCCGTGTGCTCAAGAGTGTCGGGAGTGCGCCGGCCGGGACCGGCCGACTGACCAGAAGTCAGCACCTTTCGCCGCCTATTGGCGGATCACGGCGCGCGATGTCATGTCTGGGTCGGGTTCTGACCGCCGTCTGACGGCTTTGCCATGGCTTGCGGGGGTGTCGGAGACATCGGAGGTGTGCCCTTTCCGCCGTCGCCCGAGCTCACCGCGTCGCTCACAAGAGTGACGATTCTGCGTCCGCCGACACCGATGGCGATCAGCCCGAGCCCGTCGAAGAGCAGGGCCAGCGAGAAGAAGCAGCCGATGACGTACCGGCTGTTGCTCGGCCAGTTGGCGAGGACCAGGACGCCGAGGAGCACGCCGAACGCACCCTGCACGAGCGTCCACCCGAACTGCGGCCCGCGGACCACCACACTGCCCGCGAGGCGGAAGACGCCGCCGGTCAGGAACAGCAGCGCCGCGAACATCGTGAGGGCCTCGGCGCTGCCCTCGGGGCGGCGGATGATCACCACGCCCGCGGCGAGGTTCAGGGCGGCCACGACGACGGCGAGCCAGAAGAAGCCGGAGCCGCGCGACTGGATCGCGTGCGCGAGGCCCACCACGCCGCCGACCAGGAGCAGCCAGCCGAACAGCAGCATCGTGGTGAGGGTGGCGAACTCGGTGTAGGCGAGGCCGACCAGGCCTGCCACCACCAGGACCGCCCCCAGCAGCGCGAGCAGTCCGAAGCTACGGCTGAGTTTCCTGCCTTCGTGCCCGGCGTTCCGCGTGGACCTGGCCATCGGCGTCTCCTCGTCGATCCGCGTACGGCCCCCTTGCGATCATAGGTTTCGGGTGCCCGGATAGCATCCGCGCATGCAGCCGCAGCTGGAGCAGAGCCTCACCGATGGCGTCGCCACCGTCGTCATCGCCAACCCCGCCAAGCGCAACGCGATGACCGCGGACATGTGGCGGGCCCTGCCCCCGCTGCTCGACGCCCTGGCCGCGGATCCGCGGGTGGGCGCCGTCGTCCTGACCGGAGCGGGCACGACGTTCTGCGCGGGGGCGGACATCTCGACGCTGCGGGACCCGGGCGAGGACCCCAGGGAGCTCGCGATCCGGGCCGAGGAAGCGCTCGCGGCCTTCCCCAAGCCGACGCTCGCCGCGGTGCGCGGGCACTGCGTGGGCGGCGGCAGCCAGCTGGCCGCCGCCTGCGATCTGCGGTTCGCCGAGGAGGGCGCCCTGTTCGGCGTCACGCCCGCCAAGCTCGGCATCGTCTACCCGGCATCCTCCACCCGGCGGCTGGCCGCGCTGGTGGGGCCCTCGGCCGCCACGTACCTGTTGTTCTCGGGCGAGTTGATCGACAGTGCGCGGGCGCTGCGGACCGGCCTGGTGGACGAGGTACTGCCGCCGGGCCAACTGGCCGAGCGGGTGGCCGAGTTCACCCGCGTCCTCGTGTCGCGCTCCCGGCTCACCCAGGCGGCGGCCAAGGAGTTCATCGCGGGCCGCACCGACCGGGACGCCCACTGGGCCGGCCAGGAGCGGGGCGCCGGCGACACCGAGGAGGGCATCGCCGCCTTCCTGGAGCGCCGCCGGCCCCGCTTCACCTGGCACCCGTAGGCTCCGGCCGGCCTCCGGCACGTTCAGTCCCGCGGCACGCCGTTCGTCCTGAAGTGCGCGACGAGGTCGGCGGGCGCGGTGTCCGGCGAGCCCGCGTCGTAGGGAGGCCGCGGGTCGTACTCCATCAGCAGCTGTACGGACTGGGCGTGCCGCTCCCCCGCGATCTCGCCGAGCAGGGTCAGGCCCATGTCGATGCCCGCGGAGACCCCGGCCGCCGTCACGTACTTGTGGTCCATCACGACCCGCCGCGCGGTCGGCGTCGCGCCGAAGCCGCGCAGCCCGTCCAGGGCGAGCCAGTGCGAGGTGGCCCGCCGCCCCTTGAGCAGCCCGGCCGCGCCGAGCAGCAGCGAGCCGGTGCACACCGAGGTCGTCCACGTCGACATGACGTCCACCGTGCGCAGCCAGTTCAGGAGCGGGGCGTCCACCAGCCGCGGCTCGACGGCCTCGGGCGGAGCGCCGGGCACGACAACGATGTCGGGACGCACGACGTCGTCGAACGCCCGCTCGGCGACGAGGGTGAGGCTCCCGCCGTCGTTGCGTACGGGACCGGCCTCGGCGGCGACGAACACCGTCTCGGCGCCCGGCAGCCGGCTGAGCGTCTCGTACGGCCCGACCGCGTCGAGGGCGGTGAACCGGTCGTAGAGCAGGATCGCGATCTGCATGAATGCCTTTCCGGAGCGGTACGGGATGCTGGTCCGGGTCACGCGGGCGCCGGGCGGAAGCGGCGGCGGTACTCGGCGGGGGCCGTGCCCAGGGTCTTGACGAAGGCGCGCCGCATCGCCTCCGGGGTGCCGTAGCCGGCCGCGCGCGAGACCTCCTGGACGCCGTCGGGCGACTCCTCCAGAAGGCGGCGGGCGTACTCCAGGCGCACTCGCTCGACATAGCGGCCCGGCGTGGTGCCGGTCTCGGCGTGGAAAGCGCGGGCGAAGTGGCGGGGCGAGAGGCTGGCCCGGCGGGCGAGCCTCTCCACGGACAGGTCCTCGTCCGGGTGCTCGGTGATCCACTGCTGGATCTCGCGCAGCGGCTCGCGGCGCGCGGTCTGTGCGGCGAGCTGCGCGCTGAACTGGGCCTGGTTGCCCGGGCGGCGCAGGAACACCACGAGCAGGCGGGCCACGGCCAGGGCCACGTCCCGTCCGTGGTCCTCCTCCACCAGGGCCAGCGCCAGGTCGATGCCCGCGGTCACCCCGGCCGAGGTCGCGATGTGGCCGTCCCGCACGAAGATCGGGTCGGGCTCGACGCGGACGGCGGGGTAGCGCTGTGCCATCCGCGCGCACAGGGCCCAGTGCGTGGTGGCGCGGCGCCCGTCGAGCAGACCGGCCTCCGCGAGCAGCAGCGAGCCGGTGCACACCGAGACGAGCCGGCGGGCGCGCGGTCCGTGCGCCCGCATCCAGTTGACCAGGCGGGTGTCGGGCGAGGCGGCGCCGTCGCCGCCGGGCACGAGCAGGACGTCCGCCGGGCCGGTGTCGGTGAGTGCTGCGTCGGCCATCAGGCGCAGCCCGCTGTGCGAGGCGACGGGTCCTCCGTCGAGCGAGGCGAACCGCACCCGGTAGGCGGTCGGGTCGCCCAGGACACGGCCCGCGGCGGCGAACACCTCGGCCGGTCCGGTCACATCGAGACTCTGGACGTCGTCGAAGAGGACGACCAGGACGGAACGCTGCGTCATGTCCTCATTTTTGGGGTCCGCCCACGACGGCCGCAATGACGAGAACCCCACCTATCCTGCCATCGGCGCGCTCGCGCACCCGCCCCTTCACGTCGTACCGACCAGTCGGTAACGTGCGGGGCATGAGTTCTCTCGCGCCGCGCGCCGGACGCCACTGCCACAGCCCCCTCAACTCGCTGCACGCCACGGTCTACTTCTCGCCCGACTTCGCCGGGGAGCTCGCCGGGCTCGGCATCGAGGACCGCAACGCCGCCTACTTCGCCGGCCGCGCGGCCGCGATGGGCGCGGTCGGGCCCGGCGTCGTGACGGCCTCGTTCTACAACTTCCGGCACGACCTCGTCGCCCGGCACCTGCCCGCCGTGTGGACGACCGCCTCCCCCGAGGCCGTACTCGCCGCCCGGCTGCGCGCCGTCGACACCACCCTGCGCCGCCTGCTCGGCGAGGAGATCCTGGCCTCGGACGAGATGGCCGAGGCCGCGCGCCTCGCGCTGCGCGCCGCCGAGGGCTGCACCCGGCACGCCCGCCCGCTGTACGCGGCCCACGCCGACCTGCCCGTGCCCGAGCAGCCGCACCTGGCCTACTGGCACGCGGCGACCCTGCTGCGCGAACACCGCGGCGACGGCCACCTCACCGCACTGCTCGACCTCGGGCTCGACCCGGTGGAGGCCCTCGTCAGCCACACCGCGACCGGCAAGGGCATGGCACCGCGCTGGCTGCTCGCCACCCGCGGCTGGGAGCAGACGGATCTGGACGCGGCGGCCGCACGGCTGCGCGAGCGCGGACTGCTCGACGGCGAGGGCGAGTTGACGGCGGCGGGCACCGCGCTGCGCGCCGAGCTGGAGGACCGCACCGACCTCCTCGACCTCGCCCCCTACGAACTCCTCGGCGCGCCGGGCGTGGCCCGGCTCACCGAACTGGCCAAGGGATTCCTGGTGACGGCGGCCCTGGCGGGCGGCTTCCCGGCCGACCTCATCGGCAAGGGCTGATCGTCGATCGCCGGTGCCGCCTGCCACAATGGCGCCTCAGGCTCAGCGAGAAGGCGGTACGGCAACGTGACGACGTCCATCGAAGGCAGGATCGCCGAGGAACTCGGCGTACGGGAGCGGCAGGTGAAGGCCGCCGTCGAGCTGCTCGACGGCGGGTCCACCGTCCCGTTCATCGCGCGCTACCGCAAGGAAGCGACCGAGATGCTGGACGACGCCCAGCTGCGCACCCTGGAGGAGCGGCTGCGCTATCTGCGCGAGCTCGAGGACCGGCGCACCGCGGTCCTCGACTCGGTGCGGGAGCAGGGCAAGCTCACCGAAGCCCTCGAAGCGCAGATCCGGGCCGCCGACACCAAGGCCCGCCTGGAGGACATCTACCTGCCGTTCAAGCCGAAGCGGCGCACCAAGGCGCAGATCGCGCGCGAGGCGGGCCTCGAACCCCTCGCCGACGCACTGCTCGCCGACCCGTCGGTGGACCCGCTCGCCACGGCCGCCGGCTTCGTGGACGCGGACAGGGGCGTGGCCGATGCGGCCGGCGCCCTCGACGGCGCCCGCGCCATCCTGGCCGAGCGCTTCTCGGAGGACGCCGACCTGATCGGCGAGCTGCGCGAACGCATGTGGACCAAGGGCCGGCTCGTGGCGAAGGTGCGCGAGGGCAAGGAGGAAGCGGGCGCCAAGTTCGCCGACTACTTCGACTTCACCGAGCCCTTCACCGCCCTGCCCTCGCACCGCGTGCTCGCCATGCTGCGCGGCGAGAAGGAGGAGGTCCTCGACCTCGTCCTCGAACCCGAGGAGCCGTCCGCCGAGCCCGGCCCCTCCGTGTACGAGAACATGGTGGCGCGCCGCTTCGGCGTGGCCGACCGGGGACGGCCGGGCGACAAGTGGCTTGCCGATACGGTGCGTTGGGCCTGGCGCACCCGCATCCTGGTCCACCTCGGCATCGACCTGCGCCTTCGTCTGCGCACCGCGGCCGAGGACGAGGCGGTCCGCGTCTTCGCCTCCAACCTGCGCGACCTGCTGCTCGCCGCCCCGGCCGGCACCCGCGCCACGCTCGGCCTCGACCCCGGGTTCCGCACCGGTGTGAAGGTCGCCGTCGTGGACGCGACCGGCAAGGCGGTGGCCACCGACGTGATTTATCCACACGTCCCCGCGAACAAGTGGGACCAGGCGCTGGCGAAGCTGGCCGGCCTGTGCAAGGAGCACGCGGTCGAACTGATCGCCATCGGCAACGGCACCGCGTCACGCGAGACGGACAAGCTCGCCGGTGAACTCATCGCCCGGCACCCGGAGTTGAACCTCGCCAAGGTCATGGTCTCGGAGGCGGGCGCCTCGGTGTACTCGGCCTCGGCCTTCGCCTCGCAGGAGTTCCCGGACATGGACGTGTCGCTGCGCGGCGCGGTCTCCATCGCCCGCCGGCTCCAGGACCCGCTCGCCGAGCTGGTGAAGATCGACCCGAAGTCCATCGGCGTCGGCCAGTACCAGCACGACCTGTCCGAGGTGAAGCTGTCGCGCTCGCTCGACGCGGTGGTCGAGGACTGCGTGAACGGTGTGGGCGTCGACGTCAACACCGCCTCGGCGCCGCTGCTTTCGCGGGTGTCGGGCATCGGCTCGACGCTCGCCGAGAACATCGTGGCGCACCGCGACGGCAACGGCCCCTTCCGCTCGCGCCGGGCGCTGAAGGACGTGGCGCGGCTCGGCCCGAAGGCGTACGAGCAGTGCGCGGGCTTCCTGCGGATCCGCGGCGGCGACGACCCGCTGGACGCCTCCAGCGTGCACCCCGAGGCGTACCCGGTGGTGCGGCGGATGGTGAAGAGCGCCGGCGGCGAGGTCGCCTCGCTCATCGGCAACACCGCGGTGCTGCGCTCGCTGCGGCCCGACGACTACGTGGACGAGACCTTCGGCCTGCCCACCGTGAGCGACATCCTGCGCGAGCTGGAGAAGCCCGGCCGTGACCCGCGGCCCGCCTTCAAGACCGCCTCCTTCAAGGAGGGCGTCGAGAAGATCGGCGACCTGGAGTCCGGGATGGTCCTGGAAGGTGTCGTCACCAATGTGGCGGCGTTCGGCGCCTTCATCGACATCGGCGTGCACCAGGACGGCCTCGCGCACGTCTCCGCGCTGTCGAAGACGTTCGTGAAGGACCCGCGGGACGTGGTGAAGCCGGGCGACATCGTGAAGGTCAAGGTCCTGGACGTCGATGTGCCGCGCAAGCGGATCTCCCTGACGCTGCGCCTCGACGACGACGCGGCCACGCCGGGCGGTGCGCCCCGGCGTGAGCGCGGCGGCCAGGGCAACCGTCCCCCGCAGCAGCGCCAGGGCCAGCCGCGCCAGGGCCAGCAGCGCCGGGGCAACGGCGGCGGCGAGGCGCGGGGCGGCGGCAACCGGCAGGGCGGCGGCCAGGGCCGCGCCTCGGCACCGGCTCCCGCCAACAGCGCGATGGAGGACGCCCTGCGCAAGGCGGGCCTGCTGGAGCCGAAGGGCCGCGGCGGGCGCTGAGCCGGGAGCGGCGGATGCGGGCGGGCGTACGTCAACCGGCGTACGCCCGCCCGCATATGAGGGGGCGTCAGCGCTCCTCGGTCACCTTGCCGTCCGCGACCTTCAGGCGGCGGGTGGTGTGGACGGCGTCCAGCATCCGCCGGTCGTGGGTGACCAGGAGCAGGGTGCCGGTGTAGGAGTCGAGCGCGGACTCCAGCTGCTCGATGGCGGGCAGGTCGAGGTGGTTGGTCGGCTCGTCCAGGACGAGCAGGTTGACGCCCCGGCCCTGGAGCAGCGCGAGCGCGGCGCGGGTGCGCTCGCCCGGCGAGAGGGAACCCGCGGGGCGCAGCACGTGATGCGCCTTGAGCCCGAACTTGGCCAGCAGCGTGCGGACTTCGGCGGGCTCGGTGTCGGGCACGGCCGCGCAGAACGCGTCGAGCAGCGACTCCTCGCCGAGGAACAGACCGCGCGCCTGGTCTACCTCCCCGACGACGACGCCTGAGCCGAGCGCGGCGTGGCCCGCGTCCAGGGGAAGCCGTTCGAGCAGCGCCGCGAGCAGGGTGGACTTGCCGGAGCCGTTGACGCCGGTGATGGCCACGCGGTCGGCCCAGTCGATCTGGAGCGAGACGGGCCCGAAGGTGAACCCCTCGCGGTGCACCTCGGCGCCGTTCAGGGTGGCGACGACCGCGCCGGAGCGGGGCGCGGAGGCGATCTCCATGCGCAGCTCCCACTCCTTGCGGGGCTCGTCCACCACGTCGAGGCGCTCGATCATGCGCTGGGTCTGGCGGGCCTTGGAGGCCTGCTTCTCGCTGGCCTCGCTGCGGAACTTCTTTCCGAGCTTGTCGCTGTCGGTGGCCTTGCGGCGGGCGTTCTTGACGCCCTTGTCCATCCAGGAGCGCTGCATCTGGGCCCGGCCTTCGAGGGCGGACCGCTTGTCGGCGTACTCGTCGTAGTCCTCGCGGGCGTGACGCCGGGCCGTCTCGCGCTCTTCGAGATAGGCCTCGTAACCGCCGCCGTACAGGTTGATCTGCTGCTGGGCCAGGTCGAGTTCGAGGACCTTGGTGACGGTCCGGGCCAGGAACTCGCGGTCGTGGCTGACGACGACGGTGCCGGCCCGCAGCCCCTTCACGAACGCTTCGAGCCGCTCAAGACCCTCCAGGTCGAGGTCGTTGGTGGGCTCGTCGAGCAGGAACACGTCGTAGCGCGAGAGCAGCAGCGAGGCCAGTCCGGCGCGGGCCGCCTGGCCGCCGGAGAGCGCGGTCATCGGCTGGTCGAGGCCGGTGGTGAGGCCGAGCGACGCGGCCACTTCCTCGGCCCGCTCGTCCAGGTCGGCGCCGCCGAGCGCGAGCCAGCGCTCCAGGCTGTCGGCGTACGCGTCGTCGGCGCCGGGGGCCCCGTCGACCAGGGCCTGGGTGGCGGCGTCCATGGTCTCCTGCGCGGCGGCGACGCCGGTGCGCCTGGCCAGGAAGGCGCGGATCGTCTCGCCGGGGCGCCGGTCGGGCTCCTGCGGCAGGTGGCCGACGCTCGCACCGGGCGGTGAGAGCCGCAGGTCGCCCTGTTCGGGAGTGTCGAGCCCGGCGAGCAGGCGCAGCAGCGAGGACTTGCCGGCGCCGTTGGGCCCGACGAGGCCGATGACGTCGCCGGGGGCGACCACCAGGTCGAGCCCGGCGAACAGGGTGCGGTCGCCGTGGCCGGCGGCGAGGTCCTTGGCGACGAGGGTTGCAGTCATGAGGTGTCCGATCCTAAGCCGTCGGGCCCGAGCGTCGGGCCCGAGGTTCCCCGCCCCGCCCTGCGCCACCGCCGCCCGCGGGCCGCCGGAGCCGCGCCGGGCCGTCAGCACGGGGACGCGACGGCTATCCCGCCCCTGACCTCCCCCGTACGGGCACGGAGAAGCCCGACCCGTACGGGCACGCAGTGGCCCGACCTACCCCGGGCCGCCCCCGTATGACCGGGCGATGGCAGACCCGCCGTGCGCCGGCCCCGCACGATCACCTGACGGCCGGCCCACCCCCAGTCGGCTCCGGACGGTCACGCGGTGGCCAAAACGCGCCGACCGGCACATCGGCCGGTGCCAGACTCCTCCCCCGGGGATCCGGGACGGCGGCACCCGCCGACGCCCGACGGCATCCGCCTCCCCTGCCCTGCCCGGCCCGCACCCCGCACCCCGCACCCTGGAGGTTCCCGCACGATGAGCGCCGCCCCGCCGCCCCGATGGCTCATCGCCGGGCCGCCACGCCCCGGTGCCCCCACGCTCTACTGCTTCGCGCACGGGGGCGGCTCGGCCACGGAGTACCTGCGCTGGGCGCGCGACATGCCGCAGGCCACCCTCCAGGCCGTGCAACTGCCGGGCCGCGGCTCCCGGTACGGCGAGCCGATGTTCCCCTCCATGGAGGCCCTGGTGGCCGCCTTCCTCGCGGAGGTGGAACTCACCCCGGGGCCGTTCGCCTTCTTCGGGCACAGCCTGGGCTCGCTCATCGCGTACGAGATCACCCGCGGACTGCGGGCCGCCGGCCGGCCGCTCCCGGACCGGCTGGTCCTGTCCGGCTATCCGGCGCCGCACCACCGCCACGTCCGCGTCGACGACCCGCTGCACCACCTTCCCGACGACGACCTCATCGAGCGCGTGGCGAAGATCCACGGCGGCATCCCGCAGGAGGTGCTCGACTCGGCGGAGCTGCGGGAGCTGGTCGTCGGCGCGCTGCGGGACGACTACCGCGTCCTGGAGACCTACACCTGGCGCGCGCAGGATCCGCTGCCGGTGCCGGTCACCGTGTTCGGCGGCGAAGCCGACCATGCGCGCGAGGAACTCGACGCCTGGCAGCAGCACACCACCCGTCCATTGACGGTCCGTCAATTCCCGGGCGGACACTTCTACTTGCGCGAGAACCCGGACGCGGTGCTGCATGCCCTCGCGCAGGCGCTGCGGGACGTACCCGCACCCCAGGACCGTACGGCGTACTGAACGGTCCCGGGTCGGACCGCCCGGCGCGGGGCGAAAGCGACGGCCGCCCGGGGGCCGGCGAAGGGGGCGCGGCGTTCGGCCACGCCCTCCCCCGCCGGCCATTCCGGCGCCCCCGGTGATCAGCCCTGCGCCGGCCCGGGAACCCGCCGCGTCATCCGCGGCACCGGCACTCCGCGGGGCGACGCCGGGGCCACGGCCCGGGCGGGGGTGCCCGTGGTGGCCCGGGCGAACGCCTGGGCGCCGCCGACGAACGGCACCCTGGCCGCCGTGCGCGCCAGGTCCACCGTCAGCGTCGGCCTGCTCGCGGCGGGTTCGATCAGCCCGTGGTCGGTGCCCGCGACGATGAGCGCGAGCCGGTGCCCGGCGGGGACCACGTGGTCGGTGGCGGCCAGGTCGAGCGTGATCGTGTACGGCCTGCCCGGCGTCAGGGCGACGCCCCGGGTGGCGGACGCGTAGTGCCCGAGGTCGGCCCAGCCCCGGCTGAAGACGGTGAAGCCGACGTCGGTCCGGTCGGCCGAGGTCGTCAGATAGCAGGAGCTGTCACCCGCCGTGCTCGCCCCCCAGCAGGTGCGGTCGGTCCCGGTGAGGATGCCCTCGCCGGGGCCGGAGTAGTTGCGGATCGTGTCGGGCCCGAGGTCGACGAGGACCGCGGAGAGGTGGGCACTGCTGGTGGTGGGCGTCGCGGTGACGGTCACCCGGGAGGAGCCCGACACCCGCAGGTCGCGGCTGAGCGGCGGGGTCACGAACCCCGCCTTGTCGGGGGTGGACGTGTCGACCTGGGCGGCCCAACTCGTCTCGTCCAGCGCCGGGTTGTCGGTGAACGTGCTGCTGGTACCGGCCGGAGCGGACTTCGGCGAGAGCCCGCCCACGCCCGCGGCGGGTCCGCTCACCGGGTGCACCACGGCGGCGGAGGTGCCGGCCGGCGGCCACACCCGGTCGGTGCTCCACTGGTCGGGGTGGCGCTCGATGTCGGCCATGGGCCGGCGCTCGATGCCGTTGTCGTAGCCGAGCAGATAGTGGTCGAACCACTGGTGCAGGGTGTCCACCCAGGCGTCGCGCCGGTAGTCGAAGGGGTCGACGTGGCCGGTCTGGGAGAGCCAGATCTTCCGCTCGACCCCGTTCTTGGCGAGCGCGTCCCACCACTGGCCGAAGTTCTTCGTCCGGACGTTGAGGTCCTGCATCCCGTGCACCACGAAGACGCTGGCCTTGACCTTGTCGGCCCCGCGCACGTAATCGCGGTCGGTCCACAGCTTCGTCCAGTCGCCGTTGCGCGGCGCCCCCTCGGCGAGCTTGTGCTGCACGGCGGCGCAACGGGCCTGCGCGTCCGGGCTGTCCACGTAACCGGCGAGGTCGTCCGGGCCCCCGTCGTACAGGGCGGCGCCCCTGGCGAAGTAGTAGTCGTACCAGGACGAGATCGAGCTGATCGGCACGATCGTCTCCAGCCCCTCGACGCCCGTGGCAGCCACCCCGTTGGCGATCGTGCCGTCCCAGCTCTTGCCGATCATGCCGGTGCGGCCGTTGGTCCAGCCGGCGCTCGCCCGCTGGGTGCCGGTGCGCGTGGTGTAGGCGCGGGCCCGGCCGTTGAGCCAGTCGACGACCGCCTTCGCGGACAGGACGTCGGAGCGTCCGCCGACGTCCACACAGCCGTCCGAGCGATTGGTTCCGGCCAGGTCCACCCCGACGACGGCGTAGCCGCGCGGCACGAAGTAGTTGTCGTAGTACAGCGGCAGCTGCACGACGTTGCCGTCGGCGTCGTACGTCTTGAGCTGGCTCTCGTTGCCGCGCCCGCAGCACGAGTAGTAGGGGCTCGCGTCCATGATGACCGGCACCTTGCGGCCCTGCTGGGCGGCTTCGCGGGGCCGGACGATGTCGACGGCGACGCGGTCGCCGCGGCCGTCCCCGTCACCGTCGAGGCCGGTGTCGACCCACACGGCCTCGCGGACGGCGTTCGCATACGAATAGACCGGCCGGCTCTCCCTGGCATGGGCCGCCTGCGCGCCCGCCGGAGCGAGCAGCACGGCCGCCAGGGCGGCCACGGCCATGAGGACGAGCGAACGGAGGGATCTTGACCTGTGGCGGGTGCCCCGCGCGCGTATCGGCATGGCCGGAAGGTACTCCGGTCAACTCCCGCGCAGAAGAGGGCAGTCGGAGCTTCGAGGTGGACCAGGAGGCACAAGTCAACATGTCGGCCGAATGGCGATCGTGTGACAGCAGGGGCCATGGACATGACCGGGCCGGCATGGGCTGAATAGGGTCCGAAGAGATCGTTCACCATCGTTCACCCCACGACGACACTGACGACTTGGAGCTTTTCGTGCACCGCAAAATCATCGCCCCGAGCGTGCTCGCCGCGTCCCTGCTGCTGGTGATCCCGGCGTCGGCCGCGGACTTCACGCCGGGCGCCCCGGGCATCGGCGACCCCTACTACCCGGCCAGCGGCAACGGCGGATACGACGTCTCGCACTACGACCTGAAGCTCAGGTACCAGCCGAAGACGGACCTGTTGGAGGGCACGGCCACGCTGCTCGCCACCACGCAGCAGGACCTGTCCCGGTTCAACCTGGACTTCGGGCTCGCGGTCAGCGAGGTGCGGGTCAACGGCACCAGGGCGACGTTCGCGACGTCGGGCAGCCACGAGCTGGAGATCACCCCGGCCACGCCCCTGCCCAACGGCAAGTCGATCACGGTGGTGGTGAAGTACGCGGGCAAGCCCTCCGAGCTGAAGGTCGACGGCTGGACCGCCTGGGCCCGCACGCCCGACGGCGCGGTGGCGGCACAGGAACCGGACTCGGCCGTGTGGTGGTTCCCCTCCAATGACCACCCCCTGGACAAGGCCACCTACGACGTGTCCGTGAAGGTGCCCGACGGCACCCAGGCGATCAGCAACGGCGTGCTGCAGAGCCAGAGTTCGAAGCTCGGCTGGACCACCTACAACTGGCGCTCCAACAAGCCGCAGGCCTCCTACCTGACCACGCTCGCGGTCGGCAAATTCGACATCACCACGGACAGAACGGCGAGCGGCCTTCCGGTCCTCAACGCCTACAGCAAGGACCTGGGCGACAACGACGGCGCGGTGCGCGCCAGCGTCGAGCGCACCAAGGACGTCACCGAGTGGCTTGAGAGCGTGTTCGGCCCGTACCCCTTCAACGCGGTGGGCGGTTACGTCCCGAACGTGCCGAGCCACTTCGCCCTGGAGACCCAGACCCGGCCGTTCTACAGCCCCGCCCAGTTCGCCAACGGCGCCAATGTCTCCGTGGTCGTCCACGAGCTGGCCCACCAGTGGTACGGCGACAGCGTCTCGGTCAAGGGCTGGAAGGACATCTGGGACAACGAGGGGTTCGCCTCGTACGCCCAGTGGCTGTGGTCGGAGAAGGAGGGCGACGGCACCGCCCAGGAGCTGGCGGACTGGGTGTACGCCCAGCACCCCGCCGACGACCCGTTCTGGCAGGTGAAGCCGGGCGATCCGGGCCCGGACAACCAGTTCGACGGCGCCGTCTACGACCGGGGCGCCGTGGCCCTCCAGGCCCTGCGCAACACGGTCGGCGACGCGTCCTTCTTCAAGATCCTCAAGGGCTGGCCGACCGCCCACGCCTACGGCAACGCGGCGGTGGGCGACTTCGTGAAGTACGCAGAGAAGGTCTCCGGCAAGCCGCTGGCCGAGCTCTTCGACACCTGGCTCTTCCAGCCGTCGAAGCCTTCCGCCGCGTCGGCCGCCAAGGCCAGGTTCACCGCGCGCTCAGGCCTCGCCTCCGCCCCCACGGCCAAGCCGGCGGAGCCGAAGTCCTGGAAGAAGATCAAGGAATCCCACGAGCAGCGCTGAGGCGGGGGGCGGGACCCGGGGGGACCGAGGGGCGGTTGGAGCGGGCGGGGCGGGTGAGGGGTGCCGGGTGAGAGCGCTCTCGGGTTTGAGCGGGGTGGGGCGGTTCCCGGCCGCGCCTGGGGTGAGAGCGCTCTCGGGTTTGAGCGGGGTGGGGCGGTTCCTGGCCGCGCCTGGGGTGAGAGCGCTCTCACGCTGAGCCGATGCGGTGCGCGCCGCTCCCGGGCAGCGCTTGAGAGCGCTCTCGCACCGGAGGCGACGTACGGCGGGCCGTCCGACCGCGGGAGGTGAGAGCGCTCTCTCCACGGACCCCCTGGGCAGCCGATACGCTGCCCGGCAACGCTTCCGCCCAGGGGCCGCCCGCGGTCCGCCGATGAGGAGAACCCGCCTTGACCGAGCAGTACTTCGGGACGCGACCCACCCTCGAAGCCGTCGCCGCACTCGCCGGTGTCTCCCGGGCCACCGCGTCCCGGGTCGTCAACGGCGGTACGGGGGTGCGCCCTCCGCTGGTCGACAAGGTGCGCCAGGCAGTCGAGGAGTTGGGCTACATCCCCAATCCGGCGGCCCGTTCGCTGGTGACCCGCCGCACCGGTGCGGTCGCCGTGATCGTCGCCGAGCCGGAGACCCGGTTCTTCTCCGACCCCTTCTTCTCCCAGCAGATCCGCGGCATCAGCAAGGAACTGGCCGCCCATGACAGCCAGTTGGTGCTGCTGCTCGTCGAGGGGCCGGACGACTACGGGCGGATCTCGCGCTATCTGACGGGAGGTCATGTCGACGGCGCGCTCGCGTTCTCACTGCACGACGACGACCCGCTGCCCGCCATCACCCGCGGCGCCGGCATGCTGACGGTCTTCGGCGGTCGCCCCGGCTTCCCCGCGGCCGTCCCGTACGTGGACGCCGACAACCGGGGCGGGGCGCGCGAGGCGGTGCGGCATCTGCGTTCGCTGGGCCGCAGGCACATCGCCCACATCGCGGGCCCACTCGACCAGACCGCCTCCACCGACCGCCTGGCCGGCTATCGGGACATGCTTCCCGAGGCCAACCCCGAGCTGGTGGCCGAGGGCTCGTTCACGGCGGAGAGCGGGGCCCGCGCGATGTCCGAACTCCTCGCGCGCCACCCGGAGTTGGACGCCGTGTTCGCCGCCAACGACCTCATGGCGTCCGGCGCGTTGCGGGTGCTGCGGGAGCACGGGCGCCGGGTGCCGGAGGACGTGGCCCTGGTCGGCTTCGACGACATGGCGTCGGTCGCGGAGGCCACCGATCCGCCGCTGACAACGGTGCGCCAGGAGATCGAGGAGATGGGCCGCCTGATGGCACGGCTGTTGCTGCGCGTCCTCGACCAGGGCGGCACGGAAGCGGTCTCACCCGCCTCGGTAATCACCCCGACCACCCTGATCCGCCGCGCCTCGGCCTGACCTGTCCGTGCCCGCACGCAAGGGGTCCAGCGAGAGCGCGGCCATACCCACGCCGGTCCGCACCTCCCCGAAGGCGCACGCCGCCGAGAGCGCTCTCACGCCGCCTCCCCGGCCGCACCCACACCAAGGCGCAGGACTTCGAGAGCGCTCTCAGCCCACCCTCCCCGAGTGCCTGAACCGCGCCCGGGCCCGGCGGGCCAACGGCAGGTATCGCAACTGCTCCGGCAGCAGGGGCACGACGGTCCGCACTACGCGCCCGAAGCGGCGGAGCGTGCGCTCCTGCTCGTCGCTCCAGTCGAGGCCGATCGCCTCGCGCGCGTCGGGCGGCATGAACCCGATGGTCACGAAGCGGCGGAAGCGGGCCAGCGGGGGCAGCAGCAGCGGCCAGAGCGCTCTCAGGAGCAGCCGCAGAAGCAGCGGGCCCCGGTCGGGCGGTGGCACCGGCCGGTCCGTGGCCACGAGTTCCTCGACCACGACGTTCATCCCGATCTCGTCGGCGAGGACCTTGCGGTAGTAGGGCCAGAATTCCTCGATGGTCGCGGGCATGTCACGGTCGTGGATGCCGAGGATCCGGCCGACCTGGAGCCACTCCGCGTACAGCTTGCGGTGCTGGGCGTCGGTGAACGGGCGGCCCATGTAGTTCTGAGCATGGGCGTAGACGGGGTAACCGGTGGCGTGCACCCAGGAGTAGTAGGCGGGGGTGAGCGCGTGATAGCGGCGGCCGCTGGCGTCGGTGCCCTGGATGGTCTTGTGGAGGTGGCGGAGCCGGCGCCCCTCCTGCGCGGCGCCCTCGCCCCCGTACACCCACAGCTGGACCGACCGCAGAGAGCGCTCCCCGCGGCCCCAGGGGTCGGTGCGGAAGACCGAGTACTGGTCCACGCCGGCGCCGACGGCCGGGTGCGCGACCTGCATGGTGAGCGCGGCGGGCAGGGTGAGGAGCATCCGCACGTCACCCGCAAGACTCCACAGCACGCCCCCCGGCGGGGGCGGGGCGGGCTCGGTGTCGCGGCGGCTCATGGCGGGGCTCCCTGAGGCTGGCGGAGCTGGACGGCTCCCTGAGGCTGGCGGGGCTGATGTGCCCTTCCGTGACGACGGGGATTCCAGTATGCAATGACCGGGTCAGGCATCTCGAAGGGTGCTCAAACACCTGCTGCACCCCCCTCACCCTGTGCACCGCGCCCCCTCGGCCCTCCCCCCCGTGCCGGGCCCGGTGCATCGCGCCGCTCCGCTGTTACGAGACGGTGACAGGACGCCGACAACGCCCTCCGGCGCAGCCCCGTCATACCCGGTGAGAGCGCGCCAAGGCCGCCAAGGGAACTTTCCTCGCTCATGGCGCACAGCCGGACGAACACCCGTCGAGAGGGACACCATCATGATCACCACCAAGCGCCACCAGCTTCGCCTCGCCACCGTCGGCGTCCTCAGCGCCGCCTGCGTCGCCCTGGCCGGTACCGCGATGGCCGCCACCCCCACCCCCGCCCCCGCTTCCGCCCCCGCATCCACCCCGGCCGCCCACCAGGCCGTCGCCGCCAAGGCGGCCATCACCGCCAAGCCGTCGGCCACCACGGTCGGCGCATGGCAGCTGTTCCGCGTCACCGGAACGACCACCGGGCTCAAGGCGGGCAGCAAGGTCACGCTCCAGCAGAAGCAGAACGGCAAGTGGGTCACGCTCCCGGCCTCCGCGCCGATCTCCCGCACCGGCTCCTACTCGCTCGGCGTCAAGCTGGGCCTCAAGGGCAAGAACGAGCTCCGCATCGTCAGCGGCCCGACCGCCTCGGCCGCCTTCACCGTGACCGTGCGCTAGCCGAACCGCGACGGCAGGGGCGGCGGGAGCACCAACGGCGCGGCATCAGCCGCAACCGCAAGATGCTTCCGAACAGGGGCCGCACCACGGCCAGTTGGGGCAAAGGGGGCGCAGCGGGCACGAACCGCCGCGCCCCTCTTCCCACCTCACCTCACCTCACCTCACAAGCGACTTCGGATCGTCGCACCCGCGCAAGACAGGGTGCGCACGGAGGTTACCTCCAGGTAACCGCAGCTGCTTTGATGTGGCGGCCGGTCCCATCCCCACTCCAGACACAGGAGTTCACGTGCCGCACTCCTCGCTCCGCCGGGTCCACGGCGTGGTGCTCGCCGCCGCCCTCTCGGCCGCCGTGACCGCCGCCGCCACTCCCGCATCGGCGGCGGCCGCCGAGCCGCCCCGGCTGAAGGTGCTGACGTACAACACCTTCCTGATGAGCAAGAACCTCTACCCGAACTGGGGCCAGGACCATCGGGCCCAGGCCATACCGGCCGCGCCCTTCTTCCAGGGCAACGACGTGGTCGTGCTCCAGGAGGCGTTCGACAACTCCGCCTCGGACGCGCTGAAGCGGAACGCCTCGGCCCAGTACCCGTACCAGACGCCCGTCGTGGGCCGCGGCAAGGACGGCTGGGACGCCACCGGCGGCTCGTACTCCTCGACCACCCCCGAGGACGGCGGCGTCACCCTGCTCAGCAAGTGGCCGATCGTGCGCAAGGAGCAGTACGTCTACAAGGACGCCTGCGGCTCCGACTGGTGGTCCAACAAGGGCTTCGTCTATGCCGAGTTGAACGTCAACGGTGCCAGGGTGCACATCGTCGGCACCCACACCCAGTCGACCGACTCCGGGTGCGGTGCGGGCGAGGCGGTCAAGGACCGTGCTCTGCAGTTCAAGGCCATCAAGTCCTTCCTCGACGCGAAGAACATCCCGGCGAGCGAGGAGGTGATGGTGGCGGGCGACCTCAACGTGGACTCGCACGGCTCCGAGTACGCCTCGATGCTCGCCAACAGCGGTCTGGTGGGCGCCGACTCGCGGACGGGCCACGCGTACTCCTTCGACACCGCCGAGAACTCGATCGCGCGCTACCGCTACCCGTCCGACCCGAGCGAGGACCTCGACTACGTCCTGCACCTCGCCGGCCACGCCCGCCCTTCCGGCTGGAACAACAAGGTGGTGCAGGAGCCCACCACGCCCTGGACGGTGAGCAGTTGGGGCACCGACTACACCTACACCGACCTCAGCGACCACTACCCGCTCCAGGCCGGCCGCTGACCGTACCGCGCCTCCCCCGGCCCCCGGCCCCACGGCCGTACGACCCGCTCGCCCCGGCCCGAAGAGCCGGGCATACTGAGCAGTGCTGGTGAGACAGCAATACTGTTGCACCGGATCGGCCGCGTACGTGGGCGACGGGAACCAGTGGGGAGGCGAGGCACTGCCATGGCGACGGAGACCGAGGAGCCGACGCTCACGGTGGACGAGCTGGCCGCGCGGGCCGGGGTCACCGTGCGCACCATCCGCTTCTACAGCACGCGCGGCCTGTTGCCGCCGCCGGTGATCGGGCCACGCCGGGTCGGGCACTACGGGCCCGCGCACCTGTCCCGGCTCGCGCTCATCGAGGAACTGCAGCACCACGGGATGACGCTGGCCGCGATCGAGCGCTACCTCCAGCAGTTGCCGGCCGATCTGAGCGCCCACGACCTGGCCATCCACCGGGCCGTGGTCGCCTCCTGGGCGCCGGACTCGGCGGACGACGCGAGCCGCGCCGAGCTGGAACGGCGGGCCGGGCGTCCGCTGTCCGACACCGACCTCGACCGGCTCGCCGCGATGAACGTCCTGGAGCGGATCGCGGGGTCGCCGGACACCTTCCGCGTCGACCCGGGGCTGCTCGCCCTCGGGGTCCAGCTCCTGGACGTGCCGATCGCGCACGAGACGATCCTGGCGGCCCGTACGGTGCTGATGGAGCACGCCCGCTCGGCCGCCCATGAGCTGACCCGGCTCTTCCGCGACGAGGTGTGGAATCCGTACCGCGAGCGGGAGTCGGACCCCGATCACGTCGAGGCGATGAAATCGCTCTCCGCCCATATGCAGCCGATGGTCCTCCAGGCACTGGTCACCGCTTTCCAGCGCTCCCTGAAGGCGGAACTGCGGGCGGCCTTCGGCCCGGCGGACCCCCCGTCGCGCCCGCCGCACTAGGCGCCCCTCCCGAAGGAGGGGCGCCCCCGGGCCCGGCGGAGCGCCTACGCGTCCCGGAACGTCTCGCCCTTCTCCGCCTTCTCGACGAGCAGGGCCGGCGGCTGGAAGCGCTCTCCGTAGCGCTCGGCCAGCTCGCGGGCGCGGGCCACGAAGCCGGGCAGGCCGCCCTCGTAGCCGTTGATGTACTGCAGGACGCCACCGGTCCACGCGGGGAAGCCGATGCCCATGATGGAGCCGATGTTGGCGTCGGCGACCGAGGTGAGCACGCCCTCCTCGAAGAGGCGCACGGTGTCGAGGGACTCCGAGAAGAGCATGCGCTCCTTCATGTCCTCGAACGGGATCTCGGCTCCCTGCCGGGTGAAGTGCTCCCGCAGGCCCGGCCACAGCTTGCCGCGCCTGCCGTCGTCGCCGTAGTCGTAGAAGCCGCCGCCGCCGCTGCGTCCGGTACGTCCGAACTCGTCGACCATGCGGTCGATCACCGCGTCCGAGGGGTGGCCGGGCCAGACGCCGCCCGCCTCCTCGACGGCCCGCCGGGTCTCGTTGCGGATCTTGCGGGGCAGGGTCAGCGTCAGCTCGTCCATCAGGGAGAGGACCTTGGCCGGGTAGCCGGCCTGGCCCGCCGCCTGCTCGACGGAGGCCGGTTCGATGCCCTCGCCGACCATCGCGACGCCCTCGTTGATGAACTGCCCGATCACGCGCGAGGTGAAGAAGCCCCGGGAGTCGTTGACGACGATCGGGGTCTTCTTGATCTGCCGGACGAGGTCGAAGGCGCGGGCCAGGGCCTCCGCGCCGGTGCGCTCACCCTTGATGATCTCGACCAGGGGCATCTTGTCGACGGGTGAGAAGAAGTGCAGGCCGATGAAGTCGGCCTGGCGCGAGACGCCCTCGGCGAGGCCGGTGATCGGCAGCGTCGAGGTGTTGGAGCAGAGCAGCGCGTCCGGGGCGACGATGTCCTGGATCTCCTGGAACACCTTGTGCTTGAGAGCGGTGTCCTCGAAGACCGCCTCGATGACGGCGTCGCAGCCGGCCAGCGCCTGCGGGTCGGCGGTCGGCGTGATGCGGGCGAGCAGCGCGTCGCGCTCGGCCTCGGTGGTGCGTCCGCGTGAGAGCGCTTTCACGAGGAGCTTCTCCGAGTACGCCCTGCCCTTGTCGGCGGCCTCCTGGGACACGTCCTTCAGGACGACCTCGATGCCGGCCCGCGCACACGCGTACGCGATGCCCGCGCCCATCATGCCGGCGCCGAGGACCGCGACCTTGCGGACCGGGCGCGGCTCGATGCCCTGGGGGCGGCTGACGCCGGAGTTGACGGCCTGGAGGTCGAAGAAGAACGCCTGGATCATGTTCTTCGAGGTCTGCCCGGTCACCAGCTCGGTGAAGTAGCGGGCCTCGATGGTGAGAGCGGTCTCGAAGTCGACCTGGGAGCCTTCGACGGCCGCCGCCAGGATGTTGCGCGGCGCCGGGTAGGGCGCGCCCTGGAGCTGCTTCTTGAGGTTCGCCGGGAAGGCGGGCAGATTGGCGGCGAAGCGCGGGCTGGACGGGGTGCCGCCGGGGATCTTGTACCCCTTGACGTCCCAGGGCTGCTGGGACTCGGGGTGCGCGTCGATGAAGGCGCGCGCCTTGGCGAGCATCTCCTCGGGCGTGGCCGCGACCTCGTGCACGAGACCGTTCTCCAGGGCACGGCGCGGGGAGTACTGGGTGCCCTGGAGCAGCACCTTGAGCAGGGCGTCCGCGATGCCCATGAGGCGTACGGTACGGGTCACGCCGCCGCCCGCCGGGAGCAGACCGAGGGTGACCTCGGGCAGGCCGATCTTGGAGCCGGGCGCGTCGAGGGCGACCCGGTGGTGGGAGGCGAGGGCGATCTCGTAACCGCCGCCCAGGGCCGCGCCGTTGATGGCCGCGACGACCGGCTTGCCGAGCGTCTCGATACGGCGCAGCGACGCCTTGATGGCGGTTCCGGTGTCGAAGGCCTGCTGGGCGAGTTCGGGGCCGACCCGGATCATGTCCTTGAGGTCACCGCCCGCGAAGAAGGTCTTCTTGGCCGAGGTGTAGATGATGCCCCGGATCGAGTCCTTCTCGGCCTCCGCGCGCTCCGCGACGGCGGCGATGGAGTCCTTGAACGCCTGGTTCATCGTGTTGGCGGACTGGTCGGGGTCGTCCAGTACGAGGGTGACGACGCCGGTCTCGTCCTGTTCCCAGCGGATGGTCGTGCTCTTCGTCATTGCTGAAATCTCCGTGTGAGGGGTGCCGGGACGGACGGTCAGAGACGCTCGACGACGGTGGCGATGCCCATGCCGCCGCCGACGCAGAGCGTGGCGAGGCCGTAGCGCAGGTCGCGGCGCTCCAGCTCGTCCACGAGGGTGCCCAGGATCATCGCCCCGGTCGCGCCGAGGGGGTGGCCCATGGCGATGGCGCCGCCGTTGACGTTGACCTTGTCGAGGCTGAGGCCCATGTCCCTGACGAAGCGCAGGACGACGGCGGCGAACGCCTCGTTGATCTCGACGAGGTCGATGTCGTCGATGGTCAGGCCCGCCTTGGCGAGCGCCTTGCGGGTGGCGGGCGCGGGGCCGGTCAGCATGATGGTGGGCTCGGAGCCGGAGACGGCGGCCGAGACGATGCGGGCCCGCGGGGTCATCCCGTACCGCTCGCCGACGGCCCTTGAGCCGATGGCGACGAGGGCCGAACCGTCCACGATGCCCGAGGAGTTGCCCGCGTGGTGGACGTGGTTGATCTCCTCCACCCAGTGGTACTTCTGCAGGGCGACGGCGTCGAAGCCGCCCATCTCGCCGATGCCGGCGAACGACGGCTTGAGGGAGGCGAGCGAGTCGGCGGTGGTGCCGGGGCGCATGTGCTCGTCGTGGTCGAGGACGACGAGGCCGTTGCGGTCCTTGACGGGGACGACGGAGCGCGCGAAGCGGCCGTCCTTCCACGCCTCCGCGGCCCGCTCCTGGGACAGCTCGGCGTACTCGTCCACGTCGCGGCGCGAGTAGCCCTCGACGGTGGCGATGAGGTCGGCGCCGATGCCCTGCGGGGCGAAGTTGGTGGTGAAGTTGGTCATCGGGTCGGCGAACCAGGCGCCGCCGTCGGAGGCCATCGGGACGCGTGACATCGACTCGACGCCGCCCGCGAGGACCAGGTCCTCCCAGCCCGAACGTACCTTCATGGCAGCCATGTTGACCGCTTCGAGGCCCGAGGCACAGAAGCGGTTCTCCTGGACGCCCGCGACGGTATCGGGCAGTCCGGCGGCGATCGCGGCGATGCGCGCGATGTCGGATCCCTGGTCGCCGACCGGGCCGACGACGCCGAGCACGATGTCGTCGATGGCCGCCGGGTCGAGGCCCGGGAAGCGTGCCTGGATCTCGTGGATCAGGCCGACCACGAGGTCGATCGGCTTGGTGCCGTGCAGGGCGCCGTTCGCCTTGCCGCGTCCGCGCGGGGTGCGGATCGCGTCGTACACATACGCTTCGGTGCTCAACGTCAGGCCTTTCGGATGAGGGTGGTGCGGGGAGCGGGGTCAGCCGAGCAGGGAACGGCCGATGATCTCCTTCATGATCTCGGTCGTGCCGCCGTAGATGGTCTGGATGCGGCCGTCCGTGAAGGCCTTGGCGACCCGGTACTCGGTCATGTAGCCGTATCCGCCGTGCAGTTGGAGGCAGCGGTCGGCGACGCGCTTTTGCAGTTCGGTCGCCCACCACTTGGCCATCGAGGCGTGCACCGCGTCGAGTTCGCCGTTGGCGTGGTCGGCGATGCAGCGGTCGAGGAAGGTCCGGGTGACGGCGCACTCGGTGGCCATCTCGGCGATCTCGAACCGGATGTGCTGGAGTTTGGAGAGCGGCCGGCCGAAGGCCTCGCGCTCCTTGACGTAGTCCGTGGTGATCTCCAGGAGGTGTTCGGCGGCGGCGATACCGGCGACCGCGATGCCCATCCGCTCCTGTGCGAGATTGGTCATCAGATGGAGGAAGGCGCCGTCCCGCTCGCCGAGGAGATTGTCCTTCGCGACGCGTACGTCGTGGAAGAACAGCTCGGCCGTGTCCTGCGACTTCTGTCCGATCTTGTCGAGGTTGCGACCGCGCTCGAAGCCCTCCGCGCCGCGCTCCACCACGATGAGGGAGAGGCCCTTGGCGCCGCCTTCCGGGGTGGTCCTGGCGACCACGACGACCAGGTCGGCGAGGATGCCGTTGGAGATGAACGTCTTGGAGCCGTTCAGGAGCCAGTGGTCGCCCCGGTCCTCGGCGGTGGTGCGGATGCCCTGGAGGTCGGATCCGGCGCCCGGTTCGGTCATGGCGATGGCCGTGATCAGGGAGCCGTCGCAGAAGCCGGGCAGCCAGCGCCGCTTCTGCTCCTCGGTGGCGAGCCCGGTCAGATACGGCCCGACGATGTCGTTGTGCAGGCCGAGCGCGAGCCCGGCGGCCCCGGCGCGGGTGAACTCCTCGGCGAGTACGGCGCTGAAGCGGAAGTCGGCCTGCCCGCCGCCCCCGTACTCCTCCGGCACGGCGAGCCCGAGCAGCCCCTGCCGGCCGGCCGCGAGCCAGGCCTCGCGCGAGACGATGCCGTCCTTCTCCCACTGCTCGTAGTGCGGCAGGACCTCCTTGGCGAGGAAGGTGCGGACGGTCTCGCGGAACGCCTCGTGTTCGGCGGTGAAGATCTGCCGTTTCAACTCAAGCCTCCTGTACGGGAGTTGGTGCCGGGGCCGCCGCGAGTGCCGGCAGGTCCCAGTCGCGGGCGACGTCCGCCGTGTGGGCGCCCGGCAGAGCGGGGGGCCTGCGGACGGAGCCGGGGGTGGCGGAGAAGCGGGGGGCGGGCGCGGGCTGGGTGAGGCCCTCGTACGCGGTGAAGGTGTCACGGGCCGCGAGATGCGGGTGGTGCGGCGCCTCCGTGAGGGACAGGACGGGCGCCACACAGGCGTCCGACCCCTCGAAGACGGCCGTCCACTGTGCGCGGGTGCGGGTACGGAACCGGTCGGCGACGGCGGTGCGCAGCTCCGGCCAGCGGGCGAGGTCCTTGCGGGCGGGGGCCAGGTCCCCGATGCCGAGCAGCCGGACGAACTCGTCGTAGAACTGCTGCTCCAGGGCGCCGACGGCCATGTACTGGCCGTCCGAGGTCTCGTACGTGCCGTAGAAGGGGCAGCCGCCGTCCAGGAGGTTGACCCCGCGCCGGTCCTGCCAGCCGCCGGCCGCCATCATGCCGTGGATCATGGTGGCGAGGTGGGCGGTGCCGTCGACGATGGCGGCGTCGACGACCTGGCCGGCCCCGCCGTTCCGGGCGTGCTGGAGGGCGGCGAGGACGCCGATGACCAGGTAGAGCGAGCCGCCCGCGTAGTCGCCGACGAGATTGGCCGGGACGACCGGCGGCCCGCCCGCCTCGCCGATCATGCCGAGGGTGCCGGTCAGGGCGATGTAGGCGATGTCGTGTCCGGCCCGCTGGGCGAGCGGTCCGTCCTGGCCCCAGCCGGTCATCCGCCCGTAGACCAGCCGGGGATTGCGGGCCAGGCACTCCCGCGGTCCCACGCCGAGGCGCTCGGCGACGCCGGGCCGGTAGCCCTCGATGAGCAGGTCGGCGCGCTCGACGAGGTCGAGGACGAGGCCGGGGCCCTGCGGCGCCTTGAGGTCGATGATCACGGAGCGCTTGTTGCGGTTGGTCAGGTCGTACGCGGGATCCACCGCGAGGCCGGCGCCGCCGGGGCGGTCCACGCGCACCACGTCGGCGCCGAGGTCGGCGAGGAGCATGGCGGCGAACGGGCCGGGCCCGATGCCCGCCAGCTCGACCACGCGCACCCCGGCGAGCGGGCCGGTTCCTGTCGCTGTCATCAAGCCCCCAGCACTGTGACACAACTGATGTAACATCAATGATGCTAAGAACACGTTCCACTCCGCACAAGCCCCCATGAGCAACCGCTCAGCATGTCCCCGGCCCACCGGAGGCGCGGTTGCCCCGATACGCCGGGCTTGCCCGCCGCCACTCCTGCGGGTGATGAGCGGGCCACCGGGGCCGGGTGCCCCGGGCGGTGGCCGCACGCTAGCCTCACAACCCGGCATCGGCCGACGGCATCACCCGGCAGCAGACCTGCGGAGGCACACGGTGGAACCCTCGAAGCGGACCTACGACATCGTGCTGTTCGGCGCGACGGGCTTCGTCGGGGCGCTGACCGCCCAATATCTCGCGACCCACGCTCCGAAGGACTGCCGGTGGGCCATCGCCGGACGCAACCGCACCAAGCTGGAGCGGCTGCGCGAGCGGCTCGCCGAGCTCGACCCGGCGTGCGCCACCCTGCCCCTGCTCACCGCCGACTCCCACGACGCCGCCTCGCTGCGCGCGCTCGCCGAGTCCTCGCGCGTGGTGGCCACCACCGTCGGCCCCTATGTCTGGTACGGCGAGGGCCTGGTCGAGGCGTGCGCCGAGGCGGGCACGGACTATCTCGACCTGACGGGCGAGCCCGAGTTCGTGGACTCCATGTACGTACGCCATGACGCGCGGGCCCGCGAGCGCGGTGCGCGCCTCGTGCACGCCTGCGGGTTCGACTCGGCGCCGCACGACCTGGGCGTCCGGTTCACGGTGGACCAGCTGCCGGCCGGGGTGCCGCTGCGCGTCGACGGCTTCGTGCGGACCAACGCGACGTTCTCCGGCGGGACGCTCGCCTCCGCGCTCACCGCGCTCGGCCGGGGCGCGCAGACCGCCCGGGCCGCCCGCGAGCGCCGACTGCACGAGCCGCGCCTGGTGGGGCGGCGGGCCCGCGCCCCGCTCGGCGCCCCGCACTTCAGCAAGGAGACCGGCACCTGGGCGCTGCCCATGCCCACGATCGACCCGCAGGTCGTCGCCCGCTCGGCGGCGGCCGACGAGCGCTACGGGCCCGATTTCCGCTACCGGCACTTCGCATCGGTCAAACACCTGCCGGTGGCGATCGGCGGGGTGGCGGCGGTGGGCGCGGTCGCGGCGGCAACTCAACTGCCGCCCGCACGGGCGTGGTTGATGAGCCGTTACGAAGCGGGCAACGGCCCCGACGAGACACGGCGCCGGCGCAGCTGGTTCACGGTGCGCTTCGTCGGAGAGGGCGGGGGCCGCCGGGTGTTCACCGAGGTGGCGGGCGGCGACCCGGGGTACGACGAGACGGCGAAGATCCTCGCCGAGGGTGCGCTCTGCCTAGCGTTCGACGAACTGCCCGCCCTGGCAGGGCAGTTGACCCCGGCGACCGCGATGGGCCCGGAACTCACCGCGCGGCTGCGGTCCGCCGGGATGCGCTTCCGGGTGGTCGACACCCGCTGAACCCGCGTGGTCCACTCCCGCTGGGCCCGAGTGGTCGGCACCCCCTGGGCCCGCGTGGTCGACACCCTCTGAACCCGGGCCGGAGGCGCGCCCCTTGGCCATGGTCAGCACCCCCGGCCCGGAGGCGCCTCAGACGCCGAGCCCCTGGGCCTCCTTGAGCGCCCTGCGGCACAGCGAGTCGGCGTGCCGGGTGGTCTCGGGGAGCCGGTAGCGCCGGGCGAGTGCGAGGGTGTGGGCGCAGGCGCCCTCCAGGCTCACCCGGTGGCCGACCGACACGAAGACCGGCTTGGTCGCGTCCTGGGTACGCAGCGCGCGGCCGACCACGGTGCCGTCGTCGGCCAACAGCGGTGTGCTGTCACCGCGTTGGGGGCCCGGCTGGTCGAAGCTGAAGGTGAACGGGTTCTTGGCGACGCCCACCACGGGCAGCCCGGTGAGCACACCGAGATGACTCGCGAGGCCGAAGCGGCGCGGGTGGGCGAGCCCGTATCCGTCGCAGACCACCAACCCCGGTCCACGGACCAGGAGTTCGAGGGCGGCGAGCACGGTGGGGATCTCCCGGAACGCGAGCAGACCGGGGACGTACGGGAAGGCCACCCTGCCGACCGCCGTCGCCTCGTCGACGACCTCCAGACTCGCCGCGTCGAGCACCACGGCCGCCGCGACCACCAGGTCCCGCTCGTCGTCGTACGCCACGTCGACCCCGGTGACGAGGCCGTGTCCCGGGGCCGGCCCCGGCTCGTCGAGCACGACCCGGTCGCGCAGCTCGTCCTGGACGGCCAGGGCCGCCGCCTCGTCCCCGGGCCAGCCGTCCGGAATCCCCGTGATGATCTCCATGGCGCCCCAGCGTAGGACACCGGGACGCCCGCGCCCGGCCCCGTCGGCCCGAGTAGCCTGGCGATCATGTTCGTACTTGAACTGACCTACACCGCCCCCCTCGACCGCGTGGACGCGCTGCTCGGCGAGCACGTCCACTGGCTGGACGCGCAGTACGCGGCCGGCGTCTTCCTCGCCTCCGGACGCAAGCGGCCCCGGGACGGCGGGGTCATCTTGGCGGTGGGCGACGACCGCGGGGCGATGGAGCGGCTGGTGGCGAGCGACCCGTTCCGGGTCCACGGCCTGGCCACCTACCGGATCACCGAGTTCTTCGCGACGAAGGTCGCCCCCCAACTCGCCGCCCACCAGCAGCAGTTGCCGGGCTGACCGGACGGTCGGCGGTCGGTCATACGGCCAGCGCCGGCGCCGCTCAGTGGTCCAGGCGGGCCACCCGCCCCTTCTCCCCCGCCGCCCAGCACGCGCCGTCCGGCGTGCAGTCGACGGTGTCGTAGGAGCCGGTGTCGACCGTGCGCCAGGTGCGTCCGCCGTCGCGGGTCAGATCGGTGCCGGTGGGCCCGACGGCGAGGGCGGTCGTCCGCGAGCGGGCCCGCCAGGCGACGCCCGAGCGGTAGGCCGCGACGGGACCGGCCGCCTGGCGCCAGGTCCGCCCGCCGTCGCCGGTGAGGGCCGCGGCCCGGGGCGAGGGCTGGTCGGCGCGGTAGTCGCCGCCGACCGCGATGCCGTGGTCGCGGTCGCGGAAGGCGAGGCCGAACACCCCGCGGGCCGCGTCGCCCGCCGGAATCGACGACTCGGCGGCCGTCCAGGTCAGCCCGCGGTCCCCGGAGTGCAGGACGCGGCCGGTCGCGCCGCCGCCGGTGGCCAGCCACACGTCGTGCGACCCGTAACTCACCAGGCACTGCCCACTGGCCGCGAACCCGGCCTCGCCGGGCTGCGCGGCCGGCATCCCCCGGTCGGGCAGGACCTTCCAGGACCGGCCGCCGTCCGCGGTGGACAGGATGCGGTACTTGCCGTCCACCGGGTCGCTCATCGCCAGGCCGTGCCGCGAGTCGAAGAAGGTGAGGCAGTCGTAGAACGCCTTCGGATCGGTGTTGCGGAACGACTCGGTCCAGGTCGCCCCGCCGTCGTCGGTGCGGTAGACGCGGGACGCCTCGCCCTCGCCGATCGCCAGGACCACCGCACGCCGCCCGTCGAAGGCCTCGACATCGCGGAACTCCAGGTTCCCGGCTCCGGCCGGCGACACGTTCCGCCAGGTGCGGCCCCCGTCGGAGGTCCGCAGGACGGTCCCCTTGGTGCCGGCCACCCACGCCGTGGACCGGCTCACCGCCGCGAGCCCCCTGAAGCGGGCGTCGGACGCCGTGTTCTTGAGCTGCCACACCGGATCGCGGTGGCCGTGCGCCTGTGCCGGAGCGGCCGGCGCCGCCGCGAGCGCCAGCACGCCGAGCCCCACCGACAGCACACGTCTCGTCTTCCCCATGGACTTCATGGCGTCGGAAGCTAGCCCAGCACCTCCCGCCCGTCCAGGGTGCCTACGCTCCGACGCCCGGCGCCGCCGGACCGCACGGCGTACACGAGGTGCGCCGCGACCCGTGCCGCGCTCGTACGGGCGCCGCGAATACGGGGAGGGAAGTGACGGGGGGTGATCCGTGCGGCGCCGTGTGACGGACGGGAGCCGGGGAACCAGCAGCACAGGGGGCGACACGGATGCCGGCTCGGTGTCGGCATACGGCAGTGACGCAGGTCACGTGGACCTCCGGTGCACGCAATCCCGCGTTTCGACGTCTTTCCGGTCGGCAGGAGAGAACCCCCGAGGCTGAGGGAGCAGGGCTTTGTCCACCGTCATCGAGCAGCCCGTCCACGTACGCATGATCGCGTCCGCGCCCCGCATGGACACCGTGCCCGCGACGCTGCGCTACGACCCCGAGGACCCCTTCGCCGTGCACATGACGTTCCCGGCACCGGCCACCCTCGAAGGCACCGAGGTCTCCTGGGAGTTCGCCCGCGAGCTGCTCGAAGCGGGCATCGACGCGGCGGCCGGGGTGGGTGACGTGCGGGTGCGGCCCTACGGCTACGACCGCACGGTGCTCGAATTCCACGCCCGCGAAGGCGTCGCCATGGTCCACATCCGCACCGTCGAGCTGCGCCGCTTCCTCCAGCGCGCCCAGCTCCTGGTGCCCACCGGCCTCGAACACCAGCACCTCGACCTGGACCGCAACCTCACCGCGCTGCTCCGCGACGCCTGCTGACCACGCGCCCGCCCGCTCACCCGTCACGCCTTCGGCGCCGCTTCCGCTCCTGCCCGGTCGCGGCGGCGCCCCCCGATGTGCACACCCCGCCCCGGTCCCGGCCCCTCGGTAAATCGTTTGCGGTGCCGCGCGCCCTGCGCGTACGTTCGTGACTGGCCCTGTTGTCGTCGAACGGAGTAGGACGTTGCTCGTCTGAGGCCCCTGAGACACCGTCTCGCGCATCGCCATCCGTGGCGCGCGTCCCGGTGCGACCTCTGCCTCCGAGCCATGTCCTCCAACACGACCAGGGCCTTTTTCCTGCCCTGACCGGTGTCTCAGAACCCCCGTTGCCCCTTTTTTCCTTCCCCGCAACCGGGAGACCCGTATGTCAACCTTCCCCCCTCAGATCAGCTCGGCCGGCCTCTCCTTCGCCTGGCCGGACGGCACCGTCGCCTTCGAGGACTTCCAGCTCGCCGTCGGCCCGGGGCGCACCGGCCTCGTCGGTCTCAACGGGTCAGGAAAGTCAACCCTGTTGAAGCTGATCGCCGGCGTTCTCACCCCGACCGGGGGCTGCGTCAAGACGGCGGGTGACGTCGGCTATCTGCCGCAGAACCTGGTGCTCGACACCGCCCTGCGGGTCGACCAGGCCCTGGGCATCGACACGATTCGCGCCGCACTGCACGCCATCGAGGACGGCGACGCGGACGAGCGGCACTTCGAGACGGTGGGTGACGAGTGGGACGTCGAGGAGCGCGCCCGCGCCACCCTCGACCAGCTCGGCCTCGGCTCCATCGGGCTCGACCGCACGATCGGCGAGGTGTCGGGCGGCGAATCGGTGCTGCTGCGGCTCGCCGCGCTGCTCCTGCGGCGCCCGGACATCCTGCTCCTGGACGAGCCGACCAACAACCTGGACCTGGCCGCCCGCCGGCGCCTGTACGCCGCGGTCGACGCCTGGAGCGGGGTGCTCCTGGTGGTCAGCCACGACCGTGAGCTGCTCGACCGGGTGGACCGCATCGCCGATCTGCGCGAGGGCCAACTCACCTGGTTCGGGGGCACTTTCAGCGCCTACGAGGAGGCGTTGCGCGCGGAGCAGGAGGCGGCCGAACGCATGGTGCGGGTGGCCGAGGCCGATGTGCAGCGCCAGCAGCGCGAACTGAGCGACGCGCACATGAAGTTGGCGCGGCGGCGGCGTTATGGACAGAAGAGCTACGACAACAAGGTGGTGCCGAAGATCGTCGCCAACAACCGGCGGCGCGAGGCGCAGGTGTCCGCGGGCAAGCACCGCATCCTGCAGAGCGAGCGCCTCGACCAGGCGCGTGAACGGCTCGGCCAGGCGGTCGAGTTGGTGCGTGACGACGAGGAGATCCGCATCGAGCTGCCGTACACCAAGGTGCACCCGGGCCGCTCGGTACTGACCCTGCGCGAGCTCCAACTCCCTCATGGGGCGCGGGTGAAGGGCGAGATCGATGTGCGGGGCCCGGAGCGGATCGCGCTGGTGGGCCGCAACGGTTCGGGCAAGACGACCCTGCTGCGCACGCTCGCCGGACAGCTGGAGCCGGTGGCGGGCGAGGCCCTGACCCATGTGCCGCTGCGCTTTCTGCCCCAGCGCCTCGATGTGCTCGACGACGAGCTGAGCGTGGTGGAGAACGTGGCCCGTTTCGCACCGGGCGCGACCCACCAAGCGATCCGGGCACGCCTGGCGCGCTTCCTGTTCAAGGGGGCCCGCGCCGCCCGTCCGGCCGGGACCCTTTCGGGCGGAGAGCGCTTCCGAGCCGCACTGGCGGCCCTGCTGCTCGCGGAGCCAGCGCCCCAGCTCCTGATGCTGGACGAGCCCACGAACAACCTGGACATGGCGAGCGTGCGGGCCCTCCAGGACGCGCTCGACGCCTATGAGGGCGCCTTGATCGTGGCCAGTCACGACCTGCCGTTCCTGGAGTCGATCGGCGTCACCCGCTGGCTGCTCCTGGACGGCGAGCTCGCCGACACCTCGGTGGAGCAGGTCAGGGGCGGCCCGGGTCCGCGGTAGCGGGGAGAGGGGGCGGGCGGGGAGGTGACTTGCCTCTCGTTCCGCCCCGGCGACCTGCACCTATAGCAGAACGTAACCGGACGAAGGGGAAGACGGGGTTGGCTGGGGGCTTACGGTCGCCTTAACCTACGGTCTCGTAACCTACGTAGGCGTAGGTAAGCCTGCCGTCCCCCCTTTCCCGTCCCCCTGGAGCTCACCCGTGACGATCACTTCTCCCCACCTCGGCAGTTCGGACGCGTGGACCGACGCCCGGCTGCTGTTCGCGCTGGAAGAGGTAGTCGAGAAGGAGCTCAACCGGCACCTCAAGGTCGCCAAGGACTGGATGCCGCACGACTACGTGCCGTGGTCTGACGCGCGCAACTTCCCCGGGCTCTTCGAGGACGGGGAGGCCTGGGAGCCCCAGCAGTCGAAGGTCACCGACATCGGCAAAATCGCCCTGGTGGTCAACCTGCTCACCGAGGACAACCTGCCCAGCTACCACCACGAGATCGCCTCGCTGTTCGGCCGCGACGGCGCCTGGGGCACCTGGGTGCACCGCTGGACCGCCGAGGAGGGCCGCCACGGCATCGTGATGCGGGACTACCTGCTCGCCTCGCGGGCCGTGGACCCGGACAAGCTGGAGCAGTTCCGCATGGCCCACATGAGCGAGGGCTTCGAGTCGGACAACCGGCACTCGATGCTGCACTCGGTGGCCTACGTGGCCTTCCAGGAACTGGCCACCCGCGTCTCGCACCGCAATACGGGTCACCAGTCGGGCGACCCGGTGTGCGACCGGATGCTGGCGCGGATCGCGACCGACGAGAACCTGCACATGGTCTTCTACCGCAACCTGCTCGGCGCGGCCTTCGAGATCGCCCCCGACCTGACGATGCAGTCGGTGCGGGACGTCGTCGTGAACTTCCGGATGCCCGGCCACGGCATGCCGGGCTTCGAGCGGGCCGCGGCGCAGATGGCGATCGGCGAGATCTACAACATGCGGATCCACCACGACGACGTGCTCCAGCCCGTACTGCGCTTCCTCAAGGTCCTGGAGATCGACGGGCTGGGCCCCGAGGGTCTCCAGGCCCAGGAGGAGCTGGGTCTGTACATGGGCGGGCTCGACAGCGAGGCGGCCAAGTTCGACGAGAAGCTCGCCGCGCGCAAGGCGCGGATGGCCGCCCGGCGCTGACCTTCGGCGGGCCGGCGGGCACCGCACGGACGGAACCGGGGGGGGGGGGGGGGGGGGGGTTTTGGGGGGGGGGCCCCCCCCCCCCGGGCCCCCCGGGGGGGGGCCCCCGGCCCCCCCCCCCCGCGGGGGCGCCCCCGGCGCGCGGGGGGTGCGCGCGGCCGGGGGCGGGGGCGCGGGGGGGGGGGGCGGCCCCCCCCGCGGGGGGGGGGCGCGGGGCGGGGGGGCCCCGCCCCCCCCCCCCCCCCCCCCCCCCCGCTGCCGTTCCCCCGTTGGCGCTCCCCGTCGCCGTCCCCCCGTTGACGTTCCCCCGTCGCCGTTCCTTCTCAGCGCTGCCGGGCGCGTTGCAGGGTCAGCCGCTCCTTCTCGGAGAGGCCGCCCCACACGCCGAAGCGCTCGTCGTTGGCGAGGGCGTACTCCAGGCAGGCCTTGCGCTGTTCGCAGGCGCCGCACAGCTGTTTGGCCTCCCGCGTGGAGCTGCCCGGGGCCGGGAAGAAGAACTCGGGCCCCGCCTGTGCGCACAACGCGGTCTCCTGCCAGCCGAGTTCCCGGCCGGCGGTCATGGTGTCGTTCAGCATGGTTCCCACGCTGCCGGGGGCTGATCAACGTCCGGTCAACGAATGGTGAACGCGTCGGCCGGGAGCGGTCATCGGGCCCGCGCCGGTGCGTGACCTTGGGCCGGGACCTACGGGCCGTGCGACCCCTTCGGGGACCAACGGCCCCTCCCTTCGCACCCATTGGCGGCCGAGGGGCCCCCGTGCGCCTGTCAGCGTGGCTGGAGTGTGGTGCGCAGGCGGTAGCGGTCCCCGCTGTAGACGACCGTGGACAGGAGCACGGGGCGCTGGTCGCGCGCGTAGATCGTCTGGTCCAGGGCGAGCACCGGGGCGCCCGGCTCGATGCCCAGGTGCGCCGCGACGTCGCGATCGGCTCCGCGCGCCTCGATCGTGGTCTCCGAGCGGTCCAGCTCGACGCCCCTGGCGTGCAGCGCCTCGAACAGCGAGGCACCGGTGAAGTCCAGCTCCTCAAGACCGGGCGCGAGCGCGGCCACCAGCAGGGTGCGGTCGACGGCGATGCGTACGTCGTCGAGCAGCCGCACCCGTTCCAGGCGCAGCAGCGGAGCGCCGGCCGGCACGTCGAGGCGGTCGGCGTCGTCCAGGGTGGCCGGGCGCAGCTCCTGGTGGAGCACCACGGAGCTGGGCCGCATGTGCTTGCGGCGGGCCGTCGCGGTGAAGGACTCCAGGTCGTTGGGCCACTCCCGCGGCGCCACCGGCGCGGCCACGAACCAGCCCCGCCCGTGCGAGGCGGTCACCAGACCCTGGTCCACCAGGTGCGCGAGGGCCTTGCGCAGGGTGACCCGGGAGATGTCCAGGCGTTCGCCCAGCTCGCGTTCGGCGGGCAGCCGGGCGCCCGGGGCCAGGCCGCGCCGCTGGATCTCGTCCTGGATGAGTTCGGCGGTCTGGGCCCACAGCGGCGCGGGCCCGCTGCTCCGCTCGGGGAAACGGGCGGGGCGTTCGGGGGTGGCGTCGGCGCTCACGGGAAACCTCCAGCGGGATCCTCGGAGCGTACCACTGCATACCACTGGAGCCCACGCGCGGGTGGTCTCGCAGTCCCTGACGTCATGGGCCCAGCGCCCCGGGCCTTCGGTCACCTGTGCAGAAGGTAAGCAGACCACTATTGACCACTCGCATACCACTGCATACCTTTGGGGTGCGGCAGCCGGGCGGACCCGGCGGCCGACCGGTCCGGCGCCCACGCCCCTGGATGGCCGCGGGACCGCATGCGCGATGGAGGAAGACGGATGAGTACGGATCGAGGGAAGGCCGCCGGCACGCGGCGCGGCGGTGCGGGCGTCATGGCGGTCCTGCAACGCATCGGGCGGAGCCTGATGCTTCCGGTCGCCACGCTTCCGGCGGCGGCGCTCCTGGTGCGCCTCGGCGGACCCGACCTGCTGGGCCGGGAGAACTTCCCGGAGCTGATCCGCAAGCTCGGCGTCGTGCTCGCCGCCGGAGGCCAGACCGTCTTCGACTATCTGCCGCTGCTCTTCGCCATCGGTGTGGCCATCGGCTTCGCCAAGAAGGCCGACGGCTCCACGGCGCTGGCCGCCGCGGTCGGCTACCTGGTCTTCAAGGCGGTCCTCGCCAGCGAGGCCTTCCCCAAGGGCGCGGACGGCAAGCCGCTGGACGCCAAGGTGTTCGGCGGCATCGTGATGGGCCTGATCGCGGCCCTGCTCTACCAGCGCTTCAGCCGCACCAAGCTGCCCGAATGGCTCGGCTTCTTCGGCGGCCGCCGGCTGGTGCCGATCCTCTGCGCGTTCGCCGGCGTCGGCACGGGCATCGTGTTCGGGGTGGTCTGGCCGACGGTCGGCGGCTGGTTCTACCACTTCGGCGAGTGGCTGGTGGGCACCGGGGCCTGGGGCGCCGGCATCTTCGGCCTGGTGGTGCGCGCGCTGATCCCGATCGGCATGCACCACTTCTTCAGCGTCTTCCCCTGGTTCGACGCCGGCACCTACGTCAACCCGCACACCGGCGCCGAGGTCCACGGCGACATCGCGCGCTTCCTCGCGGGCGACCCCAGCGCGGGCCAGTTCATGACCGGCGGCTTCCCGATCTACATGTTCGCGCTGCCCGCCGCGGCCCTGGCCATCGCGCACACCGCACGGCCCGAGAACCGCACCATGGTCAAGGGCATGATGATCTCGGTCGCGCTGACCTCATTCGTCACCGGCGTCACCGAGCCCATCGAGTTCAGCTTCATGTTCGTCGCGCCGCTCCTGTACGCCATCCACGCGGTGCTGTTCGGGGTCTCGATGGCGGTCTGCTACGCGCTGGGCATCCGCGACGGCTTCGGCTTCTCCTCCGGGGCGATCGACTACGTCGTCAACTACGGCATCGCCACCAAGCCCTGGCTGCTCATACCGATCGGCCTGGCGTTCGCCGCGCTCTACTACGTGATCTTCCGGTTCGCCATCGTCCGGTTCGATCTGCCCACCCCCGGCCGCGAGCCCGCCGAGGACGCGGCCGCGGCGACCGGGACCACCGGCGCGTCCACCGACGCACCGGCGGACACACCCGTGCGCTCCCCTGACGCCATTCCCCCGGGCGCCGCCCTGGAGGACGATCCGGCCTCCAAGGCCTGACGCACCGCCCGTCCACCGGCCACCCCGCGCCCCCGCCGTGCTCACCGGCGGGGCCCACGAAAGGACCACCCGTCATGTCCGGATCCCGCATCACTTTCCTGGAGGGCCAAAGCGCCCAGCCGCAGGCGCTCGACCGCGTACTCGCCCATGTGAGGCGACAGCTCGAGGACCCGGCCCTCGATCCGCTGCGCGCCGCGCGCCGTCCCCTCCTCGCGGGGATCGGCGCCTCGTACGCGGCGCTCGCCGTCCCGGTCGAGGTGCTGCGCGCGGCGGGCATACCGGCCCAGCGGGTGCTCGCCAGCGAGATCGAGAACGGCCTGCACGGTTTCGACACCGATCTGCTCATCGGGGTGTCCCAGGGCGGGCGCAGCTCGGAGACGATCGCCGCGTTCAAGGCCGCCGAGGGCGTGCCGACGCTGGCCGTCCTCAACGTCACGCCCTCACCGCTCGGTGAACTCGCCCGGCTCACCCTCGACCTGGGCAACGAGCCCGACTCGTACGCCTCGACCATCGGCTTCACCGCGACCGTCGTCGCGCTCGATCTGATCGCGGGCGCCGTCGCCGGCCGTGCGGACGACCCGTGGGACGGCATCGCCGCACACACCGCGGCCGTCCGGGCCCGGGCCGCCGAGGTGGTCGCCGCGCTGCGCCACCGCGCGGCCCGTTGCGTGGCGGCGGACTGCGTGGCCTCCGGGGCCTCCCGGGTCAGTGCCGAGGAGGCGGCGCTGCTGCTGCGCGAGGTGCCCCGGATGCCGGCCGCCGCCTCGGTCACCCGCAACTACCTGCACGGCGAGATGGAGTCGGCGGGCAACACCCTGCACCTGGTCTTCGGGGACGGCCGCGAGGTGGAGCTGGCCCGCTCGCTCGCCTCGGCCGGCCATCTGACGCTGCTGATCACCACCCAGGACGTCGACCCGGCCGAGAGCCTCGGCGTCGTACGGCTGCCGAGGACCGCGCCGAGCGTGCGGGTCGTCCTGGAGACGGTCGTGGCGCAGGAGCTGGTGGCCGCGCTCAGCGACGAACGGGGCGTGCCCATCGAGTCGTTCGTGTTCGCCAACGACGACACCAAGGAGGGCGGCGTCGACGCGGCCGACTTCGAGCTGGCCTCGCGGGTCGCCGCCGCCTGAGACGCGCGCCGCTACGTGTCCTTGGCGGCGCGGCTCGGCTGCACCCGCTTGGGCTCCCCCGGCATCTTGGGGTAGTCCGGCGGGTAGGGCATGTCGCCGAGTTCGTGGTCGTGCTCGTCGCGCGCGGCCAGCTCCAGGAGCGGTTCGAGACCGAAGGCGTGGTCGTCCATGTCCGCGTGCAGATCGCCGAGTCGGGCGTAGCGCGCGGGCATGGTCCGCAGGTCGAAGTCCCGTGGATGGACGTCGTCCAGTTCGTCCCAGCGCAGGGGCGCCGAGACCGGGGCGTGCGGCTTGGGGCGCACCGAGTAGGCCGAGGCGATGGTGCGGTCGCGGGCGGTCTGGTTGTAGTCCACGAAGATCCGCTCGCCGCGTTCCTCCTTCCACCAGGCGGTGGTGACCCGGCCCGGCATCCGGCGCTCCAGCTCCCGGCCGATCGCGATGGCGCACCGGCGCACCTCGGTGAACGTCCAGCGCGGCGCGATCGGCACGAACACGTGGATGCCCCGGCCACCCGACGTCTTGGGCCAGCCGGTGATGCCCAACTCACCCAGGAGCGCCCGCAGTTCATGGGCGACGGGCACCGCGTCGTCGAAGTCGGTGCCCGGCTGGGGGTCGAGGTCGATGCGCAGTTCGTCGGGGTGGTCGGTGGCCTCGCGCCGCACCGGCCAGGGGTGGAAGGTCAGACAGCCGAGCTGGGCCGCCCACAGGACGGCGGCGGGCTCGGTCGGGCAGATCTCGTCGGCGTGCCGGCCGCTGGGGAAGGAGATGCGCGAGGTCGGGATCCAGTCGGGGAGGTTCTTGGGGGCCCGCTTCTGGAAGAACGACTCGCCCTCGATGCCGTCGGGGTAGCGCTCCAGGGTGGTGGGGCGGTCGCGCAGCGCGCGGGTGATGCCCTCGGCGACGGCCAGATAGTAGGTCGCCACGTCCCGCTTGGTGTAGCCGGACTCCGGAAAGTAGACCTTGTCCGGATTGGACAGCCGTACGGTCCGCCCGCCGGCCTCCAGCTCGATCGCCTCGCCGTTGCCCATGCAGGCCACGGTAGGCGGAGCGCACCAAAGCCGCATATCGGTGAGAATCGGCTGTATGGATCTCCCGGTGATGCCCCCCGTGAAGCCGATGCTCGCCAAGTCCGTGGCGCGGATCCCTCCGGGGATGAGCTACGAGGCCAAGTGGGACGGGTTCCGCGCGATCGTGCATCGCGACGGGGCCGAACTCGTCATCGGCAGCCGCAACGGCAAACCCCTGACCCGCTACTTCCCCGAGCTCGCCGCGGCGCTCGCCGAGCGGCTGCCCGAGCGCTGTGTGATGGACGGCGAGATCGTCATCGCCCATGAGGGCCGGCTCGACTTCGACCGGCTCAGCGAGCGCATCCATCCCGCGGCATCCCGGGTGAAGCTGCTGTCCGAGCAGACCCCGTCGAGCTTCATCGCCTTCGACCTGCTCGCCCTCGGCGACACCTCGCTCCTCGACACCCCGCTGACCGAGCGGCGGGCCCTGCTGGCGCAGGCGCTCGACGGCGTCTCGCCGCCGGTCCACCTCGCCCCGGCCACCACCGACATCGAGGTGGCCCGCCGCTGGTTCGAGCAGTACGAGGGTGCCGGGCTCGACGGCGTGGTCGCCAAGCCCCTCGACCTGCCGTACCGGCCCGACGCCCGGCTCATGTACAAGATCAAGCACGAGCGGACGGCGGACGTGGTGGTGGCCGGATACCGCCACCACAAGAGCGGCCCGGTCGTCGGCTCGATCCTGCTGGGCCTCTACGACGCGTCCGGTCACCTCCAGCACGTCGGGGTGTGCGCGGCCTTCCCGATGAAGCGCAGGGCCGAGCTGATCGAGGAACTGGCCCCGCTGCTCATGGCCGACCCGGTCGCCGAGGGACACCCCTGGGCGGCCTGGGCCGAGGAGGCGGCCCACGAGAGCTCCCGCCTGCCGGGCGCCCCGAGCCGCTGGACCGGCAAGAAGGACCTGTCCTGGGTGGCAGTGCGCCCGGAGCGGGTGGTGGAAGTGGCGTACGACCACATGGAGGGCGACCGTTTCCGGCACACCGCGCAGTTCCGCCGCTGGCGCCCGGACCGCGACCCGGCCGGCTGCACCTACGCCCAGCTGGAGGAGCCGGTCCGCTACGACCTCGCCGAGGTCCTGTCCTCAGGCGGAGGGTGAGGGACACCCCGACGGCGTACCGCCCGGATCCGGGGTGGGTGTCCCGGGAGCCGGCGCGGAGGGCGATCCCGAGGGGCACTGCGGAAGGCCGGGGCTGCCCGACGGCGACGGCGAGGGACTGGTGCTGTCCGAGGGCGACGGCGACGGGCTCGGGCTGGTGGACGCGGACGGCGAGGGGCTCGGGCTGCCGGAGGGCGACGGCGGACGCGGGGGCCGTGACGCCGAGGGGCTCGCGCCGGGGTGCGAGGGGGCCGGGGCGGAGGCTCCGCCGCCCGGCTGCGGCCCGATCACGATGCCGCCGCCCTGCCGGCGGCCGTGGTCGTCCTGGATCTGCTGGGCGCTGCCCGCACCGGGCGTGCCGGGCAGCACTCCCTTGCCGTCCGGCACGGCATGGGTGCCCCGGCGGTAGAACTCCAGCCAGGACAGGACCGTGCGCAGATACTCGGCCGAGTGGTTGTAGCCGAGGACGGCCCGGTCCAGATCGGCCGGCACCGACAGGTCGCGCGCGTCCGCGCACAGATAGACGCCGGCGGCCAGTGCCGCGTCGAAGACGTTGTTCGGGTCCCGGCGGCTGTCGCCGTTGCCGTCCTGGCCCCAGGACGCCCAGGTGGACGGGATGAACTGCATCGGCCCCACCGCACGGTCGTACCGGGTGTCACCGTCCAGGGTGCCGTGGTCGGTGTCCGCGATGCTGGCGAAACCCGCGCCATTGAGCACCGGTCCGAGGATCGGCGTGAGGGTCGTGCCGTGCGCGTCGACCCGTCCGCCGCCCGCGTGCCCCGACTCCACCTTGCCCAGCGCGGCGAGGAGTTGCCAGGGCAGATGACAGCGCGGCGTGCTCTCCCGCAGCCGGGCCTCGGCCCGCTGATAGGCGGCGAGCACGGTGGCGGGTATGCCCTCCTGCGTCCATACCGGGTCGACCGCGGCGACGGCGGGCGGCGCGGTCGTGGGCCGCGGGGAGACCAGGGGCGGCAGTTCGGTGTGGTACGAGTCGTCGGCCGGCGGCGCCTCGCCCAGCGAGGCCGCCGGACCGGCCTCCACCCGGTCGTGGCGCGGCGGCGCCGGGTGCAACAGCCCCGGGGCCTGGGACGCGGTGAGCGCGGCCATCGCCGCGACCGCGACGGCCGTACCGGTCGCCCCGCGCCTCAACCGCCGCCCGGGCAGCGGGATGTGACGGACGCCGATGAGGCGCACCGGGGCCTTCACGATCCCTGCCCGAACGTGTCGATGGCCGAGATCTGCCACGTGCCGCCGGCGGTACGCGCCACGTCGACCGCGAACATCGCGGCCGCGTAAGTGGTTTCGGGCTTCTTGCCGGCGGTCCGTGTGCTGCTCTGGTCGGCGTAGACGAGGACCCGTGCCCGGGAGCCGTCGATCAGCTCCACCCCGCTCTCGGTCACCGTGGTCGTCAGCACCAGTTTCTGGTCCTTGGCCTGCGCGCGCACGGCCGCCAGCATGTCGTGGTGCTGGGTGACGGCCTTGCCCGTGAGCAGAGTCGAAGCCGCCTTGTCGGCGGGGGCGGAGTCGGCGTAGTTGTACGAGAACAGCGCGGCGACGGCCTTCTCGGTCTGCCCCTTGACCTCGCTGGTCCGGGCCGGATCGACGAGCGCGGAGTTCTCGGCGGCCGGATCGGAGCGCAGCGCGTCGGCCCGGTTCGCGGCGTACGCGGCGAAGCCGCCGAGCAGGACGACGAGGACACACAGGGCGACGGGGGTACGCACGGTCAGCAGCCGGCGCAGCCCGGCGAAGCGCCGGGCGAGCGGTGCGAGGACGCTGCGGCGCTTCGCGGCCGGATCGGCGGGGGCGGCCGGATTGGCGGGGGCGGCGGGGTCGCGCCGAGCGGTGTCCGGGTCGGCGGGGTCCAGCCGGGGGGCGTCCGGGTCGGCGGGGCCGTGTCGCTCGGCGGCGGATTCACCGGGCGGTCGAAGGCCCGTATCCGGTGGCGAACTCTCCTTCGGATCAGTCGAGTTGACGGTTCTCGACTCCTGATCCGAAGGCGTTCGGGTGATCACGCGGGTGGTGCCCGCGTGGGCGAGTCGTCGCCGGCGGTTGACGAGATGGCGGGTGGTCGACATGTGCGGCTCCTGTCCGGGGGGCGGGGGGCGGGGTGGTCAGTTGGCCGCGCTGTTGCCGACCGGCGCCTGGCCGAGCGCGCTGAGCTTCCAGCCGCCGGCGGTACGGGTGAGTTCGCCGAGCATCCTGCTGTCCTTGGCGGCGGGCTTCTCCTTCGGCGCCTGCACCGTGATCCGCAGCGCCACCATGACCCTGGCCCGCCCGGCCCGGTCGTCGAGCTCGGTGACCGCGCCGTCCAGGACCTTGGCGGTGGTGACGGTCTGCGCCTGCTGCACCTGCTTCTCGAACTCGGCCCGCCCGTCGGCCAGTTGCTTCTTCAGGTCCCCGGTGGTGGAGGCCTGCCACAGGTCGAGGCCGTGCGCGAGGTCCTTGTGGTCGAGGGTGGAGAGGTTCTGCACGGCCTGCTCGCCGGCCGCGAGGACCTTGTCCCGGGAGGCGGCGTAGGCGGCCGAGTCGTCGTGCGCCGCCCCGTACCAGGACCAGCCCGCCCACACCGCGAACGCGCCCGCGAGCAGGGTGAGCACCATCGCGGCGATGAGCAGGGGCTGGATCGTCATGCGTGCTGCCATGTTCTTCGTGCTCCCTCTCGCGTGGCCCGGCGGCGGGCCGTGCCTGGCGGTCCGGTACTGCGGCTCGCGCTAACGGGCCCGGATGTCGGTGATCTGCCAGTGCCCGTCGGCGAGTTGGGCCGTGACGGACAGCTGGGCTGCGGCGGTGGTCGCGGGTTTCCCCTCGCGCTGGGCCCGCTGGTCGAGGAAGACGAGCAGTTCCGCCCGGTCCCCGGTGAGCCGGGTGACGGCGGCCCGTACGACGTGCGTGGTCAGGCTCAGCTTCTGTTCGGCGGCCCGCTGCTTCAACTCGCCGAACAGAGCGGCGTATTGCGTGGCCGCGCGCCCGCCGAGCAGCCCCTTCGCCGCGTCCTCGGTGGCGCCGGTGTCCTCGGCGGCGTACGAGAAGACCTTGCCGAGGGTGTTGCTGACGTCGCCGATCGCGCGGGTGGTGGCGGAGGCGTCGGTGAGCGCCCGGTTGGCGGTCGCCCCGGTGCTGGTCAGCCGGTGCGCCTGGAAGAGGAGCCCCGCCCCGGCGAGCAGCAGGACGAGGACGGCACCGAACACGAACGCACGGCGGAGCCGGGCGGGGCGCGCGGCGGAGTCCCGGGAGGCGCTCGGGTCGGTGGGGGCGCCTTGGCCGGCGGGGTCGCCCTGACTGGCGGGGTCGCCCTGACCGACCGGGTCGCCTTGACCGGCGGGGTCGCCCTGACTGGCGGGGTCGCCCTGACTGGCGGGGTCGCCCTGACCGGCCGGGTCGCCTTGACCGGCGGGGTCGCCCTGACCGGCCGGGTCGCCCTGACCGGTGGGGACGCCGGGCTCCCCTGCCTCGCCGGACCCGCTCAGGCCGGGCACGTCAACCGGCTTGCCCACAGCGCGATTTGACGGGACGTCGGAACCGTCGCCGAGGCCCGGACCGGCGCCGAGGCGGGGCCCCGGGCGCGCCTCGTCCGGGTCCGGGGCCTGGGGCGACTTCAGCTCTGCTGTGCTCACGCTGCTTCTCCCTCTCGGTCCGGGGTCAGGACGCCGCGACCGGAACCGCACTGAGCGCCTTCAACTTCCAGCCGTCATCGGTGCGTTCGAGGGCGGCTTCGAGACGTTTGCGGTCGGTGGTGGTGGCGCCCCCCGCCGGAGTCAGCCGCACCTGCACCGTGGCGATGAGCTTCGCGGTGCCGGAGCGGTCGTCGAGTTCGCTGACGGCGGCATCGGTGACGTCGGCTCGGGCCGACGTGGTGGCCTTCGTGGCGCCCTGGCGGCCGAGTTCGTCGTGGAGCGGTCCCGTCGAGGCGTCGAGCCAGCCGCGCAGTGCCGCGTCGGGGTGGCCCGCGTCCAGGGTGGAGAGTGTGGCGATCTCGGCTCGGCCCGCCGCGAGGGCGGCGTCCCGCGCGGTGGCGTACGCGACCGAGGAGTCGTTCCGCGCCTGCAACCAGGTCCATCCCGCGACCAGTGCGAAGCCCGCCGAGGCGATGAGGGCCAACGCGGCCAGGGTGCGGCGCATCCTGCGACTACTGGCCGAGAGCGCTCTCAGCGGCGCTCTCCAGGGCGTACGCCCCTTCCAGGCGATCACGGTCGTACGTCCTTTCCGTTGTCCGCGCCGGCACCCCGGCTCCCGTCCAGACCGAGCAGCCCCGCCAGGTCCGAGGGACCACTGCCGGGCAGGGCGGGCAGGGCGAGCGCGCCCGGCAGTGCGGAATCCTGCGGCGCGGACGCCCCGGGCGGGGCGGGCGAGAAGGCGGTGGGCGGCAGGGCGCCCGGCTGGGCGGGAGGCCGCAGCGGGCCGCCGCTCGGGGCGTGCGCCGAGCCGCGCACGTCCTTGCCGCTGCTCAGGGGCGCGTTGCAGCGCGCCGTGGTGTTGAGCCTCGGGGTGTCGAGCGTTTCCAGGCCGTTGCGGTAGACCGTCCCGCCGTAGCCGTCGGTGCACGGGAGCGGTGCGAAGAAGGTGACCGCCATGCCGAGATTGGCACCCTTGGTGTCGATGGCGGTGGATCCCGCGGCGACCAACGGCGGTACCTTCACCAGGAGTTCCTCGATTCCGCGCTGCCGCGTGACGGCGACGTCGGCGGTGGTGAGGAGGTTGGCGAGCACCACGCTGATCTCGGGGTTGAGGTCCCTCAGGAGTCCGCTGATCTGTCCGGCGGCATCGGGTGCGGCGGCGATCAGTCGGCGCAGGTCCGCGTCCGAGCCCTTCAGGGTCGCGGCCAGGCGCTGCGCTCCGGTGGCGAAGGTCTTGATGGCCTGGCCCTCCTCGGCCTGGGTGCTCAGCACGGTCCGGCCGTCCGCGAGCAGAGTGGTGGTGCTGGGCAGCGCCTTGTCCGCGGCCCGTACGAAGTCGGTACCGTTGTCGAGCAGTACCTGAAGGTCGTCGCCGCGCCCCTCGAAGGCCTTGCCGAACTCGTCGACGACCGTACGCAGGGAGTCCAACGGCACGGACGCGGCAAGGCTGTTGACGCTGCTGAGCACCGTGGTGACGGGCGCCGGGGTGCTGGTGTCGGTCTGCTCGATCTCGCCGCCGTCGCCCAGGTAGGGCGCCCCCGTGGAGGTGGGGCGCAGGTCGATGTACTGCTCGCCGACGGCGGACAGACTGGCCACCACCGCCGTGAGCGCGGACGGGATGGGCGGGGCCGACTCGTCGATGTGCAGCTCGGCCACGACCCCGTCGTCGGTGAGGCCGATGGGGCCGACCCGGCCCACCGACACGCCCCGGTAGGTGACGTTGGAGTGGGTGAACAGGCCGCCGGTCTGGGCGAGATGGACCTTCACCGTGTAGTAGCCGCGGATGCCGACGTAGTGACCGACATCGGCGTACCGGAAGCCCGTGTAGCCGAGCACCAGTACCCCGATGACGAGGAAGGCCAGGTTCTTGAGCTTGGTCGCGAGCGTCAGCATCAGCGCGCCCCTCGGGTGCCGGAGACGGGCGGCAGACCGAGCGGGGCCTGCCCGGCGCCCGGGGACTTCGACGGCGACGGCGTGGTGAGCGGCGGGATGAGTTGCGTGCCGGGTGCCGCGGCCACGCTGAGATACACGTTGAGGTAGTCGCCCTTGACGCCGCGCATCACCTCGTCCGTGAACGGATAGGTGACCAGGACCTGGAGCGAGTCGGGGAGGTCCTTGCCGGAGTCCGCGAGCGCCTTGAGGGTCGGCGCGAGCGCTTTCAGGTCGGCCACCATGTCGTCCTTGCTCTTGTTGATCGTCGAGACGGCCACCGTGGAGAGCGTGTCCAGGGACTTCAGCATCGTCATGAGCGAACCCCGCTGGTCCTCCAGGACCTTGAGGCCGGGCGAGAGACCGGTGAGCACGGTGTCGACCTGGCTCTTACGGGTGGCGAGCGTCGAGGAGAGCCGGTTGACGCCGTCCAGGGCGGCGGTGATGTCGCCGCGGTGGCCGTCCAGATCGGTGACCAGGGTGTTGACGCGCTGGAGCATCGAGCGCACCTCCGGCTCGCGTCCCCCGATCGCCTTGTTGAGCTCGGTGGTGATGGTCTTGAGCTGGCTGACGCCGCCCCCGTTGAGCAGCATGGAGAGCGCTCCCAGGACTTCCTCGACCTCCGGGTTGCGGTTGGTCCGGGTGATCGGGATCGCGGCCCCGGGCCCCAGCCGGCCCTGCGCCGCCTCACCGTCCGGCCCGCCCTTCGCCGTCCCGGCCTCGCCCGTCCCGCCCTTGGCCGCCCCGCTGTCGACCGCCCGGTCGCCGGCCGTCACGGCCCCGGTCGTCCGCGGCGGCGCGGAGAGCTGGATGAACTTCTCGCCGAGCAGGCTCGACTGCTCCAACTGCGCGTACGCGTTGGCGGGCAGCCGTACGTCCCCCCTGATGCGCATGGTCACCTTCGCGGACCATCCGTCGGCGGCAAGGGCCACCTTGGTGACCCGCCCCACGGCCACGTCGTTGACTTTCACCGCGGCCTGCGGGACCAGGCTCAGCACATCGGCGAAATCGGCCGTGATGTCGTACGGATGGCTGCCGAGGTCGGCGCCGCCGGGCAGCGGCAGCTGGTCGATGCCGGAGAAGGACGGCGCGGAGCAGCCGCCCAGGGTCAGGGCGAGCGCCGCGACGACGGCGACACCGGCACTGCCCGCGGCGCCGGCCCGCCCGGAGATGCGCGGCCTCATCGTCGGCCCCCCTGTGCGCCCGTGGAGCCGGCGGCAGATGGGTTCCCGGGGCTCTTCGCCGGGCCGTCGGCGGTTCCGTACACGGTGCCGACCGGCGGCAGCGGCAGCGCCGGGAGCGCTCTCAGCCGGTCCTGCGGCACGGGTACGAGTGCGGCGCCGCCCGCGACCGAGGGGTTGGCCGGGAACACGATGTCGCCGCCCATGCTGATCTCGTTGATGTTCCCCCGGCCGTCCAGGGTGCGGTGGACGGGGTCGTAGGCGTTGAGAGCGTTTGCGGCGGCGAGCGGCGCGGTGTCCAGCGCCTCGGCGAGGGAGGCCCGCTGCTCGACCAGGATCTGGGTGAGCGGGGCGAGCTTGTCGACCTCGGCCTTCAGGCTGCCGCGGTTGTCCTGGATGAAGGTCTTGACGCTGCCGAGAGCGGTGCCGAGTTCCTTGAGGGCGCCCGCCAGGTTGTCCTTGTTGTCGGCGAGGAACGAGGTGACGTCGGCGAGTTGGTTCTGTGCGTCGCGCACCGCGCCGTCCTTGTTCTTCAGCATCGTGGTGAACGTCTGCAGATAGGACAGCGTCGCGAAGAGGTGCTCGCTGCTGCCGTCGAGGGTCTTGGCCGCCTTGCCGAACTGCTCGATGGAGTCGCCGATGGCGGCGCCGTTGCCGCTGAGGTTCTTGGCACCGGTGTCGAGCAGCCTGGAGAGCGCTCCCGAGGAGTTGGCGCCGTCCGGCCCGAGCGCCTTGCCGAGCTCGGTGATGGACGCGTACAGCTGGTCCACTTCGACGGGGGTGGCGTTGCGGGCGGCCGGCAGCTCGGCCCGGTCGGCGATCTCCGGGCCGCCGGTGTAGGCGGGGGCCAGCTGGACGTAGCGGTCGGCGACCACGCTCGGCGAGACGATCGCGGCGCGGACGTCCTGGGGCACCCGTACGCCGTCGTCGAGCGTCACCACCACCTTGACCTGCTGCCCCTGGGGGGTCACCGAGTCCACCTCGCCGACCTTGACCCCGAGGATCCGCAGGTCGGAGCCGGGGTAGATGCCCACCGCGCGGTCGAAGTAGGCCGTGATCCGCTTGCCTCCCGGGCCGGCGAACACGCGCAGCCCGCCGGCCACCGTGACCGCGATCACCGCGAGGGCCAGGACGATCGTGAGAGCGCGTCGCCGGCTCACGGGTAACCTCCGTTCTTCGGCGGCATGCAGCCGGTGGTCGGCAGCGACTTGGCCGGCAGGTAGGTGCGGGGCACGAGCCCGCAGATGTAGGTGTCGAACCAGCGGCCGCTGCCGACGGTGTTGCCGACGAGCCGGTAGTAGGGTCCGGCCAGCGCGAGCGTGCGGTCCAGGCCCTGCTGGTTCTTGACGAGGACGTCCGTGACGCGCCCCAACGCCGCGAGTGTGGGCCCCAGTTGGCGCTGGTTGTCCTTGACGAGACCGGTGAGCTGGGTGCCGAGGCCCCGGGTGCCGGTGAGCAGTGCCTGGATCGCGTCGCGGCGTTGTCTGAGTTCGCCGAGCAGCAGTCCGCCGTCGTCGATGAGGGTCTCGAAGCTGCTCTTCCTGTTGGCCAGTGTCTTGGTCAACTGCTCGCTGCTCTTGAGGAGTTGAGCGAGCTGGGTGTCACGCTGTGAGACGGTCTTCGACAGGGCGGACAGTCCGGAGACGGCGGTGCGCACCTCGGGGGGCGAGTCCTTGAACGTGTCGGAGATGGTCTCGAAGCTCTTGGCGAGCTGGGCCGTGTCGATGGCCCCGATGGTGTTGCTGAGTCCCTCGAAGGCCTGGGTGACGTCGTACGGGGAGGTCGTGCGGGACAGCGGGATGCGGTGGCCGGGGTCCTGCTCGGCGCTGCCGAGCGGGTCGACGGCCAGGTACTTCTCGCCGAGCAGGGTCTTGATGGCGATGGCGGCGGTCGAGGCGTCCCCGATCCAGGCGTCCTCGACCCGGAAGGTCACCTTGACCTTGGCCCCGTCCAGGGCGACATCCTTGACCTCGCCGACCTTGACCCCGGCGATGCGCACCTCGTCGCCGTCGCGCAGACCCGCCGATTCGGTGAAGTCGGCGCTGTACGTCGTGCCGCCGCCGATCAGCGGCAGCGAGTCCGCGTGGTAGGCGGCGAGGCCGATCAGGGCCAGGACCAGCAGGCCCACCAGACTGACGGCGACGGGGTTGCGTTCCTTCATCGGCTTGAGGCGGGGCCGGCGCCCGCCGGACCGGCCGTCGCCGTCGCGGCGCGGCAGCCGGAGCGCGGCCGGCCATCGCGGTGCGGGACGTCTCATCCCCGGCACCTCGATTCGCTGACCGGGATCCCGGTGGGCGGCGGACTGCCGTCCTCGGTCTTCACGCCGGACACCTTGGCCTCGCAGAGGTAGAGGTTGAGCCAGGATCCGTACGACGCGATACGGGTCACGGCACGCATCTTGTCCGGGGTCCTGCGCAGGAAGTTTTCGACCGTGGGAGCGCTCTCGGCGAGGTTGGAGGAGAGCCGGCCGAGCTGGTGGATGTCTTCCTTGAGCGGAGCCCGGCCGTCCTCGAACAGCCCGGCGGTGACGGTGGTGAGGTCGCCCATCGCGGCCACCGCCTCCCCCAGCGGTTTGCGGTCACCGGCGAACCCGGAGACCAGCCGCTGGAGGGTGACCACGAGGTCGTTGAAGCCCGCCTCGCGGTCGTTGACGGTGGTCAGGACGGTGTTCAGGTTGGCTATGACCTCGCCGATCACCTTGTCCTTCGCGGCGACGGTCGTGGTCAGCGAACCGATGTGCTGGAGCAGGCTGTCCACGGTGGTGCCCTCGCCCTGCAGGACCTGCACGATGGAGCCGGCCAGATCGTTCATGTCCTTGGGCGAGAGCCCCTCGAACAGGGGCTGGAAGCCGTTGAAGAGCTGGGTCAGGTCCAGGGCGGGCGTGGTGCGCTGCACGGGGATGGTGGCGCCGGGGGCGAGGGCCGCGCCGACCGCGCCGGTGCCCCGGCCCAGCTCGATGTAGCGCTGGCCCACCATGTTCAGGTACTTGATGGCGGCGGTGGCCGTGCCCGGCAGGGTGCGGCCGCGCTGGACGGAGAAGGTCACCTGGGCGAGCCGCCGGTCGACCACCTCCACCCGGTCGACCTGGCCGACCTTCACCCCGGCGATCCGCACGCTGTCGCCTTCGATGAGGCCGGTGGTGTCGGTGAAGCGCGCCCGGTAGGTCGTGGTGTCGCCGACCCCCGTGTTGGCGATGGACAGGGCGAGCACGGTGGTCGCGAGCACCGTCACCAGGACGAAGACGAGCGACTTCACGAGCGGGCCCGCGATGCTGCGGCGGTTCACTTGATGGTCACCTCCGTCCCCCTCAGGGCCGGCCCGACCAGCAGGCTGCTCCAGTCCGGCAGGGACTGCGGGGACTGCTGGAGGCCGGGCGCGAGCAGTTCGTTCACCAGCCGGTTCTCCTGCGGCGAGTTCGGCAGTCCGAGCCCGGCGGCGGAGGCCGCCGCGGTGGGCGTGAGAGCGCTCTCGGCGGGGAGCGGTGACCCCGCGTACGGCACGGGGTAGCAGTGCGGCCCGTCGCCGCCCGCGTACACCGGGGTGTCGCGTCCCGGGACGTACTTGCCGAGCGAGGGCACCACCTTGACGGTGACGTGCAGCCCCGGCCGGTCCGTGCCCTTGCCGAGCGCCTTGTCCATCGCGGGGACGAATCCGGCGAGGGTGCGCAGAGTGCAGGGGAAGGACGCCGAGTACTTCGCGAGGACGTCGAGGGTGGGCCGGCTCACGTCGCTGAGCCGGATGATGTTGTCCTTGTTCTGCTGGAGGAAGGCCGTAAGGTCCTGGGCCGTCCTGGTGGTCTGCCCGTAGACGCCGAGCAGCCGGGTCTGCTGGTCGACGAGGGTGTGGGTGGTGGTCGTGGCGTCGGTGAGCGCTCTCAGGATGTCGGGGGCGGCGTCGCTGTAGGTCTGGGAGACCTTGACGAGCTGCACCAGGTCCTCGTTGAGGGCGGGCAGGTTCGGGTTGAACTTCTTCAGATGGGCGTCCAGCGTGACGACGGTGTCGCCGAGCTGGGACCCCCGGCCGCGCAGCGCCTGGGCGACGGCCGAGAGCGTGGCCGACAGCTTGTCCGGCTTGACGGCGGTGAGCATCGGCAGCACGTTGTCGAGCACCTGCTCCAGTTCGATGGCGTTGCTGGAGCGGTCCTGCGGGATGGTCGCGCCGGCCGGGAGCGCTCTCGTGGACGGGTTCGGCGGCGGTACGAGCGCGACGAAGCGCTCGCCGAACAGGGTGGTCGGCAGCATCTGCGCCCGGACGTCCGAGGGGATGTGGTCGCGCTGGTCCGGCTGGAGGGCGAGGGTGAGCTTCGCCCCGTCGCCGTCGGCGCTGATGGTGCGGACCTCGCCGACGACGACGCCGCGCAGCTTCACCTCGGCGCCCGGGTGCATCTCGTTGCCGACGCTGCCCGTCTCGACCGTCACCGTGTCCGTGCGGGTGAAGTCCTTGTCGTACACGGCGATCGCGAGCCATATCAGCAGCGCCGGGACCAGCAGGAAGACGACTCCGGCGGTACGCCGCCGCACCGCGGGCGCGTTCATCCGGCCACCTTCACGGTGGTGGTGGCGCCCCACAGGGCGAGCGAGAGGAAGAAGTCCGTGACGGCGATCAGGACGATCGCGTTGCGCACCGAGCGGCCGACCGCGACACCCACCCCGGCGGGTCCGCCGGTGGCGCGGAAGCCGTAGTAGCAGTGGGCCAGGATCACCATCACGCTGAAGATGAGCACCTTGAGCACGGACAGGAGCACGTCGGTCGGGGAGAGGAACAGGTTGAAGTAGTGGTCGAAGGTGCCGCGCGACTGGCCCTTGAAGACGACGGTGGTCAGCCGGGACGCGAAGTAGGAGCTGAGCAGTCCGATCGCGTACAGCGGGACGATCGCGACGACCCCGGCGATGATCCGGGTGGTGACCAGGTAGGGCAGGCTGCGGATGCCCATCCCTTCGAGGGCGTCGACCTCCTCGTTGATGCGCATCGCGCCGAGCTGCGCGGTGAAGCCGGCGCCGACCGTCGCGGACAGCGCGAGTCCGGCGACCAGCGGGGCGATCTCCCGGGTGTTGAAGTAGGCGGACACGAACCCGGTGAAGGCGGCGGTGCCGATCTGGTTCAGGGCGGCGTAGCCCTGGAGGCCGACCACCGTCCCGGTGAACAGGGTCATGGCGATCATCACGCCGATGGTGCCGCCGATGACGCCGAGCCCGCCGCTGCCGAAGGCGACTTCGGCGAGCAGCCGCTGCACCTCCCGCAGATAGCGGCGCAGGGTGCGCGGGATCCAGAGCAACGCCTTGACGTAGAAGGCGAGTTGGTCACCGGAGCGGTCGAGGACGCTGAAGAGGGCCATCGCTCAGCCGCCCTTCGGGGGGACGATCTGGAGATAGATCCCGGTGAGCACCATGTTGACGAAGAAGAGCAGCAGGAAGGTGATGACGACGGACTGGTTGACCGCGTCGCCGACGCCCTTGGGTCCGCCGCGCGGGTTGAGCCCCCGGTAGGCGGCGACGATGCCGGCGATGAAGCCGAAGATCAGCGCCTTGATCTCGCTGACGTACAGATCGGGGAGCTGGGCGAGGGCGGAGAAGCTGGAGAGGTAGGCGCCGGGGGTGCCGCCCTGCAGGATGACGTTGAAGAAGTAGCCGCCGAGGGTGCCGACGACGGACACCATCCCGTTGAGCAGTACGGCGACGAACATGGTCGCCAACACCCGTGGTACGACCAGGCGTTGGACGGGTGAGACGCCCATGACCTCCATGGCGTCGAGTTCTTCGCGGATGGTGCGCGAACCCAGGTCGGCGCAGATCGCGGAGCCGCCGGCGCCCGCGATGAGCAGGGCCACGATCAGCGGGCTGGCCTGCTGGATGACGGCGAGGACGCTGGCACCGCCGGTGAAGGACTGGGCGCCGAGCTGCTGGGTGAGCGAGCCGACCTGGAGGGCGATGACGGCTCCGAACGGGATGGAGACGAGGGCCGCGGGAAGGATGGTGACGCTGGCGATGAACCAGAACTGCTCGATGAACTCCCGCAGTTGGAAGGGCCGCTTGAACACGGCGCGGGTGACGGCGGCGGCCAGCGCGAAGAGCCGGCCGGTCTGGCGCAGCGCACCCAGCCCCGGGACCGGGCGCCGCGGCCGGCCGGCCCGGGCGGGCGGCGCGGGCGCCGGTCCTCTCTCGGCCTCCATCGTCATGGCCGCGCCTCCCGGGCCGGGGCCATGCCGGTCTCGACGGCGCGGCGGGCCGCGGGCGGCAGTTCGTCCAGCATGTCCATCACCCGCAGCTTGCGGCGCAGCACCGCCTGGCGGGCCGGCAGGCCCGGCGACGGCTCCAGCTGCGGAACGACCGCGCGGGGTGAACTCCACGCTGCCGCCGGAGAGTTGAGCTGCTCCTGTGCGAGCGTGGCGGCGTCCTTCTCCTCGGACATGCCGATGGGCCCCTCGCGGCGCCCGCTGAGGAACTGGGCGACGACGGGCTCCTCGCTGGTCAGGAGGACCTCGCGCGGGCCGAAGGTGACGAGGTTGCGGCGGAAGAGCATGCCCATGTTGTCCGGGACGGTGGCCGCGATGTCGAGGTTGTGCGTGACGATCAGCATCGTCGCGTCGATCTGCGCGTTGAGGTCGATCAGGAGCTGGGAGATGAACGCGGTGCGCACCGGATCGAGACCGGAGTCGGGCTCGTCGCACAGGATGATCTGCGGGTCGAGGACGAGGGCGCGGGCGAGGCCGGCGCGCTTGCGCATCCCGCCGGAGATCTCCCCGGGCAGCTTCTCCTCGGCTCCGAGCAGGCCGACCATGTCGACGCGCTCCATGACGATGCGGCGGATCTCCGACTCCTTCTTGCGGGTGTGTTCGCGCAGCGGGAAGGCGATGTTGTCGAAGAGGGACATGGAGCCGAAGAGCGCGCCGTCCTGGAACATGAGGCCGAAGAGTTTCCGCGTCTCGTAGATGTCCCGTTCGGGGCTGTTCACCATGTCGACGCCATTGATGAGGACCCGGCCGCGCTCCGGCTTGAGCAGGCCGATGAGTGACTTGAGGAATACCGTCTTCCCGGTGCCGGAGGGGCCGAGCATCACACTGATCTCCCCCGCGGGCAGGGTGAGCGTGACGTCCTGCCAGATGTTCTGCTTGCCGAAGGACTTGGTCAGACCTTCGACCGCGACTTCAATTCCCATCCCACCTCCAGCAGGCACATACGTAGTGACGTGAGGGCACCGAGGGGCGCACGGTAAGGTGCCCGGACACGCCGAAACAAGATCCCGGACGGCCACATCGGTGAATTCCCTTTTCCTTGTCACTCGTTGACAAGTTCCGGAGTCGGCCCGGCGGACGACTGCGCAGTAACGGAGCAGTAATGGAGCAGTACGGCGGTGATGCGGGCGGGAGCGGGGGCGCCGCGGCCGGGGGGAGCTGAGCCGCGCCGCCCTCGCACCGGGAGTGTCCCGGGGCCGCCGACAGGGGCGGACCGGGCACGTCGCCCGTACGGTCCCGGCCTTCGGGGGCGCGGCCGGGAACGTCGGTGCCGCAGGACCGGAAGGCTTCTGAGCTGCCCGGACCGACGGCACACCGGACGCTACGGCCCGGTAACCTCGCTCTGCAATACCAGTTCCAGAAGTTTCCGCGAGGCGGCGCCCGGCCGTCGGCATTTTGTCATCACGACAGCACTTCATTGAGAAAAGTTGTCACCAGGTGCGCAGTTTCACCTGTCAGCGATCGACAGGGCGGCGCGTTTGCCAAGAGAACCGGGAACTTCGGCACGAACGGCCTGCCGTTGGCGGCATCATTGCGCATCAAAGGACAAGAAAAACCGGCCGGTTGCTCACCCCCGGCACAAGGTAGGGACCTGCTCCGCACAATCTTGAACCACAGGATTGTGCGCCGATGTTTCTCGCAAGTAACGTCCGCATCGTCACGGATGGTACGTGGCTGAATCCGTACCCGTAGCTGGTGAAATCGGAGGAATTACTGTGCGAAGTCCCCTTGGAAAGCTCGCGCTGGTGTGCGGCGCCGCGGCGGCCGCGTTCGCCCTGGCGACCGCTCCCGCGATGGCCCTCGTGCCCACGCACTGGGTCGTCGGCCCCAACTCGCCGGAGAACTTCACCGCCAAGTCCACCAATGTCGTCCTCTCCATCAACGGCATCGACATGACGTGCACGTACTCCGACGCCGCCGGCTCCCTCGCCAGTGCGACCGGCAACCCCGCGGCCGTCGGCACCATCAACCCCGTGCACTTCGGCAAGACCGGCGAGCCGTGCACCAGCTTCCTCGGCACCGTGAACACGGTCGCGAACACCCCGTGGACGCTGAACGTCACCAACTACACCGCGTCCACCGGCGTTTCGCAGGGGTACATCTCCGGCGTCAACGCCCGCGTCTCGGTGGCGACTTGCGCCTTCACGGTGACCGGCACCGCGCACGGCACCTACACCAACTCCACCGGTGACCTGAAGGTCGCCGCCACTCCCACCGAGCTGACGGTCTCGGCGCCGACGGCGGGCTGTGCGGGCGTGGTCTCCACGGGCGACCACCCGTCGTTCAACGGGGACTACTACGCGGTGGTCACCGGCACCACGACGCACCCCACCATCGTCGGCTCGTAGCAGCGGCATGACACCTCGCTACGCCCCCGGACCGTCCGGCCCGACGCACAAGGAGCCGGACGGTCCCCCCGCCGGCGGCGCGCACGCCGCCCACCCCCTCCAGGAGCCGAGCCAGTGGAGCTGAACGCAACGTGACCAGAACCCCGGGCCCGGCCGGCCGGTGGCGGAGCGTGCGCAGCCGGGGTGCGGTGGCCGCGGCCACCGTGGTCCTGGCCGCGATCGTGCCCGGCGCGGACGTCGCCCTCGGTGACCAGCGCACCAGCGCCGAACTCGGCTACACCTGTGCGTTCCCCGCCGGCCCGCAGCCGGTGACGATGCGGGTGGCGGCCGGGTTTCCGGCCCGGGCCGCGACGGGCACGCCGATCCGGCCCGCCGACGTCACGACGTCGGTGACGCTGCCCGACGCGGCCGTCGCCGAGCTCGGCAAGCTCCACGGATCCCTGACCGGGGCCACCACCCGGCTCACCACCGAGGTGGCCCAGAACGGCGCGAAGGCCCAGGCCCTGTGGCTGGGCACCGCACGCTCCGCCCCGCTCCCCTCGCCGGGCGGCGCGGTGCTCCGGTCGACCGGGGACGTACCCACCATCACCGCAGGCGGCGCCGGCGACCTCACTGTCACGGCCGGCGCGCTCACGCTCACCTTCGGCCCGGCCCCTGCCGCAGGCGGCGCCCCCGCCCCGGCTCCGCTCTCCGTGCCCTGCACCCAAGCCCCCGGGACCAAGGGTCTGCTCGCCACCGTGCCGGTCAGCGCGGCCTCCTCCGTGGCGTCTTCGGCACCCAGCACCCCCGCCGCGGGCCGGACCGCGGACGGCGCCCCCCGCCGCGCCGCTGAGAGCGCTCCCAGCATCACCCCGCCCAAGGCGCAGACCGCCAACACCGCCGCGGCACCCGCGTGTCAGGGCGACACCACCGACCCGCTCGCCCTGGCTGCCTACACCACCGGCTACTCCAACGTCACGAAGATGGGCGGCGCCTCGCTGATCCCCGTCTTCTGCGCCAAGGTCGTCCAGGGACCCAACCAGCTCAAGCGCATCGAGGTCAGACCGGGCGTCTTCGAACTGCACCTGCTCCAGAACTCGACGGGCCGGCTCGACTACCAGGGTCGCGCCCAGACCCCGCCGGGCCCGGCCACGTTCCTCACCTTCGGCTTCATGCCCACCACGGCCACGATGACCCTGGAGGCGCAGGGGCCCCTGTCCATCGAGTCCGACCTCAACAACACGGCGGGGCACGGCGAAACGTACATCAGGGCCTCCCTCGTGCTGCGCGTCTCCGACGTCAAGGTCAACGGGACACCATTGGACGTCGGCCCCAACTGCCGTACCACGGGGCCGGTTTACTCGACCGATCCCGATCCGAAGCGCGACACCAAGGACCACATGGTGCTGCTCGGCGAGCTCAAGAAGGGCACGGACACGGTCTGGCGCGGCTACTCGCTCTCCCGCGGCGGACCGCTCGACGGTTCGGTGACCATTCCGCCGTTCGCCGGCTGCGGGGTGGGCGAGGACCTGAGCCCGCTGTTCACCGCGTCCGTGTCCGGGCCCGCCAACACGGTCAAGCAGAACCAGGGCGCGCCGTGCGCCTCCGGCATCGAGGACGACCCGGCCCAGCTCTGCACCGCCGACAAGCAGCCGTCGACCATTCCGACCCCCCTGCGCTGAACCGAGCCCCCGCCCCGCGCCGCCGCGCCGCCGCACCCCGCACCGCCGCGTCAAGATTCGGCCAACTAACGTACCAAGCACGGATGTTGAGGCTCCCACCCATATAAGGACAGGACGTCGCGTGCCGTGACGTCCAAGAGGGGACGACCCGATGATTCCCGTATCCACCCGTCTGCGCACCGGACTGCTGGCCGCCTGTACGGCTCTGGCCGCCCTCGCGACGATCGGCCCGGCCTCGGCCGACGCCACCTCGGCCACCCAACTGGGCGGAGACTGGGCGCCGTTCACCCGCTGCCCGGTGGACAGCCCCGTCATGCTGGCCGCCGACGGGCGCGCCGACATCGTGCAGTGCATCGCCTCCCACGCGGCGAGCGGCTCCATCAAGCTCGGCAACACCCAGGTGGTGACCGGTGCCAGCGACCTCCAGCTGGGCGTCGTGCAGCACGCCGACGGCACGAACAGCCTGGTCGCACCGGCGGGCGGCGCGCTCATCGCCGACTCCGCCGACATCCCCGGCGGGCTGCTCGGCCTGATGTGCCCGAGCGACATCCCCGTGATCGGCGACATCTGCCGGCAGATCAGCAACGGCACGCTCAACCGTGTCGTCGCCACCGTCGAATCGGCCGGTGCGCCCACCGACTTCAACCTGACCTCGGGCGCCACCTCGGGCCGGCCGATCATCGCGATCCCGATCCGCATCCACCTCCAGAACCCGTTCCTCGGCGGCTCCTGCTACATCGGCTCCACCGCCCACCCCATCGTGCTGCACCCGCAGAACCTCACCGCCCCCAAGCTCGGCATCCAGCGCTTCGACGGCAACGGGACGCCCAACACCGCGGGGGACATGAACCGGCTCAGCCTCACCGACGCCGGGCAGACGGACACCACGTTCGCGGTGCCGGGTGCAAGCGGTTGCGGCCTGGCGGGGCTCCTCGACTGGGCGGTGAACCTCAAGACGGGGCTGCCGTCGGCGGCGGGCAAGAACAGCATCGTGCTCAACAGCGCGTCGACGTATCTGGCCGGGCTGCACGCCCCCGGCACCGTCGTGCCGGACAACGGCAAACTGCTCTCCGCGTACTGGCACTCGGCGGTGCAGTAGATCTCGCGGCCCCTCAGGTGACGGCCCGTCCAGGCTCCGGACGGGCCGTGGCGGAATCGGCCGACAACCGATGCCCGCCGGGTCGAACACCGCACCAAGTGTTGTCCAGAACCTGAGAGTTGTTCTAGGTTCAGCAGTCCGCGAAAGGTACGCACCTGTCGGTCGGTGGGAGCGCTTTCTCCATCCGGCCCTCCCCCCACCGGGCGCCGTAGTGCAAGGGGAGTGAGATGCCCACAGCCGCGCAATCACCGGACACCCAGGAGCCATTGGGACCGCTCCCACAGGAATTCGCCGCCATCATGCGGCCCGAACTGCCCGGACTGCTCAAGGAGATCGGCACGGAGGTCACCCGCGCCTATCCCGAGTACGCCCGGTTACTCGAAGGACCCTACGGCGAAGCCATCCGGGTCGGCGTCGAGCAGAACCTGACCGTCTTCGTCGACCAGGTGGCGTCCCCGAGCGCGCCCTCGACCCTGCGCGACGAGATGTGCCGCCGCTTCGGCCGCTTCGAGGCGTACGAGGGCCGGAGCCTGGAGACCCTCCAGGGCGCCTACCGGCTCGGCGCCCGGGTGGCGCTGCGCCGGGCCAAGAAGATCGGCCGGCGCTACAACCTGTCCCCCGCGCTGATGCTCAGCTTCGCGGACGCCCTGTTCACCTATGTCGAGCAGCTGGAAGCGCTCTCACGCGAGGGATACCTGGAGGTCACCTCGTTCTCCGGGGAGCGGTCCGACGCGCTCCGAAGACGGTTGCTGCATCTGATCCTGGCCGGATCCCCGGTGCCGCGCGCCGCCATCGCGGAACTCGCGGACCGGGCCCGCTGGCCCCTGCCGGAACGGGTCACGCTGGTCGCGCTCCGCTCAGGGGCGGGGCTCACCCGAGCGGCGCTGGACAACGATGTCCTGGCCGATCCGGGCGAGCCGCTCCCCCACCTCCTGGTGCCGGGCCCGGTCGACGAGGTACGGCGGCGGATGCTGGACGCGGCGCTGCACGGATCGTGGGCGGCGGTCGGCCTCGAAGTGCCCATCGGCGATGCGTCCGATTCCCTGCGCTGGGCCCGCCAGGTCCTCGAACTCGCCGCGTCCGGCGTCATCGAGAGCGATGCGGGGACGCTGTACTGCGAGGACCACCTCGTCACCCTGTGGCTGCGCTCCGATCCCGCGCTCCTCGACCACCTCGCCCGCCGCGAACTCGCTCCGCTGGACGCGCTCACACCCGGCCGGCGCGAGCGTCTCATCGACACCCTGCGGACCTGGCTCGCGACCCGGGGCACCGCCGCCCACATGGGCGAACTCCTCGACGTGCACCCGCAGACGGTGCGCTACCGGATGCGGACCCTGGAGGCCATCTTCGGCGACCGCCTCACCGACCCCGAACACCGGTTCGCCACCGAACTAGTGCTACGCGCCACCGACCTCGGCCACCGGGAACGGGCCTGAACTTGCCCCGGTCGGCGCCATAATCATCCGAATCACTTCGAAAACAACGGATAAATCTCGTCAAGTCCCAAGGCCGGAGCGAACCCGCCGCTGGATATGCCCGTCTGAGTGGGCGGATGTCCGAAGGATGTCCGTACCACCCGCACTACGCCAGAGGCATACCGTATGTCCGCGCATCTGCCGGCCGTCTTCCGCGGCGCCCCCGCCCCGTGCCCACGCACCCTGCTCGACGTCCTGGACGCGACGGCGGCCGCACACCCGGACGCCCCCGCCCTCGACGCGGGCGGCGAGCGGCTCACCTACCAGGACCTGTGCGACCGGATCACCGAGCGCGCCGTACGCCTCACCCGCCACGGCGTCGGCCCGGGCGACCGGGTCGGCGTACGGATCCCGTCCGGCACCTGCGACCTGTACCTGGCCGTCCTGGCGGTCCTGTTGTGCGGCGCGGCGTACGTACCCGTGGACGCGGACGATCCGGACGAACGCGCGGCCACCGTGTTCCGGGAGGCCGGGGTGTGCGCCGTGATCGAGGCCGGCGAGCGGATCCTGCCGGGGCCCGTGGCGCCCTTGCGGGCCCGCTGGCGGGTCGCGCGGCCCGAGGACGACGCCTGGATCATCTTCACCTCCGGTTCGACGGGGCTGCCCAAGGGGGTGGCCGTCACCCACCGCTCGGCCGCCGCCTTCGTGGACGCCGAGGCCCAACTCTTCGTGCAGGAGCGGCCGTTGGGGCCGGGCGACCGCGTACTGGCCGGACTCTCGGTCGCCTTCGACGCCTCGTGCGAAGAGATGTGGCTGGCGTGGCGGCACGGTGGCTGTCTGGTCCCCGCGCCGCGCTCCCTGGTGCGGGCGGGACATGAACTCGGCCCCTGGCTCGTCGAGCGCGGCATCACCGTGGTCTCCACCGTGCCCACCCTCGCGGCGCTCTGGCCGGACGAGGCGCTGGACGACGTCCGGCTGCTGATCGTCGGCGGCGAGGCCTGTCCCGGCGCGCTCGCCGACCGGTTCGCGGTCAAGGGCCGCGAGATGTGGAACACCTACGGGCCCACCGAGACGACGGTCGTGGCGACCGCCGCCCGCATGCTGCCCGGCGAACCCGTCCGCATCGGACTCCCGCTCGCGGGCTGGGAGTTGGCGGTCCTCGACGCCGCCGGGGAGCCCGTGCCCTACGGCGGTGAGGGCGAGCTGGTCATCGCCGGCGCCGGCACCGCCCGCTACCTCGACGCCGCCAAGGACGCCGAACGGTTCGCGCCGCTCGCCCTGCTCGACACGGACCGCGCGTATCGCACCGGCGACCTCGTCCGCGCGGAGGCGGCCGGACTCGTCCATCTAGGGCGAGCCGACGACCAGGTCAAGGTGGGCGGCCGGCGCATCGAACTCGGTGAGATCGACGCCATGCTGAGAGCGCTCCCCGGCGTACGCGCGGCGGCCTGCGCGGTGCGCGGCACCCCGGCGGGCGGCCAGATCCTGGTCGGCTACGTGGTGCCGGAGCACGGGGGCTTCCCCACGGCGCGGGCCCGCGGCTTCCTCGCGGAACGCCTCCCGGCGGCGCTGGTGCCGATGCTCGTCGAGGTCCCCGAACTGCCCACCCGCACTTCGGGCAAGGTCGACCGGGAGGCCCTTCCCTGGCCGCTGCCCGCCCAGCGCGGCCCGGCCGGCGCGGGGGGCGGCGCCGACCACGACGGTTCCACCTCCGCGCGGCTCGCCGGAGCCTGGGAGCGGATGCTGGGCGTGCACCCCGATCAGGACAGCGACTTCTTCGCGCTCGGCGGCTCCAGCCTGAGCGCGGCCCGGCTCGCCTCCGAACTGCGCGCGCACTATCCCGGGGTGTCCGTCGCCGACCTCTACCGGCGGCCGGTCCTGCGGGACATGGCCGAGCACCTCGAATCGCTCGAAGCCCCGGCCGCCGAGGCGGGCACCGTCCGGCCCGTTCCGCGCGGCGCGGGCGTGGTGCAACTGCTCGTCACCGCCGTCCTGTTCGGCATCGCGGGCCTGCGCGGGCTCGTCGCCCTCGCGACACTCGACAACGTCCTGGGGTGGCTCGCACCACACGCCTGGGCGCCGCACACCTCCTGGTGGTTCGTGCTGATCGGCACGGTGGTCCTGATGAGCGCGCCGTTCAGGTTCGCGATCGGGGGCGGCGCGGCCCGGCTGCTGACCCATGGCGTGGTGCCCGGCACCTATCCGCGCGGCGGCCACGTCCATCTGCGGCTGTGGACGGCCGAACGCTTCGTGGCCGCCTTCGGCGTGCCTTCGCTGCTCGGCACCCCGTGGGCCCGGCTGTACGCGCTCTCACTGGGGTGCCGGGTCGGCCGGGGTGTCGCCCTGCACACGATGCCGCCGGTCACCGGGCTCGCCACCATCGGCCCGGGCGCCTCGGTGGAGCCGGAGGCCGACATCAGCGGCTGGTGGCTGGATGGGGCGACGCTGCACATCGGCGCGGTCCACATCGGGGACGGGGCCCGCGTGGGCCACCGCAGCACCCTGATGCCCGGCGCGGTTCTCGGGGCGTACGCCGAACTGGAGCCCGGCGCCTGCCTGGAGGGGGAGGTGGCGGCGGGCGAGCGCGCGCTCGGCTCCCCCGCCCGCCCGGCCGAACCGCACGAACGGCTCGCCGGCGCCGACTGGCCCGCGCCCCGCACGGAGCGCTCCCGCCGCTGGGCCGCCGCGTACGCGCTCTCCCTGCTCGGCCTGCCGTTCCTGAGCCTGCTCTCCACGGCCCCCGCCCTCGTCGGCGTGTATTACCTGGTGCGCGACTGCGACACGCTCTCGGCGGTCGCCCTGCGGCTGTTCCTGGCCGCACCCGCCGTCACCGTGCTCACCACCGCGCTCTCGATGCTGACGCTCGCCGCGCTGGTCCGCGGGCTGGGCCGGGGCATCAGGCCCGGCTTCCATCCGGTGTGCGGCGGTGTCGCCTGGCGCTCCTGGCTGGTGACCCGGCTGCTCGGCGGGGCCCGCGGCAGCTTCTTCCCGCTGTACGCGAGCCTGGCGACACCGGTGTGGCTGCGCCTGCTCGGCGCGAAGGTCGGCCGGCGCGCCGAGATCTCCACGGTGCTGCCGCTCCCCTCGCTCCTCACGGTCGAGGACGGCGCCTTCCTCGCCGACGACACCCTGGTCGCCCCCTTCGAAATCCGGGGCGGCTGGCTGCGGTTGGGGACGGCGAGCGTGGGCCGCAAGGCCTTCGTCGGCAACTCGGGCATCGTCGGCCCGGACCGGCGGGTGCCCGACGGCGCCCTCGTCGGCGTGCTGTGCGACGCGCCCGCGCACAGCGAGCCGGGCAGTTCGTGGCTCGGCCGGCCCGCCCTTCCGCTGCCGCGCGTGGCGACCGCGGCCGACCCGGGTCGCACCTTCGACCCGCCGCGCCGTCTCGTCCTCGCCCGCGCCGCCGTCGAGCTGTGCCGTGTCCTGCCGCTGATGTGCTCGGTGCTGCTGGCCGAGGCCGTTCTGGTTGGTGAACAGAGCGCTCTCAACCGGGGCGGGCTGCCGCTCGCCGCGCTCGCCGGCATGGGCCTGCTCGCCGCGGCGGCCGTGGTCGCCGCTCTCACCGCGACCGCGGCGAAGTGGGTCCTGGTCGGCCGGTTCGAGCCGGGCGAGCATCCGCTGTGGTCGTCCTTCGTGTGGCGCAACGAGCTCTACGACACCTTCGTCGAATCGCTGGCCGTGCCGTGGATGGCGGGCTCGTTCACCGGCACGCCCGTCCTCAACTGGTGGTTGCGCAGCCTCGGGGCGCACATCGGGCGCGGGGTGTGGCTGGAGACGTACTGGCTCCCGGAGACCGATCTGGTCACGCTCGGGGACGGGGCGAGCGTGAACCGCGGGTGTGTGCTCCAGACCCACCTCTTCCACGATCGGATCATGCGCCTGGACACGGTGCGGCTGGCCCAGGGTGCGTCACTCGGCCCGCACAGCATCGCGCTGCCCGGCACCGATGTGGGCGCCCGGGCCTCGGTGGGCGCGGCCTCGCTGGTGATGCGCGGCGAGAGCGTGCCGCAGGACACCCGCTGGGCCGGCAATCCGATCGCGGGCGAGCAGACACCGGTCGGCCACCTCCAACCGGCAGTATCCGCACCATTGATGACGGTACGTCAGAACAGCCCCCGGGAAGGCAGCGCCGCATGACCCGGTGCACCCGGCGGTCGCTGGTGCGGGTGGCCGCGCTGTCCGCACTCGGCACCCTCACACCCGCGGACGAGGAGGCCGTGCGCCGCGCCCGCTACTTCCCGCAGCACGGCTCGTACGGACACGACACGCTCACCTACGACCTGCGTATCGCCTACGACTCCGTCTCCGGCCGGCTCGCGGGCACCGCGCTCATCCAGGCCGTCGCCCTGCGCCCGCTCGACCGTGTCGAGCTGGACCTGGCCCGGCTCAGCGCCCATGCGGCGCACATCGACGGCAAGGCCGCCCGCATCCGCCAGCGACAGGGCAAGTTGTATGTGACGCCCCATCAACTGCTGCCTTCCGGCGCGGTGTTCACCACCAAGGTGCGGTACGGAGGACGGCCGGGGCCGCTCCGATCGCCCTTCGGGAGCATCGGCTGGGACCATACAGGCGACTCGCACGACGGCACCCTGGTCGCCTCCCAGCCGCTGGGCGCGCCGTCCTGGTTCCCGTGCAACGACCGGCCCGACGACAAGGCCGCGTACACCTTCCGGGTCACGGTGCCGCGCGACCGGCAGGCGCTCGCCAACGGGACGCTCACCGAGTGCCGCAGCGAGGGTGCCACCGATGTGTGGACCTACCACCACCCCGGCCCCATGGCCACCTATCTGGCCGCGCTCTACACCGGCCGCTTCCAGCACGACAGCGTGCTCGCGCCGGGGCTGCCCGGCGGCCGGCCGGTCCCGGTGCACAACGCCTACCCTTCGCGCATCGCCGAGGCGGCCCGGTACGACCTCGGCCGCCAGCCCGACATGCTGCGGCACTTCTCGCACCTGTTCGGCCCGTACCCCTTCGAGGCGTACGGCGCGGTGGTGGTGGACGCCGACCTCGGCGCGCCGGTCGAGAACCAGACGCGCTCGGTGTTCGGCCGCAACCACATCGACGGGCGGCGGGGCTGGGAGACCCTGGTCGCCCACGAGTTGGCGCACCAGTGGTTCGGCAACAGCGTGGGTATCCGCGAGTGGCGGCACATCTGGCTGAACGAGGGCTTCGCGACGTACGCGGAGTGGCTGTGGTCGGAGCACATCGGTGAGGACAGCGCGGACGAGATCGCCCGCCGCGAATGGCGGGGCCTCGCGCGAGGCGGCCAGAACCTGCGCCTCGCCGAGCCGGGGCCGCGCCGCATCTTCGACGACCGGCTGTACAGCAGGGGAGCCTGCACCCTGCACGCGCTGCGCCTGACCCTGGGTGACGACCGGTTCTTCGCGGTGCTGCGCGGCTGGCACGCGGCGCGGCGCGGGCGCACGGGCGATACGGCCGCCTTCATCGCCCACGCCGAGGCCACGACCGGCGAGGCCCTGCACCCCCTGCTCCACACCTGGCTCTACGACAAGAAGCTGCCGGAGCTGCCGACACGGATGGCGGGGGGTTAGCGGGACGAGAGCGGGCGGCAGGTGAGAGCGGGCAGCGGGGGATGGCGGGCAGAGAGCGCTCTCAACGCCTAGGCGGACACGGGCGCGCGGAGCCATGCCGAGGCCCCGTTCGCGGCGTGTGCGACGAGTGCGGCGTGCCGGGTGCGGCTGCGGCTGCGGCTGCGGCTGGTGCCGTCGTCCGGCAGCCGTGCCGAGGCCCGTTCGCGGCGGGCCGGATGCGGCTGGTGCCTTCGTCCGGGGCTTCGGCCGGCCTGCCGTCGTCGTATACAAACCTTTCCCGCCATGCGCCCTTTTCCTCCCTCTATTCACCGTATCCACCGATGTCGGGCCCTTGCTAAGTCCCCCATGTCACCCCTTACTGTGCGCTTGGCCATGACCGGCCGATTTCACGGTTCTCAGGGGGAGGTTCGGGTGCGGATGCCGCGCGCTGGACGGGGCGGGCTTTTCGCGGTGCACGTACTGCGCGGCCAGGCACAGGTGCACTTCATGCAGAGCGCTCTCACCGGGGTGATCTTCACGGTCGCGCTGTTCGCCGCGGGCTGGCAGTACGGGCTCTACGGACTGATCGGCACCGCCATCGGCACCGGCACCGCGCAGCTGCTCGGGGTGGACCGCAGCAGGGTGTCCGCCGGGCTCGAAGGGTTCAACGCCTGCCTGGTCGCGGTCGGCTTCGCCGTGTTCCTCGGCCCCGGCCACCCCTCCACGATGGCTCTGGCGGCGGGCGGGTGCGCGGTCGTCACCGTGGTCACCGCCGCCGCCACCACGCTGCTGCGCGGCTGGGGACTGCCCACCCTGACGCTGCCGTTCTGCCTGATGGCCAGCGCGATGACCATCGCGGCACCCGGCTTCGAGCGGGTCTGGCACGGCGGCCCCGCGACCGCCGAACTGAGCCGCGCCGCCCAGGGATCCGTGGTGCTGGCCGTCGACGACATCGGGAAGGCGTTCCTCGCGAACATCGCGCAGATCTTCCTCATGCCGCAGTGGTACGTCGGCCTGATCCTGCTTGCCGGCATTTTCGCGGCCAGCCGGACCGCGGGGGCGATGGCCTGTGTCGGCAGTGCCGTCGGCGTGGTGACCGCCTGGGCGCTGGGCGCCCCGACCGCCCGGATCGTGGACGGCACCATGGGCTACAACGCCGTGCTGGTGGCGATGGCCCTGTGCGGGGTGCTGCTCGCCGCCGACCGGTGGAGCCTCGGGTTCGCGGTGGTGGGGGCGGCGGTGGCCACGGTCCTGGGGCCCGCCGTGAACGCGCTCTCCGCGCCGGCGGGCGGGCACGCCTTCACCTGGCCGTTCGTGATCACGACCCTGGTGTTCATGGCCTCCGTCCCCGCACTGCCCCGGCTGCGCCGTACCGCCCCCGCGCCCGTCCTCCCCCTCACCGAGCCGGTGGGGACGGATGTCGTGCTGGGCGCGTGAGAGCGCTCTCAGACCCCCCGGCCACAGCACAACCCGACCCCGCAGACCCCCTCACCCTCCCGGCCGACACGGCATGCGCCCCACCAGGGGCGGTGTGAGGGTGCCAGTGTGACCACCGCCAGCGAGACAGCACCCGTGTCCGCGCCACCCGTGCTCGATGTCCGGCAGCGGAACATCGTGTTCGGCACGATCATGCTCGGCATGCTGCTGGCCGCGCTCGACCAGACGATCGTGGGCACCGCGCTCCCCACCATCGTCTCGGACCTCGGCGGCGCCGCCCACATGTCCTGGGTGGTCACGTCCTACCTCCTCGCCGAGACCGTCGCGACCGCGCTGGTCGGCAAGTTCGGCGACCTGTTCGGCCGCAAGGTCGTCTTCCAGGTCTCCGCGATCATCTTCATCACGGGCTCGTTCCTGTGCGGCCTCGCCACCAACATGACGCTGCTCATCGCCTGGAGAGCGCTTCAGGGCATCGGCGCGGGCGGGCTGATGGTGACGGCGATGGCGCTGATCGCCGATGTGATCCCGCTGCGCGAACGCGGCAAGTACCAGGGCGCGATCGGGGCCGTGTTCGGCGTCTCGACCGTCATCGGCCCTCTGCTCGGCGGTCTGTTCACCGACCATCTGAGCTGGCGCTGGGCGTTCTACGTCAACGTACCCATCGCCATCGTGGTGGTGATCGCGGCGGCCCGGAACATCCCCTCGATCCGCTCCGCCGGCAGGCCCGTCATCGATTACCTGGGCATCGGCCTGGTGGCGGTCGGGTCCAGCGCCCTGATCCTGGCGACGAGTTGGGGCGGCAACGAGTACGCCTGGGGCTCACCGACGATCATCGCCCTGTTCGCGGGCGGCCTGATCGCGCTCGCGCTCTTCTGCTGGGCGGAGACCCGCGCCGTCGAGCCCATGCTGCCGATGCGGCTGTTCCGCAACCCCGTCTTCACGGTGTGCTCGGTGCTCAGCTTCATCGTGGGCTTCGCGATGCTCGGCGCCATGACGTTCCTGCCCACCTACCTCCAGTACGTCGACGGGGACTCCGCGACCGTCTCCGGGGTACGCACCCTGCCCATGGTGGTCGGCCTGCTCATCGCGTCGGTCTTCAGCGGCAATGTGGTGAGCAAGACGGGCCAGTACCGGATCTTCCCCATCGTCGGCGCACTGGTGATGGGGGCGGGCCTGTATCTGCTCTCCCTGATGGGGCCGGACGTCGGGGCCTGGCTGGAATCGCTCTACATGTTCGTGCTCGGGCTCGGCATCGGGCTGTGCATGCAGGTGCTCACCATCGCGGTGCAGAACACGGTCGACTACGCGGACCTCGGGACGGCGACGTCCGGGGTCACCTTCTTCCGTACGCTCGGCAGCTCGTTCGGCACCGCCGTCTTCGGCACCATCTACGCCAACACCCTGCGGCCGAACCTCCAGGACGGCGTGGCCGCCGCCGTGAAGGCCGGCGGCGGTGACCCGGCCCGGCTCGCGGCGGCCGCGCAGTCCCCGGCCGGGCTGCACCAACTGCCGCCGGAGGCCTCCGCGCCCATCGTGCAGGCGTACTCCGACAGCCTCCACACCGTGTTCCTGTGGACGGTGCCGGTCGCCGCCGTGGGCTTCCTGGTGGCGCTGTTCCTCAAGCAGGTCGAGCTGCGCGACACCGCGCGGTCCGCCTCCACCGACATGGGCGAGGGCTTCGCCCAGCCGACCACCGGCGATTCCGCGAAGGTGCTCGAACTCGCCGTGGGCAAGATCGTCCGCAACGCCGACATGAGCACCGCGCGGCGGATCGTGGCATCGTCCGACACCCGGCTCGACGTGGCCGGCGCCTGGGCGGTCATGCAGGTCGAGCAGCACACGCGCACGGTCGGCCACGCGAGCCTCGGCCTGATCGCGTCGCGCCGTCACGTGCCGCCGGAGGTGCTCGTGCCGGTGTTCCAGCGGATGGTCGAAGAGGGCTACCTCAGCCGCGAGGGCACGTACTTCTCGCACACCGCGGCCGGTGAGCGCGAGGTCGACGCGATCACCGCGTCCTGGTCGAACTGGCTGAACGAACAGCTGGAGAAGGACCGCGGCCGCCCGCGCAGCGCGGAACTGCGCGCCGCGGCGGACGCCATCGCCAAACGCCTGATGGCCGAGGACCTGGCGAACGGGCTGCCCCCGGCGCGGGTGACGACGGGAGCGACGCTCGCCTCCTGAGCGACTGCCGCCGCAGCGGCAGTCGGTGCGGCGAGCTGCGGGTCGCCCCTTGAGCAGCGGGTCGCCCCGCGAGCATCGGTACGGGGCCGGGCCACGCGCGCGGCCGACCCGGCGGCCGAACCGTCCTCAACCCCCGCCCGTCGCAAGCGACTTGGGCAGTTCACGCACCGGCAGACCGTACGGAACCACTCAGTCCGTGAACACCGCGTCGAGATAGACCCAGGCGCCGTCCACCCGCGAGAACCGGCTCTGCTCATGGAGGGAACCCTCCTCGCCGCCGTGGGTGTAGTGCGCGCGGAAGGTGACCGTCCCGGTGGAGTGGAAGGCGCTGCCGTCGGTGGTGTTCAGGATCTCAAGCCGGGTCCAGCGCATGCCGGGGTCGAGGTCGAGGGTGGCCGGGCGGGTGTCCGGGTGCCAGGTGCGCAGGAGATACGGCCCGTCCTGGACGGCGAAGGCGCTGAACCGTGAGCGCATCAGCGCCTCGGCGGTCGGCGCTTTGGCAGCGCCGGAGTGGTAGCGGCCGCAGCACTCGGTGTACGCGGCGGGCAGCCCGCAGGGGCAGGACGTGGGGACGGCGGGGCGTGCGGGGCGCGGGGTGCGACGGGACATGCCCCTATCTGACCACAGCCCGCCGGGCCCGCCCCGCGCCAACCGCTCCCCGCCCCGCGCCGACCACTCCCGCCCCCGTGCCGACCACTCCGGCACCGCCCCGCACCAGCCCTGGAGCGCCCTCTGCCGCGGCGCCGCGCAACCTCCCTAAGATGCCCGCATGCCATGGTCCCCCTACGCCCCTCCAGCACCGCGCGGGGAAGACCACAGCCCCCGGGGCGCCCCACCCGCTCACCGCGGCCCCCACTCGGAACGAGCGCCCCGCACCCGGCCGCACCTCGCCCCGCACCCACCACGTCTTCGACAGGGAACGCGACATGACCACAGCACGGGACCTGCTGATCGTCAGCATGGACACCACCACCGGCGCCCACTCCGTCGGGCAGGGCGACCTGTCACTGGCGCTCGCCGGAGCCGAGTTGCTCGACCTCGCCGACGCCTTCGCACTCACCCTGGACGGGGACCGTATCGTCCCCGGACCTCCTCAAAGCGGCCTGAACGACCGCCAGTTGAGTCAGGCAGCGGCGGCCCTCGTCCGGCAGGAGCCGTACGAGTCCGTCGAGGACTGGCTCTGGCGTCGGGGCCGCGGCCTGTACGCGGAGTACCTCGCCGCTCTGGAGACGGACGGCGGGGTGACCCGCGAGCAGCACCGCTGGATCCCCCTGCGCTCCGGCCGGGCGGCGGTGACCGACTCGCCGGACCGGCGGGCCGCGGTCGAGCGGTGGACCTCGGGCGAACCCGTCCTGGCCGCCCTCGCGGTCGCCGCGCGGCTGCGCGACCAGGCCTCCGAAGGACCTCAAGGACCTGAAGGATCGGAAGGTCCCGAAGGGCCTGGACGACCCGAAGAATTCGAAGGGCTCGAAGGATTCGACCGGCCCGAGGGGCCGGAGGCGCTCGCGGCCCTGGCCGGCGACACCGTGGTGACCGTGGTGACGGCCGTGGACGACGCCGTCACGGAACTGGCCGCCGTGCGCCAGCGGCGCAGCATCGAGGACGCCGCCTTCGACAACATCTGGCGCGGCCAGTGAACCGCCGGCCGATGACCCGCCCCGGCGCCGGCACCCCGGCATCGGCGGAGGCACCCGTGCCGCATGCCGCACTCCCCCATACGCGTAGCCGACCATCGCCCACTATCGGCCATACGTGGAGTTACCACCGTTAACCCTGCGCCACGACCCCTACGGTGATCGCTCTGCGCCCGGCGCGCAGCACAGCACAGCACGTCATCGGGCAGGGAGTTGAGGCATGAAGCGGAGGCTGCGGATTCTGGTGGCCGTCGGGGTCCTGACCCTAGGAGCGGGGAGCGCGGGCAGCGCGGAAGCGGCGGGGGCGGGCGGCGCGCGCACCGCGAACACGGCAGGCGCGGGCGGCGCGCGCACCGCGAACACGGCAGGCGCGGGCGGCCCGCGTACCCCGGACGTGGCGGGTGCCGGACTCCCGGGGGCCGCGGCGCCGGCCGGGCGGGGCTGTCCGTCCGCGGACGTCTTCGCCACCCCCAACACCGCGGTCATCACCGACCCGGCCGACCCCCGGCTCAGGACCCGGCTGACCCGCTTCGACCGCGAGGTGCGCGGCATCATCCGTGCCAACGGGGCGCTGCCCGGCCCCTCGACACTGCTCGACGGCGTCTTCTGGTCGGGCGAACTGCGGCAGACCACGTACGAGCGCTCGCGTGAGTTCGATGTCGCGCACTTCAACCGGGCGGGCCTGCACCACATCGCCGCCGTCATCGCCAAGCAGTACCACCAGGAGTCCGTGCTGACCTTCCGCTGTCTGACGCGGACGTCGCCGGAGACCGACGCGGTCGAGATCCAGGCACCCGGCATCTCGGTGGCCCGGCTGCACGACGCCCTGGTGGCCGACCCGAAGGCGCGCGAGGTACTCGGCGGCGGCTCGGTCACCCTGGACGGGCGGCTCGTCCTCATCGCGCCCGTCGCCGACCTGCCGCTCGCCCGGCGGTTCACCCATTCACTCGGCGTTGACTGGAAGAGCGCCCAAGTCCGCTACGGGGACGCGGAATTCGTCTCGTAATCGCCCTGGGTCGAGGGCCCGATCCGTCTTCCGGGATGGACGGGCCGACCGTATGCTCCTGCGCCGGACGTGACCGTTACCACCGGTAATAGGGAGCACTGTGGCGCGCACGGGCAGCACGAGACGGACATTTGTCGCGGGTACGGCAGCGGCGGGCGCGGCGGCCGCCCTGGGAGTGGAGTCGGCGCCCGCCGCCTCGGCCGCGTCCCGCGCGGCGACCGCCGGCACGGGGGCCGGTGCGGCCGGCGGCACGAGCGTCGCCGTACTCGGCGGCGGGGTGGCCGGCCTGACGGTGGCTCATGAACTGGCCGAGCGCGGGTTCCGCGTGACGGTCTTCGAACGACGGGCACTCGGCGGCAAGGCCCGCTCGATGGACGTGCCCGACAGCGCGAAGGGCGGGCGCAGACCCCTGCCCGCCGAGCACGGCTTCCGCTTCATCCCCGGCATCTACCACAACCTGCCGGACACGATGCGGCGCATCCCCTTCCCCGGCAACGCCAACGGCGTGTGGGACAACCTGGTGGCGCCCAAGGAGATGATGTTCGCGCGGACCGGCCAGGAAGACCTGCGGCTGCCGATGCCGGGCGCGGGCACCCCCCAGCCGCTCACTCTCGACGACATCCGCCGCGCCCTGACCGGCGTGCTCGGCACCTTCCAGCGGCTGCCCGCCCGCGAGATCGCCTACTTCGTGGACCGGCTCGCGGTCTTCCTCACCAGCTGCCCCGAACGCCGCGACAACCAGTGGGAGTCGGTGCCGTGGTGGACGTTCACCCGGGCCGCGCAGATGAGTTACGACTACCAGCGCATCCTCGCCGTGGGCGTGACCCGCAACATCGTGGCGACCAAGGCGGAGGAGGCCAGCACTCGCACGGTGGGCAGCCTGCTCGAAGCCTTCGTGTTCAACGCGCTCGGCCGGGGCGCGGACGGCCCGCTCGACCGGATCCTCAACGCACCGACCAACGAGGCCTGGATCGACCCGTGGGTGACGAGGCTGCGCGCACTCGGCGTCGAGTTCAAAGTCGGCTGGACCGTACGCGAAGTCACCTATGCGGCAGGTCAGGTGACGGGTGTTCAGGTCGAGGACGGGAGCGGAGTTGTACGGACGGTGACCGCCGACCACTACGTCTCGGCGCTGCCCGTCGAGCACGCGCGGCCCACCTGGAGCGCGGCGATGCGGGCGGCCGACCCGCAGTTGGCGCGCTGCGACCAGCTGCGCACCGACTGGATGACGGGCATTCAGTTCTATCTGACGGAGCGGCCCGAGACCGTGCACGGCCACCTCGACTGCATCGACTCGCCGTGGTCGCTGACCGCCATCGCCCAGGCCGAGCACTGGCCCCAGCACCCGTTCGCCGCCGTCTACGGTGACGGCTCGGTGGCGGACTGCCTGTCGGTCGACATCTCCGAGTGGGACAAGCCCGGCATCCTGTACGGGAAGACGGCCAAGCAGTGCACGCGCGAGGAGATCGCGCGCGAGGTGTGGGCGCAGTTGAAGGCCGCGCTCAACGACACCGGCAGGACGGTCCTCAGTGACTCCCGGCTGCACTCGTGGTTCCTCGACCCGGGCGTCTCCGGCACCGGCACGCCCGACCCGCGCAACGAGGACGAGCTCCTGATCCACCCGACCGGCACCTTCCACAACCGCCCCTCGGCGGCCACGAGGATCCCCAACTTCTATCTCGCGGGCGACTACGTCGCCGTCCCCATCGACCTGGCCACGATGGAGGGCGCCAACACCTCGGGCCGTCTCGCCGCCAACGCCCTGATGGACAGGGCCGGTTCGAAGGCCGCACGCTGTACGGTCACCCCGCTCTACAGCGCGCCGGAGCTGGACTTCCTCAAGAGCACCGACCGGCTGCGCCACCGGCTCGGCCTGCCGAACGTCTTCGACCTGGGGTGACGCGGCCGGGCGCGGCCGGCCTCCCGGCCGCGCCCGAAGGCCTCATCCCTTGCGGGCGACTCCCGCGTACACGGGGATCACGTCGTCGCCCTCGGACGCGCCCTCACCGAGCTCCGGGTGCCAGGCGGCGGCGAGCGTCACGCCCGGCTCGGCCAGTTCGCGGCCGTGGAAGAAGCGGGTGACCTCGGCCTTGGTGCGCGGACGCAGCGTGACGCCGCCCTCCTTGTACAGCTCGACGGCCCGGGCCGCGCTCTGCGGGTCGAAGTCGCCGGTGATCTGCGACAGAACCAGATAGCTGCCGGGCGCGAGGACGCCGAGGAGGCGGTCGACGACGCCGTACACATCGTCGTCGTCGCCGATGAAGTGGGTCAGCGCGATGAGCGAGAGCGCCACCGGACGGTCGAAGTCCAGTGTGCCGTGGGCGAGTTCGAGGATGCGCTCGGGCTCGCGGACGTCGGCCTGGATGTACTCGGTGACGCCATCGGCGGTGGAGCGCAGCAGGGCCTCCGCGTGCCGCAGCACGATCGGGTCGTTGTCCGCGTACACGATGCGGGCGTCCGACGCGGTGCCCTGGGCCACCTGGTGGAGGTTGGGCTCGGTGGGGATGCCGGTGCCGATGTCGAGGAACTGGCGTACGCCCTGTTCGGCGAGCCAGCGCGTGGCGCGGTGCATGAAGGCGCGGTTGACCCGTGCGATGTCCCGGCCGCGCGAGTCGAGCGCGAGCAGCTGCCGGGCGAGCGCCTCGTCGACCGGGTAGTTGTCCTTGCCGCCGAGGAACCAGTCGTACACCCGGGCCGGATGGGGCTTGCTGGTGTCGATCGTCACGGCGGTACGGTCTTGCCCGGTCATGTGCGCTCCATGGGGATGAAGGTCAGTGAACAGGTGGGGGAATTAAGGCAGTTGGGATGCGGGTTGCTGCGGCTCGGTGCATGCACCCGGGTGGGCGGGCCGGGGGCCGGCCCGGCTGACGTCACGTCAGCAGGAAGTCCGCCTGGCCGGACTTCGCGCCCTGGATGAAGGCGGCGATCTCGCCGGGGGTGTAGATCAGCGCGGGGCCTTCGGGATCGGACGACTGGCGCACCGCGACCCGGCCGTCGGCGAGCTTCATCGCTTCGAAGCAATTGCCGCCGTTGCCGCCGCTCCACGGCTTGTGCCAGCCGTCGGCGCCGAGCAGGGCTGCGGGCATGCCGTTGTAGATGTGCCCGCCGGCCGGCCCGCCGTCGTATATGTGATCCATTCACAGCTCCTTGCGGAGATCCTTGAGGATCTCCTTCGTGCGTTGTGCAGTCGCGGCCTGGGCCGCCATGCGGTCCATGACCTCGAGGTGGGTCGCCACCTCGGGGCGCGCGTCGAGATAGACGGCGCCGGTCAGGTACTCGCTGTAGACCATGTCCGGCAGCTCGGGCACCGCGAACCGGAAGAGCACGAAGGGCCCGTACGTCCCCGGGTGGTGTCCGGAGGCGAATTCGGCGAGCTGAACCGTGACGTTCGGGAGCGTCGAGGCCTCCAGAAGGCGGTCGATCTGGTCCCGCATCACCTGCGGGGGGCCGACCGGGCGGCGCAGCACCGTCTCGTCCATGACGACCCACAGGCGCGGGGCGTCCTCCCGGGTGAGCAGCGACTGGCGCTCCATGCGCAGCGCCACGTGCCGCTCTATGTCCGCCTCGCTGGTCGCGCCGAGCGCGCCGCTGCGCATGACGTGGCGGGCGTACTCCTCGGTCTGCAGCAGCCCGGGCACGAAGTGCGGCTCGTACGACCTGATCAGCGAGGCCGCGCCCTCCAGGCTGACGTACATGCTGAACCAGTCGGGCAGGATGTCGTGGAAGCGCTGCCACCAGCCCGGCTTGTTGGCCTCCTCGGCCAGGGCGATGAAACCTTCCGCCTCCGCCTCGCCGATCCCGTACGCCTGGAGCAGCAGCACCACGTAGGGGATCTTGAGCGAAACCTCGGCCATCTCCATGCGCCGGACGGTGGCCGGGGCCACCCGGAGGATCTTGGCCGCCTCCTCGCGGCGGAGACCGGCCCGCTCGCGCAGGTCCTGCAGGCGTCTGCCCAGCACGACCTGGCCCACGGTCGGGGCGGACCGGGGTTCACTCACGACGACCTCCCCACGCGCTGTTGCGAGCAGTGTGCCACGTCGTTGCAGAGAGGAGAACGGCACTCTGCATTTTTCAGAGTGCCCCTTGCCAAGTGTCCTCCGCGGGTACATGGTAGGGCGGTGAACCAGTTCACATGCGGTGGTCGTGCACAGCCTTGGGGGAGGCGGTGCGGGGCTCCGCCTCCCCACTGTGAGGATTCCGGTCGTGGCTCCTGGTAACGCGCTCGTCCCCCGGCTCACAGGCGCCTGCTCCGGGACCGCTGTCCGGCGGTACGCCTTCGACGTGCCGGCCCGTACCGAATCCGTGTCGCTCGCACGCCGGCGCAGCAGGGACATGCTGACCGGCTGGGGGCACCACGACGAGCTCCACGAGACCGCCTCGCTGGTGATCTCCGAGCTCGTCACCAACGCCGTCGTGCACACGGGCGGCGACCACATACTGTGTGAACTCACCGATCTGCACAGGGCGTTGAGGATAGCAGTCAGGGACCACGGCTGCGGCTCGGCCGGACCGCGGCTGTGCCACTCGCACGACGACGAAGAACGCGGGCGCGGGCTCCTGCTCGTGGACGCGGTGAGCAGTGCGTGGGGCTCGCACGACGCCCCGTACGGCCCCGGACGGATCGTCTGGGCCGAGCTCGCACACGGCGGGCCCGGCCTGGCGGGCCGCCCGTGCTGAGAGAAAAGCTTCCTTGGGGACCCCGGTCCGGGCGACAGGGCCCGGAACCGGATGGGTCCGGAACCGCCGGGCCCCGTGGCCCCGTGCGCAGTGGGGGTGCGCACGGTGTGCCCGGGCCCGGCGGCTCCGCCGCTCGACCCGACGACGGCACGCCGCTGCCGTCGGTCAGACCGGCGGCGCTGGGCCGGGACGCGGTGGGTGTACCCGCCGTCCACGGCTTCCGGCTGCTGTCACGGCTGCCGCGCTCCGGTTGTGTCTTCGCCTCCGCCGACTGGTGGTGGTGGATCGTGCCGGCCGGCTCCGACCAGGACCTGTCCTGGCCCCGGCCGGTGCGGTATGCGCCGGGCGCGGTCGTCCCGGGCGCCGAACGGCCGCGCCTGATCAACTTTCCGGAGGGCCCGACGCCCTACACCCCGCCGATCCCGCTGTACCTGGTGGTCTGCCAGCTGACGGGCACGGCGCCGGCCTGGGCCGGAGCGTAGCGCGCCGGCCTTCGTGGGCCGCCTCGGCCAGGGCTCCTAGTCGGTGGGCAGGTCGCGGGCCGCCTCGGCCAGGGCTTCCAGGACGGGGCTGAACAACGGGTGCCGCTCCGCTCCCCTGCGTACTGCCGCGAACACCCGCCGGGTCGCCGCCGGGCCCGCCACCGGACGGACCACCGTCCCCTTCTGCTCCATGCCCCGCAGCGCGGACCGCGGCACGAGCGCCACCCCGGCCCCCGCTCCGGCCAGCGCCACCACGGCCCGGAAGTCGTCCGAGGAGTGCACCAACTCGGGCTGGAATCCCGCCAGTTCACAGGCGAGCAGCATCACGTCGTGGCAGGGGTTGCCCGGGTAGGGGCCGATCCAGTCGTCGTCGGCGAGCGCGGAGAGCGGTACCTGCGGATGCTGGGCCAGGGGGTGCGCGGCGTACAGCACGGCGTCGAAGGGCTCGGCGTACAGCGGCACGCGCGCGAGCCTGCTGTCGTCCTCGCGGGGCGCGCCCCGGTATTCGACGGCGAGCGCCAGGTCCGCCTCACCGTCCAGGACCAGGGGCAGCGCCTCGTCGCCCTCGGCGTCCCGGACCCGGACCCGGATCGCCGGATGTGTCTCACGCAGCCGCGCGATGGCCGGGGCGAGCACCTCCGCGATCCCGGTGGCGAAGCCCGCCACGGTGACCTCGCCGGCCGCGCCGCCCGCGTAGTCGGCCAGCTCGGCCTCGGCGCGCTCCAGCTGGGCCAGGACCGCGTTGGCGTGCGCGAGCAGGATCTCCCCGGCGGCCGTGAGCCGTACGCCCCTGCCGCTGCGGGTGAGCAGGGTGTGCCCCGTCTCCTGCTCCAGCGCCGCGAGCTGCTGGGAGACGGCGGACGGGGTCAGATACAGCGCTGCTGCCGCGGCGGTCACCGTACGGTGGTCCGCCGCGGCACGCAGGATGCGGAGCCGGCGGGGGTCGATCACCCCGCCATTGTCGCCCGCCCGCCGAGCGGACGTCGCCGCGCGGGGGCGGCCGGGGTCCCGGGCCCGCGCGGGCCCGGGCCGGGTGGCCGGGCGGGGCCCGGGCCGGCCGGGCAGGGCGCGGGCTCGGCCGCGGGTCAGGCCTTCATCGCGGCCCGGGCCTCGACGAACGCGGCCACCGTCTTCTCGATGTCCTCGGTGGAGTGCGCGGCCGAGAGCTGGACGCGGATGCGGGCCGCGCCCATCGGGACGACCGGGTACGAGAAGCCGATCACGTACACGCCGCGCTCCAGGAGCAGCTCGGCCATGCGGGCCGCCTCCGCGGCGTCACCGATCATGACCGGGGCGATGGGGTGCTCGCCGGGCAGGATCTCGAAGCCCTCGTCGGTCATCCGGGTGCGGAAGAGCGTGGTGTTCGCGGCAAGCTTCTCGCGCAGATCGCCGGCCGACTCCAGCAGGTCCAGGACCTTGAGCGAGGCCGCCGCGATGACCGGGGCGAGCGAGTTCGAGAACAGGTACGGGCGCGAGCGCTGGCGGAGCAGGGCGACGATCTCGGCGCGGGCCGCGACATAGCCGCCGGAGGCGCCGCCGAGGGCCTTGCCGAGGGTGCCGGTGATGATGTCGACGCGGTCGCTCACGCCGTGCAGGGCCGGGGTCCCGGCGCCGCCGGGGCCGGTGAAGCCGACCGCGTGCGAGTCGTCGACCATGACCATGGCGTCGTAGCGGTCGGCGAGGTCGCAGATCTCCTGGAGCGGCGCGATGTAACCGTCCATGGAGAACACGCCGTCGGTGACGATCAGCCGGCGGCGCGCACCGGACGCCTCCTTCAGCTTGGCCTCCAGGTCCGCCATGTCGCGGTTGGCGTAGCGGAAGCGGGCCGCCTTGGACAGGCGGATGCCGTCGATGATCGAGGCGTGGTTGAGGGCGTCGGAGATCACCGCGTCCTCGGCGTCGAGCAGCGTCTCGAAGACGCCGCCGTTGGCGTCGAAGCAGGAGGAGTAGAGGATCGTGTCCTCCTGGCCGAGGAACGCCGAGAGGCGGCCTTCGAGCTCCTTGTGGACGTCCTGGGTGCCGCAGATGAAGCGGACCGACGCCATGCCGTAGCCCCAGCGGTCCAGGGCGTCCTTGGCGGCGGCGATCACCTCGGGGTGGTCGGCGAGGCCGAGGTAGTTGTTGGCGCAGAAGTTGAGCACGTCGCCGGAGGGCACGGAGACCGAGGCGCTCTGCGGGGTGGAGATGACGCGCTCGGGCTTGAAGAGGCCGGCGTCCTTGATCTCGTCAAGGGTCTTCTGCAGATCGTTGCGGACGTTCTCGTACATGCGGGGTGCTCCTAGGGCGGGGCGGGGCGGGGCGGGAGGCGGGCGGGACTGGGGGCCGGTCCTGGCCTACGAGTCGGGGTCTGGCCTGCGGGTCGGGGTCTGGCCTGCGGGGCGGGTTCCGGTCTGGGGGCCAGGGGGGCCGGCCCGGGGCTTGGCCCAAGGGCTACAGGACCTGGCCCGGGAGGCTTGGCCGAGGGCCACAGAACCTGGGCCCGGGGCCGGAGGCTCAGGCGGTCCAGTCGAGGATGATCTTGCCGCTGCGCGCGGTGGCGGCCTCGTCGAAGGCCGCGTCGAAGTCCTGGTACCCGTACTTGCCGGTGATCACGGGGCTGAGGTCGAGACCGCCTTCGAGGAGCACCGTCATGGCGTACCAGGTCTCGAACATCTCGCGTCCGTAGATGCCCTTGATGGTGATCATCGACGTGACGATCTTCGCCCAGTCCACCGCGAACTCCTGCGCGGGGAGGCCCAGCATCGCGATGCGGCCGCCGTGCGTCATGTTCGCGACCATGTCGCGCATGGCCTCCGGGCGGCCCGACATCTCCAGGCCGATGTCGAAGCCCTCCTTGAGCCCGAGCTGACGCTGGGCGTGGGCGATGTCGTGCTCGGCGACGTTGAGCGCGAGGGTGGCCCCGGCCTTGCGGGCGATGTCCAGCCGGGACTCGCTGACGTCGGTGATGACGACGCTGCGCGCTCCGGCGTGCTTGGCGACGGCCGCGGCCATGATGCCGATCGGGCCCGCGCCGGTGATCAGCACGTCCTCGCCGACCAGCGGGAACGACAGCGCGGTGTGCACGGCGTTGCCGAACGGGTCGAAGATCGCGGCGACGTCCAGGTCGACCTTGGTGCGGTGCACCCAGACGTTGGAGGCGGGCAGCGCCACGTACTCCGCGAACGCGCCGTCGCGCCCCACCCCGAGACCGATGGTGGAGCGGCACAGGTGCCGGCGCCCGGCCAGGCAGTTGCGGCACTTCCCGCAGACCAGGTGGCCCTCGCCGCTGACCAGGTCGCCGACCGCGATGTCCTGGACGTCCGAGCCGATCGCGGCGACCTCGCCGACGAACTCGTGCCCGAGGACCAGCGGGGTCTTGACGGCGCCCTGCGCCCAGCCGTCCCAGGAGCGGATGTGCAGGTCGGTGCCGCAGATGCCGGTGCGAAGGACCTTGATCAGCACATCGCCGGGCCCGGTCTCCGGCTCGGGTACGTCCATGAGCCACAGTCCGGGTTCGGCGTGCTGCTTGACAAGTGCCTTCATGGGCGGGGCTCCCGGCGTACGGAGAGGGCGACCGGCCACCGACTTCGGCCGATCCTGCTGATCACCAATCTGCCGAGCCGAGGGCGCCGAGTCCATCGAGGTTTTCTTAAGCAGCCCAACAGCCAAGCTTCACGCGCGCCCCGCACGCCCCATGCGCAACCCGTCGCGCGCGGTGCCACGTCGGGGGCATCCGCCCTGCTGCGAGCGCTGGGCACGGGCGGAAGGGGGTCGACGCGTAGGACGGCGTGGATGACGGTGCGGGTGTGGATCGGAGGGGTGGAGGGGTCGGTGTGGGGGCGACGGCGGGCAGCACTGTCGGGCGTGTCGCGGGGAGGGCCCCGGGGGGGGCGATCTGCCAAGGATGGGGCGCCCCCGGGGGTTCCTGGGCGAGCTTCCTGGGGTGGCGGCGCCGGCACGAGCGGGGCGAGCGGGGCCCGGGGGCGGCGCGGTCGGCTCACACCAGCCCGGCCGCCTCCCGCACAGCAAGCTCCGCACCCTCTGCGTAGGCACGGTCGTACGCTGCCGGTCCCAGCACCGCCCGCAGCACGCCCTCCACCCGACGACGTGTCTCGGGCTCGGCCGGCAGCGGACGCAGACCGAAGCTCTCGCTGCCCGTCGCGCTCCGGTCGTACGCCCCGATCAGCCGGGCACCGTCCACCGCCTCGCCGAGTTCGGCCTTGGCCCATGCAGAGCAGAGGAATTGACTGAGGATCAGGTTCGGAGCGACGAGGTAGGCCTGGCTTTCCAACCGCCGAATCGCGTCCCGCACCCTGCCTTGGGCATCGGCGAACTTGCCGTCAAGACAGTCGAGCCAGCCATGCACCCCGGCCACAAGCCCCCGGAAGAGGTCGGGCGTCGGCGCGCTGAACTCGCCCTCCATCACACCCAGTTGCTCGCGCGCGAGCTCCACCCGGCCCGTACGCCCGTAGTGCTGCGCCAAGAACAGCCGAGCGCTTCCGATCCCCTCACCAGGGAACTGCCGGGACTCCTCGACGGCCTCGACCAGCATCCGCTCCGCCTCGGCAGTCTCGTCCGCGGTGCGCGCCACCTCAAGCCGTACCGACGCCAACCGGCCCTTGAAAACCGGGACTTGTGCGTGCGACCCCATCTGGTCAACACCGGCGAGAGCCCGCTCGAAGTCCGCCGCCGCCTCCGCGTACCTTCCCTCGCGTGCATGCGTTTCCCCGCGCGCGGCGAGCGATTCGGCAATGCCCCAGGGATCGCCGATCCCCTCGAAGAGGGCGAGGGCCTCCTCGGCGTCGGTGCCATTGAGCAGCTTGGCGCGGAGCAGCAGCGTGAAGCCGAGGTCCCAGGCGTCCCCGTGCCGGCGGGCACCCCGGACCATCTCGTGCACGACCTCGTCGAATGCGGCGAACTCCCCCGTGAGCAAACGCGCGAAGTACCAGACCGACCCGGGTTGACGGCTGTTCTGCGGCAGCCCCGGACCGTACGCCTCAACGACCCGGCGCAGATACGCGACGGTCTCCGGACTGTCCAGCTCCGCCTCACCCCTCCCACTGGCCGCGAACACCATGAGCCGCACTCCGCGACGGGCCTCCCAGAGCATCTCCTCCGACCACGGCGGCGGACCGTCCGTGCAGCGCTCGGCGAGCGGCACCGCACGGCGAACGGGTTCGGCGAACGGGTCGGGACCGAGGTCCGCGACGGCACAGGACCAGTCCCGCGCCTCGGCATGATGCCCGCGCAGCTGCCAGAACCAGGCCATGGCGAGGACCAGGGTCAGCGCGTCCTGCTCACGTCCCCGCTCAACTGCCGTACGCAGAGCGGCATGCACATTGCCGTGCTCGACTTCGAAGCACCCCATCACCTGGTGCTGGAGCGGCCCACGCAGTGCGGCCTCGCCGACCCGGACGAGTTCGCGGTACGCCACGAGGTGCCGCAGTTCGGCCTCTTCCCGCTCCCCTGCCTCGTCGAGCCGCTCCCGCGCATACTCCGCGACGGTCTCCAGCAGCCCGTACCGCATCTCCCCGGCACCGCCACCCGGTGTCGTGGCCGAGACCGAAGTGGAGGGGGAGGCGGAGCGGGAGGTGGTGGTGGCAGGGGCGGCGGTAGGGGTGGAAGTGACGTTGGAGGTGACGGTGACCAGCGACTTGTCGACAAGGGACCCGAGCAGGTCCATCACATGCCTGGGACCCCGCACCCACTCCGCTCCGACTCCAGCGCCCGCCCCGGCCTTTGCCACCGCGTCCGCACCGGCGTCCGCCACCCCCTCCCCCTCGGGCTGTACGCAGACGACCTCGGCCTCCCGCAGCGCGAACCCGCCGTTGAAGACGGCGAGGCGCCGCAGCACGGCGCGCTCAGCGGGCTCCAGCAGATCCCAGGACCAATCGACCACCGCACGCAGCGTCTGCTGACGTGGCTGCAGGGTCCGACTGGTCCGTGGCCCCGTGGTGAGCAGCCGAAAGCGGTCGTCGAGCCGGTCCGCGATCTGCCGGGGCGTGAACAGCCTCAACCGGGCGGCGGCGAGTTCGAGCGCCAGAGGCAGCCCGTCGAGACGCCGGCAGATCTCGGCGGCCGCTTCCGGATCGTCGGAAGTGCTGAAGTCCGGACGAGCCGCGGCGCCACGCTGCCCGAACAGGCTGAGAGCGCTCTCGTGCGGCAGTGGACCGACGGCCATCACCCGCTCCCCCGGCACCCCGAGCGGCTCCCGGCTGGTGGCAAGGACGGTGACCCCCGGGCAGGAGACGAGTAGCTCCTCCACCAACTCCGCCACCGCTCCGACGACTTGCTCACAGTTGTCGACCACGATCAGCATCCGCAGCCTGCCGCAGTGCGCCAGCAGTTGCGTGAGCGGATCCCTCGGCGCCGTTTCGGTCGGCGCGACGAGCCGCGTCTCGCGGGCTCCCAAAGCCGTGAGTACGACCTCGGCCAAGGCAGCTCCGTCCCGTACGGGCGCGAGTTCGACCAGCCAGACCCCGTCCTGCCACTGCTCGGCCGACGCGTCCGCCGCCTCCACCGCGAGCCGCGTCTTGCCGGCGCCCCCCGGCCCGGAGAGCGTGACCAACCGACCCTGCCGCAGCCCCGCGTGCACGGCCCGGACGTCCGCCTCCCGACCGACGAACGACGTGAGCCGGGCCCGCAAATTGCCGGACGCCCTGGAATCCGAAACCGGCGCCTCCCCCGCGCCATCACGCGACACCCCGGGTCGAGGTGACACGGCGGCTCTTCGAGGCGATGCGGTCGCTGTTCGCGGCGGCCCGGGACGTAGCAGCTCCTGGTGCAACGCGGCCAGCTCGGGCCCGGGGCTGGTGCCAAGCCGCTCTGAGAGCGCTTCCCGTACGGATGCGTACGCGGCCAACGCCTCGGCGGGCCGGCCGGCCGCTCGCAGCGCCCGTAGGTGCAATGCCTGGAGGGGCTCATCCAGCGGGGCGGCAGCGGCGAGGTCGGCGAGGTCGGTGAGAGCGCTCTCGGCGCGCCCCAGCTCGACCTCCACCGCCAGCCGATTGCGGTGCGCCTCGGCCCGGCGCCGCTCGGCCCGCACCACGAGCGGATCGCCGTCGCGGCCGGGCAGGTCGGCGAACGCCGGCCCCCGCCACAGGGAGAGCGCTTCATCGAGCAGCGCGACCGCGCCCTCCGCGTCCCCGGCGGCGAGCGCGGCGGCACCCTGCACCGCGAGGCGCTCGAACCGAAAGACGTCGATCTCGTCCGGCTCGGCGACGAGCCGGTAGCCACCCGGCGCCGACTCCACCGAACCCCGCCCGAGCGCCTTCCGCAGCCGCCCCACCAGGGCCTGGAGCGCCGCGACCTCGTCGGCGGGCGGCGGTGCCTCCTCGCTCCACACCTGAGCGACGAGCGCGGACTGCGGTACGTCACGGCCGCCGCCCGCCGCGAGCGCCGCGAGGAGCGCTCTCAGGCGGGCACCCCCGAGCCGCGCCTCACTGCCGTCGGGGCACAGGGCGTGCGTCGGTCCGAGTACGCGGTAGCGGAGCATCACCCGCCCATTCTCCCCGCCGCCCCGCTCGGTACGTCCCCGGGCCGCAGAGGCCGTGCCGCCTATGCGAGGCCGCCGCGCCCCGGACCCGGGGACGACCGGCGGACCTATTTGGTTATCGTGGCCGCACCTGTCGGGCATGGCCGATGGTTCACGGGACACAAGCGGGGTCGCAGAGGCGGGGGGCGCGGTGGCAGGGTCGGGTGAGCGCCACCTCCGCGTGCCGGTCGGAGCGGATGCCACCCGCTGGGCCACCCGCGGGAGGTGCCGACGCGTCCTGTTCGTGGTGCACAACGTGACCTCGGCGACCCGGCTGCTCGATGTGCTGCCCCTGTTCAACGACGACCTCGGAATCCAACTCCTGGCCACCTGTCCGGGGTCGTCGGCATTCGAGGGCGGCGTCGAAGCCCTTCTCGCCGAGACCGGCCTACCGGTCCTGCCCTGGGAGCAGGCACTGGACACGAGGGTGGACCTGGCGATCACGGCCAGCCTGGGCGGCCAACTGCATTGCATATCAGGCAAGTTGGCGTTGCTGTCCCATGGCGTTGGTTACAATAAGACGCTCGCCACACCGGACACCGGACACCGGACACCGGACACCGGACGCCTCTCGCCTGGGGCCTTGGGCTCGGCCCCGGTATCGGCGCCGGCCTGTCTGCGCCCCGAAGAACCGGTCGAGAGCGCTCTCACGTCGGCACCCGTGTTCGGCCTCTCGCCCGAGTGGCTGCTGCACGACGGAAGCCCCATCGCCGACGCCATGGTCCTCTCACACCCCGAGCAGTTGGACCGGCTGCGCGACACGTGCCCCGAGGCCGTCTCCACCGCGGTCCTTGCCGGTGACCCCTGCTACGACCGAATGCTGGCGGCACGCCCGTACCGAGAGCGCTTTCGCAGGGCGTTCGGTGTGCGCCGGGGCCAGCGCCTGATTCTGCTGAACTCCACGTGGAACCCCGAGTCGCTCTTCGGCGACGGGGGCGGGGCCGATGTACTGCCCGCCCTCCTGCCCCGGCTCATCGCAGAGCTTCCCGCCGACGAGTACCGGATCGCGGCGGTCCTGCACCCCAACATCTGGCACGGCCACGGCCCCGGGCAGATCAGAGCCTGGCTGGACCGTGCCCTGCGCGCGGGACTCACACTGGTCGACCCCCTGCACGACTGGCGCCAGGCCCTGATCGCAGCCGACGCGGTCATCGGCGACCACGGCTCGGTCAGCTACTACGCGGCCGCCCTCGGCACCCCGGTACTCCTCGGCGCCGCCCCGTCGAACGGGCTCGACCCCCGGTCCCCCGTGGCCGACTTCGTCCGTCGGGCGCCCCTGTTGGACCTGCACACCCCCTTGGCCTCGCAGCTGAACGACCTCATCGCGCATCACCACCCGTTTCCCGGTCCGGCCCAGCACACCACGTCCGCGCCCGGCTCATCGGCGGCACTACTGCGCACCCTGTTCTACGACTTGCTCGCCTCGCCGGAGCCCCAACAGCGCGCACAACTTGAGCCGTTGAGGCTTCCGCCGCATCAACCAGCGGCGATGACAGCTCCGTTGCACGTCCTCACGTGCGTTACGGCCGAGCCGTACGAGGTCCACGTGGCTCGTCACGCAGACCCCGCGCACGAGTCCGTCGGCGAAGGAGATGCCCATATCGCCGTGCACGAGGACACCCGAGATCCAGGTCAACTCGCCCTCGCGGATGTTGTGTTCCGGCACGGTGACGCGGCGGATCCTCGGTTCGGCTCACCCGAGTGCTGGACGGCGGAAGTGCTCGAACGCCACCCGTACAGCTCGCTCGCCGCCTACATCACGGGACCGGGCGAGTGCACGGTTCGGACCCGCGCCGGACAGATCCTGCGCCTCATCGGCGAACCCGAAGGGATTGACCCCGCATGCTCCGCCTCGGCCCTGCGCGCCTGGCTGACGGCTGGCCTGAGTGTTGAGCGGGCAGTGGAGAACGGGATCACCGTCCGGACGGGGCGTGCCGTGCATCGGGTCACGGTGACAGGTTCGCGCGAGCCCCTGCCGTGAGGGCCTCTGTTTGCCGCCTGCCGCGACAGGAGAGCGGTGCCGGCGGCACGCCAACCGCACTTGTCCAGGACCCCCTACCTCGATGCCGCACTGGAAGCGCTCTCAGAAGCCCCCTTCGACTCGACCCGCCCTGTCGGCTCGGCCTCCGCGGCCAAGCCCTCGCACGCCACCTGCCACGACGGGTCGGCGGGGTAGAGGGTGGATCGGAGGTAGGCCGAGGTCAAGCGCTGGACGGTGGCCACACGTGCGGGGTCCTCGTCCGTCGTCTCGGCAACGTCGTAGCCGGAGATGCCACCCAGGCCGTGTTCGGCCCCGAACAGCGTGAGCAGGGTCTTGGGTCCGGGTGCCAAGTGGTACGGGTCCGCGTGCCAGGCCGGGCCGTTGACCGTCATGTGCTCGGAGGTGTCGCCGCCCCCTGCGACCACGAGTGCCGGTGTCGTCATCCCCGTGAAGTCCGTGCTCAGGAAGACGGGGTACAGCTTGGCGACCTGCTCGGTGAGAGCGTCGCCGCCCCGGCCGGGAGAGGCGAGCAGTACACCTGCCGTGATCCGCGAGTCGGCCAGGACGACTTCCCTCCCGTCCTCCGGATCGGTGAGCCGTGCCCCGAGCAGCAGACTCGCCGTGTGTCCGCCCATGGAGTGCCCGGCCACGGCGACCCTGCTGTGGTCCAGGCGACCGCGAAGGTGCGGGACGGCCGCCTCGATCTCGTCGAGCCGGTCGAGTGTGCGAGACATGTCCTCGGCGCGTGAACGCCAATAGAGGGGCGCTTCAGGGGAGTTGGGCTCCAGAGTCAGGGAGCGCGAACTCAGGTGGGTCGGCTGAATCACCGCGAACCCGTGCGCCGCCCAGTAGTTGACGAGGGGGGCATAACCGTTCAGGGAGGAGAGGTGGTTCGAGAATCCCTGGCCGTGCGAGAGGAGGATGACCGGCAGCCCGGTCCCGGTCACCGGCACCGAGATCCGTAGCTCCAGGCCCACGGCGCGGTCCGGCGTCGACAGCACCACCGGCGCGACCGAGAGGACGGGCACCGGGGGCGGCGTGGTGGGGGCGGTGGAGGTAGTGGCTGCGTCGTTCGAGGGTGATCCGCTCATGCTGGTGTGTGTCCCTTCAGAGGGTGGTCAGGGGCTGTTTGAGGTGTGGCCCGGCAGCGCTGTTCAGCGCCCGGCCTCACGCGTGGCTCAGTCATGGCCATCGACGGCCCCGACGCGGGCGCCGACAGGGACTCGCGTTGCGGGGCGAAGCAGACAGGCAGACGGATGTGTCCCGTCTCAGCTAGGCTGCAAGCGGAACGTCGTTCCGTTTAATATACGGAGCGCTGTTCCGTTTAGTCAACGGTCACGAGAAAGGCCTGGTTGACGGCCGGAGTGACGACATACAAAGGAGGGCGCGGTGCCGAGGACAAGTCCCGCCGGGGAAGCTGCTGGCAGGGGCAAGCGGGCTGACGCGCTGCGCAATCAGCAGACGCTGCTCGACGCTGCGGCGGCGGTGTTCGTCACGTCCGGAGTCGACGCGCCGATCCGTGAGATCGCGGCTCGGGCCGGCGTCGGGATGGGCACGATCTACCGCCACTTCCCAACGCGCGCCGATCTGGTCGTCGCCGTGTACCGCCACCAGGTCGACGCGTGCGCCGAAGCCGGGCCGCGCCTACTCGCCGAGGGCGACTCCCCCTTCACAGCCCTTCGCCAGTGGGTCGATCTCTTTGTCGACTTCCTGGTAACCAAGCACGGGCTCGCCAAGGCGATGCAGTCGGACAGCAGCGGCTTCGACGCGCTGCTCGCCTACTTCCAGGAGCGGCTGGTACCCGTTTGCGCCCGCTTGCTCGACGCTGCGGTGGAGGCCGGGGAGATCGCGCCGGGTACTCAGGCGTACGAGCTGATGCGCGGCATCGGCAACCTCTGCATCGGCCGGGACAGCGACCCTCGCTACGACCCGCGCCGCATGGTCGCGCTGCTCCTGCGCGGGTTGGAGCGAACACCGCCTTCCTGAGGCACCTTGCCTGGTCCGGGTTTCGGGCCCGAGCTTTCCTGCCAAGCTCTTCCCGGCACGGCTCGCCATCGCGCTCCCTCACTACCGCGGACTTCATGCCGCGGACTTCGCGCTGCGGACTTCGCGCTGCGGACTTCGCGCTGCGGACTTAGTGCCCCGGATTACAGGAAGAGAGCGCTCTCATTCGACGACCAATGCCTGTCGACGCCAGCCGGTCGCCAGCACCGCCGCAGGCCGAGCGCGACCCCGGCCACGCCCAGCGTCGTCCACGCTGAGCCAGAGCCGCCGGCCCGAGCGGGCCCGGCCCGGAGCCCGCCGAACTCAGCCGCACCTGCCTGGCCAAGCACCCCGGCGCCCGTCAGCCCGCCCAAAGGCGCGGGGCCCGCTTCAGCACCACTCGCCCACGTGGGCAGTCAAGCCGCCTCAGGCTCCGGTCCGCGCTTCGCCCTCGCAGCGTTCGCGAAGCGCTCTCACGTGCATCAGGGGGTAGTGGGCCTGCTCATCGGTCAGGGCCGTGGCCGCCTCGTCGAGCAGCGATAGCGCGGCCGACGCGCGGCCGCTCGCTTCGAAGGTCTCGGCGAGGTCGGTGAGCGTACGCGCCGTGTTGTAGGGCTCGCGGGTCGCCCGGAAGAACGCGAGAGCGCTCTCAAGGCGACTCTCCGCTTCCACCCACCGGCCCAGTCCGCGCAGCGCGCGCCCGCGATGGCGCTCCAGGAGCGCCCGGGCGCGCGGCACATCGCGTCCTCCCTCGCCGTCCTCCGAGACGCCGTCGAGAATGCGGTCCGCCGCCTCGAAGCAGTCGTATGCCTCCGCAAAGCGCCACTCGCGCAACCGCAGCAGTCCGAGGGATTCGACGGCGGTGGCGTGACCTCGGATGTGGCCTGCGGCCCGTTCGACACGGGCGGCTTCCGTGAAAGCGGTCTCGGCGTCGGACCACTGGCGCAGTTCCATCAGGTTGAGGCCGAGCAGGGTGTGCATACGCGCGGCTTCACGCGAGTCGGGGGCACCGGCCTCGGTGGCCCGGACGCCGGCGCGCAGGGCCGGAAGCAGTTCGTCATGGCAGCCCATCTTCAGCTGCACCGGCCACAGGGCCTGGTTCAACCGGAAGACCGCGTCCGTGTCCCCCAACTCCTCGGCGGCGAAGACGGCTTGGAGCAGGTTGCCCAGCTCGCGCCGGAGTGCGGCGAGTGCCTGGCCCGGGTCCGCGTACCGCACGGCCCCCTGGCCCGAGCTGGCCCCTTCCCCCAGACGCCAGCCCTGGCTGAGGGCGGCTCTGCCCGCCGACTCCGCGAAATCGACGCACCAGCGGATCGCCCGCCGCACCGCTTCGTCCGCCTCCTCGAGCCCGTCCTCACGCAGCGCCTCTGCGGCGGCGTACTCCCGGATCAGCGGTCTCATGCCGTATGCGGCACGGTCGGCGTGCGGGGTGTGCCCGCCGCTCGCACCGTCGTGTCCATTAGCCCCGCCCTCACCCCTATCACTGCCCGCAGCACCAGCCCCGCCCCCAGCGCCGCCTCCCACACCAGCGTCGGCGCCCGCGATGGCGTATGCGTCGCTGGGAGCGCTCTCAAGCAGTCGGGCGGCGGCAAGCGTATGCAACACGTCCACGGCCGAACGCTCGTCGATGCCGAGCACGGCTGCGGTCATGGGCGCTGCGAACGCCGGCCAGTCCCGCTGGGCGAGGAGCCTCAGGGCCCGTGCCGCGTCCGGGGCGAGGGCTGCGACGCTGTCGGCCACGGCGGTGCGTGCGGCGTCGTCGCCCAGGTGCCCCTCCTGCTGCCAGTGCCGCGCCGTGAGGCGAGCCGCTGCCGCGCGCAGGGCGAACGGGGATCCCGCGCAGCGGGCCAGCACGGCGGGCAGGGCGGCCCGGTCCAGCGGTATGTTGCCCGCCTTGGCCACCTCGGCGAGCAGCCGCCGGGCGTCCTTGTCGGAGAGCGGTCCCACCGGGATGCCGACCGCGTCGAGACCGGGGAGCGGATGGCGGGCCGCCACGATGACGAACACGCCGGGCGCGGAGGTGAGGACGGGCAGGATCTGCGCGGCGGACCTGGCGTGGTCGAGGACGATCAGCATGCGGCGCTCCGCCGTGCAGGCGCGCAGCAGCGTCTGCCGGTCGTCGCGGCCGGGCGGGATCTCCTCCGCCGGAATCCCCAACTGCCTTAGCAGCACACGCAGTACGGCCGTCGGGTCGGCTCCCGAGGCGGCGCCGGCAGTGGAGCCGCGCAGATCCGCGTACAGCTGGCCGTCGGGAAAGCGGCGCAGCTCGGCGCAGCCCCAGTGGAGGGCGAGGGCGCTGGTGCCGATACCCTGGGGACCGTGCAGCACGGCGACGCGAGGTCTGCCGTCCGCCCTGCGGGAGGCTTCGCGGCTCAGGGCCTTGCGTTCGGCGTCGCGGTCGGTGAAGAAGCGGGTGGAGGCGTGCAGTGCGGGTGCCCGGCTGGGCCCGCCGGGGGTCGGGGCGCTGCGAGCGAACGCCGTCCAGGCCCGGGCGAGAGCGGGATCATGGCGTACGGCGTCGTGCACCTGCTGGGCGATGCCGTCCAGTTCGGCGGGGCTTCGCGGGGCGCGCACCTCCCGGCCGACGATGCGGCGGACCAGACCGCCCGCACTCTCCCAGGCCGCCTTGCCCGCCTCGTTGGCGAGGCCCGCACCGACCGCGCCCAGGACCGCGGCGACGGCCGCCGTCGATGTGGGATCCAGCATGTCCGCCCCCGATTTCGCCCACCGCCCGCGTCTGCCGCGGCCACGCTAGCAACAGTGGATGCGGCAACCTCCGCAACGGCGGCCCGAGTTCGCGCGCAATTGGCTGAAAGCATTCGGTGCGGGCGGGGGGGGTGCTCGCGCGAGCGACGGCCGTGGTCATGGCAGGTGGCCCGAGCCGCGACCGTTTCCACGGCCATGGCCAATGGGCGCCCGGGCCGTGGCCGGGGTCCAGGATGCGGGCCGGCCGTGCCCGGAGACCCCAGCGGCACCGGCATCAGCCACAAGCGCGGCCGACGGCACCGGCGTCAGCCACAGTTGTGGCAATCGGCGCCGGCCTCAGCCACACGCGCGGCAGGCGGCGCCCGCAGCAACCACATGCCGAGGTACCCTCCGCCCCCGGCGTCGGCCCCGCCCGCAACCACGCGCCGTCCGAGCGTCCCCAACACGCCGCCCTAGCGCGCAGGCACCACGCTCAGGTGGGCGCGGCCTCGCCGGGTGGGCGCAGGCTCTGTCTCGCGCAGCACCAGGGTCAGCCTGCGCAGTCCGAACTCCCGCAGGGTGCGCGGGGTTTCGCTGATCAGGCGGCAGCTGGTGCGGCCGCGTTCCGGGTCGGGGTGGCGTACGTGGCGTACCGCTCCGTCGTGGTGGACGGCGGCGTCGCCGACCGCTTGGACCCAGTGGGGAAGCCCGAGGCGGAAGGCGGCGTCCATGATCGGGTCGTCGGCGATGTCGTGCCGGATGTCCCGCAGCCCCGGAGCGCTCTCGTCGTCGGCGAACGCCTCGGCGAACTGGGCCAGCATCGGCAGGCACCAGGCCGTTTCGTGGTCGGCGAGCACACTGGCCGCGTCCGGGTGGAACAGCACGAAGCGCAGGAAGTTGGCGCTCGGCATGGCGGTGGGGTGGGGTCCGACGGCGCCGAAGAGCGCGTCGTACGCCGGGTTGGCGTGGGCCACCCCCCAGCCCGGGTCGAGGACCACGGACGGGAAGGGCAGCGCGTCCGTCATCGCGAAGTAGTCGTGGACGTAGGCCCGGAGTTCGGGGTCGTCCGGGAGTCCGGGCGCAGGAGTTCTCGCCGTCGTCGTGTCGTCGGCGGCGTTCTCCTGCGCGGCCGTCTGCTGTCCGGGCCGCTCCTGGACCAGGGCGAACGGACGCCCCACCACAGGGGCGTGCACTGCCGGAACCTTGGTCACCGAATCCTTCGCCACCGATTCTTCCGCCATCGAGTACGCGACTCCTCTTGCTGGCCCGCGGGTGCGGCGGCCGGCCTTCGGGCCCGCCCGGGGCTCGGAGGGCGATCTTCACACCGCGTGGCGATCCTGATGCCGCCGACACAATGATGTCAAGCATCGTGGCATTCCGGCCCCCCGAAGCTTTGATTGCGCCACAACTGTGGCAAGTTCTGGTTGTTGTTGCCGGGACCCGCTAATCTCCGGAGCATCCACTGTTGTGCCCACCGACCTCGCATGATCTAGGAGAACCACTGGTGACGGACGGCTTCTTGGTTCCGGGACCGGCGGCCACGGGCCCCCTCGCGGCCGTCGTCGCCCGTGTGGCCGAGCTCGCCGCAAAACTCGGGGCGAGCCAGGCGGACGTGTTCGACGTCCACCGGCTCTCCGAGGCATCGGGCGTTCCGGCCGATGTCGTGGGCGCTCTGCTCGAAGGACGGCCGGCCGGCGAACCCGATCTGCAGGCACGCTTCCTGCAACGGTTCAGCCTGCTGCGCAGCACGCGCCGCAAGCCCAACGGGCGCCCGCACACCCAGCAGGAGATCGCCGACGGCGCGGGCATGTCACGCCAGCAGGCGGGCGCCCTCATCAACGGCGACCGGCGTCCGACGATGGAACACTGCGACGCGATCCAGCGCTTCTTCGGAGTCCACGCGGGCTTCCTGACGGCCGACGACACCGACGCGCTCGGCGGCGCGCTCCTGCGCACCGAACAGGAGTTGCTCCAGCAACTCGCGGGCCGCGAGCGGGAGGTGGAGCTCGCGGGGGCGCCGGGCGGTGACGCGCTGGAGCGGCTGCTCCAGGACCACGGGGTGCGCGGCATCGCCTGGCGGGCCGCACAGCTGCCCACGGACAAGCACCGCGACAAGGTCACCGAGTGGCTCGACATGCTCCTGGAGAGCGTGAAGCGGTCGGAGTCCTGAGATGAACCGCACGACCCGGTGGCGGCACCGCGCCGCACCCATTGGCCTGCCCGGACGTCGCCGTCCGTTCATTTCCGGCCTCGACATGGTGCCGAGTTCAACGAACTCCGGCTCAATGTTGACTGGATCAAACGCGTACGGCTCGGCAGGCTGCACAGAGACGGGCTGCTCGACGAAGTGCTGCTCCATGAACGGCTGGCGGGGAGAACGGTGGGCATAGGCAAGGAGATGCGCCGGCTGTGCGGCGAGCTGGTCGCGGGCATCAACATCCCCGCTCCGGCGGAGCCGACCGCGTTGTACGCCGCTCTGTGCGAGGGCATGAGCAAGCGCCGGGGCCGTCCCGTCGACTTCCGCATGGCGGCCTTCCCGCCCGGCACCGCGAGCGGACTCTGGCTCGACATGGCCGACCGCGACCTCGTCGTGGTGGAGGAGCGTACAACCCCTGACCACCAACTGGTCATCCTGGGACACGAGTTGTGGCACATGGACGCCGGGCACGGCAGCCACCACGTCGCCGGAGCGGCCGTCGCCGCACGGCTGCTGACCGCCGAGGGCGACCTCGGGGCGGCCGTGCGCAAGGTGGCGGCGCGGACACGCTCGCACCTGGCGGAGGAGTCCGAGGCGGAGAGCTTCGGACTGCTGCTCGGCAGCAAGTGCCGTCCCTGGCTGCCCGATTCGGGCGCGTACGTCCCGGCGCACCGCGATGCCCTCGCCGGCCGCATCGAAGCCTCCCTGGGCTATCGCCGGCCCCAGGGCTGACGCGTGAAGGACCTGGGTTACTACGTCCCGGCCGTGCTGCTCGCCATCGGGTTCGCCTGCCGGGTGCCCGGCATGCGCCGGACCTGGCGGGACCCGCTGCTGCGCACCGTCAACGCACTTCTGATCGTGGCGAGTTCGGTGCTCTTCTTCGCCGCGCCGACGACCATCGCCCTGGTCAACCGCGTCACCGGCATACCCAACTTCTCGGCCCCGCTCGTCTATTCGATTCTCACGGCGTACAACGCCGCCTGTCTCGTCATGATCATCAACTGGCGCGGCGGCCCGGCGGAGGCGGCCCGGCGAGCCGGCCTGCGGTGCGTGGCCGCCTATGCCCTGGTCATCGTCGCGCTGTTCACCCTGTTCGGCATCGGCGACGCCTCCGAGGAGCGCCTGCGCGACCTGGACACGCACTACGCGAACACGCCGTACATCCGCGAGATGATCGCCCTCTACCTCGTCGCGCACTGCATCGCGTCGCTGGTCACGACCGTACTGTGCTGGAAGTGGTCGGTCCGGGTGCACGGCTGGCTGCGGACCGGCCTGGTGCTCATCGTGAGCGGCTACCTCCTCAACCTCGTCTTCGACGTCCTCAAGTTCCTGGCGGTGGGCGCCCGTTGGGCGGGCCACGACTGGGACGGGCTCAGCACCGACGCGGCCCCTCCCGTCGCCTCCGTCTCCGCGCTCCTGGTGGCCGCGGGCTTCATCGTGCCGCTGGTCGGGCCGAGGCTCTCGCACACCTGGCAGTCCTGGTCCGCCTACCGCCGGCTCGGGCCCCTGTGGCGGGCCCTGCGTGCCGGTCCCACGGTCGCGGGCGGTTCGGTCGGGATGGCGTGGTGGTCGTCGGCGGAGCTGCGGCTGACCTACCGGGAGGCAGGCATCCTCGACGGATTCCTCTCGCTCGCCCCGTACTTCGACCTCGCCCTCCACGACGCCGCCAAGTCCGCGGCGTACGAGACCGGAGCCGACCCCCGGCGGGCCAAGGCCGTCGCGGACGCCGCCATGATCGCCGCCGCCCTCACCGCACGGTCGCACGACCCGCAGGGCCTGGCCCTCGCCGGTGAGCCGCCCGAAGCGCCGACCGCCATCGAACGGGCCCGGGATCTGGTGCTGGTGTCCGAGGCGTTCCGCACCTCCCCCATCGTCGAAGCAGCCCGCCGCGATCCGGCATGGGCGGGAAGCAAGCAGCCATGAACCCATCGGACGAGGCGTCCTCCCACAGACCGGACGAGGCGCCCTCCGCCTCCTCGCCAGGACCGGGCGCGGCGTCCACCGCGTCCTCGCGCGGAGTGGGTGCGGCGTCTTCGCCGACGGCGCGGGCGGTCGTGATCGGCGGCGGCCTCGCGGGCATGCTGGCCGCGGCCGCGCTCCGCGGGCACTGCGACGAGATCACCGTGGTCGAGCAGGACGTCCTGCCGGCGGGCGCGGAGCCCCGCAGGGGGCTCCCCCAGGCACGGCACGGCCACATGCTCTGGTGCGGCGGGGCCGAGGCGATGGAGCGGCTTGTCCCCGGGGTGCTGGAGAGCTGGCTGGCGTTCGGGGCCCGGCGGATACCGCTGACCTCGGGGATGGTCGGCCTGTCTCCGCAGGGCTGGTACCGGCGCTGGCGCGACACCCACTACCTCATCTCCTGCGGCCGCGACCTCCTGGACTGGGTGGTGCGCGAGCGGGTCACCGCCGATCCGTCCGTGCGCGTGCTCCAGCGCACCAAGGTGCTCCGCCTGACCGGCACCGCGGGCCGGGTCACCGGCGTACGGGTGCGCGGGGAGGACGGAGCGGAGCGGGTGATCGAGGCCGATCTCGTGGTCGACGCCGCGGGCCGGGGCTCGCACGCCCAGCGCTGGCTCACCGACCTGGGCGTACCCGCCGCGAAGGAGGAGGTGGTCGACGCCGGCACGGTCTACGCGAGCCGCCGCTACCGCTCTCCGGCCGGCGAGCACCCCTTCCCCGTGGTGAGCCTGCAGACCGATGTGGGCGCGCCGACCGGACGGCGCACCGCCGTCCTGCTGCCGATCGAGGACGGCCAGTGGCTGATCACGCTCTCCGGCATGCGCGGCGGGCGTCCCACGGCCGACACCGAGGCCTTCCTCCCCTTCGCCCGGACCGCCGGGCACGAGGTGGTGGCCGAACTCCTCGCCGAAGCAGCCCCGTTGAGTGACGTGAGCACCTACGCCAACACCGCCAACCGGCGCCGCTACTTCGAACGCGTCGCCCGCTGGCCCGAGGGCTTCACCGCCATCGGGGACGCGGTCGCCGTCTCCAACCCCGTGTACGGGCACGGCATGTCGGTGGCCGCGCTCAGCGCGCTCGCCCTGCGCGGCGTCCTCGACGAGCGGGGCTTGACCTCACCCGGCCTGGCCCGGCGGATCCAGCGGGCGGTGGCCCGTCCGGTCGCCATGGCGTGGACGCTCTCCGCGGGGCAGGACGCCTTCTACCCGGGCGCCGCGAGCCGCGCCCCTGGGCCCGCCGAACGCCTGCTCTCGCGCTATGTGAACCGGCTCATGCTGACCTCCACCGGGAACTACACGGTGGCCACCGCGCTCACCGAGGTGATGACGCTCTCAGGACCGGCAGCCGGACTGGTGCACCCGCGCGTACTGTTCGCCGCGCTCGCCGGACCGGGCAGACCCCGCCTGACGGGACCTCCGCTGACGGACCGTGAACTCGCCCTGGTGCAAAGCCCGCAGAAGACCCCATAGCCTGCCTGAGCGAACGCACTGCCCGCGCCGACGATTTGGGGCGCGTATCGATGCTTCCATAGGATCCGGCGATGATCACCAGAAAACGGCTGGCGGCCGGAGTGTGCGCGCTGGTCGCCACTTTCGCCACCGGCATCCTCCCGGCCGCGGACACGGCCGCCGCGGCCCCCGGGCCCGACGGGCAGTCCGAGCAGGCCCCCGCGCCCAAGGTCGACCTCGTCCTCGACGTATCGGGGTCGATGCGGACCGCGGACATCGACGGCAAGTCGCGGATGGCCGCCGCGAAGCAGGCGTTCAACGAAGTCCTCGACGCGGTCCCGCAGGAGGTACAGCTCGGCATACGGACGCTCGGCGCCAACTACCCGGGCAACGACCGCAAGGTGGGCTGCAAGGACACCCGCGCCCTCTACCCGGTCGGACCGCTGAACCGCACCGAGGCCAAGACCGCCGTCGCCACCCTCGTGCCCACCGGCTGGACCCCGATCGGCCCCGCGCTGCAGGGCGCGGCCGAGGATCTCAAGGGGGGTGACGCAACCCGCCGGATCGTGCTCATCACCGACGGCGAGGACACCTGCCAGCCCCTCGACCCGTGCGAGGTGGCCCGCGACATCGCGGCCCAGGGCATTCACCTCACCATCGACACGCTCGGCCTGATCCCGGACGCCAAGACCCGCGCACAGCTCACCTGCATCGCCGAGGCGACCGGCGGCACGTACACCTCGGTCCAGCACACCGACCAACTCTCCGGCAAGGTCAAGCAGTTGGTGGACCGGGCGGCCGACCCGGTCGCGGTACCCGTCGCCACCCAGGGCGCCGCGAGCTGTGAGAGCGCTCCCGAGCTGAAGCCCGGCCTGTACACGGACCGCGAGAAGTTCGCCGAGCACCGCTCCTACAAGGTGAACGTACTGCCCGGCCAGGAGCTGCGCGCCTCCGCCAGCATCGGCCTGGACCGCCAGACGAACCCGGACTACGGCGTACTGCTGAGAGCGCTCACCGCGCACGGACGCGAGATCGTCCGCGGCTCGGAGGCCGGCGACGGACGTACGGACCTGATCTCCACCGGGCTCCGCTACCCCAAGGCCCCCGCCGACGACGCGGACGACAAGACCCCGGAGACCGTCTGCCTCCAGGTCTCCAACTCCTTCTCGGCCGCGCCCGGCGTCAAGACCGACCCCGGGCTCCCGGTCGAGCTCGCCATCGACGTGGTGGACGGCCCGCACCAGGCCTCCGACGTCGCGGCCTTCGGCCTCGGCCGCGGCTGGTGGCTGCTCGGCGCGCTCACCCTCGCGGGGCTCGTCGCGGGCCTGGTCTGGGGCTGGATCTCGCGCTGGCGCATCGCGGTCTGGCGGACCAACTGATGCCCACCACCACACCTCGCCCCGGGAGCCGACTGATGCGATCTGTAAGGAAGTTGGCGGTCGTCGCGCTCGCGGGCGCGGCTCTGTTCGGCGGGGCGTCGCCCGCGCTCGCCGACACGCCCAAGCCGAGCCCCTCCGCGTCGAAGAGCGACGCCGCGCCCACCGAGGCGGGTACCGCCTTCCGTACCGCCGTCGCCGTGCGGCAGGGCCAGCAGGCCACGGCGTCCGCGTCGAGCGGCGACTACCTGTACTGGATGTTCCCCGCCGACGCCGGGCAGCGCCCCACCGTCAACGCCAGGATCACGCTCCCCGAGGCCGCGTCCCGGCACGGGGCGTCCACATGGCGCATCGACGTATACGACGGGCTGCGCCGCCGCCAGCCCTGCATGTACGGGATGCAGTCGCGGTCCGCGGCACAGGACACTGGCACCATCGAGCTGTCCTGCACCCTGCGGCCGACCGTCGCCTGGGCCGACACCTGGTCCACCGACCCGCTGCCCGGTACCTATTACATCCGGCTGACGGCGGTGTCCCTGCCCGAGACGGACCGGGGCCTGCCGTTCAAGGCGGAGGTCGAACCGGTCATGGCCGACACCGGCGGCGCCCACGCGGTGGACGGCAGGCTCGCCACTCCGCTCGGCGCCAAGTCGGCGGTCGCGCCGGAGGACGGCTGGGCCTCGGGCTGGTGGACCGACCGCTGGCTGTGGACCGCGGCCGGCGGCCTGCTCGCCGCCCTCGCGGGCATCGGCGGCTACACCCTGACCCGCGGACGCGGACGGCCGTCGGGGGTGCCGCGGGGGGCCTGAGAGCGCTGCCGGGGCCGGCCCGGCCTCGGGCCCCGGGGCGCCGGGGCCCTGGGGCGACGGGGCCCTGGGGGTGGTCGCTTCTGATGGGCGGGCGGCCTTGGGTCGCTGAGAGCGTGATCACCCAGGCCGGAAGGGGGACGCTCCCGGCGGCGGGTGGCCCCGGGGTGGGCTTGAGAGCGCGATCAGGCCGGCCCCGGGGGGCGTGCCGGGGCCCCTGGGTGGTGGGGGTGGGGGGTGGCTCGCCCCACCGGGGCGCCGCGGTCGTTGCGGGGGTGCAGGCGGGGGGCGGCGGGGGGGCGCAGGGACCTGAGAGCGGGGGGTGGGGGGCCCGCGCCCCCGCCCGG